>JAFZRP010000102.1 GCA_017619795.1 Treponema sp.
AAATCTATATTCCTTTCTTTTGAACTTACCTCAAAAAACTATAAAAGACAAATTTAAAACCTTTACGAACGATATCCATCATTTCTCAGAAGTCCAATCCAAACTTCCAAGATTGATAGCGATTGTTCACTGGGATAAAGAAGGTAAAAACTTGCAAGAATTAATTGATTATGTAAAAAAATATGTTTGGCCTACACAGGAGATAAAAGATATGATTCTGGAAAAAGCAAAAGAAAGGGAAGTTCGGATTACAAAGTTTAGACAAAAGAAGTAGATTATTGGTATTATCTCGATAAGATTTTCTATATTGTCCGCCAGTTGTTTACTCAATATTTATATATTAGAAAAAGAAATACCTTTCATTTTTGTATTAGCGCCGAGTGAAAACAACCATTTTACGCCAATCGAAAAAAACAATTGGGTATAATAAACGCAGAAAATTATCCCTAAGGGATAATTTTCTGTTGACAATATAAAATATACATGCAATAATAATTATGTATGGGTGGGGCAAACTTATGTAAGGGGAAAGTAGTTGAACACAAATCAAATTCAAGGAGCTGGAACAAGGAAAAAAGCATATTCATTAAATGATTTTTTGGATGCATGCAAAAATCATAAGGAGCTTGTTGAAATTAATCCAGATGCACAAGAAGAAGCTTCTAATGTTTTGCATATAAGCTGTGATACAACAGAAGAAACAAAAGTTCAAATTCTAGACCAGATTGCTCTACATGGTATAGATGATTTTGAATATATAAACACAAAACCTTTTAGAAAGGGTATTAATGGAGATCATCCGTTAGTCGATGCATACAGTTTCACACATACATTTATAAATATTTATATTTCCTTTTGCATTGTGCGGACTAGGAACGGATGGTACATAAAATCAATTCATTCTAATGATAGTCATAGTGGTTTTGGAGATTCTATGTCTATAGGAGAAATGATTAAGTTAATTGGGAAGAAATAATATGCTTAATAAGACATGTCCTGTTTGCGGATCAAAATCCGCATTGAGCAAAGAAAATAAAATAACTAAAGCAATTTATGCTGGTACATCTGCAGAAATCACTGTGCCTGTAATGGTCTGTTCTTGTTGTGGTGCAAAATTTGATGCTGGAAAAGACACTGATAAATTAAGAAAGCAGGCTATGGTTACAGCAAGAAATAATAGTGTATCTAAAACACTGGAAGAGTTAGAAAAAACTCATTCTTTTGTAGATATCGAACGTAGTTTATATTTACCTCCGAAGACTCTTTCAAAATGGAAAAATCAGTCGAAAACTCCATCTGCTGCTGCTGCTGCTTTAGTAAGTCTTTTAGGAGTATTTCCTTGGCTTTCCTATGTTGGTATGGCTAATTTTGAGCCTGTGATGGCATATAAAATTGCAGGAGCCGCTTTTTTTGCAAAAGCTACAGAATCTGAAAAGATAAAAGCATTTTTCTCTGCTAGTGATAATTATGAAGTTTTAGGTTTAGTAAGTGATAAAACTGTTGTAAGTAAAGGTTCAGATAGAATATTACTTGATAATAAGTATACCTATGGTTCTCAAATAATATCTTCAGAGGAGACATTTTAATGGTATTATCATCAACAATTTTAAAAGAAAAAAATATAACAATTAACCAGTTTATTCCTGCTCAAAAAATGCAGATAATGATGAACCGGATAAATATAATGCCAGAAAATCCTGAAAATAACACAATCCAATGTGAATTAAAATTGTCTGTAAATATTTTGGATGATACTCAAAAAGATTTGGCTGTAGTTAATTTGAGTTATATTGTAATTGCAATACTTGAAGACAATGATGTATATAATAAAGATGATTGTGCAAATCGTCTTTTTCAACTTCTTCAGTCTATGTATATTTCTGAAGCCAACAATTTACTTCGTGAAAGTCCTTTTCCACCAATTCCATTGAATATTAAATGTTAGGTGAATGATATTCAGAACTAAAGGTGTAATAAATGGATATTAAACAATACTTAAAGCAAAAGGGAATGGAAACTGCTTCGATAGAATTGATAAAGCAAGTAATTCAAGAAGATAGTTCTTTATCTCAAAATTCGAAAAAAGAGTTTATTTCTACAATAAATACATTTTCATCAGCAAAGAATATGGCAGAGTTGCTTATGATTCTTTCAGGGAGAATGTGATTTTTGTTACTGCCAGATGATTATATAAAGATAGTAAGAAATAATTTTTTTTTTGTAATCAACTTGAAGTTTCATGATTCTGTACAAGATTTAGGTTGTATGTAGCTGTTAGATTATTACCTCACCTGATATTCCCTAAAAAAATAGAGTCTAATAAAAGTGCACTTATCAAGTTTATAAATAATTACCAAAGTAACTATTAGCCCTGTATTAGATTTAACTTGAAAAATCAAATAATTCAGTTATACTGTTGAATCATGGAAACAAAAGAAGTTGAAACATTAAACGAAATTACTTCAAATGAAAAAATAAAACCCCTTATCTCAACTTTGATTGACAGTGCAGTTATAATTGCAATCATAACTGGTTTATTGTATCTGGTTTCATTTTTTTATTTGAAGGGGTTTTACAGTTATTATGGACTGATAGATATAACTATAGATTTTTCCATTTTTCGAATTCTAAAGATCTGCCTTGAAATTTTTTGTTCTTTGTTATCTTGGGTAGTAGTTTATTCTCTCTTTGCAATTTTTATCGCCAGATTACAAGATAATCCAAATATTGGAACATTTTTTAGTGTTTTATGGATTTATTTGCTTTGTATGCTTTTTCTTAGGACAGCTAAGTATGAAGTTGAAGAAACTAAAAACTTTGGTATACAGTTTTAGGATTTGGGTTGTTGGCGCTTTTTATTATCATACTTATTGTTATAAAATTATTACCAGAAAAAAGTAAAGATAAACTATCAGCCGTTTTTGATAAAGAGGAAAAACTACCTCTTTCTTATATATATAAAATTGTTTTTTTTCTAAATTCACTTCTTGTAATAGTCAATTTTATTCCCAAATACGGATTCAATGACGCTAAAATAAAAAATGATTACTTATATGATTCACAAAATGAAAGAGTTCTCATATATCAGGATAGTGACAAATCAATCTTTATGCCAAGAAGCGCCAATGGTAGTTTTGAAAAGAAATATATTATTGTCCCTTCAGACGAAATGTTAAATATATCGTTGGAACACTATAACCAGACAATTCAATTTGAAACAATCGTAAGTGATGTTGTAATTGAAGATTCAGATTATTCTGAGGAGCAATAAGTTCAAATATGTGGAGGTAAAAGAATAAATATGAAATTAAAGAATCTCATTAAAAAGATATGGAATGATAATGTTTTTGGTTCTGTTATTTCAAGTTTTATTACTTCACTTATTGTCTTCTTGGTTGGGTTATTGGCATCTAAAAAAACAATTATAAAAGATTTCTTTCTTCAAAAGATTTCCATATATTTGTTTTCTATTATCATATTATCAATTTTTATTATTGTATTATTCATTTCTTTACATAAACGAAATAAAAAGTTGCTTTCTTCAAAAGACAAAGAAATAAATGCGTTATTAAATGAAATAAAAGCAATTAATAGTGAAATATGTGAATTAAAGAAGGAAACTGAAAATCCTAGAATGAGTTTATTCACGAATGGTGATGTTGTAATCATAAAAGGCTCAAATGCTTATTTTTCTGTTGTTGAATATACAGTAGTAGATAAAACGAAAGATTCAATTATTATTGTTGATAATCAAGGTACCAGCAAAACAATATCTCCGGATGCTTTATTAACTACAAAAGAATATAGAGAAGAGTCTGATAAACAAAAAAAAGAATATGAAATGAGTCTAAATCAAAATAGAAATAGGAAAGGTTATGATCCTTTTTCTTATATATGAAAAAGAGGTGCATTACGGCTCTCGGATATCTTTACCACAACTTATCAATATACTTTTTTATATCTGGTAACGAAATAATATGATACTTATTTTTTATGTCGGTAAAGTATTCAAATATTAAGTTGTTATCGATAATGCGGTTGGATGGTTCGTCCTGGGCAAGGCCTTCGCGGGCTTTAATCCAAGGGAGCTCTTTGTGGGTAAAAGATTCGAGGACTTTGCCGCTGTATTTTCCAAAGTATTCGATGACAAGATTCAGAATGGCGGCTTCATCAGACTTTACTTGTGGTGCTTGTAATGGTTGAGCTATAGATTCGTATTTGTAGTCTTTGTATTTTTCATATACGCTTCTATAAACGGGACCATGTACCCAGGCTTCGCATTCGTCGGTAAAGGCAAGCTTGTTATAAAACATAATAAAACAGGCCTGAGTATAATAAAGCATTTTTTGCAGCTGGAGAGGAGTTATGTCTCCGCATTTTGCAAGGATGTATGTGGCATATATAAAGAGTATGGATGCTTCGTCCTTGTTAAGCAGGTTACTGGCGGCTGTAATTGTCTTTTTGAAGGTAATATCATTTAAAAGCTTTTTATTCTGTTCTACTAATTCAAGATAGAAAGTAGGGTTGTTGTAAATTCTTGAAAGTAATTGCTGTGTTGCCTTTTTTGGGATGCTGCCATTTAAATAATTTGTAAATGTCTGTTCGCCTAATCCTATAGCTAAAGAGAAAGGTCTTTTTCCTATGTTGTATTTAATTAGTAATTCTTCTAACTGATCTATTGAAAGGAAACCATTTTTTCTTCGCCAAGCAGCTTCTCTTTGTGCCAAATTAAAGTCATGTAATTCACCCACCCAGATTTCATTATTACAATGCGGACAATAAGCTCTTTTTGTTAAGATGGTTGCTTCATCTTCAAAAATATTCATTACTTCATATTTTTCAACAATATTACAGGTGACTTCTTTGTCGCAGTGTTCGCAATATTGAATAATGGAACAATGTTCTGCCGTGCTTGATATTTGATCACTTGTGCGCATGTTTTTATATATAATACTAAATCGACAAAAAAGCAAGAAAAATGTATAAAAATGTACAAAAAAATCATAATACATACTATCGCTTGTTCTGGCTGTCTCTGTACAGAATTGGGTATAATCTAAAACTACACTTAACAGGTGACAATTATTTTGAATCGGTTTATAATGATGGTAACTTAAAGAATAAAAAAGGAGGTATAACTATGTGCGATTTTATTGAAAGAATCAAAGACGAAGGTCGTGATGAAGGTCGTAATGAAGGTTTTGCAAAAGCGCAAGAAGAATTAATTATCAATCTCATTGAATCAAACGCTGGTACAATCGAACAAATTGTAGCATGGGTAAAACTTCCTGTAAAAGAAGTAAAGAAGATTGCTTCTAAAGTTCCAGTTAAGGCTTAATATAATCATGAAATTAATACCAATCATTCTTAGTGGCGGTGCCGGGACCCGCTTGTGGCCTCTTTCTTGGGGCGACCACCCGAAACAGTTTTTACCTCTTGTGACTGAACGGACTATGATTCAGGAGACTTTGCTCAGGCTTAAGGGGCTGGAGCTGGGGACGCCGATTATTGGATGTGGTGAAGCGCACAGGTTTTTGGTGGCGCAGCAGGTGGGGGAAGTGATGGGGGAGATTGCCCTTCGAGAGCCTCAGGGACCACAGTCGAGTCAACGACCGCAGATTTTGCTGGAGCCTATGGCAAAGAATACTGCACCGGCGATTGCGGCGGCTTGCAGGGCGGCTATGGGGCAGGATGAAGAGGCGGTTGTTATTGTATTGCCTAGTGATCATGTTATTGCTGATGTGGGGACTTTTCAAAAGGCGGTGATGGAGGCGGCCCAGAAGGCGGCACAAGGGTATCTGGTTACTTTTGGGATTGTGCCGACGTTTGCAGCGACGGGGTATGGGTATGTGAAAGGTGGCCCTTCGAGAGCCTCAGGGACCCCGGATGTCGTCTCAGGGACCACGGATGTCGTCCCAGGGACCACTGTTGGTGGAGGGGCCCTTCGAGAGCCTCAGGGACCCCGCGAGGATGTTATGCCATTGGAGAGGTTTGTGGAAAAGCCGGACCTTCAGACGGCGCAGAAGTATCTGGATTCGGGGGAA
This sequence comes from Treponema sp., assembly GCA_017619795.1. Classification (GTDB taxonomy): domain Bacteria; phylum Spirochaetota; class Spirochaetia; order Treponematales; family Treponemataceae; genus Treponema_D. The sequence goes on from JAFZRP010000102.1 coordinate 6,045, forward strand.
TATTACTGGAACAGCGGGATGTTTGTTTTTAAGGCCAAGACTTTCCTGGAAGAGCTTGCAAGCTTTGAACCGCAGATGGCTGAGCTTTCCGTTCAATCTTATGAAAAGGCAAAGGTTGAAAATGATTTTACCTGGCTGGACAAGGGCTGTTTTGAACAGATTAAGGGCAACTCCATTGACTATGCTGTAATGGAAAAAACTAAAAAGGGAATGATTGTAAAGCTGAACGCCGGTTGGGATGATGTCGGGTCGTGGACGGCGCTTTATGATATAAGCAAAAAGGATGGCAACCAAAACGTTATCAACGGCGATGATGTAATTACCTTTGATACTACCGGTTCTTACATCCGCGGGGGCAAGCGTACTATTGCAACCATTGGACTGGACAATGTCGTAATCGTAGACAGCGAAGACGGGCTTCTTGTTGCTGCCAAAGATAAAATTCAGGATGTGAAAAAAGTTGCGGAGGAGATAAAGGGGCGGGGATAAATTATAAGACGATTCGCCGCGACGGTCGCAGGCATAAAAAAAGCCCGTTCTTTTACAGAACAGGCCTTTTTGAGACTGACACGATTCGAACGTGCGACCCCCACCTCCGCAGGG
>JAFZRP010000103.1 GCA_017619795.1 Treponema sp.
CAACCTTTATCGCTCAGTGGGTAGATGGCACTGGTACTGCATATAAGGTAGAGCACTGGCAGCAGAATGCAGATGATGATGAATACACACTTAAAGATACCGAAAATCTTGTTGGAACAATCGCTGCACAAACAGCTGCAACCGCAAAAACTTACACAGGCTTTACTGCAAAATCATTTACACAAACAACAATCGCCGCAGACGGAAGCACAGTTGTCCGCATTGAATACGATCGCAACATCATCACTTATACATTCAAAGCAAACGGCGGAAACTGGTCGGGTAAAACAGAAGACAAAACTGTAAGCGGAAAGTACGGGGCTACAGTAACAGCTCCGGCCGCTCCAGTTAAAACAGGCTTCACCTTTGGCTCCTGGAATGCAGCAATTCCAGAAACCTTTGGTTCGGCAGATGCAACCTTTATCGCTCAGTGGGTAGATGGCACTGGTACTGCATATAAGGTAGAGCACTGGCAGCAGAATGCAGATGATGATGAATACACACTTAAAGATACCGAAAATCTTGTTGGAACACCCGCTGCACAAACAGCTGCAACCGCAAAAACTTACGACAACTTTACCGCCGGTACAGTAACTCAAACCTCAATTGCCACAGACGGCAGTACAGTTGTAAAAATCTACTATACGCGAAATGACGTTACCCTTACGCTTAATCTGGATGGTGGCGTGCTGGACTCACAAACAGGCACAGTAACTATAACCGGTAAATACGGTTCAACCTACACAATTGAAACTCCAGTAAAAACAGGCTACACCTTTGCAAACTGGAGCTCTACGCTTCCTGCTAAGCTTGAAGCCGGAACTTACACCGCAATCTACACTGTAAATACAGACACAAAATATACAGTAGAACACTATCTGCAGAATATTTATGATGATGGTTATTTTCTTGATGCAACCGACGATCTAACCGGTACAACTGCAACAACAACAAATGCCGCTGCAAAAACTTACACAGGCTTTACTGCAAAATCATTTACACAAACAACAATCGCCGCAGACGGAACTTCGGTTGTACAGATTTACTACGACAGAGCTACCGCTACTTATACATTCAACGCTAACGGCGAAAATGAAAGTGGTGGTAAATGGGATGATAATTCCGAGACAAAAACTTTAAGCGGAAGGTACGAGGCCGAAGTAATAGAACCGGACGATCCAACAAAGACTGGTTACACCTTCAGCGAATGGACCGGAACTGCTCCTGTTCCGTCAACCTTTGGTACGGAAAATCTTACGTTCACCGCAAGTTATACACCAAAAACAAATACAGAGTATAAGGTAAAGCACTATCTGCAGAATGAGGATGATGATGAATATAGACTTGTTTTTACAGATTATTTGACGGGAACAACGGCAGAACAAACTGATGCTGAGGCAAGAACATATGAGCATTTTACTGCAGATTCATTTGAACAGGCAGAGATTGCGGCAGATGGAAGCACAGTTGTACGTATAAATTATAACCTCGAAACTGTAACATTTACGCTTGATCTTGATGGTGGAACACTTGGTGGACAAACTGGAACCGTTGAGCAGACCGGTAAGTATGGGCAGACTGTAAACATAAGTGCTCCAACCAGAACAGGCTACAGCTTTGAAGGCTGGAATAGAGTTGGAGGAAGATTGGCTCCTACATTCACTACGAATACCACGTATACCGCTAAGTGGAGTGCCGCGGGTGGAATAAGTGTTACGGTTTTACCAATAAGTGATATTGAAGTTACAAATAGTACTTCCCACAGTATCATAACCTTTACGGCGGAAGAGTGCACTTCGTATCGCTGGACTTTAGATAATGAAGTAAAAGGAACTGGTAGAACCTGCGTTATTGATACTTTAGGACTCTATAAAGGTACTTACAAAATAAGTCTTGAAGCACAAAAGAATGGAAAGTGGCATTCATATTTTGCACAGATAAAGGTTCTATGCAATAAAGGCATAGCTACTACAGCAGAAAATATAGTAGATGAGATTATGTCAATGCGGATGAGTGGTACACTTTATGTAACTGGTGAGCTTAATAATACAGATATAAGTAATATATATACAGCTATAACAACATTAAATTACAACAACAATAATATACTTGTTTCATTGGATTTGTCACAGGTAACTGGACTTACAGAATTGGGGAATGATTTTGCATACTGTAGAGGACTAAGAAGCATAACCATACCAAACAGTGTAACGAGTATAGGAGAGGATGCTTTCCTAGGCTGTAGCGGACTAACAAGCATAACCATACCGAACAGTGTAACGAGTATAGGAGAAGGTGCTTTCCAGGATTGTAGCGGATTAACAAGCATAAACATACCGAACAGTGTAACGAGTATAGGAGAGGATGCTTTCAAGAATTGTAGCGGACTAACAAAAATAACCATACCGAACAGCGTAACGAGTATAGGAGAATGTGCTTTCCTAGGCTGTAGCGGACTAACAAGCATAACCATACCGAACAGTTTAACGAGTATAGGAAGGAGTGTTTTCAATAATTGTAGCGGACTAACAAAAATAAACATACCGAACAGCGTAACGAGTATAGGAATGAATGCTTTCCTAGGCTGTAGCGGACTAACAAGCATAATCATACCGAACAGTGTAACGAGTATAGGAGAAGATGCTTTCAAGGATTGTACAAACCTTGCTAATGTTACATTTGTTACAATCATTGGCTGGAGGAGAATGGGAGGTGATAATATTAACTTTACAGATCTATCTAATCCTGTTACAGCTGCAACATATTTAAAAGATAATTGTAATTACACTTGGACTCGAGACTAAATTAATAAGGAAAACTATATGAAAAAACTATTAAAAACCATACAATTTCTTACACTAGTAACCTTCATTCTTGCAGGTATGCTTTCCTGTACAAACCTGCTGGGTAAAAAATCTGCGAATGAATCAGAGACTGCAAAAAAGAACGCGGCATATATTACTTTGAGTGTGGTAGGGCTTGGGCGTAATGTTAATCCTGTTATAAATGCAGAGGCGCTTACAAACCTTGTGCTAAAAGGAACAAAAACTGGTGGTACAGAGCAAACGCTTGGTCACTGGAATGCGGTAAACGAATTGCAAACTGCTAAATGTGCTGTTTCTACTGATGAATGGTCTTTTACCTTAACTGCAAAGGCTGGAGGAGTGAACGGAACAACGCTCAGTGGAACAATAACAAAAGAGATTGAACTTGGAGATAATGCACTTAGCTTTGTGCTTTCAATTTCTGATGATGGAGCTGGCGATGAAAATAGCGTTGGTTCTTTCAATATCACTCTTAATTATGATGGGGCGGATAATAAAAGCAATGTTTCTTATGCACTAGCTACATTGGAAGATATGGACGATACGGTTGTTTCAGGCTTTAATCCTCCAATACGGCTAACACCATCATCAAACGCTGTAGTTTTCGCTGCTGATAATATTTCAGTTGGGACCTACCGTGCAAAAGTTATGTTTTTTGCAGAAAGTAATGAGGATGGTGTTGATGATTTTGAAATTGCCCCATACAGCGAGCTTGTCCAGATTTCCAGTGGATTAACATCATCAGCCACCCGGCAAATTACAAGCTTTGATAATCTTTACACAATCAATTACCATTTGAACGACGGTGCTCTTGCTGCTGGAGTAACTTTACAGGAGACATTTACAAGAAAGAGCACAATAACTCTTCCAGATGAAAACTCTATTACTCGAGCCGATTATGTTTTTGGCGGCTGGTACACAGACCAAAACTGTACTGCAGGTAACGAAATCTCAACAATTACAAACATTACAACTAATTTGGACGTATATGCAAAGTGGCATCACACAGTACGCTTTGTAACTGACCATGGAACAGCACCTGATGATTTGATTTTTGAAGAAGAAGAAACGCTTACACTTACAGATACAAACTTACTAGTTCTTCCTGTTGAAGGTTATTACTTCTGTGGGTGGTATTCGAACAGCAGCTATGAAAATGGTACAAGGGTACGAGCAGGACAGAATGTTACTACAAATCTTACTCTTTATGCAAAATGGGTTGCACGTAATGGACCTGACGATGGCTTTGTGTTTGTAGAAGGCGGAACGGTTGTTGGAAGTGATGATTATAACCAGAACAGAAGTCATGGAAATACGTACATAGGAGCTTTCCCAGGCGGTAGAACAGTAACCTTGAGCAGCTTCTATATAAGTGACCATGAGGTTACACAGGGTGAATATGTTGCTGTTATGGAAATAAATCCAAGTGGCTTCAGTTCAGACCCAGAAAGCGAAGAAGTACAGGAAAACAGACCTGTGGAAAATGTAAGCTGGTATGATGCAATATACTTCTGTAACAAGTACAGTGAATCTGTTAGATTAACACCGTGCTATAAGGTTGATGGAAATACAGACGTAACAAACTGGAACTATACACCTCATAATGGCGGCAGTATAAGCGGCACAATTACTTGCGATATGACTGCTGACGGCTATAGACTTCCGACTGAAGCAGAGTGGGAATATGCAGCACGCGGTGGACAGAAAACTTACGGAACAGCAGCCTTTGCAAATTACTATGCAGGTGCGGCTACAACAGATTACATGGAATGGAACGATAGCAATTTGGAACGCGTAGGCTGGTATTCAAATATTTCAAGCAATAAAACACATGAGGTTAAAAAGAAAATACCTAATGCACTTAATTTGTGCGATATGAGCGGAAACGTAATGGAATGGTGCTGGGACTGGTACAATGACTCTGTTGGCACAGGCAGCGTGACTGACCCTTGCGGCGCTTCGTCGGGCTCTGACCGTCTCATACGCGGCGGTAGCTGGAGAGGCATCTCCTTCAGCTGTTCTGTTCCTTACCGGAGCAACAACGACCCGAGCAGCCGCGAAGACGTCATCGGTTTCCGGCTCGTTCGCTCCGCAGAATCTGATATTCATAATGTAAACTATGTTACAGCACACGGCAATGCCCCAGCAGCAACTAAAGTGCGAACAGTTATAACTTCTGAAACACTGCCAACCCTTACAGCAGATGGCTGGATTTTCTGTGGGTGGTATACAGATAGCAGTTATAGTAGCGACAAAAAGGCAAGTGTTGGACAAAGAGTTAATGATAATCTAACTTTATATGCAAAGTGGATAGAGAGTGACGGCTTTGTGTTTGTACAAGGCGGAACAGTTGTTGGAAGAAATGATTATAACCAAAACACAAGTATGGGTTACATAGGAGCTTTCCCAGCAGGCAGAACAGTAAACTTGAGCAGTTTCTATATGAGTGATCATGAGCTTACACAAGCAGAATATGTTGCTGTTATGGGAACAAATCCAAGTAGTTTCAGTTCAGCCCCAGCAAGCTATGAAGTACAGGAAAACAGACCTGTGGAAAATGTAAGCTGGTATGATGCAATATACTTCTGTAACAAGTATAGTGAATCTGTAGGATTAACTCCATGCTATAAGGTTAATGGAAATACAAGCGTAATAAGCTGGAATTATATGCCTCATAATGGCGACAGCATATACGCTGAAATTACCTGCGATATGACTGCTAACGGCTATAGACTTCCAACTGAAGCAGAGTGGGAATATGCAGCACGAGGTGGGCAGAAAACTTATGGTAAGCCAGCCTTCGTAAACTATTTTGCAGGTGCGAGCACAGGAAGTTATACGTCAACTATTAACAGCAATTTAGACAGTGTAGGCTGGTACTGGTATAATGTATGTAATGATGGTGTTACAGGCAGTGCTGCTAGTAGTGGAAGAATAGGTTTTGGCACACATGAAGTTAAGAAAAAAGCACCTAACGCACTTGACTTGTACGATATGAGTGGAAACGTATTTGAATGGTGCTGGGATTGGGATGGCAGTATATCCACTAGTGAGACTGTGAACAACCCTTGCGGCGCTTCGTCGGGCTATTACCGCCTCATACGCGGTGGTAGCTGGGGCTACGACGCCTACTACAGTTCTGTTTCTTACCGGGGCAACTACCACCCGAATGACCGCGACTACAACTACGGTTTCCGGCTTGTTCGCTCTGCTCGGTAACACCCATATAGGTGTGGCAGCAAGGTTTGTCATTTTCGGGCCCGTATACTGTGTCATTTTCGGGCTTGATCCGAAAATCTGTTTTGGTATATATTGGCGTGGAAAATAAAAGTTGCCAGAGGTAAAAAATGAACAAAAGAAAAATACTGTTCGCAGTAATGCTCATACTTGCATTTAATGGTTTTGCACAGACAAAAGAAATTGCAAATGGAACTGTTATAGAAAAAGACAGCCGCAAAATTGTAAGAAAGCATGAACAGCAGCTGGTAATTGACTATTCTGCATCAGACTTTCAGCTTGTTATTTATGACAATCCGATAAAGAAAAATCAAATTGGCAATTTGCAGAGAAAACAGGAAATAACAATTAAGCAGATTATTTTCCTTGATGAAAAAGAAACCTGGTTCAAAATTGAATACGACAACAAAGAAGGCTATATCCTATACTCAAGCTTTATAAATGACCCATACAAAAATGATGTGTGGTTGCCGGTAGAAGAAATCAAGAGCGGTTCAAAAACCTATCACACAAAAAAATATGCAAGTACATATTTTGTATATACAAACCTGCGAATTAGAGACAAGCCTGGTCTTGATGGAACAAAAATTGGTCTGATAGAAGCAACTCATTCAAAATATGCGACCGTAAAAACAAAAGAAGTAACGGAAGAAAAAGAAACCATAGACGGAATAACAGAACGCTGGGCAAAAATTGAATACAATGGAATTACAGGCTGGGTCTTTGGCGGTTATTTAGAGATTGAACGCGGCGGACCTAAGTTCAGTACTCCTGAATGGGAAATAGAGATGAGCCTGGGAGCTGGAATCTAAAAAGTTATAATTATATAAGGTATATTTTAAGTAAAATGATTAAAGCTGTTATCTTTGATATGTTTGAAACGCTTGTAACGCTGTTTGTTGGTAAAACCTATTTCAGCGAAGATATTGCGGCCGATGTTGGAGTGCCTCTGGAAAAGTTCAGAAAGGAATGGCATGTAATTGAACACGAGCGAAGTATTGGAAAATATACAATAGAAGAAGGGCTTGAGCTTGTGCTTAAAAGTCTTGGGGTATACTCGCCGGAAGTGCTTAAGCTTGTTGTGAATAATAGACGAAGCGCTCTTGAAGATACTTTTTCTGCAATTCCCGAGGAATCTGTTCAGCTTTTGAAGGAGCTGAAGGCGAGGGGAATAAAAACAGGTTTAATGACAAATACCTTTTCTGATGAACGCGATATGATTCGTTCCTGTAAGCTGTTTCCGTATTTTGATGTACCGCTTATTTCTTTCGAACAGGGAATCTGTAAGCCTGCGCCTGAATTATATAAAAAGATGACGGAGCTTTTAGGGGTAGAAGCCGGCGAGTGTCTTTTTGTTGGTGATGGTGGTTCCAGGGAATTATATGGTGCAAGAGAAGCTGGAATGCATCCTGTTCAGTGTACCTGGTTCCATGAGTTTGCTTTTGAGCCACATATTCCGTGTGCGGTATTGGACGAGTTTGACCATGCAGCTACTCAGCTTGAGATTCTGGATTATCTGGATAAAACTTACTGATTTATTGATTTATTTACCGCACATAGAATAGTCAGTATCTTCATCAATCATCTTAATCATTATTGTTGCAAACTCAGGGTCGAACTGTGTACCCATTCCTTTTTCAATTTGTTCGCGCACCTTTTCCTGCGGCATAATGTCACGGTAGCTTCTGCTGCTTGTCATTGCATCGTAAGCATCTGCAACTGCAATAATTCGTGCTTCTATAGGGATTTCATTTCCAGCCATACCATCAGGATAGCCGCCACCACCGAAGCGTTCATGGTGCCATCTTGCTCCAATTGAAAGTCTTTGTCTGTCTTTAATGCTTCTAAGAATCCTGCTTCCAATAACCGGATGATTTTTGATTAATTCAAATTCTTCTTCAGTAAGAGTGCCTGTCTTGTTGATTACGTCATCTGGAATTCCAATTTTGCCTACATCGTGAAGAAGACCCATCATATAAATCTCATTCTGTCTGGATTCAGAAAAGCCTAAGCGTTCGGCAATCATTTTTGAATATTCGGCAACTCTCGAAGAATGACCGTTTGTATAATTATCCTTTGCATCAATTGCTGTAGCAAGTGCACTGACTGTCTGAATGTTCATCTCTTCAATCTTCTTTCCATAGGTACGCTCATTTTTAAAACCAAGATAATAGAAGAACAAAATAAGAGAGAAGGTAATCAGCGAAATCATAATATTGACTACAAGCTGAGAATGAACAGTTTCAAACAGCTCTGTATTATCAACAACTATAACAGCATGCCACTGGTTCAAAATTGGATATGTAAAAACTGTGCATTTACTATCGTACATATCAAACTGAAAGGCTTTGTTCTGAGCTGTCAGGATTTTGTCTAAAAAAGTTTTGCCGTAAAAATCTGTAAGGTTTTCTCCATTAAGCTCTGTATTTTTGTGAGCAACAATAAAGCCGTCCTCATTTACGACCATACCGTAGCCCTTTCCTGCAATGTCAATCTGTTCTGTTATGTCCTTTACATAATTTACAATAACATCAAGACAAACTACATTTTTATACTGCAGCTCATCTTCCATTCTCCCACTGGAAATACATTTGCCGATAGTAATAACGCAGTCGCCAGTCATAGCATCAATGTAGGGAGAAACAATGACTACCTCGCCGTCTGCCTTTACTACAGTTTTATACCAGTCTCTTGTCGTGGGATCGAAGCCTTCCGGGGGAATCCACGCAGAGCCATCCATATATTCTCCATCTACATACGCATAGATTCCGGCAAAGTTTTCATCCAGCTGCTCATACTGTTTGCTTGTCTGATAGATAAGATAAAGAAAAATGTCCTGGGAAGACGCTCCGTTTCTTTCCATAAGGTCAATGGAGTCTGCGGCAACTCTAAGGGTTGTTTCTGTTCCAGTCAGATAATTTTCAAGCTCAGTTGAATACATTCTGACCTTTTCTTCACCGGTATCGTATACTGCGGCAACAGAAGCATTATAGATTAGCTTAGTATTATAGACGATTGCAAAGACCATAAGAAAAAGTGTAATGCATACTGTAGTAATAAAGTTTATGCTGCTGAGCTTTCCGGCATCAAGATTCTGTCTTTTTTCTTTTGTTTTTTTATAGCGGGTAACAATTACGTAGATAAAAATCATTACAAGCAGAATCAAAAGGAAGGAAATTGCATAAAGAACAGTGACGATGATGTTTCCTGCTTCTTCGTTGTTGTCGGCGAACGGTATGGAGTTTTTCATCCAAACTACAATAAAATATCCGCCGGCACAAACGCCAAGAATAACAAACGAAGCAATGGTTTTTAATAAAGTCTGGAGTCGGAACTCTGCTTCAGATTTTTTTACCATTACCTGACCTTCATCTATATAATCCTTTTCTGTACCCCAGCCGAAGAAGAGCGTGCTTACATAAGCTAAAACTGTAAAATATAAATAAGGATTTAAAACCTCGCTTTTCCAGTCAAAGCAGGATGCTGTCCACATTCCGTAACCGAAAATTAAAAACAGAAGAATAAGGAATGATAAACGAGGGAAGTGGCTTATACCTTTTTTCTTATTCTGGGAGTAGTATAAAAGCTCCTTCATACAGAAAACCATGGTTACGGTTGTAATACCAACCTGCCACAAATTATTGAAAATGCCGCCGAACTTTAAGTAAAGAATCAGCAACGGAACATTAGTCAGAACAGGCCAGAGCATTAACGGATGGAAATACCGGTTGCCCTTTCCACGCAAGCGGAAAACCATTCGGAACAGGAATAAGTACGCTATATTCCACCCAAGGTAAGCCATAAGTCCGGAAACATTCGGTGAAGAACGCATTATCAGCACGTAGATAGCCCAATAGTAATCACTGAAAAAGTGGGCAAGGAAAAAGATTATAAGATAAAGATAACGTCGTTTTGGAAGCTCAATATACTTGAAAAGACAAATTAAAAGCCCAACAACTGTACAGAACAATGTAAACAGGTTTTCAAAATCTTCAAAGGTCATACAGCTCATCTCCGCGCGATTATTGTGTATAGTAACAATTGTATCACCTTTTTATTATTTTGCTAGTGAAATATACACTAATTTCCGCGAGCCTTCCAAGCCGGATACCATTTTACAAACCAGCCTGTAAAAATACCCATTACAGCAGGAACAATGTTATTTATGATAATTAAGGCAGTTCCAACTCCAATTTTGTGTAAAAGGTAAGTCCAGACTGCGGTAAGTAAATAAAGTACACCCCAGATTATTGCAAGAATATAATTTGCCCTCATAAAAATAGGATTTCGGTCTGCTTTATCTCCACCGTAGCTGTATTTTACATAAGCGGCACAAAGCGGCATTTTTGTAAGGCAGGAGCAAAGCCAGAACGCACCGAATACAAGGTAACCCGCATTTGTTGTCAGGTCGCCGTTTCCTGTTATGTTTGCAATTCCAGAAAGGATTGCAACTGCCGCAATCGAAAGCTGATCCCAGATAATAAGTCTGTGTTTTCTCATAATAAGCGGAACGAGTGCACAAACTGCCATTGCAATTATGGAGCCAATTCCAGGATTTATTCCAACAGCTACCCAGAATGTAATCCACGGAATAAGCATTGTTGTCATTGATGGGTTTTTGAGTGATTTTGATGAATTATCATTTTTCCCGTCAGAAGAACCAGCTTCTGTACCTTCGCTGCCTTCAACAAGACCGGACACTCCAAAGAACTTGTCCCAATTCATCATCAGCGAAAAATCTCCGGAAACCTTATACAGCTTTTTACCAAGTGCTTCGGCACCTTCCATTTCTCCACGGGAAATTGCAGCCCATACTTCAAAAGGAGTGTCTATACGTGTTGTAGTCTTAAGACTGTTGTCTGTATAAACCTTGCTGCCATCTTTTCCCAGAAAAATCTGATATGTTGTTCCCAAATCGGTGTAGTTTATTTCGAGTACACGGTCTTTTCCGTCGTAAGCTTTCAGGTTATAAAGAGTAGCCATCTGCTTTGTAAAAGATAAATCCTTGGAATCCTTTTCGCCGGTTTCTTTATTTATACCCCAGCTTGCATCTGCCATTCTTTCAAAAACTTCCTTAGGATAAAGAAGTGTCTGCAAATGCTTTTGTGTTTCTGCTGAAATTGAACCCACAGCATATTCGCTGCCTGCTTTCTTTACATAATCAAGATACTCATCTGTTCTGGAAGAAAGCTCTTTTATAGAAAACAGTTCGCCCTGACCGCAGAAGATTTTTTCGTAATTGCCTTTTCCAAGAAAATGGTCAAACATATTGATTACGCTGTCATAATTATCCTTTGCAGAATAAAAACCGCATGTAGAAATAATCACATTTCGGGTTGCCTTTTTTTCGTATCGCGAATCATGGCTACCGCTGCCGTAACCGCTGTCATTCTGACTCATAAAAGGAAGATTCATTGGAAGCTGGCGGTCAATAAGATTTTTAAGTATGCCAGGAACATTAAAATAATAAAGAGGGAAGCTCCAGAGAATTAAATCGGCTTCGAGCAGCTTTGGAAGAATTGCTGACATATCATCCTTTATACAGCAGCTTCCAGGAGTGTTTTTCCAGCACGCAAAGCAGCCTCTGCACGCACCAATATTCAGCTTGGAAAGATCAAGCTCTTCAATATCAGCCTGTTCTCCACGTTGTTCGGTTGTTATCTTATAGCCTTCTGCAAAGCTGTTTGTTAATTTCAGGGAATTACTTCTTTTTCCTTTTGGACTTCCGTTAATTATCAGTATTTTCATTTTTTATTTCCTCCAAAGTCTTAATGCATTGTTCGCTCCACTCGCGAAGTAATTGTTCATATCGAATACCAAAATCAATTGTAAACTTCCAGTAAAGGGCTTTAAGCGGGTCCGGTGCATATTTTTGATACTCGCTGCTTATTGCCTTTGCATTTTCGATGCCTTCTGGAAAAACTGTTTCTCGTTCCGGCAGATTTTTGAAATAATCTATATTTTCATCAATGCTGCACTCGCCGCGGAAAAAGGTTTTCATCATCAGCGGATTACGCATAAAGCTTTTGCTGTTATCATCCTTAAGCCAGGCAACCAGCTCCTTTTTTCCTTCCTCTGTTATTGAAAGAAGATTTTTGTTCGGTTTGTTTTCCTGTTTTATATGAGTTGATTTTATCCAGCCGTTTTTTTCAAGCCCCTGAAGCTCTCTGTAAATCTGACTCGTTTGTGCCTGCCAGAAATAGTTCAGGGAATCGCGGAACACCGTCATAATTTCGTAGCCGGTCATATCGCCATAGTTTAACAGACCTAAGATACCGTGCTTAAGCATTTTTACGCCTCCATATTCCACTTGTTGAATATCTTAATTGTAGTATACTTCCACTTGTGGAATATGTCAACACAATAAGAGATTTTTTTTGATCGTGTACAGGTCTTGAGAAACAAATCGCTTAGCTATAGTATTAGACTACGATGATAAATATTCGAAAAGCAAATATGAACGATGCAGCCCGGATTGAAGAGCTTTACACAGAGCTTGAACAGGATGCTGTGTTTTATCAGCCGGAGCATTTTGTTTTTAGTCCCGCCGGTTCGCGAAGTGCACAACTTGAAACAATTTTGAACAGCGATTCTCAAATAATGCTTGTCGCAGAGGATAATAAAAAGGTTATTGGTTTTGCGCATGTTGTTTTGTCAAAGGCAAAAGCTTTTTCGTGTCTTAAGCCGCAGAGTAATATTTATTTGCAGGACCTTGTTGTTACTTCAAGCTATCGCAGTAAAGGGATTGGAACTCAATTGCTGGAAGCTGCAAAAGCTTACGGCCGCGAAAACAAAGTTGATTTTTTCCGCACCCAGGTTTTCCCGATGAACAAGGCAGGGCTGCGATTCTATGAGCGGAACGGCTTTAAGCAGACAATGATAACGATTGAGTGTCCGCTAAAGTAGAAGAATTAAGGAGATTAAAATGGAACTTTGGGATGCATATAATTCAAACTTTGAAAAAATAGAAGGTCTCACTTTAATTCGAGAGGAAGAGAATAAGATTCCTGATGATGTTTATCATCTTGTGTGCCATATACTTGTGCGCCATATTGACGGAACTTACCTTATGATGAAGCGGGACCCGTCCAAGCCGAATTATCCGAATATGTGGGAAGCGAGTGCTGGCGGTGCTGTTTTACAGGGAGAAACAATTCTCGAAGGTTCTTTCCGTGAGCTTCGGGAAGAAACTGGTATTGTTGCTACAAAGCTTGAAGAACTTGACAGAAACATAAATCCAAAATCACACAGTGCACACGTAAGATTTTTGTGTACAACCGACTGCGATAAAAACTCGGTTACATTGCAGCCCGGTGAAACTTGTGCCTTCCGCTGGATGACCGCAGAAGAAGTTTTAGCACTTACACCTGAAGAACTCGTAGGCTGGCCGATAAGAAAGTTTATTGTATAAAAGAGATATTATATAGAAGTTAAAGCTTTCTCTTAAAAATGTATGTTTTGTAATCCGTCTTTTCGCTGCTGAACGGCTCGTAGACGTAATCCTTTATAAGAGTAAAGCCGTGCTTTTCGTACCAGTGCCAGTTACAGTCGCAGTCTGTCCAAAGATAAAGATTTTTCCAGCCCTCATCACGAAGCTTTTTACAGGTATGGTCAAGAATCTGTGAACCGGCTCCTGGCTGGTGGCTTACAAAAAGAGAAAGCTTAATATCATCATCATTCATAATTTCCAGAGTGCGTTCATCCATCAGCGTAAGATAGGCTTTACTCATACCGGAAGCTCTTTGCCATTCCTTTGGAAAACGCTGAGATTCACGGGCAAACCATTCATCAACAAGACAGCAATCTCCCTTACGTGCAAAAAATGCAGCCGCAAGAAAAGTCCCATCCTTTACAAGCTGAAAACGATAATTATTTTCCAAAATATTATTCCTTACTATATATTCAACATTAAAGCGCTTGAACTCTTTATTACCAACCGGCGGGTACCATAAGGGCTCCACAACATCAACAACAAGAGGAAGATTGTTCATATCAAAAGGTTCAAGCTGTGTATTTTCAAGCATTTGAGACAAATATAACATATATGAAAATACTTATCAAAGTGTTTACTTCCATTCTTTTTTGTGTAAAAATCTTCTATAATTAAACTCGATATATAAAACGCAGGAGGCTTAAGATAGAATCTCTTTTGTAAGGAGATTAAGAAAGCAATATGAAGTACAGAAACGCGCAGGACATTTTTCCACAGACTCTTTTGAAGCAGATTCAGCGATATGTTTCGGGAGAGACTATTTATATACCGGCCGGTAGTGAGAAAAAGTCGTGGGGCGAAACCTCCGGGTATCAGCAGTTTATTCGGGAACGGAATGCCGGTATAAAGGCAGATTTTGAAGCCGGAAAAACTATTGATGAACTGATGGAAAAATATTGTCTTTCTTATGATTCAATTAAACGAATTGTATATAATAAGAAGGAGATTGCTATGTTAAAGTACAGTGCAACTTTGGCTTCGGCAAAGGCGTATGCTGAAGCAGAAAAGCTTGATGCGTGGATTCATCTTTATTTGAATGAGGAAGGCCGCAATATTCCTTTTTCAGATGGATTGAAATTATACGACAGATATTATTTGAGTCCGGTTGAGGTGCCGATTAAGCTTTTTAAGCGATGTACGGGGCCGGAGCCGGAAATGAAATATCAGATTGATAAGGACTGGTTTCCGAAGCATGTGGCTCAGATTGAAGAGGCAATAAAAGCCGGCTTTGATATGCCGCCGATGATTGTTCATTATGTGGACGGTGAGTTTGAGCTGAATGACGGAAACCATCGGCATAAGGCGTACGAAAATCTTGGGATTGAAAAAGCCTGGGTTATCTTCTGGATTACCGAGGAAGAAGAGTATCAGGATTTTATGAAAAAGTACGGTGAGTATGCTCGGGATTGCGTCGTTATCAGAAGATAATGAGAACCCTTGTAAGGACGGTTGAAATTGAAGGAAACAAAGATTATTGCAAAAGACAGCACATATCAGAAGTTTGAGGTTCTAAAGACAAACAGAAACAAACGGTATAAATACAATGAGTTTCTGGTGGAAGGAGTGCGCAGTTTAAAAGAAGCTGTTACAAACAAATGGAATATCAAATCTTTTATATACGACAAGAATAATCTTTCTGACTGGGCAAAGGACACAATCAGCAGTGTAAAAACTAAAGAAAACTTTGTGCTTACCCCAGAGCTTATGAAGGATTTAAGCGGAAAGGAAGATACTTCTGAGCTGATGGCAATAATTGAAATGCGCGAAGATAAACTGGAAAATGTTACTCTTTCAAAAGCACCTTTTATTGTTCTTTTTGACCGTCCTTCAAATAAGGGAAACTTGGGCACAATAATCCGTTCGTGCGATTCTCTTGGTGCAGATATGCTGATTATTACAGGCCATGCAGTAGACCTTTATGATCCGGATGTTGTTGTTTCTGCAATGGGTTCTTTTTTCAATATGCCTGTAATCCGAATTGAAGATAATAATGATTTGTATGCTTATATAGACAAGCTTCGGGAAAAATATTCGGACCTTATTGTTGCGGGTTCAACAGCACATAAAGAAAAATCGATTGAAGAAATTGATTTTACCCGTCCACTTGTCCTGATGATTGGAAACGAAACCATGGGCTTAAACAAAGCGTTTAAGGAATACTGCGATGTTCTTTGCACAATTCCAATGGATGAAAAATCTTATGCAACTTCTTTTAATGTAGGTTGCGCCGCTTCAATTATGATGTACGAAGTTACAAGACAGCGTAGGCTTTAGATAAGGAGAAATATATGGATAATTTTATTGATGAAAGAGATTATAAAATCTTAGAGGCTGATAAGTATACTTTTTTTGTACTCACACGAATTATGTCACGAAACTGCGAGCTTCTTTTAAGCGACCACAAGCGTCTCATTATCTGTTATTCGCAGAGTCCGTTCCCGGTTTGGATTTGGACTGCTGACGATGCAACTTCTGAAGAAATGGAAAACGCATATAAGATTTCGGACGAACACGGTTTTCTGGACGGAAAGCATGGTATAAACATGAAGTATGAGCTTGCTGAATATTTTATTAAGAGAGCAGGGGAAGAAGGAAAAAAGCTTTCTATTTTAAAGAATATGTTTGCGTATGATTGTCCAAAGCCTGTTGATGAAGAAAAAATTAGAAAGGTTGACGGCGAACTTTATCATTGCACTATGGCAGATTTGGAAACGCTGACAGACTTTAAGGAAATATTCCACACAGAGCTCAAGCTTGATATGACAGACCGCGAAGGCTACAGAACTGCTTCTAAAGCGCTCATTGAAGACGGTCATGTTTATTTATGGAAAAACTCTGATGGAAACTTTGTTGCAAGCTGCGATTTCAGAGTCACAAATAATATGGCAAGTCTTAGTCTGGTTTTCACTCGTCCAGAGTTCCGCCGCAAGCATTATGCAGAAAACCTTGTATACCAGGTTACTAAAATTGCGGCAAAGGATGGTTATCTTCCAATGCTCTACACCGATGCAGATTACACTGCTTCAAATTCGTGCTACGTAAAAATCGGTTACATTTTGCGCGGAAAGCTGTGTACGATAGGGTAAGGGTAATTACAAACTAAAAAAAATTATTTTTCTGCATTCCGTGCACTATTTTTTGCATTTCGTGCACTTTTGGTTCTTGAATACATTATCTGTGATACTCTACAATTAAGAAAAACAAATACAGGAGATGCAAAAAGTGAAGTACAACTTTCCAGAAAATCTTTATACCGAAGTGCGTATAGAGGATAATTACAGTGCAAATTATTATTTGAAAGATGATGATGCGGAAAATAACAGTGAAGTTTCTGTTATTGGAGCAAAAATCAGAATCTTTGATGGAAAAATGTGGTATACAAGCTCCACAAACGATTTGGATTCTATTCAGGCTGAGATTGACGGTCTTGCAAAAATAGCAAAGCCAAATCCTAATATTCTGAAAAATAAAATTGTAAAAAACTTTGCCGTGAACAAGGCTGAAATCTTAAGGTTTCAGGGCGAGGGCAATCTTCGAAATACAACAATGGAAGAGCGCGAAAAAATCTGCCGCGATTATCGCAAAAAGTGTACGGATAAATCTGTTCCGGAAATTAAAATGACTCATACCTCGTTCTGGTGTAATTCAAAAATAAAGAGTTTTTATACAAGCAAGGGAACAGAAATTGTTCAAGATTATCAGCGCTGCGGTGTTTCAATCGGACACGAACTTAGTGTAAACGGTGGAACTTTCCGTGCTGGAAAATATTTTCAGGAGTTCTACTACAAGGATCTGCTCAACCGAGAGGACGAGATGAACGAAGAAATCAACCGCAGTATTGACTATGCACGAAAGGCTGTTCCTGTTGTTCCGGGTGATTATGTCTGCGTCCTTGCACCAACTGTAACTTCAGTTTTCACACATGAAAGCTTTGGTCACAAAAGTGAAGCCGACTTTATGCTCAATGATAAAACTTTGCAGGATGAGTGGGTTATGGGCAAAAAGGTTGGTAACGAAAAAGTTACTATTATTGATGAAGGTGATGAGCTTCGTCACGGTTATTGTCCTTATGATGATGAAGGCAACAAAAAGCAGAAGGTTTACCTTATGAAAGATGGTGTGCTCACCGGTCGTCTTCACGATGCAAAATCTGCCTCTATATTAAAGGAAAAACCAACAGGCAACGCCCGTGCTCAGGATTTTTACTGTTCACCAATGGTTCGCATGACAAACACCTATATGGATGCCGGCAAGGATGACCCGGAAGAAATTGTCCGCGGAGTAAAGGACGGTATTTATATCTATGACTGGAATTATGGTACAGGTAACTCAACCTTTACAATCCAGCCACAGAAGGCCTACAAAATCAAGGATGGAAAAATAACTGATCCTATTCTTGTAAACGTAGTAACAGGTTCTGTTTTCCAGACTCTGTTTGATATTGATGCAGTTGGTACAGATTTGCAGTTCTTTAGCGGTATGTGCGGTAAAAACGGTCAGTCAATGCCTACAGCAACCGGCGGTCCAACAATCCGTGTTAAAAAACTTACAATAAACTAGGAACTAAAAAACGAGGAAAAAAAATGGAAAAAGAAAAATATACACAGAAAAGCATTCATTCAAACGTAAAGATTGTTGAAAATAAAATTGTTTCCTTTGATAAAACAAATGCAATCGAATATTCGTTCAGAGTTTACAAGGACGGATTGGCTGGCATTCTCTATCAGCAGGGAAAAATGAGTGATAAGGAAGGCTACGCAAAGGCAGAAAAAAATCTGAAGCTCAATAGACCTTATCCTTTTGAACTGGAAAAAGGCGTTCGTTCCCGCGATAAGATGGAAAAGCCGTTGACTGATGAAGAGCTTATGTCTACTGCAGAAAAGCTTCTTAAGTATCTCCATAAAAAGTATCCTGATTACACTTTTGAAGGAAATGTTGGAACTTCAATCTGGGAAGAAGAAGCCGTAAACTCTAAGGGAATGGACTATCATGCAAAAGATGGAAATAGTTCAATCTTTATTTCGTTCAAGCATAAGGACAGTAAGGATATCAGCGACGGTTATATAAACTTTACACAGAGAACGTTAAAGCTCAGAAGCTTCTATAAAATTGCAGATAATTATCTGGAAAACTTTACCAAGATGGTTGATATGCCAAAGGAGTGTATTATAGTAGATAAATACTATGATTATACCGGTAAGCTGCGTGAAAGTTTGAGCCTTGAAAAGTTAAAGCTTGGAACATCCTTGCTCAGTGGTAAGGTAGGGCAGCAGGTTTTCTCTGAAGATTTATCTGTTTTCCACGATGTTACCGACAAAAACACCTGGATGGCCTCCTTCTGGGATGGAGACGGCATTGTTCCAAAGAACGACAAGGTTTGCTTTATTAAAAACGGTAAGGTCCTCCGCGGCTACTGTGATAAAAAAATTGCAAAGAAGTTCAGAACAAAAACAACCGGTAATGCAGGCTTTAATTATTCAGATGTTCCTGGCGGAAGCTTTGTAACTATGACTCTTAAAATAGGAAATAAATCTGTAAAGGAACTTCTTAACGGAAAGCTTGGAATTATTCCGGTACAGTCTTATGGCGGCGGCTTTAAGGAAAAGGGCGAATATACAATGCCTGTTCAGATTGGTCTTTTGACTGATGGTGAAAAAATCCTTGGTAGAGTTCCGCCTTTTACAATGAGCACAAATATGTTCGATATGTTCGGCAAGGATTTCTTAGGAGTTGCAAAGTTCAATAAGGAAATCTTTAACGATAAGGTAATGCTGTTTAAGTGCCAGGTTGGAAAACTTTAAAATGAATTGTCGGTAGTATTATCAGCTCGCAGTTAGGTATTGCAATAGTCCAGAAATCTTTTCGCGGAATATTGCGAACCTGACTGATAATACTGTTATTCATTGCTCCGTGCCCGACAATAAGAACATCTTTTCCGTTTTTAAGGTCGGGTACAACAACTTCCTTCAAAAATTGCCCCGTGCGGGCAAAAAGCTCTTCAAAAGATTCTGCACCATCCTGGGCTACATAATTTTCAGGGTCTTTAAAAAACTTGTAAATAGGGCAGTCCGGCTTTTCGAATACGTTTCGTGTACCTTCATATTTACCAAAACACATTTCTGCAAGCCGGTTATCTGTAATAATAGGGACAGCCTTGCCTTCCTTTGCACGGTTTTCCAGAAGAAGCTTTGCAGTTTCCTGGGCACGAATCAATGGGGAGCAGTAGCATACATCAAAATTGATGTTTTTGTAGTGTTCTCCGGCATCACGCGCCATTTTTCGTCCTTCTTCATTCAGCGGGATGTCTGTTCTGCCCTGGAGCTTGTACATAGCGTTCCAGTCTGTTTTTCCGTGTCTTATTACATAAAGCATAAGCTGTCCTTTCTTTTATTCTGCCTTGTTTTCGAGTGGCTTTATCTTCCTTGCTAGGTATACAAATGGTGTGTCCAGCAGGCTTGTAAACACATAAATTACATAGCAGGCACCTGTAATTCCTACAAGCTCGCGGAAAGAATAAATTCCTAAGAAGGCGCCAAAATTAAAGATCACAATGTTTACAAGCTGAGAAAACAAAGTAGAGAAATTGTTGCGGATCCAGAGGAACTTTGTCTGGTCTCCTGTCTTTTTTTCTGTAAGATTCCACCATTTGTGGTAAAGCCATACATCAAAGAACTCCGAAACAATATAAGCAATAAGACTTGCAAGAAGAATGCGTGGAGTATTTGAAAAAAGTGCTTTTACAGAAGGCATAGCCCAGTCATCAGTCGCAGGAATATAATGTACCCACAGGAAAGACAGAACTATAAAGAGAACCGTTGTGATAATTCCCACATAAACACCCTTGTTTGCCTCTTTTTTACCGTAAATCTCACTAAGAATATCTGTAGCAAGAAAGCTTGAAGCAAAAAGTGTGTTTCCAAGCGTCTGATCCATACCAAAAGCGTGAACCAGAATAGTTACCTCAATATTTGCGAACACAGCACAAATACCAATCCATGCGAACAGACCGCTTTTTCCAAAAATCTTAAGGAAAAGCAGAGTCGCCCCAAAAGAGATTAAAAGTGAAATAATAAGTAATAATTCGTTCATACGTTGACCTGGTTTTGTTTTACGACAGGAAGGACTTCGAACTGTCGATAGAATTGCCTGCATTGTAACAGATTGTAAAAATAAAAAATACTTGACAAATGACAATAGGGATAGGTAAAATTATTGTGCAAAACGTCCGATAATAAAAAAGCGGATATGTTTAATAAATTTTTTCATATCAAAAAATTAAAAAATCCAAAAAGAATTATAAAAAAGTCTCATTTTTACTTAGCAATTTTGTGTCGTTGCTTTATGTATTTTTGTTTTTTATATGTTAACTCTTTGAAAAGAGAGGTGCTTATATGATGTTTAGTAAGATTTTGAAAAAAGCTGGTTTTGTAACTGTAATTTTATCAGCTTTAATAGTTTCTCTTTCCTCTTGTGATGTTGAAATAGGACTTGGTTCTTCTGTAGATACACGTGCTCCTGAGATTACAATCAGTAATCCGTCTTCCGGTGCTGTAATAAGAGATGTTTTCTCTATGAACGGAACCTGTTCAGATGATGGTATAATAGATAGTATTACCATAGATCTCAGACAAACAAGTAATTCTGTACTGAGCTATTCCCATAAAGGAAGCTTTAATCAGAGGGAAGGAACCTGGTCCTGCGAAATAAACCCTCTTGACCTTACAAATCCAATTCCAGATGGCAACTACGAGGTAATTGTAACAATAAAAGATACCGCTGGTCGTGAAACAATCCGTACAAAACAGTATACAATAGATAATACTGCTCCTGTAATTGCAATTACACGCCCTTCTGCTGTTATTCCAACAGGCTCAGACCCTGGAAAATATACTCAATCAACAGAATACGACTCTTTTGGTCAGGATTTTGTAATAGAAGGTCACGTTGCAGACACCTGTGAACGAAGATACATCTCTGTAGATGTCTTTGATTTGGACGGAAAACTCAAGTATTCAACACTTAATGCTACTGATGAAGCAAAAAAACGCATAAAAATAGACTCAGACTTCAGTACAACAATTGCCAGCTTTGGCGACGAAGCTTATAAAGCTATTTACGGTGATGATGATGAAGCCGGAACAAAGAAATTCTTCTGCGAAATTACAGTTTATGATGATGCATATAAATATCCTGCGGACGGTTCAACTCCATCCGGAGAAAATGCAGTAGGAAACAGTGCAAAATACTTCTATATGTATGAAGGTGATTTGTACAGCACAATTTTCGATTCTTACGGAATGACAAATGCCTATAAGATTCTGAACGGTTCCTTCTCAGAGGATGATTCCAGAACTTTAAGTAATTCCATTTCTCTGGAAGAAGCTAAAAAATGTCTTGGAGACGAAAAGTACAGGGAAACAAGAGGCTTCTGGTCTTTAAATCCTAAGAACAATCCGTACTTTAAGGTTTCCGGTCACGATGCTTTCGACAAGGATGCAATGGAAAACGGAACTGTTTTTGACGACACAGAAAACCACATAACAAATAACTCAACCGTAGTTGTAGAAGTATATCCGGGCCTTGATCAGACACCTCTCGTTCAGGATAATCTTGGTCTTTATCTTCTTATGGCCGATTTTTATGGAAAACCAGTTGAAAATGCACAGAAAATCTGGCTGGTGCGACCACTTGTAGATGAAGATGGAACTACTATCATTACAGATGAAGAAGAAATAGCAGAAAGAAAGAACCAGATTTCTAAGATAGGTTCTACCAATAAGTTTACAGTTAATCTTTCTACCAAAAAGTCTTTGCCAGACGGAACAACTCTTCACTCTGGAGACAAATACCTGTTTGGAGTACAGGGCTGGGATAAGAAGGGTGTTCAGGTAAAGAATGCCGATTCAGTTCTTGGTTTTAAGCTTATTGAAAGCGGAACAGCACCTTCAATTACAGTAAAGAGCGTTACTCCAAAATGGATTACCACAAATACAAACTCAGAAGAAAACCCTGCTTTAGTTACAAAAGATGCAGCAAAAGCTGTTTCCATAGACCTTGCTTTCTCCGGCGATTCACCATACAGACTCACAAGAATAATAAATGAGACCGAGGAAGAAGAAATAATCAGCAAAGAAGATAATCATACAGCAGACAGCTTTATAGATACATATGAACCACCTGTTGGAGCTGGCTCGGGAAAAATAAAATACATTCTTACAGGAAATAACGACCTTATTTGCGACGAAGAAATTGAGTTCTACGTTGATAATGACAGACCTGAGGTTTTAAGCCTTATTCCACCAGCTATATCTGAATCAGGAAAATCTTATTATCACTTTAGCGGAAAAGCTTCAGACGGAGATGGTTCAGGTTCAAAAATTGCAGATGTTCAGATGAGGCTTTCTTATACAGATGCCAATAACAACCCGGTAGTATCTGACTGGCTTTCTGTAGGAAAATCAGACGATTGGGAAACAACTGTAGTATTCCAGGAAAATGAAGTCTTAAAAAATATCTTCTTAACAGAAGGCGTAAAGAAAATAGAAGTACAGGCAATTGATGCTGCAGGTAATATAAGTGAAATAAAAGAAGACTACTTCTTACACGATACACTGTATCCTGAAGTTACAGAAACAGGAATCGGCGTATCAGAAATTATCGTCAGAAATGACATTACTTTAAGCGGTACAGCCAGTGATTTAAACGGAATTAAAGCCGTTGTTATTACCGACAGCTTAAATCCTGAATCAAAATGGACTATAAATGTAGATTCAATGACAGCAGGTACCGAACCAGGAACCTATAACTGGACTCAGGCAATTGCAGTCGAAACAGGAATTGGAACAGAAGCAAACAAGCTTAGAGAAGGAAATCATATCCTTAAAATTACGGCAACAGATATCTCTGGAAAACAGGCGCAGGCAGAAATCACTCGTTCTGTAATAGTCGATGCTGCAGCTCCAGATATCCTTACAATAACAAGTCCGGCAGCTGATGATGCAACCGGTGCAGCTTCAATTTCCGGTTCGTCAAAAGTATTTTCTGGAAATGCAACAGATAATATTTCAGGACTTGCAAGCTACAGCTATGTATTCTCTCAGAGTGCAGCTGTTCCAACAGAAGGCTGGACAACTGTAGCCGCAGAAAATGGAAACTGGTCTATAACACGTACTGTCAGCTCAACAACACAGCCTTCAGAAGGCTGTCTGCATGAAGGCGAATGGTATTTATTTATAAAGGCAAAGGATAAAGCCGGTAATGAAACTCAAACTCCTGTAACAAGACATTTCTGGGTAGATCAGAGTGTACCGGCCCTTACAAATGTAAACCTTGCAGCCGGAGCTGGAACAGGAACTTATTTCTTCAAAACAGCAGCCCTTACAGTTTCTGGAAAAGCAATAGATACACATGTGCTCGCTGAAAATGCAGTTGTAATAAAGAAAGGCGATGTAACAGTTGCAGCAATAAACAGAGCAGCTGTAGGAACAGACGGTTCCTGGGAAGTTACTTTAGACGAAGAGGTTATTCCAAACGATGGTACTTCTACAGCTCTTTCAATTGAAGTTAAAGATATTGTAGGAAAATCAAGCGGTGTAAATACATATAATGTATGTAAAGATATGGTTTCACCGGTAGCAACAGTTTCTCCTGCTGCAGATACAGCGCTTACTTATCAGAAGAGTGTAAACTACGAGTTTACAGGTACTGCATCAGACACAAATCTTGATGAAGTAACAGCAGAATTGTATAAAAACGGCACAAAAGCTGAAGAAACAACACTTACTCTGGATAGAGCTACAAATACCTGGAAGTGGAAGGTATATGACCTTGAAGAAGCTACTTACAATATCAAAGTAACTGCAAAGGACAAGGCAGATAATAGAACAGAATGTCAGTCAGGTTCTATAAAAGTAGATACAATTGCTCCAGTAACAACAGTAAACGGAACTGCTTTGTACGAATCAAACGGAACAACCGCTGTAACAGAAATATCAGACGGCGAAAACGTAGAAGCAGGAACCTATTATGCACAGAGCAGTTATACTCTGAGTGGTACAGTTACAGACGCTAACTTTGAATGTTCTGCAGCAAGCTTTGTTTTTAAGGAAAACGGAACAGAAAAACCGGTAACCTTTACAGGCACTGGTACTTCGTCAGAGCCATATAACTGGACTTATACACCGGCAAGCTTTGCAGATGGAACTTATGCCTACACGATCACCGTTACAGACAAGGCTCAGAACAAAACAGTTTACAGCTTCACAATAGTTTACGATACAACAGCTCCTGTAGTTGCAATTGCATCTCCAGAAAGCACAGCTTATTCTTCTGCACCAGAGGCTAACGGTACAGTTAGAGATGCCGGAATTGGTATTGCCGAAGTAAAATGGTCTATAGATAACAGTACCTGGTCTGCTACCGACTGGACAAGCGGAACAAACTGGAGTGTTGACCTTGGAGCAATGGAGCACGAAGGCTCTGTAACTCTTTATGTAAAAGCAAAAGATAAGTTTGGAAAAGAAGCTAGTCAGAATGTAAGCTTCAGCTATGATTTGAATAATCCTGTAGTAGCGGAAACAGATTCTGTTGCAGGCTATCAGAAGGCAGGCTACACCTTTACTCTTACCGGTACAGCATATGATACAAATGCTCTCAGTTATATAGAAATAGTTGATCGAATTGGAAATACAGTTCAGGGAACTTATAGAGTTGATAATGATGATAGTACAACTGATACCATTACAATAACAAATGGTTCAATTGCCACAGCAAAATCTGCTGAGTCAGCTCTTACCTGGAGCAAGACCTTTGCTTATAATGATTCAACACCTCTTGAAGAAGGCCAGCATACCTTCACAATTACTGCAAAAGATACAGCAGGTAAAACTTCTAATACAGCAACAAAAACTGTTTTTGTAGATACAGTAGCTCCACAAATTCAAATTACAGCTGCCTCAATTCCAAATGTAAACGATACCGCTAATCCATCCTTCAGATTCAGAGGAACTGCACAGGATAATGAAAATGGCAGTGCCGATTCTGGAATTGAAGTAGTACAGTTAAAGATAAAATCTTATAACACTGCTGATGGAACTGTCCCTGCTGCAAATGCTTCCTCTGTAAATGAAACAGACTGGATTGAAGCTAGTGGTACAACCGGCTGGCTTTATACTGCAGTATTCAGCGAGCTTAGTAATGTATTTAATACTTCTGGTTATAAAAAGCTTTTTGTTCAGGCAATAGACGAAGCCGGAAATGAAAGTGATATATATGAATCTGATTACTTCCTGTATGATACTTCTGAACCAACTGTTACCTTGAACAATTACAAGCTCAATGGCGAAACAAATACAAGAACTCTTTCAAATGTAGCCAGTGCGTTTATAAGCAATAACTTTACCCTCAATGCAACCGTAACTGATGATTATAGAATTGCAACTATAGTTGTAAAGCAGGGCGATACAGAAATTGAAAGAATAACAAATAAAAATGGAACAAACGAAACCATTTCAATCGCAAATCTTCCAAGAAATGAAGAAAACACAGGTGCACTTTCGCTGACAACCTCCGGTGAATATACCTTTACAATTACTGCTATTGATGCTGCTGGTAAGACAGTTACAAGTTCATCCTTTACTACAACTGTAGATAAAGAAGAACCGGTAATTAGTATTACAACACCAAATGCAGACCTTGGAAAGAGTGCAGCCTTGTCTCAGGTTTCTTATACATTCCGTGGAGATGCAAGTGATAATGCTGGTGGTTCTGGAATCGCTAAATACAGATACATGTTCAATCATTCAGCAACAGAACCTGAGTATACAGATTCAAACTGGAGTGCAGAACAGGAGCTTACAGCCAGCTGGACGTTGGCACAGACTTTAGTTGAAGGCAACGATGCTGTTGCCAATGGACTTTACGAAGGTGAATGGTACTTATGGATGTACGCAATTGATGCGGCCGGTAATAAATCAGACATAATCAGCAGACACTTCTGGGTAGACAAGAACAATCCTTCACTTACTTCTACAGTTTCAGAAAACTTTGCTGCAAGCAATACTGTAATTGCAGTTAGTGGAATATACTATTTTGACGAAGCAATTTCTGGAACAGCAAGTGCAACAGATTCTTCAAATACAACACCAGCTATTTCATTCTGGATTGGAGAAACTGAATTAGACGAAGAAGACGTAGCTTGGGGTACCGGCACAGATTCTAATAAGTGGACAATTTCTAAAGACACATTTGACGCACTTGTAACTGCAAATACTCTTGCAAACAATACGCTTTATCGTCTTACAATCCGTGCAAAAGATGTTGTTGATAAAGTAACAGATAAGGAATACTCAATTTACAGAGATACTGCGGTTCCTACAGTAACAATTGAATCTCCTGCGGACGGCTCTAATCATCAGTCACAGGAAATAACTGTACGCGGTACAACTGGCGATGCAGGCTCTGGAGTTGTTAAGATTGAAGCTTATTCAGCTACAACTGGTGTAGCAGAGGATGAGACTAAATATGTAGATATTACGGAAGTTCCTCAGGGTGCAGACGCTGCACCAGGTGTCTTCACGGCAGGTGCGCAGTCATGGACTTTGACACAAACACTTTCTACAGAAGGGTCTGTTACTTTGTTTGTAAGGGCAACTGATAGACTTGGACGAACAAATAAAGCAAATGTATCTTTCTATTATGATGCAGCAATTCCTGAGCTTAGAGAAACAGATGATGTTGAAGGACCTGGTGATGCAGACAGCTTTACTCTTAAAGGTAAGGCATGGGATAGTAACGGTATTTCCAGAATAGATATTTATGATTCTGTCTCAGGAAAGACATTCAGTAATCTTAGTGGTGACGGTAGAACAGTTGGAGATATAACTATTGCTACACCGCAGAAGACTGAACCTGCTTCAGATACATGGGAAGCAATCTTTGTTGTTAATGACAATAATGCAGATAATTATTTTGGCGAAGGAAGTCATTCTCTTACAATTAAGGTTTATGATGTTGCAGGTAGAGCTTCAGATCCTGTATACAAAACAATCTTTGTAGACCGGGAAGATCCTGTTGTTACAATTACAACACCAGATTTAACGATAGGTGCGGCTAAAGCTTCTACAAATCAGACATCATATGTATTCCGTGGTACAGTTAAAGAAGATAATATTTCTATAATAAATGTTTCTCTTTATGAATATAACGCAAATGGTACAGACAGACTTATACGAACAGAATCTGTAGCTCCTATTCAGCAGCGTGATGCGGAGGACGAGCTTATTTCTGGTATGTATGACTGGTCTTATTCAGGTTATGGTTTTGAAAGCAATAAAGAATATTATATTACAGTTGATGCTGTAGACAGAGGCTCAAGACATGGTTCGGCAACAAGTACAGGAAATAAGGTTCTTATTGATAATAATCCTCCTGAAATTGCATTCAATACATTGACTGGTATTTATACAATAACCGAAGATGTTGAACATTCTACTGTAAGCCTTGATGTGGCAACTTCTCTTGAATCGGGTAAAACTTACTATAGTTCTGCCACAACGGGTTATTCTATTACCGGTACAATTACAGATACCTCAATTGACAGTGTTAATTCAACCTTAAAGATTGATAATGGTACAGCAACAGCTTTAAGTAGTCTCACTTCTTATAACGGCAATACAAGCAATGGTACATGGACTGTTTCTGGCATAACAGAATCTCATATTTATTCCTTTACTCTTAAAGATAAAGCTGGTAACACAGCAACAAGTACAATAACTGTAAAATATGATACAACTGCTCCTGAAGTTACGATTGTTAATCCTGCAGAACATGATGCAAATGGTAAAACTCTTATTTTGGGTTCAGATTCCGATTCTTATTCATTCAAGGTTAATGCTGCTGATGGTAATGCCGGAGTTGGTTTGCAGACAGTAAAATATCAGTTTACTCAAAGTAATACAGCAATAGCTGATAGTGCTTCCGGCTGGCAGGATGGAAATGTTGCAGCAATTGAAGGTGCTAAGTTTATTGCAATGAATCTTGTTGCTGGAACTACAGGTTCTTCTGCAAGTCAGCTTTGTGAAGGTACCTGGTATCTGCATGTAATAGCTACTGATAAGGCAGGTAATGCTTCTGATGATGTTATTCGTGAGTTTGTTGTAGATAAGGCTAATCCTGTAACGACAGTTAAAGCAAATGGAAATAATGATGAACTTAATCCAAATGATGTTTATTATTTCAACGCCGGTAATCTTACACTTGCCGGAACAATTACTGAAACACATGGTCTTTCTGAAAATGACGCAGTAAAAATTTCTAAAACTGTTGGTAATACATCATCACCATTGGCTACAATAAAAGCTGATGGTACAGAAGGTAGTGTTAATACTTCAACTGGTGCATGGTCTGTTTCAATTCCAACCTCTGAAGATGGCGCAAGTGGTATTAAGGATAATGAGATGACCTTAATCACTATCACTGTAAAAGACAAAGCAGGTAAATCAACATCATACAAATATAATGTTTATAATGATACAGTTGCTCCAACTATAAATATTACTTCGATTACAAATGGAGAGTACTTCACTGACAATCATCGTGAAAATGTTGGAGGAACTATTAGTGATGCAGGTTCTGGTGTTGATTCCTTTAGTTACTTACTCAAATACGGTTCAGAGAGTGCTGAAGAAAATATTGCAACTGGAACAAACATAAGTCTTTCTGGTGTTAGAGCAAATATTGCAGATTTACAATTCGGTGATACAGAAGGTACTTTGTATCTTATTGTTACCGCAACTGATAATGCAAATAATACGGCTACAAGCACAGTTCATTTCTCTTACGACTTGTTTAAGCCTGACTTTACTGAAACAGCAGTAGGTGCAAGTGGAAAGACTACAAATGCTGCGGTAATATTCTCTGGTGTCGGATATGATACTAACGAGTTCTGGAAAATTGAGTTTACAGATACATCTGTTTCTGAAAATGTAATCAGGACTATTACCTCGGCATCTCCATCGTCAGAATGGAGCCAGGAAGAAAATCCTTCAACAATTACTAAAAACGGCAATGATTATAGTGTACAAAAAGTAAATTGGTCTCAGACCTTTGCTGTTGGAACTGGAGCAGGACAGCTTGCTGACGGTGAACATATATTCAAGATTGTTGCTTACGATAAGGCAGGAAAGAGTACAGAACATCAGAGAACGGTAATTGTGGATACTGTTGAACCTGAAACACCTGATATTAGTATTACAGGGCTACAGGATATTAGTGGAACAAAATACTATGCTTCAAGGACTGTTCCTATTGTTGTTACTACAAGTGATGCAAGAAGTGGTATTTCAGCAGTGAAGTACACAAGAGATGAGCCATCAAACGATCCAAATGCATCTCCAAGAAACTGGGTAACTTTGGCTTTCGACAGTAATAATAATGGTACTGTTACTTACAAGGGAAATGTAAATTGTGTTGAAGACTTAAATACTATTTATGTAAAGGCAATTGATATTGCTGGAAACGAAAGTGAGGAAAGTTATATTGCAGTTACTGTTGATACAACGGCACCTGAGTTTACACTTGGAAATGTTGGTGGTGCAACACTTTCTGGAATCAAACTTGTAAATGGTAGATCTGCTTTAACAATCGAAGGAAATGTTGCAGAAACTGGTAGTGGTGTTAAGAGTGTAAGTGCAAAGATTGGAGACAATACTATAACAGGCACTACTTCTAGTACAACAAGTCCATATTCATATTCAATTGAAATTGGTACAGATGATATGCCTGCTAACACAACACCAGTTAGCGTAATTGTTACAGTTGAAGATAAAGTTGGTAACAAGAAAGACTTTACAACATTCCAGTTACAGAAAGATGATGTTTATCCGCTTGCAACCGTTGGTACTATTATTGATGCGGATACTTCAACACAAGATATCGTTGAGGTTAACGGTATAATCACAGTTAGTGGAACAGCAAGCGATGAGCATACTCTTACTGGAATAAAATTGCAGTATTCAAAATCTACACCGACAATAACTGAAGGAAATACAACATGGAGTGCTTGGACTGACTGGACGGATTATACAACAACTCCAAATACAACAGGTTCGTACTATAACTGGAGCTACAGTATTGATACAACTGCGGAAAATACTCCGTTTACAGATGGAGCAAAGGTACGCTTCCGTGCAGTTGCAACAGACGAAGCAGGAAACTCCGGTAACTCTGGTACAACAGCGCAGTATAGTGCTGATGATGCATCAAACAATAAGATGGTTATTATTTCTCAGGATACTGACCGACCAATTATTAAAATAAACAATCTTGCAATGGCAACCCCTGTAGAAGCTAATTCTCCTTATTACTGGCACCGTTATAATTCAATGTATGGTACAGTACAGGATGATGATGGAACAGTAGAATATGTAAAATATAAGATTCATAAAGCTGTAGTACTTACAGAATCACCAACAGGCTGGCCAACAGGATATTATACAGAGTCAACATGTACACAAGAACAAGCAGCAACAGGAACCTTTGTTGCAGGAACTTATTATACAAAATCTGACTTGTCTAATAATTGCTACTCTAACGGTATGTGGGAAATCCCGTCTCTTGAAGATGGTCAGGCAGACATTTACTTTGAAGTAAAAGATGCAGCTGGTAAAACATTTACTTGTAATACGGCAAGTAATACGTCAACTTCTTATGGTCCTAAGATTAAGGATAGTAGTGGAGCTGAAAAACTTGGTTATTCATCTGCAAATGAAAATGACATCATTAAGGTAAAGGTTGATAATAATTATCCTCAGTTATTAACACCTAAGTATTATTTGAGTTCTTCAGCATCATATGATGAGAATACAAACTGGACTTCTGCATCAAATCTTGGAGAATTAACTGCAAAGGATAGTGGTGGACCTGTGAACAGGTATCTGTATGTAAGAATTGAAGCTTCAGATAGCAATGGAATTGATATATCTAACTGTTCAATCTCATTTGATAATGTTTCTTCTACAACTACTGCAGACACTCCTGCTACGGCAGAAAGTCCAGCTGTAATCAATAAAGTTCGCCAGATAGATTTGACATCTACAGGTAATTCTGTTATTTGGATTGAAAGAATTGACCTTTATCAGTTTGAAACTGGATTGCAGGAGTTTAAACTTAGTATAAAAGATAATGCTGGAAAAGAAACTCCTGCTACAGTAAATGTCCTTGTAGATAATACGGCACCAATTTCAATTACAAATGTAAAACCTTCTCCAAATGAAGTTGTTAGTGGAGTTGTTAGTTTCCGTGGTAATATAAGTGATAATGAAAATGGTGTTGGTATTCTTTATGAAACAAATAACAATGGTGAAATTACAAACTACGGAGTTCAATACTATATCCCAACTTATACTCAAACACAGGCTCAGGGTGGTGCAACAGTAATACCATCAGACAGCTGGGCTTATCCAACAACAAAAGGTTCAGTTTCTTGGGAAATTGAGTTTAATAATCTTGGCTCAACAATTGGATATTATATTTCAGGTTCATCGTACGGTGTAAATTCAAATTTTGAAAATTTTGAAAGAAAGGAAAACGGTACAGGAACTGGTATTTATGATATCCCTGTATGGTTCCGTTTGACCGATGCTCTCGGAAATGTAGGTTATGTAACAAGCAATTCAATCCGGTTTAATCCAAATGCCGATCGTCCTACTGTACAGATTACTTATCCAGAATATGAAAATGGACAAACCTCTGTAACAATGGGTGGCACAATCAATATCTCTGGTAATGCAATTGATGATGATGGTATTGAAGCTGTATATTTGCAGTTTGATTTGGGCGGAGATAATAGAAATGATTATGAGAATGGTTTGGAATCTGATGGCGATACAGTAATTGAAGGAATTACTTCTTTACCATTTAATAAATCTGAGGTTGTTTCAATTCCTCATACAGATCAGAAGGGTATTCGTGTAAATGGTACAAAGAGCTGGTATAAGATTCTTAAGATATCCGGTATATCAACAGGAACTACTATTAAGGTTCGTGCAATTTCTATAGAAAAAGATGAAGATAAGAATAATAATGACATTCTTATAAGTGCATGGTCAGATGTTCTTAATATTGCTGTAAATAATGATTTGCCAAACTTCTCTGAAAAGAAAATTAAGAAATATGCTTCAGAACCAACTTATTCAACTCTTTCTACAGCAGCTTCTGGAGAAATAGATTATTCTTCTGAAATGTATATTAAAGATGAAAATGATACAAATTGGTATTTTGTTAGTAAAGTTGAGCTTGGAGAAGGAACAGATGCAACTATTAGCGAAATTGATGCAACTGTTGAGACTATAACACGAACAGGTTCAAGTATTCAAACTTTAGCAACATCAACTTTACAATATACAGAGGGAGCAAGTACTAATACTCTTATTGCTGGACTGGCTGATGAAGGAAAGACTGGTTCTTTTGCAATTCCTCTTCAATTAGAAGATGAGCAAGGTACTGGTTTAAGAATAACGGTTGTTGCTTCAGATACAACAGAAGGAAATACACCAGGAAGAGAACAGTTTATAATATTTATAGACAAAGAGGCTCCAGAATTTACAGATACTAAGACTGTTTCCGGACAAACAGAAATCAAATTATTTAAGAACAATTATGGTTCAAATGGAACTGAGCTTTCTACAGAAACTTCAGATAACTATATTCTGAACTCAAACGGCTCATTTACTTTAGCTGGAAAAGTTTCAGAAGAAGGCAGTGGATTCGAACGACTCGTATTCTATTTTGAAAGAAGAGGTTCTGGTGAAGATACAGCAAATAGAGTTTACAACCCTATGGAAGCTCATGGAACAAATAATGATGCTAATAGAACTAATCTTACTGAACTTGGGGAAGATGATGATCCTGAATCAGGTAATGTTTTCATAAATGCTGAAAAGTTACCGGCTTTGTATCTTTCAGGTTTAGAACGAGATAATAATCTTACTGTTACTTCACCATCACTTAAGAACAATAAGAATATACGAAAAGGTGGACTCATAAAAATTGGAGGAGTTTACCGTCTTATTGATAACATTGATGCTCGTGATACTAGTGGAACTATTACGTTTACACCTGGTTGTGAAACAACATATACAGATGCAGAATTCATTTATGGAATGGTTGTTAATCACAGTGGTGAAAGTCTGGATTCAAATGGTGTTGTTAAGGGTGATGATGGTGATGGTATGGTAGAATCATTCCAGAAGGTTGGTAATGATTACACTTGGGATGCAAATATCAATTCTCAGAATATACCAGATGGTCCTATAGAAATTCATTGTGTTGTATTTGATGCTGCAGGCAACTTTGCATATGGTTATACAACTACAAAAGTAAGCAACAATCCTCCTCGTATTACAAGTGTTATGCTTGGTACAGACTTGAATAATGATACTTACTATGCACTTGATAAAGAATTCAAGACATTCTATGCCTTTACAAATAATTCTGATGAAGGAGATGCTTCAAAAGGTAAAGATATTTGGAATCTTGATGCAGAAAACTGGACAGCTAAGAAAGACCTTGTTGTAATTCCTGAGTTTGTAGGTGGTACAGGAACTGTCTATTATAATTATTCAAAGAGTACAGGCGCAACTGCAGAGGGGCTTACAGAGCCTGTTACAGGAGTATTTAATAATACACCTGCTACAGATACATTGAAAGCTCTTGTTAGTTCTAATGCGAAAATTATAGAAAATGTTTCAAGTAGTAATACCGCAGCAACTCTATCTGCAAGTCGAACAGGCAATTCTGTGGGCGCACTTATCCTTGCTAATGGCACAGGAACTGCGGAACAAGGAAACGTGGATGGTCTAAACACAATCAGCACAATAGCTGGTGAAAATGCAACAAATGTTTACAGATTTACTTTCTGGGATTCTACAGAAGGTTGTACTATAGGAACTGATACACAATGGTCTATATTGAATGCAACATTTAAGCAGGATTTAATAGATGATACAGCACCAACAGGAACAATCAAACCGTTCTATTGGACTAGTCTTACAAATAACTCTGTATATACTTCAAAGACAGTTGAAAATATTAGTTCTATTGCAGATTTGGAAGGACATATAGAACTAGAAGATGATTTACCAACAGAAAACTTTAATGCTGGATCAGGAGAATATGACCTCGATCCTAAAGTTTCCGGTAAAGTTAAGATGGAAGGTACTGCGTTCGATGAAACCTTACTTAAAACTATAGCCGTTACATTTGCAAACAAAACTGCAACAGCAACCTATACTTCTGGAAGTGGCTGGTCGTATTCAGGTAATGAGGATGGAGTATATACACTTGAAGTAAAAGATGACGATGGTCCAGTTCAGTCAGGTCACTCTGTAACCTGGAAGCTGATTGCTGATACAAGTTCTGTTGTAACAAATGCAGTTGCAGCCACTGATGTAGGAATTACAGTAACCGTACGTGATGCAAGTTCAGTAAATGAAGGAGCCGGCAATTCAAGTACTCCTGGAACAGCTCAAACAACTGCTTCAATACTAACTGGTTATTATAAGGTTGATATTGTTCCGTATATTGCAGGTGTAAAAACAAGTCTTTCATCAATTAAGAAGACAAACTCAAGTATTTACGATAGAACCGCTCTTGGACATTATCCTACTGCAGTAAAAGAAACAGTTTATGATAAAATATATCTTTACGGATTCAACCTTAAGGGTAGTAAGTTATATGATAAAAATAACACAGGGGATTCTGCTAATCTTACAGAAATAACAATTAATAGTTCTAACAAGTCTTCGTATAAATGGTATTACGATGATTTTGCATATAACACTGTTTACGAATCAGCTTCTCTTGCTAACTTTACTAGTGGTAAAGTTTATGTTCAGAACAACGATATTAAGTCTTTGAACAATGAAAACAGTAATGATGCAAAAGGCAACTATACGCATAATGGAACTGAAATCGGTATCACAGGTAACAAAACAGTATACAAGAATTACTACAATCGTCAGCCAAACGGTGACAATAACAATTTACTTACTGATGATGTTGAACTTGATATTTGGGAGTTCCACAGCGATGCAGTAATTCCAATCAGCGGAAACATTGAACAGCCGCAGATGAAGATTAATCCTGTGACCGGACAACTTGGCTTTGCGTTTGCAAATGGACCTGCATATTTCAGTATGCCAGGTAAAGTCAGCGGAACAGATTATTCTTATCAGTATTGGACAGCAACTCTAGATTTCTTTACTTCTGTAGGTCTTGCTTATGATAAGCTTGGTTATTCTTATGCCGTTGCTGCTGGTGGAGACATAAACTCTGATAATGATAAATATACAGCAGATAAATATGTATTCCTTTCGGATAGAATAGGAACAGCAAAATCTCAACTTGCATATAGTACAAAGAAAGATCCAAATGCAATAAAAATAGAATCCGTAGGTATGCAAGGAACAAAAGAAAATACCAGCGATGAGACTTTCTATTTTGAAAAACAAAGGGCAAAGTCTTCAAGTCTTGTAACAGCAGTTCATGGTATTAGTACAAACGTTTATCTTGCTTACTACGATTCTATGGCAGATGAGATTCGTTTTAAGTATGGAAGAACTTGGTATCCGAATAAAAAGGTTATTGGTTATACAGATAAAAATCAAACTAATATTCAGTTTAATGCTACAGAATACATGAAGTGGTATTATCATGCGGTGTATAATTATGAAAATGAAAGTGATAAGGAGAGTATTAATAGGAACCGTAGTTTTGTGTTCAAAGGAAGTGCTGTTAATTCTCCAAATGTTGTAAACAGCATAAAACTTAATGTTGCTAATACAACATATAATAATGCTGAATATGATGCTTCAAGCTTTACATCCGGTTCTACAGGAGTAGTTGATTCAGGTACACCAAATATTTTAATTCTGAAAGGCTATAATGAAGAACAAATGAATACATTTATACAAGATGTTATTACAGCAAAGTTAACTGCAAGCAACAAAGGTAAAGAGGAAGTAGCCTATGCTACAATAATGGAAGCAGCTGATGAGGCTTATGCTAATGGTACTGCTGATGATTTCTGGGCAAATAGCTGGGCTAATTATAATGGAATTAAAAGTCTTCTTCAGAATAATATAAAAATTACTTTATATTATTCTCAAGCAACAGTCGAAAACTCTACAAAATATTTTGGAGATTTCCAGAATACAGAAACACTTATAGTCAACAGTGCTTATAGACCTCGACCTTATAATACCGACACTGTTTCTCTTATAGCAGGAGAAGGTACAGGTAATAACGCAGGTGAATATGTTTCAATTGGAGTTATTTCCGCACAAGAGGAAACTGCAGCAGATGCAACCGATGATGATGTTGTAGTTGCTGTTTGGTATGATGCAGTAGAGCGTACACTAAAATATTCGTATAACGATACACCTACAACTGCCAGATCTGGAACTGAAGACGGTACAAATGGAGCTGGTTGGAGTAATGCAATAAGTATATTCTCAGGTGACCAGGAAAATGCAGGTGAATACTGTCAGCTGGTAGTAGATGGAAAAGGTGGCATTCATATTGCAGCTTACGATTCTGTAAACAGCGATTTGGTTTATGCATATCTTGCTTCTTATGATTCAACTCCTCAAACATGTGTTGTAGATTCTTCTGGTGTTGTAGGCACAAATCTTACAATTGATGTTGCAATGAATGGTTCTGGTGAATCAGCAAAGCCAATTCCAAGAATAAGCTATTATTCAAGCTCTTGTGTAAGACCAAAACTTGCATACCTTGCAGATACAACAAGCGTTAATCCTGCAGGTGCT
Organism: Treponema sp.; assembly: GCA_017619795.1. GTDB lineage: Bacteria > Spirochaetota > Spirochaetia > Treponematales > Treponemataceae > Treponema_D. The sequence continues at coordinate 37,380 of JAFZRP010000103.1, forward strand.
GATGAAGAAGAGTTTACAGGAGAATGGGAAATTACAGTTGTACCTACTGGTAACACAATAAACACGCAGAGTGCTCAGTACAATAAAATAAATGTTGCTGTTTGGAAAACTGCTGCTGGTGTACTTACAAATTGTACAGATTCCGATACATTTACACAGACAAATGTTTCTTCTTCAAATAGTAAAACAAATGAGGTAAATTCATTTAATTCCGTATCTTATGGTCAAGTATATGGAAATGGTACAAGCAATGCAATTTTGGGTTATACTGTAAAGAATGGTTCTAATAGTACCATCGAAACCGCCCAAATGAAGTAGCCAAAACTATGTATTTTTAATAAGAAAAAGAAAAACAGGGGCTGTCCTTAAAGTTGATAATTTTCAACGAAGGACAGCCTTTTTTATTACGAAATGTGTTTTTAAGATTTTCTTTTATTGAGTTTTTTTCTTTAAGCTTTCATCAGCCTTACTATCTGCTTAATGTCATATCCAATC
>JAFZRP010000104.1 GCA_017619795.1 Treponema sp.
AATATATAAATATAAATGATATTAAAGGAGTTGTAATATGGTATTTACAACAGGTTCTGCGTTACTTGATGCAGTAGTTCTTTCAGTAGTTTCTCGCGAAGGAACCTACGGCTACAAAATTACGCAGGATGTCCGAAATGTTGTGGAAGTTTCAGAAAGTACGCTTTATCCCGTCTTAAGGCGCCTACAAAAGGACGGATATCTTGAAACGTACGATATGGAATTTCAGGGAAGAAACCGCCGTTACTATAAAATTACATCCAACGGAATGATTCTTTTGGATAATTATAGAAGGGAATGGATTTCTTATAGAAACAATCTAGACTTAATACTTTTAGGAGAAGGGAAAAATGACTAGAGAAGAGTACATGAAAGCATTGAAGAATAACATTCAATCGCTTACGGTTGACGAGCAGAATGAAGCTTTGCAGTATTACGAAGATTATTTTGATGAAGCTAATGATGACCAGAAGGTTATGAACGAGCTTGGAACACCGGAAGAAGTTGCTTCTACTATAATAGAAAAATTTGCAAATGCACTTGTTGAAGCAGACAAGGACGCTAAAAAGGATAAGGATGACAATTCTGATTCTGGAAAGAGCAGTGGAGCAGAAACAAGTAGTGAACGCAGCGATGCAATGTATTTCGAGTTTGCCAAATCAGATGTAAAGAGCCTTGAGTTCCAGTTTGGAGCAGCTGACGTTGTAGTTGTTTCCGGCGATAAGTATTCCGTAGAGACACGCGGTATTTTAAGAGATAATTTCCTCTGCCGTGTTGATTCAGAAGGAACTCTTGTTGTGAAGAACCTTAAAAAGCTGAACGGACTTAATTTCTGGAATCACGAGAAGGTAACCCGAATTGTTCCAAGAATCTTAATTACAGTTCCAGAGAAAGCAACCGTAAAGAAATGCAAAATCTTAATAGGAGCCGGTAATTTTAGAACAAAGGATGTCTTCATTGAATGTGAGAAAGGTAGATTTGAGGTAGAAGCCGGAAGTCTTATCCTGAAAAACATTCACGGAAACAATGTAAACATCAGATGCGGAATGGGTAACATTAAAGTAGAAGGTGTTTTGAAGGGACGTTCTGATATTGACTGCGGAATGGGTTCTATAAAGCTTGATCTGCAGGGAGACGCAAAAGAGTGCTCTTACGATGTAAAGGTTGGTCTTGGTGAGTTTAAGTTCAACGATGAAAAATACAGCGGTGTTTGCCAGAAGTTTGCAGAAAACAAAAAAGACAATCATTTTTCTGTAAACTGCGGAATGGGAAGTGTAAATATTGCACTTCATAGATTCTAATTAAAGACTAAATAATTCAAAGACAGGAGATACAGATGAAAAAACTTAGAAAATCAAATAAGAAAATGCTTTTTGGTGTATGTGGTGGCGTTGCAGAATATTTTAAGATTGATCCTACAATCGTAAGAATCTGCGTTTGTCTGGTTGCTCTTTTTAAGGGAGTAGGTGTTGTTCTTTATCTTATTGCTGCTCTTGTTATGCCGGAATCAGATCTTGCTTCTGATGATGATGTAGAAAATATGAAGAGTGCAAATATCGATTCTGATGATGCACGCAGTTCAGACAGCTCAAGCTCTTCAAGCTCTGGTCAGGAAGGAAAGGCTCCTCATTCAGATGATGAGTTCAACAAGTTCTTCAAAAAATAAATTCTGAAGGTGTTTGGAAAAGGCTAAAAAAGCACTTAATAGTTGCTTAAAAAAAGCTAAAAAATTGAAAAAAGTTATCATAAAAATGTAAATTTTTATAAATGTGCCGTTTTTCCTATTTAATAAATATTTACTTATGATATAATAGTAACATTATGGTAGGAATAAAGATTAACAAGACCTTGCGAAACTTTTTGATTGCCATTGCTGCAATTATATTAGTTTTTGCAATTTCAAGTCTTTTACCTGAAAAAGACTTTCACGAAAAGTATGATAATGTTGATTTTTCTTCACTGAAAGGATCCGTAAGTACAACAAAAAGCTACAGCGAATATCTTTCAGAACATCCGAATGCAAAAAGTTCTAGAAGTACTGTAAACCTAAACATTTTTGCTTACGATAGAGAAAAATCAAATGGCGTTCATACCGAGAATGGCTATAAGGGTAAAGATGTGGTGATTACCGATGAGGATTCAACGGTAACTTGGAGTTTTGACGTTCCTGAAGCCGGATACTACAATATTTTATTAGAGTATATTGGAGTTCCATCTAGAAACGTCACTATGGAGCGCTCATTAAAAATCAATGGTGCTAATCCATTTTCTGGAGCTGAAAACCTTTCGTTCTACAGACTTTGGAAAGATGGTGGTGAGGTAAAAAAAGATAATCGTAACAACGATATTCGACCTTCACAGGTAGAAATCTTTGATTACCAGACAGCTTATTTTAAGAATGATTTAGGTTATGAGGTAGAACCTTATCGTTTTTATTTTGATGCTGGCTTAAATTCCATCACCCTTACTGCAACGAATGAGCCGATGGCAATAAGCAAACTTGCTCTCGTTCCGGTTATCACTTACGATACCTACGAGCAGTATCTTGCAAAAATGCCTTCTAAACCAGACAGCTATCAGGGTAAGCCTGAAGCCGTAAAGATTCAGGGTGAAAAATCTGTTGTTCGTTCAGATCCTTCTTTGTTTGCCCGCTATGACCGCTCTTCTGCAACAACCGAACCTTACAGCGTAAAAAATACAATCCTGAACTATACAGGCGGCGATTCTTGGAAAGCTCCTGGACAGTGGATTGAATGGGACATGGAAATCCCTGAAAACGGCTGGTATACAATATCAATTAAGGCAAGACAGCTTTATCAGCGCGGTTACATTGCCTGCCGTTCAGTATATATAGATGGTGAGATTCCAATTGAGGACTTGAAGAATGTTGGCTTTGCTTACAGTACAGACTGGAAGCTTCAGACACTTTCCGATTCAGATAAAAAACCATTCAAGTTCTATCTTACAAAGGGAACTCACAAAATCCGTCTTGAAGTAACCCTTGGAGAAATCGGAACAATCATTAACGAGCTCCAGGACAGTATCTTCAGACTTAATCAGATTTACCGAACAATTCTTGTTCTTACAGGTACATATCCTGATCAGTTCCGAGATTACGAAATCGATAAAGTTTATCCGGCAGAAGTTGAATCAATGTATATTGAAAGCTGCCGTCTTTATAAGCTTATAGACCAGTTCGTAGCAATCACTGGTGAAAAATCAGATAAGATTGCTCCGGCAGAAACACTTGCAATTCAGCTTGAACAGTTCTATAAACGTCCTGACAAAATCACAAGAGCCTTTGCTAATTTTAAGGACAACATTACATCTCTTGGTTCTTCACTTCTTACAATGACAGAATCTAAGCTTGATGTTGATTACATTCTTGTTCAGGGTGCTAACGATAAGATTAAGCCTGTAAGAGCCGGCTTTATTAAGAACATGAAGCACGAAATTGTATCTTTCTTTACATCATTCTTTGTAGACTCTGCAAGTCTTGGTGATGTTTACGATAAAGATGCAGATCACCTTATCGAAGTATGGATCGTAACTGGTCGTGATCAGAGCCAGATTCTTAAGAATATGGTTGACGATTCCTTTACACCTAATTCAGACATAAAGGTAAACGTTAAGCTTATCAACCAGAACTCACTTCTTAATGCCGTAGTTGCCGGAAACGGACCTGATGTTGTAATTTCAATTTATTCATCAGCTCCTGTAGATTATGCTTTGCGTAATGCAGACGTAAACCTTATGCGTTTCCCAGACTGCGAAGAAGTTCTCAGCTGGTTCAAGCCAAGTGCTTATGTTCCTTATCAGTATGATGGTGGTCTTTACGCTCTTCCTGAAACAGAATCCTTCAACCTTCTTTTCTACAGAAAAGATATTCTTGAACAGCTTGAGCTTGAAGTTCCTGAAACCTGGGAAGACTTGATTGAGATTCTTCCTACATTGCAGGGTAACAACCTTACAGTTGGTATTCCTTATCCAAACATCATTACTCCTGATCTTTCAACCTTCTACTCAATGCTTTACCAGAATGGTGGACAGGTTTACAACGATAAGGGTATGAAGACAGTTATAGACAGCGAGGAAGGCGTTGCAGCCTTTAAGGTTTATACAAGCCTCTTCAACAGCTATGGTCTCCCTGTAGTTTACGACTTCATGAGCCGTTTCCGTACAGGTGAAATGCCGCTTGGTGTTGCTAACTATTCTACTTACAACACTCTCGTTGTTGGTGCTCCTGAAATCCGTGGTCTCTGGGACTTTACATATATTCTTGGTACAGAAAAAGAAGACGGAACAATTGACCGTTCTAATATCGCCGGTACAGTTTGTACTATGATGATTAAGAAGGGTATGAACCTTGATGACCTTGATCTGTCAAATACAAGAGAGCTTGTTTACAGTGCTTATAACGGAAAGGCATTTGAAAAAGGTGCCGTTCTTGGTGTTGATGAAAAGACCTGGAATACTGTAATGAAGAATGAAACTCGTATTCAGGATTCATGGAAGTTTATGAAGTGGTGGGCATCTACAGAAACACAGGTTCGCTTCGGACGAGAAATGGAAGCCGTACTTGGTGCATCTGCCCGTTACGCAACAGCTAACGTTGAAGCTCTTAAGCAGCTTTCATGGAAAACAGCTCAGATTGAAGTTCTTGAAAAATCTCTTGACGAGACAATTGGTGTTCCTGAGGTTCCAGGTAGCTACTATACTCCACGTCACGTAGTTAACGGTACACGAAAGGTAATCAACGAGAAAGATGATGCGAGAGAGACGCTTATTGATTATGCTCGCAAGATTAACGAAGAGTTGAAGCGTAAGCGTCAGGAATTCAACTTGCCTGTTGAAGATTAAGGAGAATATTATGAGCGGAAAATGGTCAAAATATTTTAATAAAAAACAGACTCAGTTATCGGAAACAATACACAGAGCTAAGATAATGAAGGTTTGCTATGCATTCCTTTTACCTTACGCAGTTTTGTTTCTGACATTCAATGTTCTTCCAATGATAAACTCAATTTACTACGGTTTTACAAACTTTAATATTTTGGAAAAGCCTGAGTTTATCGGCGTTAGAAACTATATAAATCTTTTTCTGCAGGATGAAGTTTTTGCAATTGCCGTAAAGAACACCTTCTTTATTGCGATTATTACTGGTCCTGTAGGCTATATCATGGCATTCCTGTTTGCCTGGCTCATCAATGAGCTTCCAAAATGGGTAAGAACACTCGTAGTATTCTTCTTCTATGCTCCTTCAATTGCGGGTTCTGCTTATCTTATTTTCAAAGAGATTTTCAACGATGACCAGTACGGTTGGGTAAACCAGTGGCTTATTAAAACTGGTATTGTTTCTCAGCCGGTAATGTTCCTTACAAACCCACAGAATGTAATGAAGGTAATTATCCCTGTAATCCTCTGGATGTCTCTGGGTGCAGGCTTCCTTTCCTTCGTTGCTGGTCTTAAGGGTATTGATCAGGCACAGTACGAAGCAGGTTATATCGATGGTATTCAGAACCGCTGGCAGGAATTGTGGTACATCACTCTTCCTAATATGAAGCCAATGCTTCTTTTCGGAGCAGTTATGTCTATTACAAGTGCCTTCAACGTTTGTGACGTTCCAATGGCTCTGGCAGGTTATCCTTCTACAGACTATTGTGTACGAACAGTTGTTACTCACTTGTTCGACTACGGTTTCACCCGATTCGAAATGGGTTATGCATCTGCAATTGCAACCATATTGTTTATTACAATGATTCTTTGTAATAAAGTAATTCAGGCTCTCTTAAGCAGAGTTGGTCACTAATTGGAGGTATTGAAATGAGTAGAAAAAATAAATATCTTCAGGAAGGACCTGTAATTCATCACTATAAACACAGAAGAAAACCAAACCGCTCTATTGGCGGCGACGTTGGAATCTATATCTTCTTAGGTTTATGTTCAATGTTGATGATATTTCCGCTTGTATTCTCAATTTCAAGCTCTCTGAAACCTCTCGATGAACTTCTTAAGAGACCTCCTACAATTTTCCCTAGGAATCCTACCTTCAGAAACTATACCGATTTGTTCGTAACCTTGAGCCAGTCTCAGTGGGTTCCGTTCACTCGTTATATATTTAATACAATTTTCGTAACTCTTGCAGGAACACTTGGTCATGTAATTATTGCTTCCATGGCAGCTTACGTACTTGCTAAGTACAATTTCCCTGGTGGAAACCTGTTCTTTAGAATTGCAGTTGTTGCTTTGATGTTCAGCGGTTACGTAACTGGTATTCCTAACTATTTAATTATGTGTAAGCTTCATATTGTAGATACGTACTGGGCTCTTATCCTACCGGCCATAGGCGGATCTCTTGGATTGTTCCTTATGAAGCAGTTTATGGAAGGCTTCCCAATGTCGCTTATTGAAGCGGCTAAGATTGACGGTGCACACGAGTTCACTATCTTCTGGAAGCTCGTAATGCCTAACGTACGCCCTGCATGGCTTACAATTTCTATCTTCTCTATAAACGGTTTGTGGAATAATCCTCAGACAACTTACATTTATACAGAAGCAAAGAAAATGCTCCGCTATGCTTTGGATCAGATTCAGCTTGGTGGTATTGCCCGAATGGGTCAGTCACAGGCTGTAATCGTATTTACAATGACTGTACCAATTGTCTTCTTTATCTTCTCTCAGAGTCAGATTATGGAGACTATGGCTTCTTCAGGCTTGAAGGATTAACGGTGGTGAGAATTATGAATATGAAAAGAATTACATTAACTTTAATTTGTATGCTCTCACTTTGTGCCGGTCTTTTTGCTAAAGGAGATACATACATTTACGATTATTGGGGCGAAATTGAACGCTCTCCGGATGTATATAGAGTTTCTACTGTTTTGTATGCAGATGACCTTAATCTTGATGTAGGCTTAAAGGGACCTACAGGTCTGTTTGCAATCGACAATTTAATCTATATAGCAGATACCGAAAACGACAGAATTATTGAGCTCGTTTACACAGAAAACAAAACAGTTTACCTTAAACGAGTAATTGACAGATTCTATTCAAACGGTGAAGTTCTGGAAACACTTAAAGGTCCAATGGATGTTTTTGTAAACAAGGAAGACGGAACTTTCTTTATAGCAGATACAGGTAATGGTCGTGTAGTAAAACTTGATTCTGAATTGAATTATATAATGAGCTTTACAGAACCAGATGATCCTAACTACGAAAAAGGAAAGGTTTTCTTCCCTCAGAAGGTTGTAGCAGATTCAAAAGGACGTGTTTATGTTCTTGCAAAGAACGTAAATAAAGGTTTCTTGAAATATGAATATGACGGAACCTTCCAGGGCTTCTATGGTGCAAGCGAAGTAACTTATGACTTCTCAACTTATGTTTGGAAAAAGTTCTTCTCAACAAGAGCTCAGCGTGCACAGATGGAATCCTTTGTTCCTACAGAATATTCAAATGCTTACATCGATAATGAAGGCTTTATTTACAGTGTACTTAAAACCTTCAACCAGTGGGATCTTCGTTCAGACAAGGCTAAACCAATCCGCCGTCTGAATGCACTTGGAAATGATATCCTTGTAAAGAATGCTGAATATCCTCCAATCGGAGACCTTGAGTGGAGTAGAGCAGCCGGTATTTCTGATCCGTCACATTTTACTGATGTTACAGTTCTCGATAATGAGGTCTACATTGTTTGTGATGAGTCACGTGGTCGTATCTTCGGCTACAACAATCAGGGATATCTGCTTTTTGCCTTCGGTAATAAAGGTAACATTGACGGTTATTTCCGTTCTCCAACTGCAATCGAACACATTGGCAAAGACCTTATTATTCTTGACCTTATGAATGCTTCTCTTACTGTATTCACTCCTACCGAATACGGTGAGCTTATTTATGAGGCTCTTGAGCTTTATGCAGTCGGCGATTATGACGGTTCAGCAGAAAAATGGTATAAGGTTCTTGAGAAAAACGGTAACTACGATCTTGCTTACATTGGACTTGGAAAATCCTGCTTCAGACAGAACAAGTTTAAGGAATCAATGGATTATTTCCGTCTTAAGAGAGACAAGAAAAATTACTCTAAAGCATATCAGTACTATCGAAAAGAGTGGGTTGAAAAGAATATCGGCTGGGTATTTGCTTTTATTCTGGCAATCATCTTCATACCTCTCATTGTTAAGATTTGTAGAAAAATTGCCTGGGAGATGAAAACGTTATGAGTTATATATCACGAAGAATAAAGAAATTATTCAAAAAAGAAACGTACAGACACTTTTTTGAAACACTTCGCTACAGCTTGTATGTAATTACCCATCCGGCAGACGGCTTCTGGGATTTAATCCATGCAAAGCGAGGTTCTTATGCTGCAGCTAACTTTATGGTTATTCTTACGCTGCTTACACATATCTGGAAGCTCAGATACACAAGCTTCCTGTTTAACAACAGGAACTGGGAAAAGGTAAACATCTTCATGGAGATGGCTACAATTCTTCTTCCTCTTGCAATTTTCTGTATCTGCAACTGGGGTGTAACAACTCTGTTTGATGGAAAGGGTAGACTTGGACAGATTTACATGGGAACAGCTTATGCTCTTACTCCTTATCCGCTCATCCAGATTCCAATCATCTTCCTGAGTAACTTTGTTACAATAGAAGAAGGCACTTTCTATACGGTATTCAGTAATATCTCTCTTATATGGTGTGCCTGTCTTATATTTATGGCGATGATGATGATTCATCAATATGGTTTTGCTAAAACACTGCTTTTTACGGTATTCACTTTATTTGGGATGCTCGTATTTATCTTTATCATGCTTCTGTTCTTCAGTATGATTTCGCAGGGTGTAGCATATTTCGTATCTCTCGCACGAGAAATTATGTTCAGGTTGAACTGACGGGAGGACGGCTATAATGAAGAAAGAGAAACAAAATATGAAGAAAGAAGACTTGCAGCCTAAAAAGGAAAAGAAAGAAAAGAAGTCTAAAAAATCTAAAATGCCGGAAGGTTATATTGGAAGACCAAAACCAATGAAGGTAAAAAGGTTCCAGTTCCACAAACCAACCAAAAAGTTCTACATTGGTATGGCTTTCCTGCTTATTCTTTTAGGCTTGCTTACACTTTTAGTAATTAAGCTTGTAAATGTTTCTAAAGTAACAGATGCATTTATTAAAGCGTATAAATATGATGAAGATAATACACCGGAAACCTTTACACTTGAAAACGACAAGTTAAAGTTTGTACTCGATGGAAAAAACACTCAGTTTACTTTGTTGCAGAAGGATACAAATCACCTGTGGTATTCAAATCCACCGGAGCTTGAAAAGGATCCTATTGCTCTTACAAAAGAAAAGAACAACATGAGTTCAACCTTCCTCATTAAGTATTCAACAGAAAACGGTGTAGAAAATACTTACGATACTTACACCTACAGTATTAAGAGAAACTTCTTTGAAGTTGCAAAGCAGGGTGATGCTATTCAGGTAAAATACACAGCAAGTATAATGCAGCGTGAATACAGATATCCACTTGCTATTTATGCAGAAGAAATGGATGAATGGCTTGATAAAATGAATCAGTCTGATCAGAACGTTATTACAAAGCGTTGTTACCGCGAGGTAAATATTGATAGACTTAAGCCTTCAGACAATAAGGAAGAGCTTCTCCGAAAGTATCCTGGTCTTGAAGAAGATAACCTCTATCTTATTTTTGACCCTGATCAGCTTAAGGAATACATGAAGGAGCAGTGTGAAGGAATCTTCAATAAGATTGGATATACTGATGAAGATTATATGCGTCACCGCGAATTGTACAAAGAAACTTCTTCAAGAGTTGATCCTGCATTCAACTTTACTGTTTATTACAAGCTTGATGGAAATAACCTTGTTGTAGATATTCCTTACGATGAGATTCTCTACAAACAGACTTATCCTATGATTCAGCTTTCAGTTCTTCCATATTTTGGAGCAGCTGGAACAAATGACGAAGGTTATATGTTCATACCGGAAGGCGGTGGAAGTATTATCTACTTTAATAACGGTAAGACAAAACAGAATAACTACGTTGCCGATGTTTACGGTTGGGATATGGCTTCTGACCGAAAGGCTGTTATTACAGAAACCCGTACAGCTTATCCTGTATTCGGTGAATCCTTCGGTGATTCAAGCTTTATTTCCATTATGGAAAACGGCTCTGAATATGGTTCTGTTGTTGCAGAGATTAGTGGAAAGCTTGGAAGCTATAACTATGTTCGTGCTAACTATAAGATGGTTCACGGCGAGCAGTTTGAGGTTTCTGTACGAAATACAAGTGCTCAGTATGCATATGAAAAAGATCTTCCAGAGGGAGAAAGAATTACACAGATTTATTCATTTGTTAATTCTCCTTCTTATGTAGATATGGCTAAGGCTTACCAGAAGTACCTGTTTGCAGGACAGAAAAAGGTAGACAATAAAGAAACTCCTGTTGCTGTAGAAATTGTTGGTGCTGTTGATAAGGTTCAGCAGGTTTTAGGTATGCCTAAGAAAATGCCTTACAAGCTTACAAGCTTTAATAAGGCTGGAAAAATCATCAATGAAATTGATGAGCTTGGTATTAAAAATGTTCAGTACAAGCTTTCCGGTTTTATTAATGGCGGTGTAAAACAGAAAATGCTCAAAAAGTTCAAGTTTGTTCGTCAGTTAGGCGGAAAAGCTGGCTTTAAGAAAATGCAAGAGTCTGTTAAAAACACATCTGGTAAGCTTTATCTGGATGCAACAGTTCAGTACGCTTACAACTCAAAGCTTAGAGACGGTTTCTTCAGATACAGAGATCCTGCTCGTTTTGCAAACGACGAGGTTTGTGAACTTAATGAGTACTCTTTAATCTGGTACGGAAAAGACGAAAAGAAAGATGAATATTATCTTCTCCGACCTTCTAATATCGATTATGCAAGCGAAGTGCTTATTAAAAATGCAATGAAGTATGAGCTGGACGGAATCTCTTACAGAGATAATGGTTATCATCTGTCTGGAGATTACAACGATTCTCCAAATAAGAGAGTAAGCCGTGCAAATGCCCGTATTCAGCAGATGGAAAGAATGAAGGAAGCTAAAGAGAACGGATTAAATGTTGCTATTAACTTTGGTAACGATTATGCGCTCAAAGAAACAGACCTCATTACTAATATGACTCTGCATGGTAACAGCTATGCAATCATAGACAAACACATTCCTTTCTACGAAATTGCACTTCATGGATATAAGAACTTTACAGGTGTACCAATTAATCTTGGTTATGAATCTGATCAGATTATTCTTGAATCTGCAGAGAGTGGTGCAGGTTTGTACTTCTCCTTTATGGAAGAATCAGAAAAAGCTCTTCAGGAAACTCTTTATACAGAGTATTATGCAGCCTGCTTTGATACCTGGAAAGACAAGTTTGAAAAAATATATAAGAGATATGACTCTGAGCTTGGACCTGTAAAAAACAGTGTAATCATTGATCACGAGTTCCTTGAAGATGACGTTACTGTTACTACTTACGATAATAACTATCAGGTTTTTGTAAACTTCGGTTATGTTGATTATACTGATGACGACGGACTTTATATTCCTGCCCGGGATTATAAAGTGTTGAAGGTGGAGGACTAAAATGTCTAAGATGAATGATTTAATTATAAAGATTAAACGAAAGATAGGACTGTCACAGCGAAGAGCCATATACGGATATATTTTCATATTGCCATTTATACTTGGTTTTGTCCTTTTTATGGTAAAACCGCTTTATCAGTCACTACGAATGAGTATGAGCGAAGTTATTATTTCAAATCAGGGCTTTACCTTGAGATGGAATAACTGGGCAAACTATGTAAGAGCACTTACAATCGACCCTGAGTTCAACAGAATGGTTGTAAACTCTGTAGCTCAGATGTTTTACAGATCACTTGCAACAATCGTTTTCAGCTTCTTTGTTGCATTGCTGCTTAATCAGAAGTTTAAGGGAAGAACCTTGGCTCGTTCTATCTTCTTCCTTGCTGTAATTCTTTCTTCTGGTGTACTTGTTGGTCTTGAATACAGCAATACACTTATGGCTCAGCTTAAGGCAACAATTGAAGAGGCTGGTAATTCAAATACAATTACTGATGTTTTGGAGCAGATTCTTGTTTCTAACACTGGTGGTGTAAACGGAATAAGTGGAAAGGTATTTAAGATTTTGTTTGAAATTATCGATTCCATTTATGATGTTGCCATGGCTTCTGGTATTCAGATTATTATCTTCCTTTCTGGTTTGCAGAATATTTCTCCAAGTATGTACGAAGCAGCTCAGATGGAAGGTTGTACTTCTTGGGAAAGCTTGTGGAAAATTACAGTACCAATGGTAAGCCCTCTTATGCTCGTATGCTGGATTTACACAATCGTTGACTTCTTTATGAAGACTGATAATCAGATTATGTCAAAGATTAATGACCAGATGGTTTTACAGTTGAATTACGGCTACAGCTCTGCACTTGCCTGGATTTACTTTATTGTATGTATGCTTTTCATCGGTCTTTCATCACTTATCATTTCTAAGGTGGTATACAATTATGACTAAAAAGAATAAAAAAGATTTGACAGAAACGACAGTGTTGACAAATGCTGTTGACAAAAGATCCTTCTGGGAAAGAAATGAAGCTTCTGACGGTATTCTTCTTACGGAAACTATAAAGAAATATGCTCTTTCTATTTTCCGTGCAATCCTGCTGTTCGGAATGTGCTTTATGATTATCCAGCCGATTCTGAATAAGTTTTCATTCAGTTTTATGGCAGAAAAGGATTTGTACGATACAACAATCATCGTTGTTCCAAAGCACTTTTCTTTAAGTAACTGGAAAATTGCAATTTATCTTCTGGACTATAAGAAAACCTTATTCAATACAATCTGGGTTTCAATGCTTGTTTCAATTATTGAAGTTTTTGTTTGTAGTCTTGTAGGTTACGGTTTCTCAAGATTCCAGTTCCCATTGAAGAAATTCTGGTTCTTCTGTGTAGTTTTAATCATCGTAATTCCACCACAGACAATTTCAACTTCCTTGTTCCTTCACTTCAGGTATTTCCACTTCTTTGGAAAAACGTTAAACCTTCGTGGTTCAATGTCGCCGTATCTGATGATGTGTCTTGGATGTATGGGCTTAAAGAACGGTCTTTATATCTTTATGATAAGACAGTTCTTCCTTGGATTCCCATTCGAGCTTGAAGAGGCTGCCTACGTAGATGGTTGTGGTCCATTCGCAACATTCTTTAGAATTATGGTTCCAGGTGCAAAACCAATCATTACATCTTGCTTCCTGTTCTCTTTTGTATGGCAGTGGACAGACAGCTTCTACACAGAGCTGTTCTTAGGAAAGATTAAGCTTCTTTCTGGCCAGATTTCAGGTATTGTAGAAAGACTTGGTGGTTATCTTACAGCCTTAAACGGCGGTTCTGTAAACCCTCCATTGGCTTATTCAAATGCAATCCTTTCAACAGGTATATTACTTGTAATTATTCCGGTAATCATTCTGTACATCTTCTGTCAGAACCTGTTCGTAGAAAGCCTTGCTTCTACTGGTGTAAAGATGTAATAAATCCTTATACTTTTATGAATACCCGGTACTTTTACGGTATCGGGTATTTTTTTGTTTTCTTCTATAAAATACATAAAATTACAGTTGCAAAAAAAAGAATATGCATTATAATTGAGTTAAACGATTTAATTAAACGTTTAATGCACTTCTATAACAAAAAAAATAGGGGAAAACTACTATGAAAACGCAAAATAGAATTGCATTATTACGGTTTAATGCTATAATTATATTTACTTAAATTAGACCATTATTTAAGAGGAGAAAAAAATGAATAAAGGTACTATGAAAAAAGCGCTTTGTATCGCAGTTGCTGCCTTGATGGTAACAAGCACAGTTTCTGCTGCAAAAAAGAAGAAGGATGATCCTTACAAGAAAGTTGTAAAACAGAAGGATCCAAAAACAAAGAAAGTTTATGACTTCAAAGGTATGCAGGTTATTTATGCTGACTGGTGGACAGATCCAGATGCAGCTCCAGCTTCAAAACAGCAGGAAGACTTGTTCGCTTGGCGTGAGTGGACTTATGATGCATACAACTTCAGAGTAACACAGATGGCAGTTTGTGGATGGGGTTCAAACCCACAGTTCGTACAGAACTTCTGTATTTCCGGCGGTGATGAAAACTATGTATTCACAATCGACGGACGTTCTGCATCTATTGGTGTAAGAGCTAATCTTTTCTATGATTTGTCAAAAATCAAGAGTGTAAACTATAAAGATCCTGTAAAATATGAGCAGGGAACTGTAAACCTTCTTAAGAAGGGTGATTCTTTCTACGGCTTCAACCTCGGAAAACCAGAGCCAAGAAACGGTATGTTCTTCAACAAGAGAATCCTTCAGGAAAATGGTTATAGCCCAGACTATCCATATGATTTGCAGAAAGCAGGAAAATGGACATGGGATACATTCGAAGAGATGTGTAAGAAAATGACACGCGATACAGATAACGACGGTGTAATCGATCAGTACGCTATGGCTTCTTTCAACACAGAGTTCTCTTATTCAGCTCTTGATTCAAACGGTGCTAAGATTATCGACCGCGATAAGAACGGTAAGTTCGTAAACGTTGCAGGTTCAGAAAAAGCTATGGAAGCTTGGAACTGGATCCAGCATATGTTCCTTACATATCAGCTCCCACAGGCTGAAGGTGCTAACTGGGACTACTTCTATACAGCATTCACAAACGGTGAAGTTGCATTCTTGGCTGACCAGGAATACAATGCACAGCCTAACGGAAAGTTCAACTCAATGGCTGATGACTACGGATTCGTTTGCTTCCCACTCGGACCACACGGAGACGGCGTATACAGGACAGTTCACCAGAACAACATCATGATTATCCCTTCATGCTACAGCGCAGAACGTGCTGAAAACATTGCTAAGATCGTTGACCTTTGGGCAGAGCCTGTACCAGGATATGAAGGACCAGATGCTTGGAAAGATGCATATTGGTCATCATTCCGCGATTCACGTGCTGTAGACGAAACACTCCAGCTTATGATGGATTCTCCAAACCCACGTTACGATGTACTCGTTTCTGGTCTTAACCAGGGCGACATCATCTGGAACCTCTGTGGTGGTGGCGGAACAGCTCAGGAATTGTATGAAGCTTGCTACAACGTATGGCAGGGACTTATCGACGATTGTAACCGCTAATTTCTAATTAGATTACAATACTGATAAAAAGACCGTTGGATATAAATCCAGCGGTCTTTTTTTTGTCATTTTCATGTTCACCCCGACAATCTTTTTATTAAAAATATTTAAAAATTAATCGTTTTATAAACTAAAATTAAGTAAAATAACAGTTGTTTACTTTATAAACTGTGATATAATTAAGTTATAAATAAAAATGTTAGCTAAATTAGGAGGAAAACATGAAAAACACTTTAAGAAGAGGATTTGTACTTTTAACGGTAATGCTAGTTTTTTTAGCACCGTTATCTGCTGCAAAAAAGAAGAAAAAGGATGATCCTTTTAAGAAGATTGAAAAGCAGAAGGATCCGGCAACAAAAAAGGTATATGATTTTAAGGGCATGAAAGTCATACTCGGTGACTGGTGGACAGATCCAACCTTACCGCCTGCATCTAAAAAGCAGGAAGATGATTTTATGTGGCATCAATGGGTAAACGAAGCCTATAATATGGAATGCGTACAATCACAGGCTGCAGGCTGGGGATCTATGCCTCAATTTATTACTAATTATTGTATCACCGGAGGCGATGAAAACTATATTCTTTGTATAGATGGACGTTCTGCAAATGTTGGTATTAAAGCAGATTTGTTCTGGAATTTGTCGAAAATCACTTCTGTTGATTATATGAATGACCCTAAATATGACAAAGGTGTTTGTGAAAGACTTAAAAAGGGAAATGCTTTTTATACCTTCCAGTGGGTAAAAGCAGAGCCGAGAGAAGGAATGTTCTATAATAAACGTTTGTTTATAGAAGCAGGTCTTGATCCTGATCTTCCTTATAATATGCAAAAGGATGGAACCTGGACCTGGAAAACCTTTGAAGAGCTTTGTGAAAAGCTTCAGAGAGATATTGATAATGATGGACTTATTGATCAGTATGCAATGTCTTCTTTCTATACATGTTTTGGTGATGCTGCACTTGATTCAAACGGCGGCAGCAGAATTTCCAGAGATGCAAACGGTAAGTTCTTTAACAATTCAGGTTCAGACAAATCTATGGAAGCCTGGAACTGGATGGCTCGCATGTGGGCAACATATCAGCTGCCGCAACCAGAAGGTGCAGCCTGGGATTATTTCCGCGTAGCCTTTATTAACGGCGAAACTGCATTCCTTGCAGACCAGGAGTTTATTGCTCAGCCTGGTGGAATTCTTTCAGCAATGAAGGACGACTTTGGTTTTGTTGCATTCCCTAAAGGTCCAAGCGGAGACGGAAAATATCATACACTGCACGATTCTCCAATGTGGATAATTCCAAAGTGCTATGACTTGGAAAAAGCTAATAAGATTGCAAAGGCTGTAGATCTTTATGTTACACCAACACCTGGTTATGACGGACCGGATGCCTGGAAAGAAGATTATTACCCTGGCTTTAGAGACTCACGTGCAGTTGATGAAACTTGTGTTCTTCTTTCACAGATTCCTAATCAGCGTGTTGATAAGCTTGTAAGTGGAATTACTAATGATGATATGCTAAATGCAATCTGCTGGGGCTGGCAGACTCCAATTGAAGCTTATGAAACCTGGAAAAATGTCTGGCAGGGAATGCTTGACGACGTAAACAGATAGAAAATCTGACATTCAGTTTACAAAACACTAATTTATTAAGTAATTTAATATAATTTGTAAACTGAATGAACGGTTTGTTTGATGCTATAATTTCTTTATAAGAAAAATAACTTGGAGGTAACAGAATATGACTATTTTGAAAAAAATGTGTTGTGTTATGTTTGCAGCGCTGTTTTTGGTAGGAACAGCATCTGCTGCTAAAAAGAAAAAGGATGATCCTTATAAAGCAATCAAACCGCAGAAAGACCCTGTATCAAAAAAGAAGTTTGATTTTAAGGGAATGTCAATAATTGTTGGAGACTGGTGGTCAGACCCTGATGCTGCTCCTGCATCAAAACAGCAGGAAGATTTATATGCCTGGCGACAGTGGACACAAGATACATACAATGTAAAAATCACACAGCAGGCAGTATCGGGATGGGGTTCAAATCCTCAGTTTGTACAGAATTTCTGTATAGCAGGTGGCGATGAAAATTACGTGTTCATTATTGATGGACGAACCGCTAATACTGGTGTAAAAGCAAGCCTTTTCTATGATTTATCAAAAGTTAAATCAGTAGATTACAAAGATGTTTCAAAATATGACCAGGGGTGTGTTCAGAAGCTTCAGCGCGGTAATTCTTTCTACTGTTTCAACTGGGGAAAACCTGAACCAAAAAATGGAATGTTCTTTAATAAAAGAATACTTCAAGAAAATGGTTTTAGTCCTAATTATCCTTATGACTTACAGAAGGAAGGTAAGTGGACATGGGAAACCTTTGAAGAAATCTGTAAAAAGGTTCAGAAAGATACAAATAATGACGGCGTGATTGATGTTTATGCTATGTCTTCTTTTAATACAGAGTTTACTTATGCAGCACTCGATTCAAACGGCGGTTCTCTTATTGGACGTGATGCTAACGGAAAATATTTCAATAATGCAGGTTCTGAAAAATCTATGGAAGCCTTTAACTGGATAGCCCGAATGTGGGCAACATATCAGCTTCCACAGGAAGAAGGTGCAAACTGGGATTATTTCTACAGTGCATTTATCAATGGAGAAACAGCTTTCCTTGCAGATCAGGAATATAACGCTCAGCCAAACGGACGTTTTGCTTCAATGACTGATGACTGGGGCTTTGTATGCTTCCCACTTGGCCCGCATGGCGACGGCGTTTATAAAACAATTCACGACACAAATATGTGTGTAATTCCATCCTGTTACGATGCAGAAAGAGTTGAAAAGATTGCAAAAGCCGTTGATTTGTGGCTTGAACCTGTACCTGGTTACGATGGTCCTGAGGACTGGAAGGAATCATTCTATGCCGGTTTCAGAGATTCCCGTGCAGTTGATGAAACTCTTGAGCTTATGGCAAAAACTCCGAACCCTAGATACGACACTCTTATTTCAGGTCTTTCACAGGGCGATATGATTTGGGGTGTATGCGCCGGTTATCAAACCCCGGAAGAGGCTTATGAGAACTGCAAAAATGTATGGCAGGGACTTATTGACGATGTAAACAGATAGTACCTTTTTATAAACTCCTTTTGGCTTTGGGATTCTGTGTTTTGTTAAATGCAGAATCCTTTTTTTTTGTCCTTTTGTTTTTTGTATTTAAAAGTACCCATAATCAGTAAATAATGATATAATATATGCATCTTATTGTGTACTTATTAAACAGAGGTTTTACGGCATGAATATAATAAAGAAGACTGTTGTAGTTTTATCAATTTTTGTTTTAACGGGTTCATTCATGTTTGCAAAAGAAAAGAGTGATAATCCTTTTGCAGATACTGAACCAGAAATAAATCCAAAAACAAATCGTCCGTATAATCTTGAAGGTGTAAACGTAATTATTGCAGATTATCTTCCTGTAAATGCAAAATCAACTAATACAAAATCTACTAAAGATTTATGGGATGAATGGACTTTTAGTACATATCATATGAATGTTTATACTAAGCATTTATGGAATGCAAAACAGTTTCCACAAATGGCAATGAATTATTGCGTAAGTGGTGGAAAAGATGATTTTGTTTTTGTAGTAGATGACCGTATTGCTGCACTTGGTGTAAAAGCAGGTCTGTTTTATGATTTGTCGACAATTGAATCTGTTAATTTCTATGACAGCAGAAAATATAATCAAAACACTGTAAATAAGCTTACCCGTGGACGTTCTTTTTATGCCTTCAGCTGGGAAAAAACTGAGCCGCTTCTCGGTGTTTATTTTAATAAGAAAATGCTGCAGGAAAAGGGCTACACCTCAGAATATCTTTATGACCTCCAGCTTGATAAAAAATGGAATTGGGAAACCTTTGAAAGACTCTGCAATATGATCACTGCCGACACCGATTACGACGGAGAAACAGATGTTTATGCAATGTCTTCAGATTTATATGATTTTGCAGTTCTTTGTCTCGATTCAAACAATGCCGCTCTCGTAAACAGAGATATAGAAGGAAAGTATTCGAGCAACATAATCAACTCAAGTACAATGGAAGCCTTAAACTGGATGATTAAAATCTGGAAAAAACACCAGATGCCGGATAAAAAACACGAAGGCCCGGATTACTGCTACAAGGCATTTGCCGAAGGAAAAACTGCTTTTATGGTAGGTCATCAGGATCCAAGAATTGCAAACTATGACTTTACTGCTATGAATGATGATTATGGTTTTGTATGCTTCCCGCTTGGTCCGAACAGCAATGGTATTTATAAAACAGTTTCAGATACAAAAATGGTTGTAATTCCTGCCTGCTATGATAAAAATCGTGCAGAAAGAATTGCAAAAGCCATTGATTTGTGGCTTGAGCCTGTTCCTGGAAAAAGCAATGCTGATTCCTGGAAATCAAATTATCTGCCATTGTTCAGGGACGGAAGGGTAATGGATGAAACTCTTGTAATGATGAATGATTATCCAAACCCTAGAATGGACGTTCTCGTACCAAGAATTGATGTAAAAGCTGCCTATAGAGATATGCTTACAGGTGTTAATACTCCAGAGGAAGAATATTTTTACACACGAATTGGCTGGAGCAATGTTTTTGATGATTATAATGACTATGTAGAAAAACGCGAAAGGCTTACAGATGACGAAATCCTTTCTATAAAAGAAGACAGGGAACAGAGAATACATCTTACAACTATAGAAAAGAAGGATGATTCTGAAGAAGCTGCTGCTGAAGGAAATAATGCTTCGGAAAAGAAGACAATAGAAACAAATGTCGAATCAGCCGGTGATGATTCTTCTGGAAAGGGCGGCAAAAAAGCTAAAAAGAAGAAAAAATAGTTTAATTGAAATCTATACTATATTTTAATATAATACATTTATGACTACACACGGTACAATTACTAAAGATAATCACGCAGCACTCTGGCATGGTCGTTTTGAAGAAGGTCCAGATGCCGAAGCGGTTGCCTTTGAAACTTCAATTCATGTAGATGAAAGAATGGCTCTTGATGATATTCAGGGAAGCATTGCACATGCAAAAATGCTTGCTCACGCAGGAATAATTGCAGAAAACGAAGCTGACCAGATTGTAAAAGGGCTTGAATCTATAAAAAATGATCTGGAAAACGGTTCTCTTGCAATAGATTATTCAGCAGAAGATATTCATTCCTTTGTAGAAGCAACCCTTACAGATAGAATAGGCGAGGCTGGAAAAAAGGTTCACACCGGACGAAGCCGAAACGATCAGATTGCGCTTGATGAAAGACTTTATCTTCGACGTTTTATCCCGGAATTGCAGAATACACTGCTTACTTTAATTGATGCACTCGTCCAAATCTCAGAGCAGAATACAAAAACAATAATGCCTGGTTTTACTCATATGCAGCATGCACAGCCTGTTACTCTTGCTCATCACCTTTGTGCCTGGGCATGGATGCTTGTCCGAGACTGGCAGCGTTTAGAGGATTCCTTAAAACGTATAAATATTTCGCCAATCGGTTCGTGTGCTCTTGCAGGAAGCGGTTTGCCTTTGGACAGAAAATACGAGGCAGAGCTGTTAAAGTTTGACGGAGTTACAGCTAATTCCCTCGATTCAGTTTCTGACAGAGACTGCTTCCTCGAAACTGCATCAAATCTTTCTATATTACAAATGCATTTATCTCGCTTTTGCGAAGAGGTTGTACTCTGGGCTACAACAGAGTTCGGTTTTATAGATTTGAGTGAGCGCTGGTCAACAGGCAGCTCAATTATGCCGCAGAAAAAGAATCCTGATTTTGCAGAGCTTATCCGCGGAAGAACTGGAAAGGTTTATGGTGACTTGTTTGCACTGCTCACAATGATGAAGGCTCTTCCACTTGCTTACGACCGCGACATGCAGGAGGATAAAGAAAGCCTTTTTGATGCCTGCGACACTGTAATTTCCTGCGTTCGTGTTTTTACCCAGATGATTGCAAGTGCACGCTGGAACAAGGAGCGTATGCTTAATGCCTGCAGCGGCGGATATCTTAATGCAACAGATGTAGCAGATTATCTTGTACGAAAGGGAATGCCGTTCAGAACTGCACATGGAGTTTCTGCAAAAGCTGTTAGAATGGCAATTGATAAAAACTGCGAGCTTGAACAGTTGAGTTTAGCAGAGTTCAAGGAATGTTCTCCACTTATTGAAGAGGATATTTATTCTGTTATTTCTGCAGAATCGTGTGTCGAAGCAAGAAAAACAGATGGTGGACCTGCATCGGAAAAGGTTATGGAGCAGATAAAAGCGCTTAAAGCTTTTGCCCTGCAGAAATAATAAATCTTAATTCTAGGTTTTTCGGAGGAAAAATGAAAAAATTAGTATTAGTTATGCTTGCTGCAGCAACTTTGTTTACTACTGTAAGCTGTAAAAAAGCAGAAAAAAAGGATGGCGTTACAGCCTTAAAGGAAAGAGGAACATTTGTTCTTGGTCTTGATGATTCTTTCCCACCACTTGGTTATCGCGATGATAATAACGAAATTGTTGGTTATGATATTGACCTTGCAAAGGAAGTTGCAAAAAGACTTGGTGTAGCTTTCAAGGCTCAGCCAATTGACTGGGATGCAAAGGAAATGGAGCTTGAAACAGGTAAGATTGACTGTATTTGGAACGGCTTTACAATTACAGAAGAAAGAAAGAATGCTCTTTCCTTCACATTTGCTTACCTTAACAACGAACAGGTGCTTGTTGTTCAGAAAGCAAGCGGAATCAAAACTCTTGCAGATATGAAGGGTAAAAAGCTTGGTATTCAGAGCGGTTCAAGTGCTCAGGATGCAGTTGATGAAGATAAAAACAGAGATTTCAAGGCTGGTCTTAAAGAAGTTATTCCTTTCAAAGACAATATTACAGCTTTGAACGACCTTAAGATTGGTGGTGTTGACGGTGTTGTAATGGACAGCGTTGTTGCAAACTACTCAATTGCACAGACAGGTGAACCATTCTATGTAGTTCCACAGGCACTTGCTAACGAAGCTTACGGAATCGGCTTTAGAAAGAATGAACCAGAGCTCCGCGACAAAGTACAGGATATCCTTATTGAAATGCAGAAGGATGGAACTGTTGCCGCAATCAGTATGAAATGGTTCGGTAAAGACGTAAGCGTTATTGGAAAATAAAAGCTGTTTATGACCTTCGACAGATATCTTAAAATGCTTAAAGCGATGCTTGACGGTTCAGTTACATCGCTTGAAGTATTTTTTCTTACATTGATTTTTTCTATTCCGCTGGCTCTTCCAATTGCAATGGGACGTATGTCTAAAAACCGGTTCTTATCGGGTGTTGTAAACGTTTTCCTTTTGATAATCAGAGGAACTCCTCTTATGCTCCAGCTTCTGGTTGTATATTTTGGACCAGGTCTGTTTATAAGATGGCTTGTAAATCTTGGTTATGCAGTTAATTTCAAATGGAATCGTTTTGCCGCTGCAATTATAGCTCTTTCTATAAATTATGCTGCTTATTTTGCAGAGATTTATAGAGGCGGAATTGAGTCTATTCCAAAGGGACAGTACGAAGCCTCAAAAGTTTTGGGCTATACCTCAGGACAGACTTTTTTCAGAATCATTCTGCCGCAGGTTGTAAAAAGAATTGTTCCCGCAATGGGCAACGAGGTTATAACTCTTGTAAAAGATACAGCCCTTGTTTCCGTAATTGGTGTTTCTGAGCTGCTTATGGTAGCAAAGGAAAGACAGGGTGCTTTGTTCAGTTTTGTACCGCTGTTCATTGCCGGAGTTTTCTATTTTGTAATGAACTGGGTAGTTTCTTTAATCTTCCAGAAGCTGGAAAAGAAGCTTGCATATTATAATTAAGCATTGTGCAGAAAAAGGAAGCTAAGATGTCAGAAATTATTTCAGTTGAAAACTTAGAAAAATCATTCGGAACACTTGATGTTATAAAGGGTATTTCGTTTTCTGTAGAAAAAGGCGAAGTACTTGGAATAATTGGTCCAAGTGGTTCCGGTAAATCTACAATTCTCCGTTGTATTTCTCAACTGGAGGATGTTACGGGCGGTACAATTAAGATTTGTGGTGAAACGCTCGTAGAAAACGGTGTTTATGTTGATAAAGCAAAACGCCACGAAATCACCCTAAAAAGCGGACTTGTTTTCCAGAACTTCAATCTTTTCCCTCATTATTCTGTATTGCAAAACGTAACAGAACCTCAGATTCGTGTACTTAAAAAATCAAAGGAAGAAGCTGTTGCCGTTGCAATGGAGCTTTTGCAGAGAATGGGACTTGATTCAAAGGCTAATGCTTA
Source organism: Treponema sp. (assembly GCA_017619795.1). Classification (GTDB taxonomy): domain Bacteria; phylum Spirochaetota; class Spirochaetia; order Treponematales; family Treponemataceae; genus Treponema_D. The sequence goes on from JAFZRP010000104.1 coordinate 23,539, forward strand.
TCCGTGTGAATTAAGTGGTGGTCAGCAGCAGCGTGTATCTATTGCCCGTGCTCTTGCCTTAAAACCTGAAGTTTTATTGTTCGATGAACCGACCTCTGCGCTTGATCCTGAGCTTACCGGTGAGATTCTGGCTGTAATAAAAGAGCTTGCTTCTCAGAAAATGACAATGGTTGTTGTTACTCACGAAATGGCTTTTGCCCGCGATATTTCCAGCCACATTATCTTTATGGATGGCGGCGTGATAGTAGAAGAGGGTGAGCCTGAAGCTGTAATCAACAATCCTCAGATTGAGCGAACTCAAAGCTTCCTTTCTCGTTTTTCAAATAAATAAATAACTTTTTTCTCACAGAATTAAGTGTTTCGTCTTATCAATAGGTATAGACTTATACGCAAAGTGTGGGTATAATAGTATGGTTACGATAAGTTAAAGGTTTAATATGGGTGAACTTTAACTTATTCCGACTAAATTGGATGAGATTTACAATGAAAAAAGTTTTTGCAATGATTCTGGCTGCATTTATTGCGGTTTCAGGATTTACATTAGAAATAAATGTTAAAGCTTCCCCAGGAGCTTTCTTCCCATTTCTTTCATCTGGCGAACAAAAATATGCGGCTGCCGGTGGAGGAGCTTTCATTGATACAGGAATTACTCTTTTTAGTTATCTGAATGTTGGTCCAGAATTCGGTATTCAAATTCTTCCAAAAAGCAATAAAGAGGAGTTAAAAGATGAAGAAGATCCTCTTTTTATTATGGTACCGGTTGGAGTTCAGGTAGGAGCTCTTATTTATCCATTTTCACGTATGGAAATGGGAGCCGGAATTGCTTTTGGAGCATATGCTGGCTTTACAAATGGTAAATCACACTATGCACCGTGGTACCGTGCTTATGCCGATATGGATTTCCGAATCAATACAAAGCTTTCTGTTGGTTTGAATGTTTCCTGGTTTGACTGTCAGTATAATACTTACTGGGGTAATTCACCGGCAGCAGGACTTACTGCAGGTCTTGTAATTAATTATAAGTTTGATACAAAGAAAGCTTCCGGTAATGTTGATGCAGAAATTGACTGCGAGGAAAGTGTATTCCCGCTTTTGTATACTATCTATAAGAATAATCCGTTCGGTACAATTACAGTAAATAATCACGAAACAGCAGAAATAAGAAACGTAGTTGTTAAATTCCGTTCGGAAGGTTATACGTCATCAGAGCTTGAATGCGGTACAATAAAGATGATTCACAAACACCGCAGCGAAAGTGTTGCCTTCTGTGCTGACTTTAACGAAAAGCTTCTCCGCTTCTCTGAAAATGGACAGATTTCGGGCGAAATTGTAATTGAATATGAGCTTTTGGGAGATGAAAAAGTTTCTGTAGTTCCTGTAACAGTCTCTGTATATAACAGAAATACAGTACGCTGGTTTGACCCTGCAATGATTTCCAGCTTTGTTAATACAAGTTCACAGGAAGTTCTTGAGTTCTCTAAATATGCTGTTGGTGTAGCAAGAAACCATCTGCGCACCGGTTTGAACAGAAACCTTCAGTTCTCAATGTATCTTTTTGAAGGAATTAATACAGCGGGAATTGCTTACGAGAATACTTCAGATACCCCTTACGATACCGTTCACCTTGATTCTAATATTCTTGATTACGTTCAGTATCCATATCAGACAATTACTTACCGCTCTGGAGATAAGGATGATGTTGGTATTCTTTATCTTTCTATGCTTGAAGCTGTAGGTATCGGTTCAGCTTATATTCCAATGGCAGACGATTTTATTGTAGCCGTTCTGCTTGGAGATGACAGCAATTCAATTAGAAATATGTTTGACGGTACAGACCGCATTCTTATAGTAGATGGTAAGGTATGGCTTCCTCTTTCAATGGCAGAAATTGGCAAAGGCTTTATTGCAAGCTGGGGTAAGGGCGTAGAACTTGTTCAGAATGCAATAGAAATGGAAGAGGATCTTGATTTTATTGTCGTTTCCGATGCCTGGCAGATGTATCCGCCATCTGGCTTCAGTACAGGCGAAAGCAATGTAAAGATGCCTTCGGAAAGAGTTCTTGCGGCAACTGTTGATAATGTACTTTCACAGTACATAAATCAGGAGTTTGGACCGAAAATATCAGAGGTACAGTATCGCATAAAAACAGAAGGCGCTTCGTCTGATTTGTATAATCAGCTTGGTATGCTTTATGTTCGTGCAGGCTTGTACCAGAATGCTATGGCAGTATACGAGGTTTCGGCAAAAATGGGTTCTATTCCTGCCATGAATAATCTTGGTAACATTTGTACCATTCTAAATGACTATAAAGCAGCCTTGGGATGGTATAAAAAGGTTATAGAACTTGACCCTACAAATGCAACGGCACTCAGAAATCTTGAGAGAATTGCCGCTGAGTTGGAAAACTAGGAGTTTTTGTGTCAGGAAAGAGAGCCAAAAGCTTACGAAGAAAAAATGTTCCTCCTAAAAAGTTATTAGCACTTTGTGCAGGACTTTGTCTTTCCAGTGTTCCTCTTGCTGCTGAAAACGAGTTTCTTACAAGTGCCTTTGCTTCTTTTTCAATGCCGTTTATAGAGAATAAAACTCAGACTTTGGATTATGGAATTGGTGGTGGCTTAAGATTTACATACCGTCCTGTAAAGTTTATAAATCTCTTTGCTCAAGGTGAATATATTTCTATGGCGTTTCCTTCTGGAAAAGATATAGACAGTATGGATCCAATGACTATTATAAGCGGTTCAATCGGAGCTGGATATCATTTTGCAGTTACAGACCGTTTTGCTATAGATTTGAATGCTAATGGTGGTGTTTATAGAGCTGTTTATACGGATGAGACTAGTGAAGATCATACGACAAATGCCTTTACAGCAGGAGTAACTCTTGGTTTTTCTTATAATGTATCTCCAATTGTTTCAATAGATACTGCTGTTTCAGGCTCGCATTATGTAGGCAGCGTTAAGATAAACGGCGCCGCAGCACCTGGTCTTACAGTCAATATCACTCAGTTGTTTAACAGTGCAACTAAAGTAGATATGAATGTTGATTCGCTTGCTCCTGTTTTCCCGGCTCTTTATTCCTGGTACGAAAAAAATCCTTTTGGCAAGGTAACAATCACAAATAACGAAGATTCAGCAATTACAGATATTACCGTAAGCTTTTTCCAGCCACAGTATATGGCTCATGCAAAAGAGTGTATAAATATCCGTAAAATAGAAAAGGGCGAAAGTGCAGAGGTTGATTTGCTCGCATTCTTTAACGAACAGATGCTTGAGCTTACCGAAATGGCACAGACAAACAGTATTGTAGTAGTAAATTACTTGTGTCTTGGTCAGAAACGTACAAAAACCTTCTCGCTCGATGTTCCAGTATATGGAAGAAACAATATGTCCTGGGACGATGACCGTCGTGCCGCAGTATTTGTTTCTTCAAAAGACCCTGCTGCCATGCGTTTTGCAAAGCATGTTACAAGTATTGTCCGCGAAAAAGAGTGGGAATCTATACCTGTAAACATTCAGTATGCAATGGGTATTTTCGAAGCCTTGAATCAGTTTGGAATTAATTATGTAATTGACCCTTCATCTGCGTTCGAAGACAACGTAGGTACAGCTTCCATAGACTTTTTGCAGTTCCCGTACCAGACACTTATGTTCAAGGGCGGCGACTGTGACGACCTTTCAATTTTGGTTTGTTCACTTTTTGAAGCAGTTGGTATAAGAACTGCGTTTATTACAATTCCTGGACATATTTTTATGGCTTTTGATTCCGGTATGACAGTACCAGAGGCAGACGAAATACTTAAGAGTCTTGGAAATTATATAGAATTGGACGGTGAAGTTTGGGTTCCTCTCGAAATCACTCTTTCTGACGAAGGTTTCTTTAAGGCCTACCGCTATGGTGCACGAGAATGGAACAAAGCATATGCCGAAGGAACCTCTGCAATTTACAGAATGCAGGATTCCTGGGAGATTTATCCTCCGATAAGTGTACCTGGTGCTACCGCAAAGTTTACGCTGCCAACTAAAAAACAGGTTGCCGTTTCCTTTGAAAAGAGCGTAGACCAGTGGAGCAATGCAGAATTGAAGAATATGCTTAGCGATATGCCTGTTATGCTCGCCGAAAATACAGATGATTCTAATAATACAGAAACAAATAATATAGAACAAAATCCATTTGCTGTAGATTCTTTATTTGAAGTTCTTGCACTTTCCGGTCAGGAAATTGCAATGAAGACTATAGAAGATATAACAGCAGAAAGTCGAAATATATCGGATCTTGAACGTACAACAAAGCTTGCAGAGCTGTACAGCGAAGAAGATGATGATGATTATGACTTAGATGATTTTGGAGATGACGGTATTATTCTTCCACCGGTTATAGCAGTAGATGTTCTTGGACCTGAAGAACTTGGAATTACTTTGGACGGACAGGTTACTGGAATTGCTAAAAAGACAGAAGACAAAACAACAGAAAAGACTAAAACTCAAACAGATGACAAAACTCTTGTAGCAAAGCTTGATGTAAAGACTACTCACGAAAAAGTGCTTCCAGACAGAGATTTGCCTTCAAATATCAAGCCTGTTGATAAAACTCCTGTTTTAACGGATAATGTAAAGACTGATACTACATCAAAGAAATTAGATACAGCCGAAGATACATCTGTGAGTGTGGGCGTAGATGTAACTGTACCTACTGATAAAACTGTTCAACAAAAAATAAAGCCAATACACATTCCTGGTCTGCTTGTAAAAGCAATTGCTGCAATAGCGCTTGCAGTAGCAGCACTTATAGGTATATTTATCGCAAAAAAGCAAAAAAGTAATGAGGAATAATAAATGAAGAAGTTTATCGTATTTTGTTTATGTCTTATCACATTATCTATGTTTTCATGTAAGTTATGGATGAGTGATGATAACTTTTTTACGGATATTGAAAAAGAAGTAAAAGTAGCAAAAGCGGAAAAAATAAACGTTTATGTCGGCTATGCAATGACCCGACAGGGAAAAACAACTCCTGATGGAAACGATATCTTTAAGGTAGAAGTTCCTCACGAAATCTCGGCAGTAACAGAGCCGGAATACGGTTTTGTACGCTGGGCTGCGTTTACAACAAACTATCTTTCAACAACAGACCAGAGTAAAAACAAAGAAATCTATTTTATTGATGATGAAGATTACGAAGCTCGAATTAAGCCGAATGAATTAACAGAAGACATAGTTTCTTTTGAAGATGTATTAGATAAGGATGGAAAAAAAGTTGAGGGAGCAGCAACTGTAACAATCCACAAACCACGTAACGACATCTATCTTGTACCAATCATAGCACAGAGACCAACCATTTCTCTTACAATTCCTGCAAAAGGAAGCAGCGGCGTTGTAAAAAACATGTCTATCCGAATTAACTTTACAAAGCCAATGGATACAGATTCCTTTAAAAATGAAATAAGCGGCGAATACGATAAAATTGTTATTACACAGGGTATTCAAACCTTCCTTCCTGATGGTGGAATTGACTTTAACGATGAAAATATTACCGATCGCTTTGAGTTGTCAGATTCAATGTTCAGTGCGAACAAGAAGATGATTACCCTTAAGTTTAAGGAAGAATACATTTCCGAAGGTTACGATTCTCAGTCATCTGTAACAATCACAATTTCAAGGGAAGTAAGAGATATCTTCGGTTTTGAAATGACAGATGATAACGAAATCAGCTTTACTGTAGGAAGTAAGAAAGACTCTCTTGCACCTCGTATTACCTGGCTTTCTGCTGGTCCTGATAAGAACTTCGAAGCGTTCCAGGGTGTATATAAGGATGTTGGTTCTATTGATAACCTTGGACAGAAGACAAGAGTTAAGATGGAGGGTGCAAGCCTTGCTCCAACAAATGATATAGAAGATACCTTCTACGATAATTATGTTCCAAACCGCATTGGTAAGGATTCTAGCCTTATCCTGCGTGTATTTGCAGAAGACCTTGCCGGTTCAGGTTCAGGACAGAGTCTTGACGGTATTGAATCTGATGTTACCCGAATTGGTATTCGTGCTAAGCATCTGTACAATTCAGACGGAACAGCAGACAAAGACGCTAAGATGACCGATATTGAGTACCAGGTATACGTACCTCAGACAAACGGAACATCACTCAGCGGTTCTTACCGTGACCTTGTAAATAATGCAAATGCAATGTTACCTGAAGGCTCAGATACTCTCGATTCTTCTTACGGAACCTTGTTCGAATACGATATTTCTAAGATGCCAGACGGTCTTATCCAGGTTGATGTTGCAGCCGTAGACCAGGTAGGTAATATCGGATTCTTCGATGGTGGTAATGAATCTACAGAATACGGTAACGCTTGGACAACATTGTTCATTGTAAAAGATACAACTCCTCCAGATGCAGATGCAAATAAGGGTTATGTACAGGCTGATTTGCACGTTGTTCCTAACGGACGCGGTATGTTCAATGCTGAATACTACAAGAAGCTTGCTGTTATTGAATCTAATGCAGGTGCAATTAAGGATAAGGGTAACCACAGACTTGTTGCTCCTAACTCAGAGCTTAAGTGGATTGTAAACCCAGGTTCAGACACAACATGGATTAACTCTATTACTGCAGACAGTACTAAGTGGAAGCTTGTATCAGAAGGCTACAAGCCTGCTGAATCTTCATTGCCAGAGGTAGACGGTCCGGTAGACTTTACTTACGCACTCATGGATAACCTTGGAAACATTTCCGAAGCAGTTATCTTCAATTCTGTAACTTACGATAATACAATCCCAACTCTTGAAGCACTCAAGATTCAGGGTATTAACGGTTACATCAGCACAAGTATTACCGGTAACATTCTTGAAAATCAGATACTGTATATCCCTGTTTCTGATGAAACTGCCGGTCTTGAATCTATTGAGATTTCTACATCATGCATTAAGAATGAAGAAACATATCCTGAATATGATAAGCCGTTCGCAAGCGGAAGTCTTGTTGTTAAGGTTGATGATGTACCTGTTAAGTACACAGTTGACGGCAAGAAGCTCACACTTGAAAATACAATAATCGGTAACACTACAGTAACAATCCAGGGACTCCAGATTGCAGATGCAGATAACGTAATAGACGATTCTACTTACAGAATAAGCGTAAGCGTAACAGATGCTGCCTTGAACACAAGTGTTGTTAATACATGCGACATCAAGAACGACTCTACAGCTCCTGTAATCAATTACGTAAGAGTTAAGAATATTAATAGTGGTATTGTCGGCGACAGTGCAGAAGAGTTCTGGACAACAGAGGTTGAACCTAAGACAGCACTCTACATCAACCTTACAGAAACAAATACTGGTGCTAAGGTATTCGACTTTGCCGGTTCTACAATCAAGCTTACAAGCAATTCTGAACTCATCTGGAAGGAGGAATCTCTCCCAATCGAAATCGATACAGTTGCAAATAAACTTACAGTTACAGACGAATATAAGACAGTTATAACACAGGCAACTGGCGGCGAAGTAATTATCACTAATGTTGAGCTTACAGAAGAGAACCGTGTAGTTCTTGCAATCAGTGACCTTGTAACAAATACTTCTGAACGAAAGAATAACTTCACACTCACAGATAACAGAACAATTGACTTGTTCAAGTATGATAGCGTAACTCCAAGTGTTAAGGCTGTAGTTCTTAAGGATCAGGCTCCTGGAACAGGCGGCGCTGCAGAAACAGGTTATACAGATAACGAATATGTAGAAGCAACCGTAAGTGTTGAAGCTACAGCTTCCGGTGTATACAAGCTTACAATTACCGGTGCAAGCTTCGATTCAACAACACTCGTAAACGGCAAGCAGTCTACAGATGCAACTGAAGGCTTCGAAATCTCTAGTGACGCTAGAACAATTACTCTCAGAACTAGCGGAAATAAGGTTAATAGAATCCTTAAGGGTACATTCGACATCAAGCTTGGAAACGTTAAGTTGCCGGCTAACGATGGAGATAAGAATGTAAGCTTCACAGTAACAAGTGTTGCTAACAGAACAAGCGACGAAACAGCAGATGCTCAGACTTCAATCAGACTCGATAAGACAGCTCCTGTTTGGGACGGCGAAGGCGTATACGTTGCAGAAACAAATGCTTCTAGAAAAGCAAGTATTTACCCTCACGTAAGTACAAGCGCTGCCGGAAACGTTAAGATTGGCGGAACAGTATACTTCTATACTAAGGACGTAATTAACGTAGCAGCTGATATTATTGATACAAATAGAAAAGACGGTAACGTTGACCTCTTCATTGACGGTACAACAACACCTGTTGCCGAATATAAGGATGTTGCTCCTGGCAAGCATACTGTATACGCAGTAGATAAGGCCGGTAACAAGTCTGCAGAAAAGATCTTCTATGTAGTTGGCGATACAGAAGGACCAGCCGCATTCGACGGATACGTTACATTCACAATGCCTGAGGGCGGAAACATCTACAGAGGAAATGCTCCAACAGAGGCTTCTGGTACAGCAACTCAGAACTATGTAATTAAGCAGAACGCTAAGCCATACCAGATTATTGTTAAGCTCTCTGGTGTAACAAATAAGGCTGTTGATGTTCACGGAGTTGCACGTACAGCTCTCGACAGATTCACAGAGCTTGAACCTCAGATTGACAAGTCTCTTGTTGAATACTATGCATTCTCTACAGACGGAAGCCAGGACTGGCAGCCAATCGACAACGGTACAATTACAATTGATCTGCCACTCACCGGCGATTGCACACCATACACTGTATACCTCAAGGACGGTTGTGGTAACATCACTCAGTACACAGTACCTGTTAATTGGAAGGTAGACGGCAGCATAGTTCCTGGTGGAAAAGACATTAAGCACGATTCACTCTATCCAAATACTGCAGAAGATAAGCTCATTACATATTATAAGGGCAATACAACACCTGTATTCTCACTCATCAGCTTCAACGATACTTGTTACTATCCAAATGATGAGACAGTTGAAGCCGGAATTAATAAGTCTACAGACAAGTACACATTAAAGAGCCGACTCCTTGCTTGGCCAAATAATGAAACAGTTCCTTCAAGAGCAGACTTCTACTCAAGCTCAATTGAAGCAAGCCGCTTCTCACCATGGTCATACCTCACACTTAAGACACCAGCCGATAAGTTCACAATGACTCATAACTATCCTAAGTATGATGTAACAACCGCATTCAAGCTGTACTTTATTGTAGAAGACAAGCTTGGAAACTACACAATCACTCAGCTTAAGAATGAAACAGACGGTACAGAGCTCTGGATGTACGATAATACTCCACCTTCAATTACAGTAGAAGCCGGTGCTAAGATTAATACAATTGACGGTACAAACTACTACAGTGATGTTTCAACTCTTTCTTTGAACATGACAGATACACAGTCTGGTATTGAATTTGATGGTGCTAGAAATTATACAGGTTCAGACGTTAAGAATACATTACAGGCAGTTGAATACTCACTTGCTAACCTTGACCCACGCTCTGACTTTACATTCAAGATTAACGGTATTAAGGACTATGTACAGAACATAATGCCAGATACAGAAGGCCTTAAAGTTAATTCTACGGCTAACTGGGTTAAACAGACAGCTCCAACTCTGCCAGATGAAGATGCTGCAATAATTATAACATATAACGGAATAGCAAACGGTACTTCTAATTACACTTCAAAACTGACTTCTGAATCAGACGGAAGCAGAAAGATAGAAGTTAAGTCTCCACGTTCTGTAACTGGACTCAAGTTCGGATTTAAGGTTACTTCTTGCGATACAGCAGACCTTCTTGGATGGATTATTACAACAGAACCTCTCACAAGCTTCGACGACTTCTATTCAAAGGACCGCGTTGGAACAGGCGAGGGCAAAGACATCACCGTACTTACAAGAAATGGTGATGACAAGTACGAATATATTTATACTAAGACAGATACAACTCAGAAGTGGGAAGAAATAGACAAAAAGATTCAGTACTTCTACGCAATCAACAGAGCAGGTCTTATCTGCCAGAAGCCAATTATTGTTGAGTTTGTAGAAAACCCAATCCCTGTAGTTTCTAACCTTGAATATACTGATGTTAAGACTCTTGAAAATGTAAACTACATCAAAGAAAGCACTACAATTAAGTTTGTAACAAGAAAAGATATTCCAAATGATGATGTTTCTCAGAATGAAACAGTTGCAATTACAAAGCTGGAGTTCTACAAAGGCAATGATCGTGTTCTTACAAAAGACTTTACAGCAGCTCCTTTAACCGAGTACACATTAACTGCTGCCGAAGCAACTGTAATTCCAGTACTTTATGATAATGAACTTACAGTTAAGCTTTATACAGCTACAGAAGAATCTATAAAATATGAATTGACAGATTCTGAACAGGGACTTGCTTCAAGCAACGTATGGCGATACGACGGTATTGCTCCTGTAATTAATTCTATAAAGGTTAAGAATATTAACAGTGCAATAGAAGGAACTAAGGCAGAAGAATACTGGACAACAGAAACAACTCCACAGACAGCTCTCTACATCAACCTTACAGAAGTAAATACCGGTGCAAAAATCTTTGACTTTGCCGGTTCTACAGTTAAGCTTAGAGAAGACACAGTATTAACCTGGGACGGAGCAAATCTGCCAATTGAAGTAGATACAGAAGCTAACAAGCTTACAATTACAGACGATACTAAGACTGTAAAGACTGCCGCTACTGGTGGACAGGTTGTAATCAGTAACTTTGACCTTGACCAGACTGCTACAGGAAACAGCATAAAGCTTGTAATAAGCGACTATGTAATAAATCCTTCTGCACAAAAGTCAAACTTTGTTCTTGAAGATAATACAGATATTACTCTGTTTAAATATGATGGTGAAACACCAGCTGTTACTTCCGTAACTCTTACAGACCGTGCTATAGGCGAGGGTGGAAATGCAGAAGTTGGATTTACTAACGAAGAATATATAAATGCAAGCGTAGGTATTTCTCCAACAATTTCTGGTGTATCTAAGATTACGGTAATTGGCGCAGAGTTTGATGCAACAACAACTGTAAACGATAAGAACGCTGGCGATGCATCCGCAGGCTTTGCAATTTCTGCAGACAAAAAGACAATCACTTTACGAACAAGCGGTAATACAGAAAACAGAATCCTCAGAGGAAATCAGACAATCACAATAGAAAACGTTAAGCTTCCTTCTGGTGATGGCGATAAGAATGTAAGCTTTACCGTAACAAGCCTTGCAGACAGAACAAGTGTTGCTAAAGAAGCTTCTATAAGACTTGATATGACAAATCCTGCCTGGGTAGGAGACGGTGTATTTGTCGGTGAAAATGCAGATACAACAAAGATTTATCCTCACTCAAGCACAAGTGCCAGCGGAAACATTAAGATTTCTGATACAATTTACTTCTATACTAAAGATACAATTAACCTTGCCGCTAATGTTTCTGATACAAACAGAAAAGCTAACAATAAAGATTTGTGTATGGATGTTACCACTATTAATGATTCAACAAATCTTGTAATTAAGTTTGATGGAGTTACTCCTAATAGCCATACAATTTACGCGGTAGATAAAGCTGGTAATAGATCTGTAGGAAAAACATTCAATGTAGTTGGTGATACAGCAGATCCTGCTGATTTTGACGGTTATATAACCTTTACAATGCCAACAGGCGGAAACATCTACAGAGGAAATGCCGATACAGAATCAACAAAGAACTATATTCTTAAAAAGAATGCAGATTATTACAATATTCATGTAAAGCTTGGAACCGGCGTTGCTGCAACAGAAATAGACGTTAATGGCGCTAACCGCACAGCAAAGAGCAGATATGAACAGCTTTCTCCATTAGCTGGTTCTTCTCCAATCGAGTATTATAAGATTACTGGTGATACAGTAACAGATAGTGAAACTATAAATACAGATTGGCTGCCAATTACATCAACTGGTGACCTTTTGATTTCATTGCCAAAGAATAGAGATTGTTCTCCTGTTACAATCTGGCTTAAGGACGGTTGTTCGAATATTTCTTCTACAATTGTTCCTGTAAACTGGTATGTAGATGGTAATGTTACAATTACAACAGTTGGCGACAGTAATATAAGCTATAGCCAGATTTATCCTAATACTGGCGACCAGAAGATGATAACCTATTACAAGGGAGATACAACTCCATTTGTAAAACTTAACGGTTACAGCGACTCATGTTATTATCCAACAGAAGATACTCTTGTTACAGAAGATACTGCTGCTATTTCAACAGATCATTACACATTAAAGAGCCGAATCCTTGCATGGTCTAATAATGATACAGCACCATCACGCGCTGATTTTGATTCTACTACAATCGATTCTACACGCTTCTCTAACTGGGTATATTTGAGAGCTAAGAATGCAACAGAATCAATGGCTCAGGATATGCAGCATCATTATCCTAAGTACAATGTATTGGCTGGATCAGAGTATAAGCTTTATTACATCATAGAAGACAAGCTTGGAAACTATAAGATAGAAAAGCTTAGAAATGCCACCTCAAATACAGAATTATGGATGTGGGATAATACACCACCTAGTATAACGGTAGAAACTGCCGGTAAAGTTAATACTGTAAGCGTAACCGAAGGAACAGATGAAGTTTCTTACAACTATTACAGCGATGTTTCAACCTTATCATTAACAATAAATGATACTCAGTCTGGTATTGAATGGGATGGTTCAGCTCATTATGCAGATGCACAAGTAGAAAACGATTTAACAGGAATTATATATTCTCTTAATGGAATAAATCCAGATAACGAAAGAAAACTTAAGATTAACGGTATTAAAGACTATGTAGAGAATATAATGCCAGATACAGATGGTCTTGCTTATAATACAAAGAATCTCTGGAAAAAGCAGACAACTCCGTCACTAGCTGCAGCTAATCCTGTAAGAGTATACAGTAAAGTAGGTGAGGTAAATGGTACTGTTACAGATGGTTATACCTATGAAACAAAAACAGAAGCAACAACTGCATCAACTCCAGATGGACAGAAGATTGAAGTAAAGGCTCCTCGTTCTATTACAAGCATGACCTTTGCCTTTAAGCTGGCTGTTTCTTCATCAAATATTACTGTAGATAATGAAGATTTGCTTGGCTGGATAATTAAGAATGAACCTATTTCAAGTTTTGCAAACTGGTATAATGCAAGCAATTCAGAAATAAATAAAACCGATGTTATAAGAAACACTGCAAATACAACAGAAAATGAATATTTCTATACTTATACAAAATCTGCAGATGCTCAGTGGGAAGACAATGCTACAAAATTAAGATATTTCTATGCAGTAAATAGAGCAGGTCTTATCTGCCAGACTCCTATTATTGTAGAGTTTAAAGCAAACCCTGTTCCAAATATTGAAACTAGAACATATAACGAAGTAGAAACTTTTGAAAATATCAACTATCTAAAAGCTGATTCTACAATTACATTTACAACAACTGTACCGGTTACTAAGATTGAGTTCTATAAAGACGGAAATCTTGTTCTTACAAAATCAGAGGAAAATACTGCAAACTTCCCTGTATCTTCATATACACTTACAAATAGCGAAATATTATCAACCCTTACAGAAAATACTTTAACTGTGAAACTCTTTACAGCAACAGAAGAGTCTGCTCAGTATGTATTAACAGATTCAAGCCATGCGTCAAGCAATAAGTGGACTTATGATGATGTTAAACCTGAAATTAAGGAAATAAAAGTTGAAGGCTTAAAGAAGGGAACTACCGATGGTACTACTTTTGAATACTGGGCTACTGATAGTGTAAATAAGACAGATGTTTACATTACTTTAAAAGAAGAAAAAACAGGTGTAAGAGTATTTGATTTTACAGATTCTACAATTAAGCTTACAAGTTCTTCAAAGCTTTACAATATGTCAGACAACGGAACTGAAATTACAAGTAAAACTGTAGATACAACAAATAATAAGCTTACAATCAATGCATATAATCAGGCAGTAAGAAATGAAAGTGGTAATGATGTAATTGTTAAAATTACTGATGTTGAACTTGTTCCAGCAACATCTACAACAACAACTAGACCTGATAACAAAATAAACCTTAAGCTTTATGATATTGCAGTTAATGATTCTGTTGCAGTAAATAAGTTTAAGTTTGATACTACAACTTTAATTGACGGCTTTAATTATGACCCATCTAATCCTGCTGTAAGTACTGTTACATTAGCAGATAGAGCTCCTGTAACAGTAACTTTGAAAAATAATGATTCCTTTGCAATTCCAGTAAATCCAGAGTACACAAACGAAAGATATGTAAAAGCAACGGTAAATATAACTGCAACCGAGTCTGGTGTATCACAGTTAACAGTTGAGGGTGCTACTTTTGTTGCAAGCGGTGATGATGTTACAACAATAAAGATTGGTAATGAGAATGTTCTGTTTACTATTTCAAACAGTAATAAAACAATTACCTTTGATAATAATAAGGTATTTAAAGGTACCTTTACAGCAGAAATTAATAACCTGCTTTTGCCAGAATATGATAGCACTGTAGACAATGATACTAAAGCTGTTTCAGTAACGGCAATAAATCTTGGTGAAAAAGAAAGTACAGCTTCCGAAGATACTATTATTCTTGATATGACACCACCTGCATGGAACAATACAGGTCTTTATACTTACAGTGAACGCTATAACCATAATGTTGTAAACGTTAGCGAAGATGAGTTTAAAACAATCTATCCACACCCATCAGTTAATACAGAAAAAGTTTATGGTTTTGTACCTGAAGTTACAGCAAATCCTGTTCATAGCGATTCAACAACAGAAAGAGATATATACTTCTATACAACAGGCACTACAGTTTGTGTTGAACCAGATGTAACAGAAAAACACTTGGGTTCTGGTAATTCCAATATTTTTTATATGTACTTTGAAACTATTGAAGGTGAACTGACACAAGATGCTAATTGTCAACCAACAACTCCATTTGAATTCCTTGGACTTACACCTATAGCAGCCGACAGTAAGATTACAACTTATGTAACAGATAAGGCCGGAAATAAATCTACAACAAAAACTTTCCATATTGTAAAGGATGATGTAGAGCCAGCTGCAATTGAGAAATACATTACTTTGACAAAAGCAATGAAGAATGGGGTTCCTGAAGGTCAGATCTTTAAATCTTCAGATACAGAATACGTAATTAAATCTCTTGAAGATGATGTTGATCCTTACAAAATAATTGTAAAACTTGGTTCTTCAGAAGGTATTCCTGTTACTGATACAACAATTGACGAAACTCCTTATTCTAATATAAGTGGTAGACCAGAAACTGCTTATGCAGAACTATATAAAAATGAACAGGGAAATGTAAGTCAAGTCTTTGCAATAAATAAATCTCCAATTGAATATTTTGCAATTACAGAAGGTACTAGTGTAGCTCCAACAGTAAATGCTGCTGATGGTTCAGCTAATGGTTGGATTTCAATTAATGACAATACTGAAAGAACATTAAATAATAAACTTACTATAACTGGTGGCGGAACTATTACAATAAGTCTTCCAAAATCTCAGAACTGTGGCACAATTTATATTCATGTAAAAGATGGTTGTGGAAATGTTACAACTCAATCAACAGAAAAAACCTGGACTATGGATAATGGAATTGGAGCAGGTAATTATAGTGTTAAATTTAAAGGTGATACATATAATGCTCAAAATGATGTAGATGATACAGCTTATGTAACAATTCAAAAGCCGAAGACTTCAACTTATACCGGTGGTATGGCAAGCAATAATGGAGTTACCTATTATAATACTACAGGTTCTCCACAATTAGTACTCAGTTATAAAGATGAATGTGCTCTTCCTAACGAAACAACCGCAACACAAGAAAAATACTCATTACGTGGACGCTTAATTGCTGGTAATTGGGGTGATAGTGTTCCAAATTACTCTGAGTTTATTCTTGAATCGTCAACAGAAGAAATTACTCTTACAAGGAAATGGGCAACACCTTGGGTTCCTGTTGTAACTCAAGATGTAGATTCTGAAGGTGAAATGATTTTTGATTTCCCTACAACAAATACAGCAGACTCTGTAATTACAGGAGATTCAAATACTATACCATACGAGCTTTGGTATGTAGTAGAAGACGCTGTAGGAAACAGTAAGATTATGCAGGTTAGAAACTATGATTCATCAGCACAAGATCATATTGTAAAAACCTGGATGTTTGATAATACACCACCTACACTTGATGAAATAACTATTGCTTCCTTTAAGAAGGTAAATCAGGAAAATTTAAATTACTATTATAGTACTGATTCTACAGTAACTTACACTGTAAGAGATACAAGAGCCGGTATGGAAGATAGTGGTGCTCTATATACTACTACAACAAATACTTCTCTTAATTCTTCCCCAATAATGATGACTGCTGGAACGAATATTAGACCATACATTATTGTACACGATTATATAGGAAACGAAGTAACACATTATCTTACAGGTACAAATACTAAATGGACACGACAGAATGTACCAGTTCTGCAAGAAACTCCAGCTGTATTCTCAGGAGTAAAGGCAGGAACTAGTATTAATGCGGCAATAACTGCTTCTGGACGTTTTTATGTAACAAAAAATGGTACAACTACTACTGGCATAACAAATACTGTTTTAGCAGAACGTGTTATAACTGATATTACAGCTACATTAAACGTAAAACAAACAAAGGTAACTACAGCAGATACAGAGACAACAGATACAGAGACAACAGATGATTCATTACTTCTCGGTTGGATTGTACGTAATTCTGCATATAGTGCAAATGACCCACGTCCAGATTTCTATGATAATATAGCAGCTAATAGAACTTTTGTTGATGTTATAAGCAATGATATTTCACCTAATACAAATACTTATACATTTGAAAAAGGTGATTCAACTTCAACTTGGCAAAGTAGCTTTAGTGGAAGTAAATATTTCTATGCTGTAAACAAAGCTGGTCTTATCTGTCAGTCTCCAATCATAATCAATTTTGCAAATAATCCAATTCCTCATGTTAGTGGTACATTTACTTATACTAATATAGAAACAGATACAGTAAACTTCATTAAGTCTGAAAAGTATAGAAATACTAATGCAACTACAATAGATGTTGAAAATCCTTCAAGTATAAGCTTTACATCAGACATTGCTTTAGTAAAGTGTCAGCTAAGCAGTGGTTCGATTGTACAGGATTATTCTTACGATACAAGTAAAACTAGTCATGAACTTACTTTTGTACAGAGTAAATGGAATGCTCTTGCAAATAGTGAAATTAAACTTATTCTTTCAACAGCAACAGAAGATTCTGATGTAATACCATTGACAAAGAATAATGTAAGCAACTGGACTTACGATGCAACTCGTCCAGAGTTTACAACTAGTATATATCATTCAGATAATACAACTCGTGCTGCAATAGAAAATAGTAACATCTGGTATTTGCAGTCTGATAAAGCATACTTTGACTTTGCACAGTCTAATAGTGAGTCAGATATCAAGGTTTATCAGTACAAGGATGCTTCGGACTCAAATGCTGTATTTGAAAATATGCCGGAAGATTTTATGCTTGATAACACAAAGACTTATAAGTTGCGTGCTATAGACAAAGCTGGAAACCCAAGTGCCGAAACAGAAGTTCAAATCAGCAAGGATGTTGAAGGTCCTAACGGTAGTCGAAGCAATATCACTTTAGTTTATAGTGGCTCTGATAAGACTAAAGTTGATGAAATTGCTGGCTCTAATAAAACAAGTACAGTTTACTTTAATAAAACATGTGTAACAGGTGTTACAATTACTGCTTCTGTAACAGATAATAAAGTTGGAATTGGCGATCAGTATTTGTATTACAAGCTTAATAATGGTGATGAAACTCCTGCAACTAGTAACTCAATAACTGTTGCTTTGAATGAAAATAAGACATATAAGATTATTGTAAAAGATAAGCTTGGAAATGAAACAACCTTACATACCTTTACCTTCTGTGATAGTCTTCCTTCTGGAACTGTAGAATATCATTCTGGAGCAAATACTTATACTTGTGTTTCTACAGATACTGGTAATGGTAGTTCCGAAGCTGCAAATGCAATTGTTTATTATGATCCTGCTCATGTAACTTCAATTTCTCTAACAGTAACAGGTCAAACTGCCTCTGGTAGTACAGCTGAAGCAGATGTTTACGCATTAAAAGATAATACAGGTGATAAGATTCCTGCTTCTTCTGGAACACTTACAATTACACCTGTACCAGGAAGTCTCTATACAATTTATGTTGAAGACAAAATAGAAAACAAAAAGTTATTAAAGACTTATAAGTTTGGAACTATTGCTCATAGTCTTAAAAAAGATAGTAGTGCAGCTGGAACAGATTACTACAAACAGCTTGGTACAGATACTGCTCCTGCAATTTATTATAATAAGGCTGAAGTTAATAAACTTGTCCTTTCTTCTGCTGGTGTAAACGGTATATCAGATGGTTCTGGTTTACCTTCAACGCTTTATTTTAGAGAAGGTTCAAGCGATAATGCAATTTCTAACAATACAATTTCTCTTGTTTCTGGTAGTTCTGCTCTTAACACAACTTATAAGATTATTGCAGAAGATTATGAAGGCAATAAGTGTATTCTTAAGACCTTTGTTTTGAATGGTGATGCACCAACAGGACATTCAGATTATTCATCTACTGAAAATACTTATGTAGCTTCTGATGGAGGTACTGGCGATACTGCAGTAATTTATTATGACCGCTCACAGACTCAGACAATATCTATTAGTGATATATCTGGTGCTGGAGCCTATGCAAGTTCTGCTGTTTCAATTTACAGTCTGGAAAATGATGATCCAACTAAGAAGACAGAAATAGGTACAGTTACTGATGGAACACTCACAATTACACCTGTAGCAGGTAAGTACTATAATGTTTATGTTGAAGACTGGATTCATAATAGAACTCTGTTAAGAACTTATAAGTTTGGAACAATTAGTTACACACCAAATTATACACAGGGAAATAGTTCAGGTGGATATAATGATGTTGATACAACAGGCAATTCACCTGAGATTTATTATAACAATAGTATTGTAAACGGACTTACTCTTGTTTCTTCTGGTATAGCAGGAGTAACAGATGGTTCTAGTTTACCATTTAGTCTAAAGTATAGAGTTGGTTCTAATGGAGTTTTAACTAACCTAACTGATAATACAATTTCTCTTAATTCTGTTCTTGATGTAACTTATGAAATTGTTGCAGGAACAAACTCTGTATTAAAGACCTTTAAACTCAATGGTAAAGCTCCTGGTGGAACAGTAGTTTATAAAACTTCACAAGCTAATACAGCAATAAGTGGAAATACTATCTACTATAAGCAAGGTAGTGTATCTGATATTGAACTTGTAGTTACAGATGTAAAGGATGCTGCTGGAAATAATCTTAAAGTTTATTATAAAGTAGGCGACACTATTGCAGAACTTCCTAATACAAATAAATTGCCTTGTCCTACAGGTTCTGATTATATAGCTACATATGAGATTTATGCCGTAGATGGTAATGGTAATAAGACAATCTATAATACATATACACTCAATGGTGCCGGTCCTGTAGGTGAAGTGACTTTAACACCTGTACTTAAGAATGGCGACTCAAATGCAGATAGCAAATATTATCATAATCCTGAGAATACAAAAACATATTATTACAATAAAGATTTTGTTAAGACGCTTGAAGTTTCTATTTCTGGTGTTTCAGGTTATGGTATAAGTATTTCAACGAATGATGCTAACGCAACGATAAATGATAAAAAATGTGTATTCACTTTACCACAAAGTGGAACCGACTTAACTAAATCTTATACAATTACAGCAACAGATGGCGTTGGAAATACTAAAGATCTTGCAACATACGTTGTAAACGGAAATGGACCGACAGGTGAACTTGTCTATGACGATACAACTGGTACAGGAAACAGTGCTACTTATACAAAGCTTGTTTCAGCTTCTCCAAATGGTATTATTTACTTCAATAATACACAGGTAACTACAATCAAATTAAAAGAACCTAGTCAACATCCTGTACAAGATGCCTCAGGCCAGGGATATGATTTGTATTATAAGGTTGGTAATTCTGCAGCTCAAGAGATTAACAAGTCTGTAATGACAATTCCATGTCCTGATACTGGAGCTGGTTATACAGGTACATATAAAATTATTGCAATAGATAAACTCGGAAACGAAAGTACATTGAATACATATGTACTAAATGGAGCTCTCCCAACAGCAACAGTTACTAAAGTTCTTAAGAAAGGTGAAAATGAAGTCGCTTCAGGAACATATAGTGAAACTGGAAAGAATATCTATTACAACAAAGATTCTGTAGACACTCTTGAGATTACTATATCAAATAAAATTGGTTGTGCTACAATTGAGCTTACACCTCAGACAAACTCAACTAATGGAACATCATCAACAGATGCTTCAAAAACATTTACGTTTACTCTTCCAAGCTCAGGAGATAGTCTTACTGCAAATTATAAAGTAATTGCAAGAGATGGCGTCGGAAATGTAAATACTATTGCTGACTTTGATGTAAATGGTAATGCACCTAGTGGAACTGTAGAATATAAAACTCCACAAGACAATACGGCAAAGGATGGAAATAATATCTACTTTAAGCGAGGTACTGTTAGCAATATTGAACTTGTAGCTACAGATGTAAAGGATGCTGCCGGAAATGCTCTTGATGTTTATTATAAGGTAGGCGACACTATTGCAGAACTTCCTGATACAAATCAATTGCCTTGTCCTACAGGTTCTGATTATATAGCTACATATGAGATTTATGCTGTAGATGGTATTGGTAATAAGACTACATATAATACTTATACACTCAATGGTGCTGGACCTTCTGCAACAGTTGCTCATGAATACAAGCTTAATGGAACAACAGTAACTAATACAAATGATACAAAGAGGTATTCTGAAACTCAAAGCGGTGTAGAGTACACAATTTACTACAACATAGCACGTGCAGATACAATTCTTTCTTCAATAAGTAATGTAACTGGTTATAATACATCATTTGCTTGTGATGTTGGAAACACAACTACTAATATCACTGAAGCTACATATTCAATAAATCTTCCATCTGATGGTGATAAGAGAAAATCTTATGAAATAATTGCAACCGATGGTGTTGGAAATACAAAGACAGTGGCAAAATATATAGTAAATGGAAATGGACCAAGCGGAACTATTTCTTATGAAGTTCCTGAGAGTTCTACTACACAACACGCTGGAACAGGAAATAATGCAAATACAATTTACTTCAAGTCATCTGGTGAAGGTGCTGTAACTGAAATAACTCTTACCAAGGGTGATGATATAAAAGATGCTGCTGGAACTAGTACTGTAGACCTTTATTGGAATAATGGAAATAATTCTAATAAATTTGGTGATACATTGACAATTACTTGTCCTACAACCAATAACAACACCGGAACATATGATATTATAGGTATGGATTCTCTTGGAAATCAGAGTATTTTGAATACTTTTGTTCTCAATGGAGCAGGTCCTGATGTATCAAATGCTAGTTTCACTCATACTCTTAAAAAAGAAGGAACTGCAGTAACCAGTGGTTTCTATATCTCAGGAAACACTATCTATTATAATAAAGATAGTGTTGATACTCTTGTAATTACAGTAACTGATTTGACAAGTATAGGTTATAATGTAACGCTTTCAACAGATGCTGGAGGTTCTGCATCTGGAAATACTTGTACATATACATTACCTACTACAGATCCTTTGACTGCAACTTATACAATAACAGCAACCGATGGTGTCGGAAATTCGACGACAGTTGGTAGCTTTAATGTTAACGGAAACAGTACTGTTGTTTATGATAATGATACTAACAGCTCATCTTATACAAAGCTTGTTTCTGCTTCTCCAAATGATATAATTTACTTCAATTCAACTGGAACAAATGCTTTAACTGTAATCAAACTTAAGACTGTAAATGTTGCAGCAGATGCTACATTAAAATATAAGATTGGCGAAGCTGAAGCAGTAAATATTTCGAACAAAGAACTTCCATGTAATCTTGAAGGAAAAGATTATAGTACTGGAGTAACATATCAAATACTTGCTAATGATGCAGTTGTAAAAACTTATACGCTTAAATCTAGTGCACCAACTGGTGGAGTAAGTACTTCAGTATATGGTTTGCAATCTGGTGATGCTTTGAATGCTGCGACAAAGGCAGATGCAGAAAATTCTAAATCTGGTGATTACCTTTTGACTAGCGAAACAAACAATGGTCTTGTAACTGATACAGTTATCTATAACCCAGCAAAGGTTAATAGAATTAAGATTACAACATCAGCTATAACTGATTGTGGAGCAGGTGGTTCATATTACATTCTTAAAACTGGTGATACCGAAGGAACTACTCATTACACACCAGTAACAGATGAAATCACTATCACACTTGGTTCTGATTGGACTACTGCACATACTTATCAGGTAATTGCCAAAGATGGTGTTGGTAATTCAAAGGTTGTAAAGGAATATAGCTTTAAGGCTCATGGAACAGCACCTCAGGTAAAGAATGAGCTTAAGAATGATTATCATGTTGCTTATTCTGCTTTACCACAAATACCAACATATCCATTGGTAACTGGTATTGATGAAACAACTGGCAAATATAACGCAAATCTTCCTGCAAATAGCAATAATTGGATACTAGGTTTTGATGACGATTCAAATTATAAGGTAGATTCGAAAAATAATATAGGCGAGATGCAAGAAAATAAAGACTATTACATTGTTCAGTATAATGGAGATGGTACACCTAAATATGTTGATAATACTAGTAATTTTGATTACATAAGTTGTAATGGTTACTATATTAAAAACATAAAGAGTAGTGTTAACTTTACATGTCCTGTAAAACTAAATACTTTACCAACAAATATTCTTTATTTTGCAGTAACATATAATGATATCCGAGTACCTACAACTTGGTATAAAGCTACAGTACAAGGTTCTGGTGAAGATGGATATATAACAGGGGTTCGTATTGGTAAAACAGCGCTTCAAAATGTTAATAGCCGTTATACTTTTATATTTGTTTGGTATAAAGATGAGCTTGGAAATATTTGTGTACACAACCTGACTATGCCAGAAGAAAAAAATAATGGACACTTATTTATAAACTGGTGGACAGTACTATCAAATAATGCACTGCCTTCAATCTCAATGCAGGAGGGTACAACAAATAGACCTGTAGTTAATTTCACATATCAGGATACTCCTGTTAATAACTCAAGCATCTGGTCATTCATTAAACCAGTTGCCGGAATCTCAACAAACACTGCTTCTTCTTCTCCAATCATCATCGATCAGGTTCCACAGGGCTTTACATCATCAACCTTTACAGACAACTTTGCAGATATAATCAGTGATGTTCAGACTGTAACAAAACCTAAGAAGGCTAGAAAAGGCAGAAAAGCTGCACAATTTACAGATCTTGCACAGAAGACTTCCGGTGTAGAAGTTCTTGCAGAAACTGTTGCAGACACTGTGGTTGAGGCTACTGAAAATGTATTGAAGGATTCTGCAATAGAAGAAACTGTACAGAATGTAATTGAAAGCGTAACTGCTGTAACCGACACTACAGAGCTTGCTCAGAAACCGGCTGATACAGTTGCTCCAAATGCTCCGGATACTACAAGTTCTCCTGCCGACTCTGTTGTAACCGCAGTAGAATCTGTTATAGATTCTGTAAATGCTTCCGATAATGAGGTTATAGTTGCTGAAGCACCGCTTGGTCAGGCTCAGTTCTATGAAGATGAAGAAGTCGGCTTAGATATGCGTTCTGTTTATGCGGCAATTGCAGTACTTTTTGTTGCTATTTTTGCACTTGTTTGTTTGCTTATCAGAAGAAAAAAGAATCTGTAAACAGAAACAAAAAATGCAAAAATTATTGACAAAGAATATTATTGCAATATATAATATTGTAGATTTTTATAAATGTCCGGATGGAGGTGTAAAGAATGAAGAAATCAATCGTATTGGTTGTTCTTGCTTTATTCATGTCAGTTTCAATGTTTGCTGCAGGTGGTTACAAAGTAAAAGCCATTACTGGTAAAGTTACTTTCGAGTCTGCTCCAGAAACTTGGAAGAATGTAACAGTTGGTCAGGAGCTTTCTGCTTCTACAGTATTAAACACAAGCCTTAATTCAAGTGTAGTTATCGTAAAAGATGACGGAACAGAAGTAACAATCAAGGCTATGCAGAAGGGTACAGTTGACAGTCTTCTTGGAGTAGCTTCTTCAAAAGGACTTAAAAAAGGTGGCCTTAACACAACTACTGTAGCTGACGAAGTTGAAGGTACAAGCAAGGGTATAGCTACTGCTTCTTCTCGTGCTAGTGATGCAAAAGAAGATTTGGATTGGGATGACTAATATCGTCCTATAAATTATTAAGAATCCTGCAAGGCATTATTATGTCTTCGCAGGATTTTTTTTTATGGAGAAAGTTATGATTAAGAAGTATTTATTTTTTATTACACCTATACTCGCAGTGGCAATTTGTTCGCTGCTTGCATTCAGTTCCCTGGACCTTAAGGTTGCCGACTGGTTTCAGCGTCCGTTAAAATCAACAGAAGAAAGTAAAAATGTTATTATGATTAACGTAGACGATACTGCTGTAACTCAAATTGGTACCTGGCCATTTTCGCGCGATGTTTATGCAGAATCACTTATTAACTTAAAAGAACTTGGCACAGAATCGGTTGTATTCGATTTAAGCTTTGTAGATAAAAGCCAGGCTAAAATTGACGAAGGTTATGTAAAAGAAACTCTACCAGCGTATGTTGATAATGATTTTGAAAGCTTAGATGATGTAATCCTAAATGTCTTCGGACAGTTAGCAGAAGATCAAATTGGACCAGATGATGCAGTTGATGCTGCTGAATATATGCTGGGTGTTTCTGATTCAATTAAAAACAATATAAAAACAAACATTTCTCACTCTGTGGAATCTCAGGATGCTGCTCTTGCTACAGCCTTGAAATATTTTGATAATTCCTTCCTTACACTTTCTTTTGGTGAAGCAACAGAACTTACAGACGAAGAAAAGGATTATCTTTCAACATATATTGCTTTGGACAATATTGAAGCCCAGAATGATACAAAAACTCCGGAATATACTTCTGTGCTTCCTGCTATTTCTGATTTTATGGTAAAAGCTAAAAAAGCAGGCTTTGTAAATGCAAATCCAGACCGCGATGGTTATTTGCGTCGTGTCCATATGGTATTTAAATATAATGGCAAATATTATGGTCAGCTTGTATTTGTACCAATTTTGCAGCATTTTGGAAATCCTAAGATTATTGTAAAAGATAAAGAAATTATTCTTGAAAAATGTAAGATTTCCGATACAGTCACAAGAAATATAAGGATTCCTCGTTCTAAAGACGGTTCGGTACTTGTTAAATATCCTAAAAAAGAATACGTTGAATATAATAATATCAGCTTGTGGAATGTTTACCGTCCTTACATTTTGGAAAATCAATTAGCTGAAAACTTGGAATATCTTAATAGTTCAGGTTATTTTAGTTATTGTGACGAAGATGAAGATCCGTATACCGCTTATACAAATGCAGCTTATATAAAAGATTCTCTTTTGAATGGAGAAGATGATTTTACTTTTGCAGATTATATAGACTATCGTACTACCTTTATTCAAACCTATGACAATTTCTTGAATGGTGCCTTTGAATATGCTATGTGCCAGGATTATCCGGAAATGGCTGAAGATATAAAGAGAGACTTTGACACTCTTAGAACACAATTTAATACGTTTGTAAAGGCAAGAGATAGTGTAAGAGAAAAGGTTGAGCAGGCAATTTGTATTGTAGGTACAAATGCAACCAGTACAACAGATTATGGCTTAAACCAGTACGAAGAGCATTATCCAAACCCAGGTGTTCACTATACTGTTGCTAATCAGCTTTTGTCTCAGGATTTTGTTGACGATTCTGCAGTTTGGATTTCTATTCTTCTTGCATTTATTCTTTGTGCAGGTTATAGCTTTGCTTCTCATAAGATTAAGAGCACGGGACGTCAGATTATTGCCGGTGTAAGCTTTATGGCTGCCTGTATTGTAGTGTTCTTATTGTACTTCTTTGTTTCTAGATGCTATGTTGGTGTTGTAATTCCGCTTACTTCGCTCTTTATCACCTTTATTTCAACTACAATTATAGGCTTTGTTACTGCTTCTAAAGACAAAAAGTTCATTACTAATGCGTTCAGCCAGTGTCTTTCTAAGGAAGTAGTTGCCGATATCGTTGCAAATCCATCATCCTTTAAGCTTGGTGGTCAGCGACTCGAAATGACTGCGATGTTTACCGATATTCAGAAGTTCTCCGGCTTTAGTGAACTGCTTACTGCTTCTCAGCTTGTAGCTCTTTTGAACTTCTACCTTACAAAAATGTCAAACATCATTATGGATGAGCGCGGTACTGTAGATAAATACGAAGGAGATGCAATTATTGCTCTTGTTGGTGCTCCTGTAAAAATGGATGATCATGCTCAGCGTGCCTGTGCAGCCGCAATCAAAATGAAAAAGGCTGAAGCAGAAATGAATAAATATATCCGCATAGTTGCAGCTGAAGATAAGCCTGAGGATATGGAGCAGGATCTTTACGATGCCTTTAAGATTATGGTTGATAACAACAGAACGCTGTTTACACGTATCGGTTTGAACTCTGGCGAAATGATTGCCGGTTATATGGGTTCTGAAAACAAAAAGAACTACACTATGATGGGTAATAATGTAAACCTTGCAAGCCGTCTTGAAGGTGTAAACAAGCAGTATCATACTTCTGGTATTTTGATAAGCGAAGCTACAAGAAATCTTCTTGGTGACCGCTTCCTTGTACGAAGCCTTGACCGTGTACGCGTTGTAAACGTAAATACACCAATCCGTCTTTACGAGCTTCTGGACGAAAAAGAGGAGGCTGGTGAAGAACGAATTGCTTACGTTGCAAAGTGGGAAAATGCTTTGAAGGTTTTCGAAGACCGCGAATATGCAAAAGCCAGCGAGATGATGAAGGTTCTGCTTGACGAGAATCCTAGAGACTCTGTTGCACGCTATTATGTTTCACTTATTGATAACTTCTTTGCAAAGGGTACATATCCTACAGAAAAAGACGATGTAGGTGTTGCTTTTGACGAAAATGAGTTTGTATTTAAGCTGATGCAGAAATAGCAATACAGAAGCAATAATATTGAACAAATTGAAAAAATAATATATTATAGTATCTCAATATGCACAATAGGAATTATTGTGTCCTGATTTGCAAAATTGGAACCAAAATGGTTCTGTGGAGGAATAAATGGTCAAAATCAGACTTAAGAGATTTGGTACTCAGAAACGTCCATGCTATCGTATCGTAGTACAGGATAGCCGTGAACCAAGAGACGGAAGATGTATCGAAGAAATCGGAACTTATCAGCCAATCGCAGCTGAAGACAAGCAGGTTTCTGTAAACATCGACCGCGTAAAGTACTGGATCAGCGTTGGTGCTCAGCCTACTGACATCGTTAAGAAGTTGATTAACGTTCAGAATGCCAAAGAGGCAAAGTAATTTACAGGAGAACTGATTATGGAAAAGGACCTGATTGAATACATCGCAAAATCATTGGTCGATGATCCGTCAGCTGTTACTGTAAATGAAACTGAAGGCGAAAGGGGCATGGTGCTTCAGCTTAAGGTTGCGGATGGCGATATTGGCAAGGTAATCGGCAAATATGGTCGAATTGCTAAAGCTATGCGTACTGTTTTGAGCGCTTCGGCAGTAAAAGACGGTAAACATTACAGTCTTGATATTCTTGATTAGTTTCAGGGAATATTGCTGATGGAGAAAGCACAGTTTGTGGTTGGGTTCATCCGTGGGACTCATGGTTATTCGGGTGAATGTAAAGTAGAGAGTGCTTCTGGTGAATACGAGCATCTGCTTGAATTGAAAGAAGTTACTTTGAGACATGACGATATGCAGAAAGAAGCAAAGGTTGAATCGGTTTCTTTAGGTCACGCAGTCGCCTATGTTAAGTTTAAGGGAATAGATTCCGACACGGAGATAAAAAAATATAACCGTTGGGAGATTCTGGTTCCCAGAAAGTATGCAAAGCCTTTGAAAAAAGGTGAGTGGTACATTGAGGATTTACGAAACTGTTCCCTTGTTTATGAGGGAGACGGTCCGGCAACGTTGGATGCGCCTGTTGTAACAGGAACAATCACAGACGTTTTGGAAGGCGGAGCAGGTTACTTACTTGAAGTTTCTCTCTCCGAAAGTTGCAATTGTATTGCAGATGAACTGAAAACTACTGCCGAAGGAAAACCTAGAGTTGTTTATGTTCCTTTTAGAAAGGAATTTATCGGTAAGGTAGATGTTCAGAACGGTACAGTTCAATTGATGCACCTCTGGATTCTGGAGTAATTCCATGAAATTTACTGTGCTGACCTTATTTCCTGACATTGTTAAGGCTTTTTTTGAAAACTCAATCATGGCCAAAGCAGTTGAAAAGGAAATTATTGCTTACGATTTGGTGAACATCAGAGATTTTGCTCTAGATAAACACCATACCTGTGATGACGGAACGTATGGAGGTGGAGCTGGGCAGTTAATGCTTGCAGAACCGCTTTCAAAAGCACTTGATAGTGTAAATGCCCGCAAGAAATACGTAATTTATGTTACGCCAAGCGGAAAGCAGCTTACACAGAAAGTTGCAGAAGAATTGAGCCACAAGGACGAGCTTGTTTTCATCTGCGGCCGGTACGAAGGTATTGACCAAAGAATTATCGATTCCTATGTCGATGCAGAAATCTCTATTGGAGATTATGTAATGTCATCGGGAGAAGTTGCGGCAACTGTCGTAATAGACACTGTTTACCGTCTGGTAGATGGAGTTATATCAAGGGAATCGCTGGAAGAAGAAAGTTATTGTGACGGACTTTTGGAGTATCCGCAGTATACTCATCCTGAAGAATGGAAGGGTATGAAGGTTCCTTCAGTTTTACTGAGTGGCAATCATGAGGAAATCCGGAAGTGGCGGCTTAAAAAGAGGCTGGAAAAAACTCTGGCTGTAAGACCCGATTTAATCGCTCTTGCCAGAATGAAAGGTCAGCTTACCGAAGAAGCCGAAAAGATGATTGAGGAAATAACTGAAACGGTCAGCTTAAAACGCGACAAAAAGAAGCGTAAAAAGCGTACCGCAGGAGATTAAAATGGATCTTATTAAAACTATTGAAGAGACACAGAGACGTCCTGGTGCTCAGGACTTTAATGTAGGTGATACAGTAAAAGTTTTCTTCAAAATCATTGAAGGTAAAACAGAACGTATCCAGGTTTACGAAGGCATTGTACTTTGTAAGAAAAACGAAGGTGCTCGCCAGACATTTACAGTTCGCAAGATTTCTTACGGTGTAGGTGTTGAACGTGTATTCCCTTATAACAGCCCTCGTATTGTAAAGGTTGATGTTGTTCGTCCTGGTAAAGTACGCCGTGCTAAGCTTTACTACTTACGCGACAAGATCGGTAAGTCTGCTAAGGTTAAGACAAGAGTTGGTGCTAAGGTTAAGGCTGAAATGGAAGCTCGAAACGCACGAGCAGCAGCCGCAGCTAAAGCTAAGGCAGAAGCAGCTGAAGCAGCAGCAAAGGCAGCAGCAGAGAATACTGCACAGTAGTCCTGGTATAACCGCTTAAAGAATTTGGTATCTAAAAGAGATTGTGAGAAATCACAATCTCTTTTTTTTTCGAATCTCGACAAGTCGGATATAATTTTGTAAACTTTGAATAATGAATACTTCGGCTAATTCGCAGATAAACGGTATACAGTCGAATCTTCTCACAAATAATAATGTTGCCGGTAAGCTTTTGAAAAGCGGCGACCAGGTGCTTGTCCGTGTAACCGGTGATTTGGGAAACGGAAAGTATTCAGGCTCTATAGCGGGTGTAAAAATACTTCTTAATGCTAAGGGAAACGCAAAGCTTATGCCGGGAAGCACCTTTGTTGCAACCGCTAACATAAACAAAGGTCAGCTCCAGATTATTCCTAAAAATCTTCCTGTACAGTTAGCTCAGCTTGGAATGGAAAGCCCTGTTACTATGGAACTGGCAAATCAGGAAGCTGTGTTAGCATTTTTACAGAATCTTGGACTTCCTCCAGATGAAATCTCGCTTCATCTTTTGCAGCAGTTTAAGCAGATGGAAATGAAAATGAATCCATCATTGCTTTCGAAAATAAGAAATCTTGCAGTAAAAATAAAAGGAAAAGAAAAATCTGCTGTTGAGCTGCTTGCACTTCTTGCAGAGAAAAATCTTACCGGCTCAGAGGACGAACTTCTTGAGCTTATGGCAGAACTTGACGGAGATTTTGGTGAGCCGCAGAACGGAAAGAACTCGTCTTTTTCACTTATGAATAGAATCAATTCAGAAAAAGGAAAGTGGTATCTGCTGCCGTTCGAAATAATACAGGCTGGAAAAATAAAGGAAACCGGTTCAACAAAATCGGGCGTTCTTGGAACTGGTTCTATACGCGTTTTAATGGATAATGAGCAGAAGCCTAAGCTTGTAAATATATTGTGTAATTATTCAGAAAAGAAATATCTTTTTTCGCTTGTTTATGAAAGCTCTCGTCTAAAAGAAATTAAAATGAATATAACTCCGTGCGAAATCAATGAAATTGAAGAAAAAACAGAAAGACTCAAGAATATGTTTTTACGCACAGATATTTCTGTTGTATGGTGCGACAGCTCTGAAATAGAAGGTTCTGGTTGTGCTTCTGAAGATTTTTTTATGGTGGACGGTGAAGTATGAGCGAAGAATCAAAGCAATTAAAGAAAAAAGCCGTTGCCTTAAAATATCCAGAAGGGTGCGTAGCGCCAATCATAACGGCAAAGGGAAGCGGACTTGTTGCCCAGCAGATGATAGAAACTGCACAAAAAGAAAATGTTTATATCACAGAAAATACAGAGCTTGTAAATCTTTTAGATTCCTGCGAAGTTGGTACACTTATTCCGGAAGAGACCTGGGAAGCTATAGCAATAATCTTTTCATTTATTCTAGGAGAGTAGTGTGGGAAATCGTGAGACAGGACTAAGTGGAGAGGAAAGGGCAGCTCAATATCTTTTAGAGAAAGGATATGAAGTTTTAGAGCGAAATTGGCGGACAAAGACCGGAGAAATTGATATAATAGCTAAGAAAGCAGAAACTTTAGTGTTTGTAGAGGTTAAAACGCTTCCACAGGCTACTCCAGATATGCTTTCTAGTGTGTTGAATAGACAGAAATTGCAAAGAATTTTAAAAACGTCTAAACGTTTTCTGTTAAATCATCGACAATATAGTAACAGCTACATTCGTTATGATGTGATTGTTCTTGATATGCAGGGGCTTCCCGAGGTGTATCATATTGAAAATGCTTTTATGGAATAATGAGATGGAGTCTTTATGATTTCTGGTGCCACTTTAAATGCGACTACAACATTAGTTTTGGAAAGAACTGATGAAAGAAAGCTGTCGCCCCGTATTCTCGAGTTACGGGAAAAAATACATAATGAGGAATATCTCAATAATGCTATTCAGCGGATTGCGCAGGTAATCAGTAAAAAGCTTGTTGAGAATCCTGAGGAACTGAAGCTAAGGGAGTAGCACAAAGGGCCTTCCTTTCAGTTGGGGAATTGTATGGATAAGAATAGAAGAAACAAAAAGTATTCGAACTGGAATAATCAGAAGAATAATTCTCAGCAGAACAATAGAAATAATAATAACAATAATAACGAGCAGGGAAAGAAAACCTTCCAGTTTAATCATACACTTTATGAAGATGAAGCCTCCAGAAGGGAACGTCAGCGTGCTATTCAGGAAATAAAGGCACGTGAAGTTATTTGTCCAAAATGCGGACAGCAGATTTCTGATGTTGCAAGTGCAATTCAGGATAAGACTTCAGGAAAGCCTGTTCATTTTGAATGTGTGCTTTCTGAAATAGAAAAAAATGAAAACGTAGGACCGAATGAAAAAATCGCCTATATCGGACAGGGAAGATTCGGTCTGCTTTATTATGAAAACATTCGTGACCAGCGTCACTTTACTATAAAGAAAATAATTGAGTGGGAAGACAAAGATAAAAAATCTGAGTGGCGGGAAGAAATCGGTTCTCTGTACAGTCAGGTTGATTAATGGAAATCTCAATTCTCTGTAAAGTTGTTGACAATTACGGTGATATTGGGGTTGCTTACAGGTTATCCCGCCAGCTGCAAAAAATCGGTACAGCTAATATAAATCTAATCGTTGACGATTTACAAGCCTTCAACAAAATATGCAATTCAGTCTCTCCAGAAAAAAGCTTTCAGGTTGTAGAAGGCTTTTCTGTTTATAACTGGAAGGATTATGATTTTTGTTACAGCGAGTTTTCTAAAAATGACGGAGAAAAGCTTGCTGTAATTCTTGAATGCTTTCAATGCGGCAGACCAGACTGGATGGAAAAAATCCTTTTTGAAGACAAGCTTGAACGTACTGTTCAGGTGATTATGATAGATTACCTTACAGCTGAGCCTTATGCCGAAACCTTTCATTGCTTAAAATCGTTGACCCGAAGTGCTAAAGTGCAGAAGGTAAACTTTATGCCGGGCTTTACTGAGAAAACTGGCGGTCTTATTATTGATAATGACTGGAATGAGCTGCCGGAACGGAGAAGGGATGGCAGAATCCTTGTGTTTACATATGAAAGAAACTGGCAGCCGCTTGTTGAAGCGTTAGAAGAAGTTCAAGCTGTACAGAAAACAAAGGCAGAAAACAACATCACTACAGAAAAAACAATTCTTGTTGCACAGGGACGAGGACAACAATCCTTTTTGGATGCAGTAAATGAAGTAAGCAAAACGAATTGTGACAAAGCTGATAATGATGAAGTGAGGCTGGATGTAAAAGTTTTGCCATATATGAATCAGCACGAATGGGACAAGCTTTTGAGGGAATGTTCTGTTTTATTTATTCGCGGCGAGGAATCTTTAAGCAGGGCGTGCCTTAGCGGAATCCCTTTTGTGTGGCACGCTTATCCTCAGAGCGAAGAGTATCAGCTTGTAAAGGTTAAGGCTTTACTTGATCGTATGAAGCAGCATTTTAAGTCCGAAGATTTTGAAGTTATAGAACGGTTATGGCTTGATATAAACAGTCCTGAAGCAGAGGTTGCAGAAGAAGAAATGAAAGAAGCCTGTCTCCGCTTTTTGGAACGAGCAGATGCTTTGTGTTACGGCTTCAGGGATTTTTCACTGTCACTTATAAAAAATGGAGACCTTGCACAAAACCTGATGACTTTTATTTACAAAATCAGTATAATATAGCGAATAATTCGTAATCTTTTTTAGAGGTTTTATATTATGTTAATGACATCACAGTTAAAAGTTGGAACAGCTTTCGTTTATGAAGGCAATGCGCTTATCGTACAGAAAATGCTCGGACAGCGTTCAGGACGTGCTGGAATGGTAACAAGCTTCCGTGTAAAGAACCTTGTAACAGGTTCTACAATGGATCTTGGAATTGACGCTGGTGAAAAGTTTGATGAAGTTGATCTTGAACCACACGTAACAAAGCTTTCATACATCGATGGCGACACATTTGTATTTATGGATCAGGATACTTACGAGCAGTTTGAGCTTTCAAGAGATGATTTGGGTGACTATGCAGGCTATATTACTCCTGATGATGACCTTGAAATCAACCTTACATTCTACGAAGGAAAACCAGTTGGTATTGATCTTCCTGTTCGTGTTACAAGAACAGTTACTTACTGCGAACCAGGTGTAAAGGGAGATACTTCTGGAAAGTCTCTTAAACCAGCTACACTTGATACAGGTATTGAATGCCGCGTTCCATTGTTCATCAACACAGATGACAAGATCGTAATCGATACACGCGACGGTTCATTCCTTGAAAGAGCAAAGAACTAATTTTTCTTTGTAAGCGTTATAAAGGCCGGAAATCATAATGATTCCGGTCTTTTTTATTTACTTTATTAAGAAATGTGATATATTATTCATTAGGGTACTGCTATGGATAATGATATTGCTGCTTTTTGTAAAGATACAAATATTCATACAAGAGATAATCTCGAACGTATTGTTAACGAGATTGCTGATTCTATTCCCTGTGTTTTTATCCTTTTTGATTTTGACGGCTTTAGTAAAATAATAGATACCTTTGGTAAAGAAAAAAGCGACGAAATCTTAAGTATTATCCTTAAAAAAATACACCACAGTCTTAAAGCCTCAGATTTTATTGGTCATATTGAAACAGATTCCTTTATGATTTGCATAAAGAATGTTTCATCTCTCGCAATTGCAGAAAGGTTTGCTAGACATATTGTATTGTTGTGCCGTAACACAATGAAAAACGGTATTTTGCTTTCTGCGGGTGTAGGTGTTACAAGAAGTCCTAATGACGGTACAAACTTTGAATTGCTTTTTGAAAAATGTACAAAGGCAATGAACGAAG
Source organism: Treponema sp. (assembly GCA_017619795.1). Classification (GTDB taxonomy): domain Bacteria; phylum Spirochaetota; class Spirochaetia; order Treponematales; family Treponemataceae; genus Treponema_D. The sequence continues at coordinate 58,159 of JAFZRP010000104.1, forward strand.
CTAAAAGGCGAGGAGGCGACTGTTTTGTTCTTTATGAGGATATTGAAAATAACAGTGGATATCAGAGAAGCAGAACAGGTTCTGCAAAGGAAGACCAGAAATACGATTCCGAAAGAATAGCACGCTCCTACAATCATAATATGATGATTATTTATGATTGTAAGACAGATACTTACGATTATACATATTTTGTAAAGGAGCAGTTTTCGGCAAGCTTTGATTTGCGTCCTTTATGGCAGATTCTGCGTGATGACAAAATCCTTTCTGAACAGTATGCCCAGAAGTTTAAGAATAAGATTGAAGAGTTTAAAAACGTTACTATTCCGCGTGCTCACTATACAGAGTTCTATATGAAGAATGCCGACCAGATCTGGAAATGGTATAGAGTTGGTTTTGTCTGCAGCGAGCCGGGAACAAAGGTTGCAATCTCCTTTACAGATATAAGCGATGAAATTGCCTTCCACCGAAGGCTTACTCATATGACTGAATATGATGAGCTTACAGGACTTCAAAATAGAAATGCATTTTGCCATGATGTTGAAGAGCTTCTGGCTAATAATCCTGAGCTCGCTACTGAAGCTAAGTCTGCAATTGTTTATGTTGATGTTTTTAATTTTGCGGCTGTAAACGATATTTTTGGTACTTCAGAGGGAGACAGGGTTCTTATTTATCTATCTGAGCTTATAACAGACATTACAAGAGATTTTGGTGCTGCCTGCCGAATCGGTTCAGATAATTTTGCCTTTTTTATAAAAGGAGATTCTGAGCAGATTACAAAGGCTGTTTCTCTTGTTATAGACAGCTTCAGTAATTATGATTTATTCTTTGAGGTTTCTTGCTTTGCCGGAATCTATCAGATTACAGAAGAAAAACTTTCTGTAAATGCAATGATAGACAGGGCCGCACTTGCTCAGAGCCTTGTAAAAGGTAAGTACAACGAAAAATACTGCTTCTACAGGGAATCAATGCGCAATCAGATGCTTTCGGAGCAGGAAATAACAGGAATAATGACAACGGCTCTGAACGATAAGCAGTTTGTTGTTTATTATCAGCCGCAGTTTAATCATTCAACAGGAACGCTTATTGGGGCAGAGGCACTCGTACGCTGGCAGCATAAAGATAAGGGACTTGTAGCACCGGGTATTTTCATTCCGATTTTTGAGAAAAATGGTTTTATAACAAAGCTTGATTTGTTTGTTTTTGAAAGAGTCTGTATGTTCCTTAAAGAAAGTCTTGCTCAGAATAAAGCTATTGTTCCTGTATCTACAAACTTTTCCCGTCACGATATTTTTAGAAATGATTTTATAGACAACATAGAAGCAATCAGAAAGAAATATGGTGTTCCTGCTAAATATATTCGTGTAGAAATAACTGAATCTGCGGCCGTTGGCGGAAGCCAGTATGTTAACGAGTTTATTAAAAAGCTTCACGACTGTGGCTACATTGTTGAAATGGATGATTTTGGCAGCGGTTATTCTTCGTTGAATGTTTTGAAGGATATTGATTTTGATATAGTTAAGCTTGACATGAAGTTTCTGTCTGGTGAGACTACGAATAACCGCGGCGGAACTATTTTGAGCTCTGTAGTAAGAATGGCGCAGTGGCTTGAAATGCCTGTTATTGCAGAAGGTGTGGAAAATGTAAACCAGGCTGATTTTTTGAACAGTATTGGCTGTGATTATATTCAGGGTTATTTGTATTCTCAGCCGCTTCCAGAAAAGGATTATGTTGAGCTTTTAAATAAAACTACAATCGATAAGATTCACAATATTAAAGAAAAGAAATAAAGTCATCTAGCAGATAAAAAAAAATACCCTTCAAGCTGAAGGCTTAAAGGGCATTTCTAAATAATCTAATCTTTTAATTTAGATTAGTATTCTTTTTTCTCTGACTTACGTCTTTTGTTCAAAAGCTTTCTTTCCAGAGTTGTTTTCTTCTGATGAAGTGTAGCAGAAGGCTTAACAAAATACTCACGCTTCTTGTACTCGCGGATAATGCCTTCTTTTTCAACCATTCTCTTAAAGCGTTTAATTGCTTTTTCCAGGTTCTCTGAGTCATCAACATTGATTGTTGCCATTAGTTATGTCACCTCCTCTTTTTCGGTGATTCCGTAAAAACAGTACTAGTATAGTAAAAAATTAAAAAGAATTCAATAGTTCTAATGTGCAGTTTTGTCTTTACAAAACTGCAGGCAAAGGCAGTATTAGTGAACAGAAAAAATTAAGCAGAAGCCTTTGCCCCTAGTCTCGATTTTCTATCCAATTACGATGGCGGCTGTAATTGCTGTCCATTACAATTCCAATTCCACCACAAACTACAAAGCCGAAAATTATGCCTGTTTTTATGTTTGCAGTTACTATTCCAAGAATTATGCCCGTTATCATTCCTAATAACAGATATAAAAGCGTATTCATTGGCTTTGAAGCATGCAGGGTAACAACACCTTCGTTGTTTTCTTTTTTATACGCAAGAAAATCAAATATTTCCTGATAAGCCTTTGTAGCAGGGAAGGTAGTTTCAACAGAATATACATCTCTTTGAGCAAAAGCCCATCGGCAGATATAGGAGAAAATAAGCTTAAGCTCTCCAATCTCTGTCATACGGTCAAAATCATAAGTGAGTTTAATACAGCCTAGCTTCTGTTTTCCGTTAAAGTTAAACGTACCGATTATATTGTTTTCCTGTTCAATATCATTATCACTAGCTTTGCCATTGGCTTCGCGAGAATAAATGTTCCAGGTGGAAGTAAAAAGAATATCTGTAGTATCAGTAACTTCTACAGATTTTACAAGATAATGCTTTGTTTTGTAGCTGTAATAATTCTTTTTTGTTTTGCTCATTTTTCAAATATATTTCATAATCAAAAAAAATGCTATACAATAAGACGTAGAATAAACAGGAGTGAATATGAACATCAGTCATTTGAGTAATATACAGAATATGTTTGATGAAGTTGTAGCGCAGAATAAGGTTGCAGGCTTGAACTGTGTTATTTATAAAGATAATAAAGAGCTTGGTTACTGGCAGTCTGGTTATGCAGATGTTGAAAAGAAAAAGCCGTTTAATAGAAATACTATTGCACGTCTTTATTCAATGAGTAAGCCTGTTACAAACGTTGCCGCCTGGATTCTTATAGAGCAGGGAAAACTTGAGCTTTGTGACGAAATAGACAAGTTTATTCCCGAATACAGAGAGCTTACAGTTTGCAGCGATAGCGGTAAGAATGGAAAGCCACATAAGGCCTTCAGAAGAATTACTGTTCAGGATCTTCTTAATATGACTAGCGGATACACTTATGGTGCGTGGTGCGATGAGTCTCCTTGTGGTGAGCATCTTACCTCGGAGCTTATTGGAGAGCTTAATAAGGATGTAACCTCTGATTTTAAGATTACTACAATGGAAGTTGCACGCAGACTTGCAAAGATTCCTGTTTCGTTTGAGCCTGGAACAGATTATAATTACGGCCTTTCTGCAGATATTCTTGGTGCAGTTATTGAAGTTGTTTCCGGTATGAAGCTGAGCGATTTTATAAAAAAGAATATTTTTGAACCGCTTGGCATGAACGATACTGCTTTTTATGTACCAGAAGAAAAGCAGGAAAGACTTGCAAATGTTTATAAAGCAGAAGAAGTTGAACAGAATAAATATAAGTTCAGCTTATTCGAAAGTCCTAACCTTGGAATCCAGCCGTTTATGAATCATGAGCCTGCTTTTGAAAGTGGTGGAGCAGGTCTTTGTTCTACCCTTGATGATTATTTAAAATTTGCCCAGATGCTTTTGAACGGCGGTGAGTTTAACGGTAGACGGATTCTTCAGAAAAAAACAGTTGAATATTTTGCAAATGCAAGACTCCGTGAAGATTTACAGCAGAGGTTTGATCAGAAGATGGGACATTTGTGTGGTTATACCTACTGCAATTTAATGCGCGTTGCTTATGAAAAGGGCCGCTGTAACGTCATCACAGAAAACGGTGAGTTTGGCTGGGATGGCTGGCTTGGACCATATGTTTCTGTAGATTTGCAGAACAACCTGATTATCGTAATGCTTATGCAGAAAACCGATTCCGGTACCTGGGAAGCAACAAGAAAATTAAAGAATATCGTTTATAGCGCAATCTAGGAGTAATAAAATGCGAAGACTTTTTCCAATCCTCTTATCCACAATATTATTGCTTTCACTTGTTTCCTGTGGAAAAAGTATGCAGGATGATGATTATGTAGATTATGTTGTAAGCAATTATAAAGTTAATTCAGATAAGATTAAGAATGCAGCTCCTTACACAACCGGCGCAGCAGATTTTGAAATAACCGAAAACATAGATCAAGAACGCGCTACAGAAATCCGCAAGTATTTTAAGGAAAACACAGATCTAGATTTAGATGCACTTGCTGCTTCAGAAAAAACAACCTGGGAAAAATCTATGGAGCTTGCACTTTTTGTTGCAAACAATATCCCTCACGATAATCAAAAAACTCCGCTTGATAAAAGAAACGCAATCACCTTGTGGGAATACTCAAGAAAGGTTCCAACCGGTTTTAACTGCCGCTGGCACAGTATTCTTTTAAGCGAGCTTCTTCTTTCTATTGGAATTAAAAACCGCTTTATCACCTGTATCCCGGAAGACAGCACAGATACTGATTGCCATGTTGTTAATATTGTATGGCTGCCAGAAAGTGAAAAATGGGCAATGATTGATTCAGATATGACTGAGTATGTTACCGATAGTGAAGGAACACCTCTTTCTCTGGAAGAAATGCGTAATGCTATACTGGAAGATAAAAAGTTTACTGTAAACGTGTTCAAAGGTTTTGAAAACTCGTGGGTAAATACAGACTGGGGTTTAGAGTATATGCAGGCTTACTGGGTAAAGAATCTTTATTGGTTTGCAGCCTATACACTTTATTCTTTTAATCTTGAATATGATGATGAACTTCGAAGCAACTATATCTGCCTTGCGCCACCTGGATACGATTGTTCACAAACTTATGAGGATGTTAAGGTAACAACAAATGAAAAGGCTTTCTGGGACGAGTAAACTAAGTAAACACCCAGTATAACCTTATCATTGACATAAACCCCTTATCCCGTTAAAATATAAATTCAATTAAAGAGGTGTATGATGATTTTTCCTTTGGAACAATTAGTTGAGTTCGACGGCAATATTTACGAAATTACTGTAGCGGCAAGCAGGCGTGCATACCAGATGGCAAAAGTACAGGATCCTGAAATTGAAGCTAACTCTGATAAAGTTGTTTGTGTTGCAGCAAGACAGCTTTTCAATAAAAAGGTTAATTATCGTATAGAAGAAAAGCAGTAGAATTGAATAATACCAGAATACCTGTAATCGTTATTTTTGCGCCTACAGCTTCGGGAAAGACTGCCTTGACTAGAGAATTATTCTGTAAGTCGGGCAGTCATTTTATTTTAAATGCGGAGATTGTAAGCGCAGACTCTCAGGCTGTTTACAAAGGAATGGATATTGGAACTGCAAAGCCTGATGCCGACTTGTGTAAAGAGCTTCCTCATCATATTATAAATCTTGTAGAACCGGATGTTCAGTTTACCGTTGCAGATTTTGTTACTGCTGCAGATAAAGCCTGTCAGGAAATTTATGAACGCGGAAACGTTCCTGTTGTGTGCGGTGGAACAGGATTTTATATCCGCTGTTTTTTGTTCGGGCTACCGGTTACGCCTGAATCGAATCCACAGATTAGAGAACAGATAAAAAATCGTATTGAAAAAGAAGGAAACGAAGCACTGTATGCTGAGCTGCAGGTTGTGGATCCGCAGAGTGCTGCTGTAATAAGCCCGAATGATGCGTACAGAATCTGCCGTGCACTTGAAGTGTTTTATACTACAGGCAAGATACGTTCAAGCTATGTTGTTTCAAAGCAGCTTAGAGAAATGTATGATTTTAAGTTTATTGTTCTGGAGCCGCCACGAAAGCTTTTGTATGAAAGGATTGGTGCAAGGGTTGAGTGGATGTTTGAAAACGGACTTGAAGCAGAGGTTCGCGAACTTATACAAAAAGGGTACACAAAAGATACCCCAGGAATGAAGGCAATTGGCTACAGCGAGTGGTTTGATGAAGCATCAGATATAAATGAAATAAAGGCAGCAATAATTCATCACAGTTGTAAATATGCAAAAAAACAGTTTACATATATAAGAGACATTCCTGGAAGCATAATCCTTCCTTTTTCTTCTACAGAGCAGGATATTGCGAAGGTTGCGGAATTACTTATTTGTCCTTCGAAAACTGACTCATAAACTGCCAGGCATGCTCACAGGTGTGTTCACGGCAGTCGTGTCCCTGACCACTTATACTTGCAAAAATTGTTCTGCATTTTCCATCTTTGCTGAAAAACTTCTGCATTGTAAGAGTTGCATCTCTGGATTCATCATAGGATTTTTCAGTTTCATCACCGTCAATTCCCCAGATTTTATTTTTCCAGTTATCCTTATCTTCTAGTTTGACGTTGTATTCAGCCGTGCAGTTGTTCAGCTCAAGGGTATATTTCATGCGGTTCAAACACTTCTGCTCCTGGAAAGGCAACTCAGGAAGCGGAGTCACCTCGCCGCCGGCATAAAAAATCGGCACAGAAACCGTAGTATTCACTTCTTTATCAATCTTGCGGAAATATACATTTTCACCAATATCTACTGTAGCATCCATTGGTGCGGCGGCTGCGATGAGAGTCGGGTACTCCTGGATTATATCCCAGGTTTTTATACCGCCCATTGAAAATCCAGTTGAGTAAATGCGGGTTTCATCAATCGGATACTTCTTTTTAAGTTTTTCTACAAGCTCAATCATTTCTGTTGCAGAGCTGTTAAGATGATTTTCTACTGTAACAAGCAGAAAGTTGTGTCTGTGAGCAATTTTTGCCCAGCCTGCCATCGTACTGAAAAAGAAGCAGCTGTCGCCGCCCCCGTGGAAGCCGAGAACAAGTGGAACTTTTCCCTTTTCAAAAAGCCCTTTGTTATAGAACGAAACATAACCAATTTTATGCTCAGATGTGCCTTTATCGTCTCCAAAGTTGTCTGGGGATGTTGAAACCGTTTCAACGCCCGGTTCAATAATAAGACCGTCGCCTTTCAAATCAGGATCAATATCAAGCTTACCAACCATTCGGCGGAAACGTTTTGCAAAACTGAAATAATCCTTTTTCAGTTCCATTTTGTCTTTTTCAAGGAAATACTTGCAGGTAGAACGGAATACTTTATTTATTTCCTCAGTGTTTCCATACGATACAACAGGGATATCATCAGAATCATCAAACTTAGGAGTAACAGAAAGTCCGCTCAAAAAACACGTAACAGGGGCAATATCAGCCTTTCCCCAAAGACCGTCTCCTTCAAAATGCTTAAGACAGTTTTGCGCAATATAATCTGCAGATTCTCCAAAGCCGAAAAGACAAGTTCTGAAAATTGCACCACGAATAAAATAACCTTCAATTTTATTTATAAAACGGTTCCAGGCTTTTACATAACCGTTTTCGTAATACTGATGAATGCGTGAGTTTGTAATAATCTCCGAGAAAATCTCTGGAGAAGCATTTTTCCAGCTGCCGGAACGTGGATAAATAAAAACTACGCTCGAAGCAAAATCAGCGGCAAGCTCTTCAAAGCCTTTTTCTTTTGCAAAGGCAACTGCCTGTTCATAATCAAGCTTTTTTTCTGCGAACACAAGAAGGTAAGGAGAAATAAAGCCGTAGTTGATTATATCGGATAAAAGTTCTTTTTTAGGTGAAGGAACATAAACAACAGCGTCAAAATTATTAAAGCTGTGTGACCAGATGCAGGAATCGTTTCCAAGTTTTGTAATTTCAGGTATTTCATTCATATTAAAAATATATCATAATTTTCAGTAATATGATATATTAACCACGTTATTATGAAGTTATTTAGAAACGATAAAGATTTTTATAAAAGAGTTTTTGCACTTGCCCTTCCAATTGCACTGCAGAGTCTCCTTGCAATCGGTGTAAATATGCTGGACACGATTATGGTCGGCAATCTTGGAGAAAATGCACTTTCGGCAACATCACTCGCTAATTCATTTATAGGAATATATCACATTTTCTGTATGGGACTTGGAATGGGAGCCTCTGTTCTTGTTTCGCGCTACTGGGGAATGAAGCACGCTGGAACGGGGCAGGAAGAAGAAGCTAATCACGCACTGAAACAAACAGTCTGTCTTATGCTTCGGCTTACTTTATTATTAGCGGCAATTTTTGCTATAGCTACACTGATAATGCCAAAGACCTTAATGAGAATGTACACAAATGAAACTCAGATAATTGAGCTTGGAACAATCTATTTCCGCTGGTCCATAATCACTTATTTCTTTTTAGGAACCTCGCTTACAGCAACAATTGTTTTACGAAGTGTAGGGCAGGTAAAGCTTCCTTTGTTTGTTTCTATCGGCGCATTCTTTGTAAATCTGCTTGCAAACTATATGTTCATTTTCGGTAAGTTTGGCGCGCCTCGTATGGAGGTTGCCGGTGCTGCTCTTGGTACTCTTATAGCCCGCCTTTTTGAAGCAGGAATGATTTTGGGTTACCTTTTCTTTAAGGACAACAAGATTGCGTTCAAGCTTAAAGATATGTTTATGAAAACAAGCTCTCTGCTTGCTGAATACATAAGGATAAGTATTCCTGTTCTTGTAAGCGATGCGATTCTGGCGCTCGGTAATAATTCGGTTGCAATCGTAATTGGACATCTTGGTGCAGCTTTTGTTGCGGCCAATGCAATTACAACAGTAACCCAACAGATGAGCACTGTAGTAATTCAGGGTGTAAGCCAGGCAGGTGCAATTGTAACTGGTCAGACACTCGGAAAAGAAGGAAAAGAAAAGACTATGACTCAGGGCTGGATGTTCCTTGGACTCGGACTAGGGCTTGGAACAATATCTGCCTTGTTTATAATGGCAGTAAGCAACCCGATTATCAGCACTTACAACGTCAGTCAGGAAACCGTAGATATTGCCAGACAGCTTATGGCCTCCATCAGCTTTATTATAATTTTCCAGGCCACCAACAGCATTATGACAAAGGGTGTTCTCCGTGGCGGCGGCGACACCAAAATGCTCATGATTACTGACAACGTTTTCCTCTGGGTAGTTTCCATCCCCGCCGGAATCCTTGCCGGCTTTGTCTTCAAGTGGCCTGCCTTCTGGATCTACTTCTGCCTCAAACTCGATCAAGTTATTAAAACCATATGGTGCGTCTTCCGCCTCAAAAGCGAAAAATGGATTAAAAACATCTCCACTGGAAAAAAATAATATTTGTTTATTTACACTTTATATTGATGTATAATTATATAACAATATTTTTTTTCCAGAGGTGATGTCCAAATGAACAATGAAAAAACTAACAAAAAGACATGCATTTTCTTTGGCGTGTCTTTTATAATTTCTGTATTAATCTTTATCTGGTTTACCTTCAGACCAGGTCTTTTTGGAACCTTCCATTGGCATTATGCAATTTTTGGTGCGTATATGGGACTGCTTGCTACAGTTCTTCTGCCGCTGATTTTCTTTATCATCTATCTTATTAAAAGCAACAAAGTAACAAAGCTGCTCTTAAAAATCTTTACAATTTTTACGCTTGTTCTTTGGGTGCTTGTTTTCATTGGTCTTTCAGTTTTACCACGTCTTCCTGTAGACAATTCTGGAATAAACTTTTTGACACAAAAGGATGAATTGCCGGTTTCTAAAAATGGTGGCAAGGATCAGCCGATTGCTCATTATGCCTTTGCTTCTGACCCTCACTGGGGTTCAAGCAACTCTAACGCAGAGGCTCGTACCAACATCCTTAAAAATATAGAAAGCAGAGATTACGATGCCTGCTTCTTCCTCGGCGACATTTCTGAGGTTGGAATGGTTGCACCTATTTATCAGGATGCAGTTGATGATATAAAAGCAAATATGCCTACAACACCTCTCCTTGTAATTCCAGGCAATCACGACGGAATTGTAAACGGTTTCCCTGCATTCAGAAAAACCTTTATGGAGCGCGGCGACAAGCTTTATTTCCGCATGGACAGCGGTAAGCTTCATCTTATCTTCCTCTATATGATTTGGGATGATGTTGAGTTCTCTAAGCGACAGGAAAAATGGCTTGTTAAGCAGCTTGAAGAGATTCCTCAGAATGAAACTGTTATTGTAATTTCTCACTGCTATGTAACAGGCTCGGGCTATTATGATGAAGCTGCAAAGAGAAACTGGGGCGATATCCCTGGTGTTATTAAACGTGTAACTCCTATTCTTGAAAAATACAATGTTGACCTTTATTTAAGCGGTCACAATCACTTCTTTGAAATGCTCGAGAAGGGTGATGTTGATTACCTTATTCTTGGAGCAATGGGCGGAAAGCTCGATGAAAACTTAATCTATCAGTCACCATATTCAAAGTGGCTTAATAATGAAGATTTTGGTTGGGCTGACCTTGAAATCTACGATGACAATATCCTCATCACTGTTTACAAGGATGATGGTTCTGTACTCCGTCGCCGAAGAATTAAGACTAACTAATAAAATTACACCTGCCGGACCTGTTTCGGCAAGAAAAAAAAATACACAAATTATAGACTTTCATTCTATTTGCTTCTTTTGCAAAAACAGAAAATAGAATAAAGAGGCAAATAGAATGAGTTCTTCTGAAACTTCCCTTAAAACTGTAAACCGTGGTTCTCTTCCTATGATGAAGCTTGCTCTTCCTTTAATTGGTGAGCAGTTTTTCCGCGTACTGGTTTCTTCTGTAGATACGTTTATGCTCAGTTCCTATTCGGAATCTGCTGTAGCCGGTGTAGGCCTTGTTTCACAGTGGTCTTTTTTAATCATGATTCTTATAAACGTTGTTTGCATCGGTTCGAGCATTGTTCTGGCTCAGTATCTTGGAGCCAAAAAAAATAACGATGAATTAAATGATGTAGCAAAAGCCGGCCTGATAATGGTTCTGATTGTTTCTGCAATCCTTATGATTATTGTGCTTACGCTTACTCCTTTACTGCTTGGTTTTTACACACTTGAAGAAGAGGTTTCCCGTTGTGCCAGACAGTACTTTATGATTTATTCGGGAATCGGTGCTGTGTTTGTGGGAATAAGCTCCTTCCAGTCAGCACTTTTAAGGACCTATGGCTACACAAAAGAAACTCTTGTTGTTACCATCATCTCTAATATTGTAAACGTTTTTGGTAATGCCCTTGCTCTTTACGGCTGGTTTGGACTTCCTGTTACAGGTGCGCCTGGTGTTGCCGCCGCTTCCTTGTTCTCTATTATTGTTGGAAACGTTCTTTTCTTTATAATGATTAGACGCCGCAAAGATATCCAGGTCAGATTTTTTCATTCAAAGAAAACACCTCTTTCAATGTTCAAGCTTATTCTTTCGATTGGTGTGCCAACGGCCGGAGAAAGCCTTGCATATAATCTTGCTCAGATTACAATTATGGCCATTATTTCTACGCTTGGTACTTATGCAATGGACTGTCAGGTTTATACACAGACAATCGTGCGCTTTGTTTTTGTTATAGCTGTAGCAATAGGTAATGCGGTACAGATTAAGGTCGGCTATTATGTTGGTGCCGGTGAAAAAGACACTGCTTACAAAAAGGTATTCAAATATTCAATTATTGCAACCATTTGTTCTGTAAGCCTTATTTTACTTGTAAATCTGATTAAAACTCCAATCATCCATATTTTTACACGCCAGGATGAAGTATTTGCCCTTACATCCCGCATGCTCGTTTATTCAATTTTGATTGAGTTTGGACGCTCTTTGAATCTTATCTATGTAGGTGCACTTAAAGGCTCCGGCGATGTAAAGTTCCCTGTTTTATACGGTATTTTATCTATGTGGGGAATTATGGTTTTCTTAAGCTGGTTGTTGGGATTGAAGCTTGGTATGGGAGTAATTGGCTGCTGGCTTGGTATTGGTCTTGACGAAACAACTCGTGGATTTGTAATGCTGTTAAGGTGGAAAGGCAAAAGGTGGCAGAGTAAAGCTTTAGTAAAGTCGTGATTGTAACACCTTATTAAAACTGCTATATTCATACTATGATTAAAGCAACTATAACTGATACTGAACTGTCGGCTCAGCTTTCTTCTGTTGAGCCAGATGGTCTTAAAATATTCACTATGGCAGACGGTCGTGTCCGTGGAGCAATCTTTCACGGTACCCGCTTTGTAAACCAGCTCCGCGCTCAGCATAAGCTTGGAATCCTAGAAACTTATATTCTTGGTCAGGCATCTCTTTGTGCAGCCCTAATAATCCCGATGATGAAGGATCTTGAACACATTTCGATCCGCTTTGAATGTAAAGGTGCTGCCGACGGATATTCTGTAGAAGCCGATTCAACCGGTTATGTACGCGGCTTTTTATACAACGAGCATATACCAGTTACCAAAGAGCTTGAAAACTGGAATCTGGATCCATTCCTTGGTCCAGGAAACCTTACTTTTTCGCGTATTCACAAGGATGATAAATATCCTCAGAGTTCAACTGTAGATGTTGACGGCAACAATATCGCAAAGGATTTTGCAACTTATTATGCCCAGTCTGAACAGGTAAACACAGCCTTCCATTCGAGCATTCAGTTTGACAAACAGGGAAGGGTAATCGGTGCAGGCGCAATGTACGTTCAGGTTATGCCTGTTACCGGCGGTACAGCAAAGCTTGGTGCTCAGGTTGACAGTCATGTCGAAGCTACAATGGATGATGCCAAGCTTTTGCAGAAGGTTGAAAACGCTTTCTCAGCCTGTCCAAGCCTCGGTCTCTTATACAGCGAAAAACAGGTAGATTCCGAAGATATAGTTATCGGTCTTTTCCGCGAGTTTAATCCTTCAATTATCATGACCCGAGATATCATTTTTGACTGCCCATGTAATGAAGATTACTATATCCACTATCTGCGCACTCTTCCAAAAGACCAATTAGATGATATCCGCAAAAATGGCCCAGATCCGCTTGAAATCACCTGCAGGAATTGTGGAAGTATGTACCATATACCGGTTGAGAAGATATAGTATGGAGATTCCGAATCAAGTTCGGAATGACATTAAATGTAAGCTTTTGTTTTACGAAAATCAGTTTAAAAATATTGAAAAAAAAATCGCGCGAAGGAGAAGGACAGTTTTCAAAAACGCTCTGCTGTGCTGCCGCGCGAGCGGCAACGTATATAATTACAAGGCACAGCAGCGCGTAGCAGGCAAGCCTGCGATTTTGAAAACTGTAATTCGACTGGAAGCGATTTTTTAGTACAAGTTTATAAAACTGATTTTCATAATAAAAAGGTTTCCGTAGTTTTACCATTGACGATTATGATTTTTGATATTATATTTACTTATGCAGAATAAATGCAGAACTTTGTATACATTTTTCGGGGGTGTCCCGGTTTCGACGGGATTGCGAAATCTTGTACTGCAAGTAGGAGTGAAGGTTCCTTAAACTGACAAAACAATAACTGCAATTTTCGCAAGAAAAGAAGAAGAAGCTGAAGAGGCTTCTTTTGCAGAAGCACTCGCTGCATAAGCAGTAGTGCAGGAACCCGGCTGGTTCTGTTCCGCACTAACCGGTGTTCTTTGACTAATCGGGACTTGCCTGTAACTGTGTTCGGTCTTTTGCAGGGACTTTATAATCGGAATACGGAGACGACGCTTGTTATGCTGCTACCGGCTCCCGACAATCACCTCGCATAACTAAACCTGTAGATGTACCTGGTTTACCTTCTCGGACGGGAGTTCAATTCTCCCCACCTCCAAAAAGCCCTAACTTTTTAGTTGGGGCTTTACTATTTTAAAAGGAACTTTGGAGAATTGAACTCCCTCTCATTATTTACGTCGCAGCATCATGATTGTAATATCATCATTTAAGGCTTTAGCGCCAATAAACTGCTTCAAATCTGCAATTATAGAATTGATTTGCGCATTTAGAGGAAGATTTCTGCATTTCTGAAAGGATTCCAAAAGTCTTTTTGTTCCAAACTGTTCATCGTTTTCATTAGAAGCTTCAATAATACCATCAGTATAGAACAAGAGAGTATCGTTGCGATTGATAAAAAGATTTGTTGAATGAAAGTTGATTGGGAAATCAGAAATACCAATAACACCACACTGAGATTTTTCTCTCGGCATAATCTGAGGCTCTTTATCACTATCTCTGAAAATAAGAATAGAAGGATGACCGGCATTTACAAACTCAATGTTATTCTCATTAAGCCTGAGTAATATTCCAGTCATATAGTTTTCAATGTTGCCTTTTTCTTCAATCAAGCGGTCATTAATAATATACATTACATCTTCAAGCTTTTCTTTAGTACCGTCATTGAACTCCTGCTCAATAATATTCTTTACAAGCATTGTTACTAAGCCAGAAGAAATACCGTGACCTGAAACGTCAAATATGCCAAGACCATTAAGATGGTTTCCTGTATAGAAAATATCATATAAGTCACCGGAAACTCCAGCCAAAGGCTTCATGTAGGTTGCGATTTCCCAGTTATCAAGCTGAGGAATTGTTTGATTATAAAAGCTCTGCTGTACAAAGGATGCAAGCTCAATTTCTTTCTGTGTCCTGTCTTTTTCGTATTGAAGCTGAAGGTTTTTGGTTTCAAGCTGTGCGTTTGTTTCTGCCAGCTCGGAAGTTCTTTTTTCTACGATAGTTTCAAGGTTTTTATTTAAGTATTCTACTTGTATCTGTGATTTTGCAAGATTACGAATTAAGAAGCCCAGGAACGAAAGAATTGTAATCATCCATCCAGAAGCTATGATAATGAGTGCATAAACATTAGAAGGTGAAAAATAAAAGAATACAGCTACAAACAGTGAAAGGAAAACCGGCGAAAAGCAGACTAGTAGATAAATTACATTTTTATCTTTTTTAATGATTGCCTGAATAATGTAATGAACACCATATAAAATATGAATTGCTGTACATAAATAAGTAATCTGTAAAAAGCGTAAAAAGCTTAGTATATCATGAGAGAAAGAAAGAATAATTACATTAAAAAGGGTCATACAAATTCTTATTATGACAACATGTTTTGAATCTTTTTTGTGCAAAAAATCCCTTATAAAAGAAACTGTACAGTGACTTGAAAGAGAACCACATATACCGTGGAATAATATTTCATACAGAAGGTAAGAATGTCCTTGTTTGAAAATTATAGGATACTCTCCAATACACAAGGTGACTAAGAAAAAAGAAGAAAAAAAGGTAAGGCCGGCAAAGGAACGGTGTCTTTTTTCTGTAGGACGGAATATATAAAGCAAAGTATAAATTGTTGAAATTACAAGAAGAACAACTGAAAGCATCAAAAAGAACTTTGAGCGTATTAAATCGTTTCTCGCTTTATAATAGGTTACCTCTTCCTGTGAGGCAATAAAAGGTTCGTTAGAAATAGTACCATAACCGCTTACCCAGATTTTTATTATAAGTTCATTTTCTACCTGATCGTAATTTAAAAAGGTGGAGGGGAGAGTATAAGCACAGCCAAGTTCGCCTGTAGAAAAAGGTTTTGGAGGGAAATATCCATTTTTTCCGATGTAATTTCCGTTTAGATATGCTTCACTTGCAATTTTTACAACGCCAAGATAAACAGTAAGGTTTGTATCTTTATATTCTTTTGGAACATAAAAGCGGGACTTTAACCAGATATAACCTTCGCCTGCCGGTATAAGTGTTGCAAGTTTATTAAGTTCATTATTGTTTGTTAAATAATAAGGTCCGTTGGCTCCTCGTATAGAATAAGCCCAATGCGAAGAAAGTCTGATTCTGTCAAAATCAGACGATTTCCTTGCAAAAAGAGAAAAAAAAGATAAGAAAAAGATAATTGAAACTAAAAATAATCTTTTCTTCATTTTAAATAATAAACTTGTTCTACTCCGAATAAGTCACTAGATGTAAAAAAAGCTGCCTTTTCAGACAGCTTTTTTTTATGATAAAGCTTAAAACTAATTATTCTCCATCATTATTTACATTATGGAACTTCTGCTGATACTTCTTAAGCATAGCAACAGCATTGCGTTTTCCGTTGTATACAAATCCACCGTTCCAGTACTCAAGAGCAGCAAAAAGAGCGTTACCGCCATCCTGACTGTCGGATTCTTTTGTTCGGAATGAAACATAATTTGAAAGCTCGAGGAAGTCATTCTTATGAAGACATTCAAGACGCTTTTTGTTAAAGTCATTCCATTTTTCCAAGTCCTTAAAACCTTCGCCTTCATCCTGTACAATAATATGAGCATGTGTAGGACTAAATGAATACCAAACTGTTACTTTTTTATTTATATCGCAGTGATTTCCGTGTTTTACGGCATTCTTAATAACTTCACTAATCTGCTGTTCAAGAAGGTTCAGTTCCTTAATTTCTGTTGGTGCTGATTGAACTATAAGTAATGTAAAATATCTGATCTGTCTGAAATCTGAAGGGAACTCCTTCTTTAACATATTTGTTTTATCGAACAATGGATCATTTTCGTCTGATCTCAATTCCTTAATTTCCTGTGTCACGTATTTTTCCTCCTAAATACATCGCATTTTTCTTTAATAGATTTTTTTAATTATTTTTAACTTGTTACTAAATAAACTGACACTCATTAAAGAATGATTACTCTTTCACCATTAACAGACCTTCTTCAACACTATTGGCAATAGGGAAGTAGCCCATCAGTTTTGTAAGCTCAATGACTTTCTTTACAGAACCGTGGATGTTAGAGATGGCAAGCTTGAGGTTCATCTTTTTAATAGTTGAACAAATGTAAATCAACGCACCGATTCCAGACGAGTCGATGTAGTCAACTTGTTCCAGATTGATGATGAAGTTCTTTACATTCTTTTCAAGCATCTTCATAACAAGCTCTTTGAGTTTGTATGAGTTATAAAGATCCATTTCTCCGGTTACATCAATAATGTAAACATCGCCATTTTTGCGTATTTTAAGTTCCATACTGAATGCTCCTTTTTTTATTGTATTTTAATAACCAGAAGGCTTTGGTCATCATATTGTTGAGCAGCACCACAATACTTTTTCAAATCATCCTTTACACGGTTTGAAATATCTTTGGCACTGGCATTACAATTCTTTGTAATTACTTTAGATAAATTTTCAGATGCATATTGTACACCATTTTCATTAAGTGATTCAAGCAAACCATCTGTACAAGTTACGAGGATATCGCCTGAATTAAGCTTAATATTAATATCGGTATAAACGGTGTTTTTCTCTACACCCATAGGCTCACTAGGAGTTGTTACCTGAACAAGCTTCTTTTCTGCTGCTACAAAGTGGAATACAGGGTTATTACCACAAGTTGCAACCTGAGCTTCGTTTGTTGTGCTGTTGTAGTTGATTAAAGCAACGCTTGCAAAGTGGTCAATCTTAGAGGTTTCAATACAAATACCTCTGTTTGCCCATGAAAGAATTGTTGCTGCAGTCTGTTCTGTGTTTACTGTAAGACGAAGAATTGCACGAATCATAATCATAACAACAAGAGAAGTCATACCTTTTCCGGCAACGTCTGCCATTACAAAGGAGATTCTGTCTTTTCTTGAAACGAGTACATCATAATAGTCGCCGCAAACACCTTCAATTACGTTAGAGAAACAGCCGATTGAAGCATTTGGAATTACAGGAAGCTTAGCTGGAATCAAATCTTTCTGGTACTTAGAAGCGATAGTACCATCCTTACTTAATTCTGCGTGTTCTGCATAAGCAAGGAAGCTGTACAAAGGCTTCATTGCAGTAGAAACTGCGTCTGTAAGAATAACTGCTGTATCAAACTCTTCTTTTGAGAACTTTTCTTTGTCTGGTGTACGTGCGAGACCAATAAGACCTACAGTTGTTTCCTGCTGTTTGATTGGTACAAAGATATAGCTTCCGCATTTAAGGAAGTCTTCCGGACCGTTCTGGTAAACACGTGGATCTTTTACTGAGTCTGCAATAAGAACAGGCTCGCCGCCTGAGAAAAGGTCACCAAAAATGTTGTCCTTAAGAGGGAACTGAGCGAAACGAAGGTTTGTTTCTACTCGAATTGGTTTGTGCGGAAGATCGTCCGGTAATTTATATGGTGGCGGGAACTTTCCAATAAGTGATTTTACCGCAAGCATGTTATCATAATCATCTGCAACAAGAATAACACAACCTGTAGCTCCAACCTTTTCTGTAATCATCTTGTTACAGTACTCAAGGAAGCTTTCCATACTGTTGTCGCGTGAGAAGAAGGTAGAAACCTGAGAAACAAGGTCTTTGTTTACTTCAAGAAGTCGCTTGTTCTTTGCTTCAATTTCGGAAATTACAGCTTTTACAGCTTCGCTATTTTCAATTGCCTGATTCTGTTCGGCAAGCTTTTTTGCTTTCTGTTTTTCTTCGCGCTTTTGAGGATTGTCGAAGGCTTTTATTATAAGATAAGGAAGAAGTACAAGTTCCGCCAGAATTAAGGCGAAAACAAAGTAGATAAAGTGCTGATTCAACAGCGTGATGAGTGCACCAACTACCGTTATTCCAGTTACTACATAAAAAATAAAACTAGATTTAGCAGTATTTCTCATTTTGATTACTATGAGCAATACAAACAATAAAACACCTATTCCTGCAGAAATAAGCAAAGGTGTGTTAATAAAAGTGTCAATTGAATCCAATTTAAGCTCCTCTTGATATGGAACAACGCGATATTACCGCAATCCTATTCAGATAACTATAAATATCTCATTGTAGCTTCTGTTAATTTTAGCATTGAAATTTTTAGTCGTCAACTATAATGTTGCTATCTAATTGCCTGAAATTTCGCTGCTGGAGCTGTCTATTTCCTTACGGAGGATTATGCGTTTTACACCGTTTACTATTCTTTTATAGAAAGGAATTTTGTATTTTTTATCAAAATCTACTACAGCTTCATCTATAGGAATCTCATCGCCGAACTTCTGTTTAAGGTCATCCCAGTAGCGGACAATCCAAACGTACAGGTCGGCAAGCGTTCTTTTAGGGAAGTTGTGGAGAATGTGCTTTTTTCTGATTGAGGTCACAAGAGGAAGATAAACCGTGTTAAACCAGGAAAGAATTGCTTCTTCCATCGTCACTTCTTCTTCCTTATTCTGATTTATGTAGTATTTATGCGTTAAAATATGATTATATATTACGTCGTAGCGGCCAGGAGTAGAAAAATCTAGGCACCAGTAATCTGTAATATCGCCAAAGCCTGTTTCTGCATAGAAAACTCGTTTTTCGTAATTTACAATCTGCCTTACAATATCAGCCATGTTATTCGGATTTTTAAGCTTTATTTCACTCTGGAGAGAAACAACCTCTGCATCAATAAACTCTGTACCGCGGGATTTTGCAACAGAAACCCTGTGATTACCGTCGCGCACAAAATATACGCCGGAAAGCTCGTAAACCTTAATCGGAGGCAGGATAATATCCTTAATTGCAGCTTCGTCCACGCGTTCCCATCTCTGCTTTAAGAAATTACTTTTTGGGAAAAAGTGATTGTCAAAATCCTTGTAGCGGCCTTCGCTGCCTACAATCTTATCTATAGGAATAACCTTCATTCCCTGATATGTTTCGGCTTTTGGCTTTAAAAGCTGCTTTACATCGTTCAGAGAGATGAGCGAGGCTTCTTCTGGAGTGAGAAGATGTTGTATTTCATTAAAAAGTGCTTTATTCCTTGCTTTGGAAAAATCACTTTCTGTCTGTGAGTCTGAAAAGTTCATGTTGTTTCCTCTTGCACTGGCGGGAACTCAAGTACCCAATGTGCGTATGCGTTTACTATTGTTGTATCATTATGCTTTGTAACTCTTTCTTCGCGAATGTCGTATAGGTGGATGTGGCCGTGAACCATAAAGGTTGGCTTAAACTTTTCTATAAACCAGTTGTAGCATTCATAGCCCCGGTGGCATAAATCCTCGTGATCGTGAATGTGGCGCGGGGTAGCGTGGGTTAGAAAAATGTCCAGATAGCGACCGTATTTGATTTTGTTTTTTATGAGTGTTGGGACAAGCTTTAATAGTCTGAGCTTCATTTGAAAGTCGGTGTACTGGTTTAAGCCGTTGTTGTATTTAAACGAACCGGATGCTCCTGCCAGGAGGAGTGGAGTTTTTTTACCGGTTTTTGGGTCTGTAAAGGTTAAGGAGTAATCTCTTGCTGCCTTAAAGCCAAGATATGTTCCGCCGTGATACTGAGATGTGTCGGAATGGCTGTAGGGCGCTGCTCCCGGAACAACCCGTGCGCTTTTATGGTAGAGGTGGAACTCCTTTAAGTTGTGGTTGCCGAAGATAAAATAAGTCGGCTTATTAAAGACAGTTACTACAAAATCAACATAATCCATCGGCAAGTCGCCGGCGCAAAGTATTAAATCAATATCAGAAAACGCTTTTTTCACTTCCTGATTATAAATAAGAGGATCTACGTAATCTGATATGCAAAGGATTTTCATTTTGTACCGGCTGCAGTAAGAATTGATTCAAGCTTTGGTTTATCGAAAAGCTCGATTGGACGACCTTCGGCATAACGTTTTGCCTGAAGTGAAAAACCGGAAGAAGAAAGAAGAACTGCCTTCTGACAGTTTACTTTTCTTAAGGATTCAAGTGTTTCCTGTACAACTCTGTCTTCAAGAGGATTTGGCTCGCGGTAGAAGCAGTATAAAGAAACCTGTTTTCTGATAGCCATCCAGTTTTCTTCTCTTTTATCAACTGCAGTAATTGCGCAGCCCCATTTTTTAGATTCACAAGTAAGAATCTCAAGCTTAAGGGCTTTGTCTGCCGCATTTTTACAAATAAGTGCAAACTCTTCATTGGCACAGGTAAGATAATCCTTAAGATAATCGTTTGCGTTCAAATCGCTGTATTCAGAAAGCTTGGCAGCTACATCGCGGAAGCTTTTGTTTCTATTATAAATATATGTCCACTGTTCAATTGCAAGGTCAAGCTTTCTATTCTTTTCGTAGCAGGAAGCAAGGAAATATCTTGCATAAAGGGTTTCCGGGAGCATATTTGTTTTATCAAGCTCAATTGCACGCTGAAAATCTACGGCGGCATTATCAATTCGGTTGCACATCATGTAGCAGGAGCCGTGTTCAATAATAGATTTGATTTTGAACTCTGGGTCGCGCTGTGCTTTTTCAAAGGTTTTAAGTGCAGAAATAAAATCCTTTTCTTCCTTCTGGATTTTTCCAAGATAATAATAGGAAGAATAATTTTCAGGATTCAGTCGGATTGCAAGATTGATTTCGTTTTTTGCTTCTGAAAACTTTTTTATCTTAAAAAGCATAAGACCAAGTTCTCCATGAGCCTTTGCATGGCGCTTGTCTATAGTAACAGCTTTCTTAAAATACCCGAGTGCTAAATCAGCTTTTCCGGCGTCTCTGTAAATGGTTCCTACAATAAAATAGTTTTCTGCATTGTGAGGATCCATTTGTGTAAGAAGAAGATAGTTTTTAAGGGCTTCTGCTGTTTTGTGATGCTTAAGCAAAAGCTGTCCGTACTCTTTCTTAAAGTCAATTTCGTCAATTCCTTCGCCAAATACTGCACATTCGTTTACAAGCTGGTATTCAAGAATTGCAAGCTCAGATTTATTGTCTTTAAGGTAGCATTTTCCAAGGTAATAGTGTGCCAGATAGTTTTTCGGTTCCTTCAGAATTATCTGCTTTGCAAGCTTTATAGCGTTCTGAGTTCTGCCCTGTTTTATAAGCTTTGGAATAGCGCTGGCTTTTTTTGGCATAACAATATTCTTTATAACGACAATTGCCAGCGAGATAATCATAACGCTTAAAAACGAAATGCAGATAATTGTAAAAGCACTCAAGGTTTTTCTCCTGGATTTTTGAAAAACTCAAAAAATGTAATTTTTCACTAAAACTTATTGTTAAATATATGAAAAAAATTATTCAAAAACCGATATAAACTAAGAGTATTGAATTTATAAAGGTATGTCAAATTAAATTTCGGTGTGAAAGGATTATGATGAGGAAGTTTAATTATTCTTTACTATTTGTTTTATCTATGCTGTTAGGCGGTATGGTTTTCGCAGAATCTGAAGGAGAAAAGGCGTTCAAAATGAACAATCCTGCTCTGGCGGCTGAGCTTTTGAGTCAGGAAATTGAGGCAAATACTGCTTCTAAAACAGCTTATAATTATCTGGGACTTGCTTACTACCAGCTTGGTCAGTATGAAAAATCTGTAGAAGCCTTTGGATTAGGACTGGAAACTCAGGGAACTAACAAAAAAATACTGGCATTTAATCAGGGAAATGCTTATTATGCTATGAATGATTATGATAGTGCGGCAAAATGTTATTCACTTACAATAACAGCAGATCCTAAATATACTCAGGCACTGCTGAACCGTGCAAATGCATATCTTATGCTTGCAAATTATGATAAGTGTATTGCCGACTATGAAAGATTTATTATTCTCGAGCCTAATGACCCGCAGAAGCCGCAGATTGAAGAGCTGCTTGCACTGCTTAGAAGGGAAAAGGCCAGAATTGAAGAAGAAGAAAGAATTGCTGCCGAAGAAGCTGCCAGAATTGCGGAAGAAGAAGCCCGCATGAAGGAAGAGCTTGAACGGCAGAGAATAGAAAAAGAGAAAGAAGAAGCAGAAAGACGGGCTGCCGAAGCTGAACGAAGAAGAAAGCTGCTTGAAGATGTAGCTAATTCTCTGCAGGATACAGATTCTGCAAATATGTCGGCTGGTTCCGGTGAGCTTCTTGATTTTGATTATGAATCAGAGCTTGATTAAAGCCTGGAGGAAAAGATGGAAGAGAATAATTTGCAGGAACAAAATAAAAAGCTTACAAAAAAACAGATAAAGCTGATTGCGATAATTTCGGGTGCAATCATCATCATCCTTTTACTTTTGTTTGGAATAAGGGGTGGAATTAAGTCTGGAAAAGCAAATGCTAAGAAAAATCTGTACAATCTGGCAAAAACTTATGCAGACCGCGGTGAATACGACCGTGCGCTCAATAAGCTTGATTCGTATCTTGAAAAGCATGGTGATGATGAAGATATCTGGAACCTGTGGAACGAGATAATTGAAAAGAAAAAGGAAGCTGAAAATGCTGTCGGCAACTCCGAAGTAAACTCAAACTATCAGCCACAGAATAATTTTACAATTGACGTAGACACCTCTGATATTTCGAATGCCGTAAAGGATGCGCTTGAACAGACAAACAGACAGGCAGAAGATAACCGTATTGCAATGGAAAATCTTTTGAAAATACAGGAAAACCAGCAGAAGCTTCAGGAACAGCAGCAGAGGGCAGAGGAACAGCGTAAAGCCGAGGAAAAACGAGCTGAGGAATTAAAGCGTCAGAAGGAAGAAGAAAGAAAAGCTGAAGAAGCCGCAAGAGCTGAACAGCAGCGAATTGCAGAAGAAAAACGAAAGGCTGAAGAGGCAGAAGCTATCAGGAAAAATGCTGAGCTTAAGAAAAAGCTTGATGCTGTAAACGAAGAAATCCGCAAAGGAAAGATTGCTCTTGGAACCGGTGAGGATGATAAGGCGCTTGAACATTTTGACAACGCACTTAATATAATGCCGCCGGATGCTGGAAAGGTTGTTATTGCTTCTAAGGAATCGGAAATGGCACAGGCCTTGTACGATGCGGCTGAAAAAACTGATGATAAAGATAAAAAGAAGCGCCTTATGAAAGAGGCTGTTGAAATGGCAAAGAAAGCTGTTGCCGACAATCCTAAGGATGCAACTGCACATTATATTCTGGCCCAGAATGCGCTCAACAATAAGGATTTGAATACAGCTCTTGAAGAAATGAAGGCTGCAGTTAATTATGACCCTTATAATTATCTATATTATTATAATCTTGGTAAGATTCAGTATACACAGAAGAAATACAGCGAGGCTTCAAGCTCATTTACAACATCCTGTAAGCTGAACGATAAGTTTGCTCCAAGCCGCTACAACCTTGGACTTACACAAAAGCAGCTTAAGAACGATTCTGCCGCACTTGATGCCTTTAGAAAAACTATAGACATAGATCCGCGACACGAAAAGGCTTATCTTGAGGAAGGAAAAATCCTTACTGCACGTGGTGACTATACTGGTGCAATTGTTGCGTATGAAGAAGTACTTAAGATAAACAATATAAATGTTCAGGCTGCAAACCTTCTTGCCGGTGTATATTATCAGAAAGGGAATTACGATAAGGCGGAGGAGTGTTACAAGCGTGCCCTTACTATGCTTGATAAGGATAAGGATGCTGCGGAAATGGTTATGGCAAAGTATAATCTTTCTACAGTTCTTTTTGACCACAATAAAACTGCAGATGCCGAGAAATACGCACGTGAAGCTTATGAAAGCAAGGATGCCCTTAAGAGCGATATTTCTAAGGCTGATATTATCTATAACTATGCGCTTATCCTGGATAATATGGGTAAAGATGAGCGTGCAATAAGCTATTACCGTGAAGCACTTTCTAAGAACTCAGATCACAAAAAGGCAAAGCTTAATCTTGGAAATAAGTATCTTGCACTTGATCCGCCGGATACAGACACTGCTATAAATCTCTTTACACAGGTTTATAACAAGGATAACAATAATGTAGAAGCAAACAACCAGCTTGGAAACGCTTACCTGATGATTCAGGAATACAGCAATGCAATAAAGTATTACCAGAATGCACTTAAGCTTGATTCTAAGAATAATGCTATTCGTGCAAATCTTGCAAAAGCATACGCACAGTCTGGAGATTATGATTATGCTAAAGCAACTTATACTGAGTTGTTAAAGGTTGATAAGGAAAATTGGGATGCTTATATTGAGCTTGCAAAGGTTTGTATGCAGCTTGATGATAATGATAATGCTGAAAAATATCTTATTTACGTGCAGGAGAAAAAGCCTGGCTACCGTAAGAACGAGGTAAAAGAACTTTTGGATAGCCTGTTATAGACAATCTACGTGCGCTTTACCAGTTCGAAAAGCTTTTGTCTGGAAATGACAGTGTAAATAGGACGGCCGTGAGGGCAGTGCGGATCTTCAAGGGAAAAAGCCTTTTCCACAAGCTCCGCCGCTGTCTGGTCATCTAAAACATAACCGTCTTTTACCGCCGCATGACAAGCTGTCATTGCTGCAATAGAACGGATAATCTGCTCCGGTTCTACCTGCTTTACAAAAATCAAAGTCTGTAAATCATACTGGGTTCCTGTCCATCGTTCAGGAACCGTTTTTATTTCCCATTCACCGGCTGCTTTCTTTTCTGTTTCAAAACCGATTGCAGTAAGCCTGTCCTTCAGCTTTTCCAGCTGATTATCCTGACTTTTTGAGTCGGTTTTGATTTTGTACGGAATAAGAAGCGGCTGACGGTTTCCCTGAGAATTCATAATTCTGTCAAAAAGGATTCGCTCGTGCGCTGCGTGCTGGTCGATGATGTAAAGGCAGTTGTTCTTTTCGGCGAGCAGGAAGGTTCCAAGTGTAGCACCAATAAACTTTATTTGTGATTTTGTTTGCGCTGCGGGTGCAGGTGGTTCTGGTTGCGAAGCGTGATAAAGTGCCTGTTCTGCCAGATTCATAACTGGTTGATTCATCACCGGTTCTGACGAAGCGGGCTTTCCTCCAAAATATTTCGACCTGAAATCACTCAAACTGCGTGAAGTCGTTTCAGAGGTTTTATAGGATATATGCTTTTGGTAAGGAGAAGTTTCTGTACTGTAATTATCCTTTCTGTCTGAAATCGAAAGATCAATTGAAAAATCGAGTTCTCCAATTTCATCATAACGAACTTCATCGGCAGGCTTATCTTCCTTAAAATTAGAAAGCGTATAGGAATGGAAGAACGTTTTTATTGTTGAGCTTATTCCGTGATGAAGCTCGGAAATATCGTGGAAGCGGGCTTCTTTTTTTGCAGGATGAATATTAAAGTCAATAAGTGCCGGATTTACAGTTACAAATACAACTGCAACAGGGAAGGTGCCGTTTGGAAAAAAGCCTTTTCCCCCATAATCAACTGCCTGTACAAGAGAATATTCCTGAATGCGTCTACCGTTTGCGTAAATAAGAATATCCTTTTTATTTGTGCGGCATACTGAAGGTTCTCCAATCAGAATCTTAAACGACCAGTCTGGTTCTGCACCGCCGGCTTTTCCTGAAAGCTCGTAGAATAAGGCTTTATCTTCTATAATTGAGTTTGCACTTATAAATCTATCTTTGAGAGATTGTCCTGCGGGGAGGTCAAGCTTTGTTTCTCCATCGGAAATAAAGCGGAAGCCAATATCGGGACGAGCCATTGCTTTTTCAATAAAGGTATTTTTGCACATTATACCTTCGGTTGCGGGGCGTTTTAAAAACTGGCGTCTTGCAGGAATGTTTTCAAAAAGTCCTTCAGATTGAACGATTGTTCCTTCAACTTCGGCTGTTTTTTCAAGAATGTGGTCTTCTATTATACTTGCGCGCATTTTCCAGCCGCCGCTTATTATAGAAAGGCGGGCAACAGCTGCAATAGATGCAAGCGCTTCTCCTCTAAAACCAAGGGTGGAAATATTAAGTAAATCTGTATCTTTAGAAATCTTGCTTGTTGCATGTGGGCGGGCACAATTCCTGAGGTCAGCTTCTGTCATTCCGCAGCCATTATCTACCACACGGATTTTTTCTATACCGCCGCCAGTAATTTCTACAGTTATAAAATCTGCTCCGGAATCTATAGCGTTATCTATAAGCTCACGGACAATAGCGTTCGGACGGTCAATAACTTCACCTGCAGCAATTTTTCTGGCAGTTTCGGGAGGCAGGGTTTTTACAGGATTTTGAAGACTCATTTTCTGGTTCCGTTTACAACGCTGTCATCTTCAAACAGGTCGAAATCTGGCGGATTATCTTTTTCCATAGGATGAGGCTCGTTCATAAGAATCTGAATCTTTCCTTCAATTTCATCAAGCTCCTTTTCCATACCGGCAGCAAGCTTAATTCCTTCTTCAAAATCCTTAAGAGCGTCTTCCAGCGAAATGTCGCTTCGCTTTATGTCACCGCTCAACTGTTCAAGTTTTTCCAGTTTCTCTTCAAATGTCATAATCTATATCCTCCCATTTTACTATCCCCTAACACCTATTCCCTAAAACCTATTCCTCTACTACCGTGGCCTTAATCTTCCCTTTCGCCGGAACAATTTCTATTCTGTCGCCAGCTACAACTTGAGCCGAATCCCTGATGATGACTCCGTTTTTATCCTTTACCATTGAATAGCCGCGCTCAAAGATTGTCTGAGGGCTTGCGTTTTCAAGAATTGTAACATTTTGAGCTATTTTAGTATGCAGCTCCTTTATTTTTTCCTGAAGGTTTTTCACTAAGTTTTCTTTTGCAGAATCGTAACGGTTTAAAAGCGGCTGCTGAATACTTCGGAATCGCATTTCAAAAATGTCCGGCTTAAAGCTGCTTATAAGAAGTTTTGCGTGCTTCGTTTTCTGGGTAATCTGAAGATAAAAATCGTTTTTGTAGTTTTGGAGCAGCTGTTTAGTGTCTGCTGCAAGAGGAACTGCAAGCTCGGCAGCCGCAGATGGAGTTGCCGCCCGTTTATCAGCCGCATAATCACACAAAGCCCAGTCAATTTCGTGACCAACAGCAGAAATTACAGGGATTTCAGATTCCGCTACAGCCCGAACAACGCTTTCTTCGCTGAACGGCAGTAAATCTTCCAGAGAACCGCCGCCACGACCAACAATCAGAACGTCGCAAAGCTTGTAAAAGTTTGCAAGCTGAATCATTTTTACGATTGTTGCAGCAGCTCCATCTCCCTGAACAATTGCCGGCAGAATTGTAACATTCATTCCTTTGTTGCGCCTTTTAGTAATCTGAAGAATATCCTTTATTGCAGCTCCCGTAGCACTTGTAACAACCCCGATTGTACGTGGATATGCAGGCAGCGGTTTTTTACGGCTTTCATCAAAAAGTCCTTCGGCATTAAGCTTTCGTTTTCTTTCTTCAAGCATCTGCAGAATATTTCCAGAGCCGGCAGCTTCCATTTTAGAAACAATCAGCTGGTAAGTTCCCTGCGGACCATAAACCGAAATGCTTCCGGTACAGCGAACCTTGTCTCCATCCTTTGGTCTGAACGTAAGATGATATGCGTTTCCTCTGAAAAGAACAGCCTTAAGCTGAGCGGTATTATCCTTAAGTGTAAAATAAATATGACCGGCAGAGCTTGGACGCCAGTTTGAAATTTCACCTTCAATAGTGATTGTCCTGAACGAGGTTTCAAGAATCTCTTTTATAACGTCGGTAATTTGTGATACAGAAAAAACTTGCTCTGAAAAAGGATTGGACTCTTGCATACAATTATTTTATTCAATTCAATAAACTTGTTCAATTGATTGCCGATAAACAAATTGATGAAAAGTATTGTTGTTTTTTTTGAGAATAAGTGTAATACAAGAAAAAATGAGAAGGTTTTTGGCGGGAAAGCTGCAGTTGAACTGAGTAAGGCTTGGGCAGAGTCTGTTTCCGAGAAGGTTCTTACAGTTTGTGCTGATAATGTTACTCAGCTGCTCGAAAAGCTAAAATCGGCCTGCGAGGAAAATAAAGCTGATTCTGTAATCTATTCTTATGATGATCTTCCCTTTTTAAATAAAGAGCTTACCTTAAAGCTTAAAGAAACACACGAAAAATACTGCGCAGAATATACGTTTGCAGACGGTTATCCTTATGGTTTCGCACCAGAAATTATAGATGCAGGAACAGTGAACATTTTGTATGAGCTTTCAAAAACTGTTCAGGCAGAAGAAGGAAAAAAGCCAGTCTGCAGGGAAAGTATTTTTAATCTTATAAAAACAGATATCAATTCTTTTGAGGTAGAAACTGTTCTTTCCGAAGAGGATTTTAGACTTTTAAGGTTAAACTTTCATTGTGGAAAAAAAGAAAGCTTTATTGTGTGTCAGAAGCTTTTTGAAGCTGTAAATAATAAAGGAGATATTGAAAAGCTTTCTGCACTTGAGCTTTCAAAGCTTGCGGCAAAAAATCCTGAAATATTAAAAACTTTTCCTGGTTTTTACAATATCCAGATTGCAGATAACTGCGGCGGTAAATGTATTTACTGTCCTTATACAGCCTGCTATGAAGAAAAAAATGGCATAAAACCGGAAAAAGCCACGAAAGTTATGAGCTTCAGTGATTTTTCTGCACTTATAGATAAAATTGCACAGTTCAGCGAGGAAGCTGTTGTAGGTCTTTCTGCTTGGGGAGAGCCACTTAAACATCCGGAATTGTTGAAAATGATAGAAAAAGTTCTTTCGTACAAAGGACTTTCGGTATTTATAGAAACAGACGGTCTTTTAGCCGACCAGAGCTTCTGTGATGCACTTGCAGCAATTGTTCAGAAGGCAGAAGAAAGAACCAACGGTTGGGAAAAGGTGATGATTGCTGTTTCGGTTGATGCGTTTACAGCGGAAACTTATAAAAAAATGCACGGCTTAGCCGATTCAGAAGCTTTTTCTATGGAAACAGTTGTTGAAGTAATTAAACGGCTTTCGGATGCAGTTTCCGGTGCAGTTTATCCTCAGTTTGTACGGACAAATGACAACGAAGAAGAATTGGAAAGCTTTTTCCGGTACTGGAACGAAAAATCAAATGCTTCGGGCGGTAAACAGATTATACAGAAATACGACTCATTTGCAGGACTATTGCCAGACTGTAAACCGGCAGATCTTTCTCCAATAGAACGAAACGTTTGCTGGCATTTGCGCCGCGACATGACTATCCTTTCAAACGGAGATGTACCTTTTTGCAGAGAATATGTGCTTTCCGGAGTAACAGGCAATGCTTTTAAAGAAAGTCTTGAATCAATATGGAAGAAAACAGATTCTGTTTTAATAGAACAGATGAGTAATCAATATAACAATAAATGCAGGGATTGTGATGAATACTATACCTTTAACTTTTGATGAGCATCAGATAAACAGAACTGTAATTGGCGGAAGGACAAATACAACGCCGGGCTCACTAAACATCTCAGTAATATTGTTCAACAGCGGTGGAACACATTTTAAGATTAATAATCTTGAAAATCTTTTAGGCTGTAATTTCAACTCTGTAATCTGTATTGAAAGAAAAAACGATAATTTTTCTATAGAAGATGTTGCTAAAAAGTTTCCGAAGATTAAGTTCATTATTCCTAAGGAAGAAACAACTGACGGTGAAATGATAAATCTTGCAATGAGTGAGATTACGTCAGATTATGTGCTTGTTATAAGAGACAACCTTTATATACCGCAGGGAATGATTCTTCAAAATCTTGCACAAAAGCTTACCCAGGACGGCATTTACTGCATTGTTCCACGGCTTCTGGATAAAAACAAAAACGGACTTTCTACAAGATTTAATCCGTGTGCAGAAAAATCTCATTTTGTAATTGATTCTTCGTTTGTTGTTACTGACGGTGTAAAAACCGTTTATCCGTTTGATTATATTGCACTTTATAATAGAAAAAAGTTTATCCAGCTTGGCGGCTTTGACTATACAATAAAATCTCCGTACTGGCAGAACCTTGATCTTTCTGTTCGCTCCTGGCTGTTCGGAGAAAAAACAAAGCTTACGACAATGCTTCAGTTTTCTTACCTGGACGAGGTTCCGGTTGAAGACAGAACAGTAAATATTGATTACCTGAGATATTATTTAAAAAACGAATTACCTAGGGTTAAGAATGACCGCGGCTATTTTAAGTTCAACTCATTCTTTAAGTTCTTTCATCAATCTTCCTGCGGTTATATAGAAGCAAGAAGACAGTATGTAAGCGCTAAAAACTGGGTAGAAGCTAATAAGTATAGATTTAAAATGGATTTGCAGGCTTTTATTCAAGGATGGACAGAGCAAAATGAAAACTAAGCGGACTGTTATTGTTCAGTGCAGATTATCCTCAAACCGATTGCCGGAAAAAGCAATTAAACTGCTCGGCGGTAAGCCTGTGCTTGCCTGGGTTTTAGCGTCTATGCATAAAATTAAGGCAGACAGGTATTTTGTTGCAACTGACGAGGCTTCTTATCCTATATTAAAAAAAATCTGTGATGAAAATGACTTTGAATGCTTTGCCGGCGATTTGAATAATGTATTAAAGCGTTTCTGTGACCTTATTCAAAAAGTAAAGGGTGAAACAATAATCCGTGCGACTGCTGATAATCCATTTTTGTTTTACGAAGCAGTTGAAGCAAGCGTACTTGAGTTTGAAGAGCGGAATAAAAAGAAGCTTACGTGTGATTATCTTACGTATACAGGCTTGCCTCACGGTTCAGGAGTTGAGATTTTTAACGGAAAATCTCTTCTTCTTGCTGCAAGCCAGACAGAAGATCCGTATGATCAGGAGCATGTAGGACCAGCTTTATACAATCATAAAGATAAATTTAACTGCGAGTTTATAAAGGCTCCGTCCCGTTTTTATCATCCGGAGCTTAGAACAACTATAGACACTTATTCCGATTACCTCAGAGCTGTTTCAATTGTAAATTATCTTTCTGAGAAAAATATAAAGGAGCCGTACAGCACAGAGCAGATTCTCGAAGCGTGTACATCTTCTTATGTTCAAAAGCCTGTTGTATTTGTACCTTCTGTAAAAAAAGGGCAGGGAACAGGACATCTTCATCGCTGCCTTAAAGCGGCAATTGATTCAAAAGGCTTTGTATACATTCCAAAGGCTTGTACTCTGGAAGGAGTGCCGGAATTAATAAACAGCTATTGTGAAGTTGGACTGAATGAGCTTCAGATTATAGACGAGCTTCCAGACGAAACTTTTAAGCCAGTAATTGTCACCGACACCTTTTCGCTTACTGAGGATGAAGCGAAGGCTTATTCAAATGCAAGAGCTTTAATTTCTATAGATGAAGGCTCTGAGTTTTCAAATTACAGCGATTATCTTCTGGATATAATTCCATCATATAAGCTTGAAAGAAAAGCAAATCTTTCTGATGCAGGCTTTATAGAAGTTCCTTCAAATGTGCGCAAGGAAAGAAAGCTGGAGTTCAAAAATATTTTAGTTTGCCTGGGCGGTGAAGATCCCGCTGGTTTAACAATTCCTGCTGCCAACAACCTTAGTAAAATCTATCCAAAATCTGAGATTAAAGCAGTGATTGCCGGTGATATTGAAAAAGTAACGTGCGGTAAGACTAAAATAGATAATATTGAGTTTACAGGACCAATTGAAAACCTTAAGGAAAAGCTTTACGAGTACGATTTAGTTGTTACTCATTACGGACTTACTGCTTTTGAAGCGGCTGCGGCTGGTTGTGCCGTTCTTTTGCTTGGAACTTCTAAGCTGCACGAAAAGCTTGCAGAAAAATATGATTTTGCTTTTGTTCCTCAGCATGAACTTACAGAAAAGAAAATGAGGGATTGTCTTCTTTCTGAAAATATTTTCCCTGTAAGCCCTGCAACTCAAGCACGAAACGAAGATGCACGTAAATCTCTTGGCGAATACATAAATAAAGTTGCAGCCGGAAACAGAATGTGTTGCCCGGTTTGCGGAACGGCTGAAGAAAATCAAAATCCTTTTGTAAACCCTGTAGTTTCAAGAAATGCATACAGAACTTACCGACGCTGCTCTGAATGCGGACTTGTTTATATGTCCTTTACAATTGAACCTGAAAAAAAATATCAGAAAGCATACTTTTTTGAGGATTATAAAAAACAGTACGGCAAAACTTATAAGGAAGATTTTGACAACATCAAAAAGGAATGCTCAAGAAGAATCGGGATAATTACAGAAATAAAACCGGAAGGAAACTCCCGTAATGTGCTTGATATTGGCTGTGCTTATGGTCCGTTCCTGGCCGCTGCCGGAGAAGGAAATATGAATCCTTTTGGAACAGATATTTCTGATGATGCAGTTGATTATGTAAAAAAAGAACTTCATTATCCTGCAAGCTGTACAGCGTTCCCGAATATAGATACAGTTTCTGAGTTTGGAGTTTCGCATTTTGATGTTGTTACAATGTGGTATGTAATTGAACACTTTAAGAATCTTGATACAGTTCTTAAAAAGGTTAATTCAATTATAAAGACAGGCGGAATCTTTGCGTTTTCAACTCCGTCTGCAGAAGGCGTTTCTGCAAAATATAATCTTGATAATTTTTATACAATCAGCCCGTCAGATCATTATTCTGTATGGGAGCCTTCAAGAGCACAGAAGATTTTGAGTAAATATGGATTTATTATAGAAAAAATTGTTTCAACCGGTCACCATCCGGAACGATTTCCTTCAATCAAAAAATCAGAAGCAAAAAAAGGAAGTCTTAAATGGAAAATGGTAGATAAATACAGCAGGATGATGAATCTTGGCGATACCGTTGAGATTTATTGCAGGAAGGTTAGATAATGAATGACAGCAGAAAAATAAATTGCCTTATACTCGGTGCCGGCCTGATGCAAAAGCCTGCAATCCTTGCTTCAAAGGAGCTTGGCTATAATACTGTTGTAATTGATGCAGATGCTAAGGCAGTTTGTGTGCCACTTGCAGATAAGTTTTATCAGATTGATTTAAAAGCTAAAGAGCAGATTCTTGAACTTGCAGAAAAGCTTCAGAAAGAAGGCGGATTAAAAGCAGTTTTTACTGCCGGTACAGATTTTTCTGCTTCTGTTTCGTATGTGTGCGAAAAACTTGGATTACATGCCCACAGCCATGAGGCGGCTTTGAATGCAAGCATAAAAACAAGAATGAGACAGTGCTTTGCAGATAAGGGCGTTCCGTCTCCAGCTTTTATGAAAATTACAGAAAAAGAACTTGTCGATAAATCCAGTTCTGAAGCTTTGTTAAAGCAGATTCTTGGAAAAATGGCTTTCCCTGTAGTTGTTAAACCTGTAGATAATATGGGTGCACGCGGCTGTAGAATGGTACGAAGTGAAGCAGAGTTTATTACCTCGGCAGAAGCGGCTGTAAAGGCTTCCCGTTCAGGCTGTGCAATCGTTGAAGAGTATATGGATGGGCCTGAGTATTCAATCGATGCGCTTGTTTATAACGGCACAATGACAATTACAGGTTTTGCAGAGCGGCACATTTATTATCCACCTTATTTTATAGAAATGGGCCACACAATGCCCGCAGTGCTCGATAAAAAAATCCACGACGAGCTTATCTCAGCTTTTGCCGAAGGTACAAAAGCTCTCGGGCTCACCTGTGGCGCGGCAAAAGCAGACATTAAGTACACAAAAAACGGACCTATGATTGGTGAAATTGCCGGTAGACTTTCCGGTGGTTATATGTCGGGCTGGACATATCCTTATGCTTCAGATTTGAACCTTACAAAACAGGGACTTCTTATTGCAAGTGGTGAAAAACCAGAAGAGCTTGTTTCTAAAAGAACACCTGTCGATTATATAAAAACTGCTGGTTATATTCCGTCAGAAAAACCTTATGAGCTTTTTGAGTACACGTGTGCTCGAACAAGTGCAGAACGCGCCTGGATTTCAATTCCGGGTACCGTACAATACATAGAAAACATTCAGGAATATACAGATAAAGCTGTTTTTGATGTACTTCCACGTGCAACAGTTGGTCTTGGAAGCGAAGTAGATTTTCCGAGAAACAATGTTCAGAAATGTGGAAACATAATCTGCGTAAGCCATAACAGAGAAATTGCAATAAAAGCTGCAGAGGATGCGGTATCAAATATCTTTATAACCTTAAAGCCGAACGATGAAAAAACAGAAAGGTTCCTTAGCGGAGCTTCGACCGAGGATGAAGATAAGTTTCCGCCATCTGCTTTTTGTGAGCCGGAGGAGCTTGCTGCTTTTTCTAAGCTGACAGAAGCGGAAGCTGGAGGAGTAATTCCAAAGGATATGAGTGTGGCAGCCTGTATTCCTGCTGTTCTTAAAACCGAAAACTGGAGCAAAAGGGTAGACTGGAACTACAATACAATTTTGCAGACAGCTCAAAAGTTCGATATTTTAAGGAAAAAACATCCTGAACTGAATGCAAAAGCTTTCTGGAGGGCATTATTACGAGGCGGACTTCAGGCAGCAGTTTATTATTCAGACAAAGAGGCATTATGAAAAAATATTTAGCGTTGATTTTTAATCTTTTTATTATATCTGCGGTGTTTGCCGGAAACGACGTTCCTCTATTAAAGTCGGCAAAGGAAATGGGAATTACTGTTTTCTGGGATTCGCTTTCTGAGTCTGGCCTGCTTGAAAAAAATGGTCACCAGATGACGTTCAGGAAAAACGACGGCATTATCCTGCTTGATAATCTTCGTGTGATGATGACAGACCCGCCTGTAATAAAAAACAACGAGCTTTTTGTTACCGAGCGTTTTATTGAAGATGCAAATGCGTTTTTTACAACAGAGGATGATGATGAAGATCTGTTTAAAGTAGGCGCAATTCTTATAGATGCGGGCCACGGCGGTAAAGATCCGGGAGCCTTAAAAACTTATGATATCGGTGGAAAAAAGGTTACGGTACAGGAAAAGGATATAAACCTTAAGGTTGCAAAAATGCTTTATGAAAGGCTTAAAACAGCTTATCCTGAAAAGCAGATAATTCTTACACGTAGTACAGATGTATTCCTTTCGCTTAGTGAACGAACAGATATTGCAAATAATGTAAAGGTTGCTGAAAATGATGCAATTCTTTTTATTTCGATTCACGTAAACTCCTCTTTGAATAAATCTTCATCGGGGTATGAGGTCTGGTATCTTTCTCCTGGCTATAGAAGAACTGTTCTTGATAAGACAGCAGTTGAGGATGATAAATCGCTGTTCCCGATTCTGAACTCACTTATGGAGGAAGAATATACAACAGAAAGCATTATGATTGCACGGTTCATTATGGATGGACTTCAGGCGCAGATTGGAAATGAATCTAAACCGCGAGGAATAAAGGCTGAGGAATGGTTTGTCGTAAAGAATGCAAATATGCCGAGTGTACTTATTGAGCTTGGCTTTATTTCAAACCAGGAAGAGGCAATGCTTTTGAATAATGATACGTACTTGAAAAAAGCTACCCTTGGAATATATAATGGCATCAGCGCATTCATAACTCATTTTGAGCGTTCAAAAGGATTTACATCTGCAAATGAATAAACAAAATCTGAAAAGAAATATTATTATAATCTCAACAATCTGTGTACTTCTTTTATCTCTTGTTTTGTCTTTAATTCTTTATTTTCAAAAGGATTACGGAAAGAGAAAAACGTTCATTTTCCCGTCAGTTGATGAAGGAAAGTACATTATAGAAACAAGATATCTGTCAGAAAATCCTGAAAAAACTGCAATAAGCTATTATGTAGATGAGCTGCTTCTGGGCTCTGGAACAGAAAGGACAAAGCTTCTTTTTACATCTGGTACAACAAGTCTTTCCTGCTTTGAACGATCTGGAATCCTGTATCTTAATCTTTCAGATACACTCTTAAAGATGGGAGATAATGTTGTCGAAATTGAAGAAGGAGTAAATCTTCTTGCAAAAAATGTGTTTCAGAATTTCAGCGAAATAAATGAGATAGATATATTTATAGGCAATAAATTTGCGTATAAAAAACAAAAATTGAAAAAGTCTAACGAATAAAATCGTTGACAAAATATAGTAGTTATTGGATAATAGTTTTTATACAAGGCTACATCGAATTCGTATATATAAAAAAGGAGCTTCAAGATGAAGAAGACTTTCGGTTTATTCGCAACTGCTATGTTGCTGCTTGGTGGCGTTGCTTTTGCAGAGCAGGCTACGCTTATTGATTTTTCACTGTTGGATGCTGATTGTGTTTATGACGAAAAAGCTGACAAAAACACACAGAACTCACGAACTGTAATGGATTATTCAGTTAGTGCTGGAGCAACCTATACTGAACAGCAGAAAGAACTTATGAAAACTTCTCTTGTTCTTCCAGAATGGGAAGTTGTTCTTAATTCTTCAGCAAAGTCAGTAATTGCATTGGCAGACTCAAAGGTAGTTGCAGCACCTGTTAAAGATACAGCTGATGTTCCTTTTGCAGGTAAAAATGTTATGGGTGTTAGAGTAGTATTCCCACAGTGGGCTTCTAACGCAAATGCAAGAATCGTTCCTCCATTCGATATTCCAGCTTACGAGCCATGTGCTGCTGCTGATGAGAATGGTAATCGTCAGGCAGAAGATAAGGATGAAGACAAGTCAGCATACAATACAGCTGATAACCCATCTTTCGAAGGCTATCTGTTTGAAGGTGGATACGGTGTTGTAAAGAATGTTGGTACAATTAAATCTATCCAGGTTGCTACAATGGGTATGAACTTCCCACACGGACTTTATGTTCGCCTTGCAGACAACGATGGAGTTGAAAGAAGATACTTTATGGGTTACCTCGGATTCGATGGATGGAAAGAGCTTAAGTGGAACAACCCACAGTACATTTCTGAAATCCGCAACAGAGAAATCCGTGTATATCCAATCTATCCTCGCGGAATGCCATATGTTAAATTCACAGGCTTTGAAATCACACGTGATGCAGCTCACATTGGTGGCGACTTCATCGGTTACTTCAAAGATGTAAAGATTATTTATGACAAGGCTATTCTTGTAAGCGACCGCGACATTGCTGATGAGGACCTCTGGGGAATCATTGGTAAGAAGGAAGATGAAAGACAGGCTTTCGAAATGTCTAAGTTTGGTACAAAGCAGGTTAACCGCTATCTCGAAAGAGCTAAGCAGAACACAGAAGAAGGCTTCACAACAAGCTTGAATGAAGACGGTTCTTCTAACGCACAGAGCACAAGAAGTTCTGGAGCTTCAGTATCAGACGATGCTAAATAATAACTGATAAATAAATAATCAGTAAGAAAGGCACTTTAAAATCAGAAAGGTTTTAAAGTGCTTTTTTTTTAACGAAAACCGTTTTATACTTATAGTATGAGCGATACTAACATTATCATTTCTAAAGAAAAGACAAAGCAGATTTATGAATCTTATTCGGATTACTTTGCCGAAATAATGAATAATATAATCAAAGTCCTACAGGAAAAAGTAAAGCTGATGTCTCAGCCGACCTACAAGTGCAGGGTAAAAAGCTTTAACAGCTACTATAAAAAAATCCTTAGAGTTAAACCAAAAATTGATGAAGAACAGAAATCTCTTATATGCCTTACCGATATGCTCGGTATAAGAATGATTTGTGCATTTCTGGAAGATATCAATCTTGGTCTTGAACAGATTAAGAAAATATTTGTTATAAAGGAAGTTGAAGTAAAGGGCGCAGAAAAGAAGTTCAGTGAATTTGGATATGAATCTATTCATGTACTTATAAAAATCCCGGAGGACTGCAAGCCGCCGATGGAAGGTAAGTACGAAGGACTTAGTCCTTTACCGGAGGATATTGTCTGTGAGATTCAGATTAGAACAATTTTACAGGATGCCTGGGCAGAAGTAGAGCACGAGCTTATATATAAAACTGAGTTTAATCCTTTCGATATCCCTCTTAGACGAAAGCTTGCTTCTCTTAATGCTTCGCTTACACTTGCAGATATTACGTTCCAGGAAATCAGGGATTATCAGAAAAAACTACAGAAAGAAATTGAAGACAGACGAAAATCCTTTTACTCAATGGCAGATAATCTCCTTAACGAAAAGGTTGAAAAGAATATAAGCGGAAATATCAACAGAGTAACTCCGTTTATTCAGGGAACGATTGATGATCTTCTTTTGCACGCTATTCATGCTCATAACGAAGGAAACCTGCAGGAAGCTATAGACACTTATTCTAAAATCCTGGAAGCTGTTCCTGAGTCGGATAAAAACGTAATTGCAGTAATAAGCAAGCATAGGGGAATGGCTTATTTTTCTATGAATAAGTTTGAAGAAGCCCTCGGTGATTTTGATAACAGTTTAAAGTATGATCCTAATGCTTACAGAACGTATTATTACAGGGGAATTGTTTTTTCAATTCAAAAGAATTACGAAAAGGCAATCGAAAGCTTTACAAAATCACTTGAAATAAACGAATATCAGGCACATACACATTTCCGCAGGGCAATGGCATATTTTGAAATAAAGGAATATGAAAAGTCTATGAGTGACTTGAATACAGCCTTGAACCTTGGAATGGATCCGGACGAATGCCAGTCTTTAAGAGAAAAACTGGTTAAAAAGTTTGGATTAAATATGTAAAAAACACCCCCGATGTATTGACGAAAGAGCGTTTAGCTGATATATTATCTAAGTCAGTTCGATACTGATCACGTCTCCTTCGTCTAGTGGTTAGGACATCGGGTTTTCATCCCGACAACAGCAGTTCAATTCTGCTAGGAGATGTAACTGCCTGCTTTTACTAAGCAGGCTTTTTTTTTGCCTTAGATTGATGTGGGAGCCTTGAGGTAACAAAATGAACGTTTCTAAATATTTTTCTGAACAGGCTATTGAATACATGAAAAATGCCATTGTCGAAGCAAACGGTAATGAAGTGTTTTTTACTGGTCTGATTGATGAAAATATGACGGTTGTTACTGTAAAAGCTGGAAGCAGGGGAAATGAACATACCGTTCCCGTAAACTTTTCCGACGAAAGAGAATGTAATGTTTTAATTCATAATCACCCGAGTGGAAATCTTACACCT
Source organism: Treponema sp. (assembly GCA_017619795.1). Classification (GTDB taxonomy): domain Bacteria; phylum Spirochaetota; class Spirochaetia; order Treponematales; family Treponemataceae; genus Treponema_D. The sequence continues at coordinate 97,654 of JAFZRP010000104.1, forward strand.
TCTGGAGCAGATTTAGGAGTAGCTTCCCGTGCTTCTGAAAATGCAAAGGGCTTTTATATTATAAATAATGATGTTACAGATATTTATGTTGTAATTGAACCTATAAAGCCTGTTGCAATAAAAAAGCTCGATAAAGAAGAGTCTGCCTATTTTATTTCGGATGGGGGGCCTTTATCTAAGCTTTCAGATACCTTTGAAGAGCGTAAGGTTCAGCTGGAGCTTTTGAAAAATATAGTAGAAGCCTTCAACGAAGAAAAGCTTGGCATTTATGAAGCTGGAACTGGCGTTGGAAAATCCTTTGCATATCTTATTCCTGCCTTTTTGTGGGCTGTAAATAATAAAGAAAGAGTAATCGTTTCTACAGGAACAATAAACCTTCAGCAGCAGCTTTGCGATAAGGATATTCCTGCCGTTGAAAATATTCTTGGTGTAAAGGTAAATTATATTCTGCTTAAAGGCCGACAGAATTATATCTGCAAGCGTCGTCTTTTTGATGCGGCTTCCATGCTCGATTTATTTGAAGAAGAAACGGAAGAAATAAAAAAGCTTGCGGATTGGGCAGAGGAATCGGGAACTGGAAATAAAAGTGATTTATCGTTTATGCCAAGTGAATCTGCGTGGTCTAAGGTTAATTCCGAAAGCGACGCCTGTATGGGAATGCGATGTCCTTACAGAAACGAATGTTTTGTAATGCGCGTAAGAAAAGCCGCTGCCGATGCAAACATAATTGTTGTTAATCATCATCTTTTATTTGCTGATATTCAGTCTAGAATTTCTGGTGCCGGCTTTGATGATGCCGCTGTCCTTCCTCCATATCGTCGGATTGTTTTTGATGAAGCCCACGGAATTGAAAATGCCGCCACAAGCTTTTTCAGCGAAAGCTTTAATCGTTTCAAATTAAACAAGCTTATAAATCAGATGTACAGGAAGAGAAAAAACTCTGAATCCGGACATTTATGTTCTCTCGCAATCCTTTCAAGCAACGAAGAAAAAGCAAGCGAAGCGTATGAGCTTGTTTCCAGAATTAAAAATGCCGTTTTGAATTATGAAATTGCTTCAAAAGATCTGCTTGCAAACGAATCTACAAAAAGGCTTTTTGAAGGAACTGCCCGTGATTTTGGTCCTTTCCTTGTTACCGTTGGAGAATTGTCGCGTGCTCTCGGTGAGTTTACAGATTTAATCAGAGTTATAATGGATGGAATTGATGATGATGATAAGGAGATTCCATCTTACTGGGAATCCAGGCTTATTCTGCGCCGACTTGATGAATATGTTCTGCTGCTTAAAAACTTTACAATCTGGGATGAAAAGCGTGAAAATGTTTACTGGATCCAGAAAAAACGACTTCCTCCACAGATGAACATAGACAACAAGGATTCAGAATATATTGTAATGACAGAAACACCGCTTGATATTTCTTACATTATGAACAAGGGTGTTTTTGAAGAAATGAAGACCGTTATCTGTACCTCTGCAACGTTAAAAACAGGCAGGGATTTTAGTTACTGGATGCACAGAACCGGCGCCGATTTATGCTACGGAGACAAGCTTTTATTCGGAGATTATCAGTCGCCGTTCCCATACGAAAAGAACATGCTTTTTGCAGTTACAAGCGATGCGCCGCTCCCAACAGATATAAGCTTTCAGCAGTATATAGAAATGGCAATTTCAAGACTTGTAGAAGCGGCACATGGAAGAACACTTGTCCTGTTTACATCCTACGAATCCTTAAAAAGTGCGTGCGGTACAGTTCGGGCTGTTTTAAAAGAGTTTTCCGGCAGAATTATGAAGCAGGGCGATGATGATAACAGCAAGCTTCTTGAAGCATTCAGACAGGAGAAGGAGAGTGTACTTTTTGCAACTGATTCGTTCTGGCAGGGAGTTGATATTCCTGGAGAATCACTTTCTCAGGTAATTATTGTAAAGCTGCCGTTCACAGTTCCAAATGATCCTGTTTTTGTTGCACGCGCCGAAGCAATTGAGAAACGAGGCGGCAATTCCTTTATGGAGCTTAGTGTTCCTGAGGCGGTAATAAAGTTCAGACAGGGAATTGGAAGACTCATTAGAAAGTCGGATGATAAAGGTGCGGTTGTTGTTCTTGACCGAAGGATTTACGAAAAAAGATACGGTGCCATTTTTACTTCCTGCATGCCGGAATGTAAAAAGGTTTACGAGCCTTTAATGGAAGTGGCAGCTCGAATAAACAGGTTTATCTTTGACTAATTGTGTTTAGTTGTGAAATTGCTTTGATTAATAAAAAAAACCGTATGGCTCATGATACCACACGGTTTCTTTATGCTTCTAAGAATCTATTATTTGAAATCCTTAGGGCGTCTTTCAACACGTTTACATTTCTGGCATTCTGCCTGATTTCTAAGTCTGCCATTTTCAATCATTGTTTTCATTATGATTTCGCCACCACAATCAGGGCAAATGAATTTTTGTGTTGCAACAGTAGTACGAGAGTTTTTACTAGCTCCAGCCATATTGTGCCTCCGTTCGAATATTCGTAGAATATATAATAATGATATAATATCTTTGTGTCAAGGTTACAAATCCGCCTTTCCACAATCTGAATTATACATTTGACATAAAAGGTTGATTTTGGTATTATATTCGTTAGTTAACTAAATATTTTTTTGGGGGTCTCCAATTGGCTAAAACTTCTGCAGAAAAACGACACGCTCAGAGCGAAGTTCGCAGACTTCATAACAAAGCTATTAAAAGCACATGCAGGACTTATGCAAAACAGTTTGTAGAAGCTGTTCAGGCAAAGGATCAGAAACTTGCTGAAGAAAAATACAGACAGCTTCAGAAAGAACTTGATAGTGCTCGCAGTAAGGGCGTATTGAAGAGAAATGCAGTTTCTCGCAAAAAGTCAAGAATGATGAATCTTTACAATGCTACATTCGGTGCAGCAAAATAACTTTTCTCAAGAGAAACTTTTTGGAATCCAGTTGGAGCAAGTCTTCAACTGGTTTTTTTTAAATAATATAAAGTTTGTGTAAAGGTTTTAATGAAAAAAAATGTTACAAAGAATGATCTGGTCGATTCAATCGCTAAAAATGTAGATTGCGAAAGAAAGGTCATTCAGGCAGTAGTAGATTCGTTCCTGGAAGAAGTAAAGCATTCCTTGTCTAAAGGCAATACAATAGAGCTCAGGGGCTTTGGTACATTTTCAAATAAGCTAAGGAACGGCAGAATATCGGCAAGAAATCCTAAAACCGGTGAGAAAATTACAGAGCCTATTGCTCCACATTATGTTGCAGCGTTCAAATCTGGAAAAGAGCTTTCTGAGGCTTTGTCAAAGCTGAAAGTGACTGCTGATGAAAAAAAATAACAAAGCCCGCACTAAACGCGCGAAATCAAAAGACAGTGTTTTCATCATCTTCTGTTTTATTACGGCAGTTCTTCTGTTTGTCCTGTCTAATCCTAATTTTTTAATCACAAAAGGAATAAGTATACTCGGCTGGTTTATTTATTTACCGGTTCTTTTAATAGTCCGAAAATCTCGTTTAAGAACTGTGTGGCTTACAGGCGGCTTGTATGGTGCACTTTCGTATTTTCTTCTTGCGTACTGGCTTAAGAATTACGATCCGTTCTGTCTTTATCCTGTTTTAATATTTTATTTTGTTGCACTTGCCTTGCTTTTCCTGCTTTTAAAGCTTACAGATATGCTTTTTGTCCGCGATGCCTGGATAATCCAGTGGCTCATTATCTGTGCGTATGAGTATCTTAAGACAATAGGCTTTTTAGGCTTCAGTTATGGTGTTACGGCATACACCCAGTGGAATCATCCTGCGATAATTCAGGTGAGCAGTCTTATTGGTGTTTATGGTTTTAATCTTCTTGTGATTTTTCCATCGTGTGTAATCTATGCGATTTTCCGAAAGCTTAAGGAACGTAAGCAGATTATTTATATGATGGAAACAGACAATAACTTTTATGAGTGTAAAACTCATGTAAATTATGTTTCTGAATATGATAAAAAGCTGAAACAGCTTGGGCTTAAGCTTACTATGTTTGGGGCAGCAGTCTGGGTTTGTGTGTTTGTCATCATCATCATCTACGGGAAAACTGTAATTAAAAGAGAAGGGGCTTTAATTGGCGGAAATACAAGTGGAAACACGGGCAGTAATGGAAAAGCTGTAAAAATTGCATTGATTCAGAATAACGAAGATCCTTTTGAAGACGGCGTAAACGTTTACAGAAAAAATATCCAGAAGCTTATGGCACTTACAGATAATGCTCTTGAGCTTACGCCAGATATTGATTTTGTTGTTTGGCCGGAGACTGCGGTTGTTCCTTCAATTGAGTATCAGTATTATACGCACAAGGATGAAAGCCGCTTTAAGCTTGTAAAATCGCTGCTTGAATATATAGACTCAAGAAATCCAGTTTTTGTTATTGGAAATGGTGTGAAGTCGCTTGATAAGGAGAGTGGTAAACCTGTTGAAAAGTATAATTCCGCTCTTGTGTTTACTCCTGGAAAAAATGTGCTTCCGCCGCATCCGGAGGTTTATAATAAGATTCATCTTGTTCCGGTGAGCGAATATTTCCCGTATGAAGAATATTTTCCGCGATTAAGCAGTCTGATTATGAAGCACGAAACAAACATGTGGACTCCTGGCAGCGAATATACAGTTTTTACAAAGGATTCATTTAATTATTCTGCATTGGTTTGCTTTGAAGACACCTTTACAGATATTGCAAGAAAAATGTATTTGAATGGTTCGCGCTGCTTTATCAACCTTTCTAACGACAGCTGGTCCAAAAGTGAAGCGTGCCAGTATCAGCATCTTGCAAATGCGGTGTTCCGTTCTGTAGAAAACAGAGTGCCTTCCGTTAGAAGTACAGCTTCGGGCCAGTCGTGCATAATAAACCAGTTTGGGCAGATAGAAAAAATGGCGCCATCGTTCTGCGAAACATATATAGTAGGCGAGGTACCTGTAATAAGCTCTGATAGAAAAGCAACGCTTTATACAAGATATGGAGACGTGTTCGGTTATGGAGCAGTGTTCCTTGCTTTAGCGTTGTTGATAATGCGTCTGATAATTGTTATAATTATCGCAATAAAGAATAAAATAAAATCAAAGAAATAGGTGTTAGTTATGCCCGAAAAAGCTGATAAAGAAAAGAAAAATACAACAACCTTTGGTTCAGAAACTGAGTTTGACGGTGTTCTCGAGTTTAAGGACAAGCTTATAATTACCGGAAAGTTTACCGGTAAAATCAACGCACCTACTGGAAATCTTGAAATTGCTAAAAACGCAACCTGTAATGTAGAAAACATTACGGCTTCTTCTATTGTTGTTTCCGGAACTGTAAAGGGAAATATGAATGCTTCTGAGAGAGTAGAAATCTGTTCTGGAAGCATTGTTGAAAGCGATATAACAACTGCAAGAATCAGAATTGCAAACAATGTAGATTTTAACGGACAGGTTTCTATGCTTGAAAAAGAGCCTGAAGTAAATCTGTTCTCTGTTGCTTCTTCTGAGTTTAAGCAGGCAATGATAATCCACTCAGACGTTATAAAATAATCTTAAACGTAACTCCACAAAAAAACATTTCTCTACAAACAAATGTTCCTTCGCAAACATTTTTTTCTTGACAATTGCGTATTATGGTTTATGATAAAAATATGCAAGTCAACTAGTATGCAAGTATACGAGTACACAAGTAAACTTGTATGAAAGTATGCAGGTGTACAAGTATATCTGTTGCGGAGTCAAAAAATGTCATTAAAATCTGTAGAGTTTAAAAGATACATGCGGCGGAACTGGCAGTATTATGTGCTGCTTTTAATTCCGGTAATTTACTACATCATCTTCCGCTATATTCCAATGGCAGGAAACATTATTGCGTTCAGGCGTTATAGGGCAGGACACAGTATTTTTGGAGATGAATGGAGCGGCTTAAAATATTTTAAGCAGTTTATCGGCGATAAAACGTTCTGGCGTGCATTCAGAAATACACTTTCTCTTAACGTAATTTATCTTCTTTTCCGATTCCCGCTTACACTTATTTTTGCACTTCTCCTGAACGAAATACACAATATTCATTGGAAAAAGTTTGTTCAGACCGTTTCATATCTTCCGCACTTCATCTCAATGGTAATTGTTACCGGTATGATTCGCGAAGTTCTTTCTACGCATGGACCAATAAACGCAATCATCAAAAATCTGACAGGTGGAACAATATCGTTTATCGCTCTTCCTGAATGGTTTACTTCAATATTCGTTGTTTCAGGAATCTGGCAGAGTTTGGGTTGGGGTACAATCCTTTATCTTGCAGCAATTTCTAATATAAATCCTTCGCTTTATGAGGCAGCCGAGGTAGACGGTGCTAATCATTTTCAGCGCGTATGGCACGTAACAATTCCGTGTATTCTGCCAACAATTACAACGCTTCTTATTCTTGATATTGGTGGTTTGATTGGTTCTGGCGGCGCCTTTGAAAAGGTATTCCTTTTGTATAATCCAATGACTTACGAAAAAGCTGATATTATTTCTACCTTTGTATTCCGTATGGGTCTTGGTTCCGGTAACTACAGTTATGCAACTGCAGTCAATTTGTTTGAAGGGCTTTTAAACCTTATCCTGCTTTCTGTGGCTAATCTTACGTCTAAGAAAGTTTCTGGTTCAAGCTTGTGGTAGGCAGCAGGGAGAAGATGACGATGAAAGCTAAAAATGAATTATTAAGCAGTTACACAAGCAGCGGGGTAAAGGTACGCGAATCTGCAGGCTACATTGTTTTTAAGTTTATTAATACAGTGATAATGATTCTTGTTTGTATTGCAACGCTGTATCCGTTTTTGTATCTGGTTGCACAATCCTTTTCTTCCGAGCAGGCAATTATGCAGGGAAAAGTTGGAATTATTCCTGTAGAGTTTAATTTTTCCACTTACGTTTCTGTGCTTGCAAAGGGCGATTTTTTAATGAGCTATAAAAATACGCTTATTTATTCTGTGCTTGGAACAGTACTCGCAATTATATTAAGCAGCTGTATTGCGTATCCGCTTTCTAGAAAAAACTTAAAGGGCGGAAAAGTTATCTTAAAGCTCATAATCTTTACAATGTATTTTGGCGGCGGTTTGATTCCAAACTACATTCTTATGCAGAGAATGCATCTTATAAACAAGGTTGCAGGCTTTTTAATTCCATCCTTGCTCAGCACTTACTACATCATCCTTATGAAATCCTTTTTTGAAGGAACTCCGCATGAGCTGGAAGAGGCTGCCGAAATTGACGGCCTTAGCCCGATTGGTGTTTTTATAAGAATTGTGTTCCCGCTTTCCATGCCAATTATTGCAACAATGATTCTTTTTAATGCAGTTGGTTACTGGAACAACTGGTACAGTGCCTTCCTTTATCTTGATAAAAAGGAAATGTGGCCGGTTGCATACTATCTGCGAACTATTATTACAGGTGCTTCAACCTCTGCGGATCCTGGCGAAGTAAATGCCGAAAAGATGCAGATTGCGGCAAACATAAAATCGTGCTCAATGGTGCTTATGGCTCTACCAATTATTTGCGTGTACCCGTTCATACAAAAGTATTATGTACAGGGAATGATGCTTGGTGGAGTAAAAGAATAGAAAAAAAAATCATAGAAAAAGATTAGGAGGAAAAATCTATGAAAAAAAATGTAGCGATTGTAGTTGCAATTACTTGTGCTGCAGCTTTGTTCACATCTTGTTCTGGTTCAAAGAAAGAAGCTGCAAAAGGCGGAGCTTCTGCCGGTGAAGCAAAGGGATACACCTTCGGCGAAGAGCAGACCTTCCATTCTGATGAAAAAGTAACTTATACTATTTCTTTCAGTGACGCTTCATGGTATCCAAAGGTAGAAACCTGGGAAACAGAAGGTGTTTTCAAGAAGATTGAAGACAAAACAAACGTTCATCTTGCACTTACTTCTTATGATTCTGGCGACTACAACCAGAAAATCAACCTTGCAATTAACTCTGGTTCAGCAACTTACATCATTCCAAAGGTATATGATGAAAACCAGTACGTTGCAGGCGGCGGTGTAATTCCTGTTTCTGATTACATTAAATATATGCCTAACTTCAGCGCATTCGTAAAGAATTACAAAATGGATCCTGACCTTGATACAATCAAGCAGAACGACGGTAAGTTCTACAGACTCCCTGGTATGCATCAGGCAGCTCTTCAGGACTATACAATTATGGTTCGTGAAGACATCTTCGAAGCTGCAGGCTACAATATCCGCGAGCTTGAAAAAGACTGGACTTGGGAATCTCTGCACGATGTTCTCGTAAACGTAAAGAAATACATGGTTGGTGCTGGTCTCTGCAAGGCTGATGATTACATCTGGTCTGACCTCTGGTGCGGTGAATCTGGAAAGGGATCTGGTGGAAACCTTCTTAAGCTTATGGGTGCTTCTTACAATGTACTTTCTGGTTGGGCAATCGAAGGCTCAAACGGCGGTATTAAATATGACTATAACAAGAAAGAGTTCTATTCATCATCTGTAAGCCCAGACTTCAAGAAGTTCGTTACTGTTGCTAACAGCTTTGTAAAAGACGGTATTCTTGATCCAGAAAGCTTTACACAGGCTGATGATATTGCTAACAATAAGTTCTATAACGGCGAAACAATCATTAAATCTACAAACCGTTCTACAATGTCTAACGACATTGCATCTGTAAAGAATATTCTTGGCGACAAGGCTAAGGTTTATGTAACAGCTTATCCTTCAGGAACAAACAAGAATCTTGCAGAAACAAGCCGTCTTGAATGTGGTGTTATGATTTCTCAGAAGGCTAAAGATGAGCTTGGTGAAGATGGACTTATCAAGCTTATGCGCTTTGTAGACTGGATGTTCTATTCTAAAGAAGGTTACACACTTACAAAGTGGGGTGTTGAAGGCGAAACCTGGCACTATGTTGAATCTAACGGAATGAAGGTTAAGGCTCTTCTTCCTGGCTACAAGTGCGGCGGTCTTGGAATTGGTGGTTCAGATACAGATGTTGATATCCGTCTTAAGTGGGGATATGCTTGCGGTAACTACTTCTATGGTCACTCAACAGCTGAATCTACAGATAACTTTACTCCAGAAGTACAGGATTTGTATGCTCGCTATGGAAAATACAAGACAGTTGCTACAGTTGATCCAAAAGCTAAACCAACTGAGGATGAACGTGAACAGCTGAATCTTTGGGCAGTTCCACTTATCGACAACATCAACGCATGGACACTTAAGTTCGTAACAGGTCAGAAGAACATTGACAGCGACTGGAATGAGTACATCAGTTCTTGTAAGAACCTTAACGTTGACAAGATTGTTGAGCTTACAAACAAGATTTACGAAAAACAGTCAAAATAAAAGTCAAATCTCCTTTTTTCGGCTTTAATTAGTTTTCCCCGGTGTCGGCAAAATCAAATTGCTGGTACCGGGGTTTCCTATAAAAAAAATAATTGTTGACAATAATTTATAAATCAGTAAAATTAAATTAATCATATTTATAACAAATCTATACAAAAGACCTTTGGAAGCTACGGATTTTCTAAAGGGCTTTGAAAAAATAATCGGTTTAGTTTTTTAATTTTGTTTTTAATTTTTTAATCAATATATATTTGTAAGTTTTATTTATAAGTTCTTTAAGCATTTTTAATAAAAATAATTTTATATATTTATGGAGTATTTTTTAATGGCACCATTAAGAAAGCGTCGTACAGTTGCAGACGCAAAAGGTAGTCAGGAAAACGAAGGCGAGATTCAGAATACGCTGAATTTTGACATGGGTCCTGAGAGTGAAGCTGCAGACAACGGAAATGATTCTGCAGCAGGTGAAAAATCAGAAGCAGAAAATGAACATGGAACTGAAGAAAACAAGGCTTCTGAAGGAGAGAACACCGAAGGTTCGCGGGTTGTAGTAAAGAGAAGAAGAATTGTAAAAAAGAGTGAGGATGGCGAACCAAACGAACAGAATGACAAACCGGCTGGAACTGCTTCAACATCAGCTCCTTCTGCAGCTCCAGCTCCTGCACCGTCAGCAGAACATTCTTCTGCACCAGAAGAACATCAGGATCATTCATCCTACCGAAAACCAGGTCAAATCCCTGCAAATAGACAGGCAAAGTTTACAAGAAAACCAAATCAGAATCAGACAAAAAGAACATATCCTGTAAAGAGTTATCCAGTACCAGATGCAGAAATGGCAGAGAACGCAGTTGCTGCAACAGCTGCAGCACAGGAAAACTCAGGCTCAACAGCCGCAGAGGATAATGCTAATAAGCCTCGTCTTAAGATAAATGATTTAACTGTAAAATCTATGCCGGAGCTTCGTGAATTAGCAATGCAGTACGGTTTTACAGCAGATGATCTTGCTCCAATGAAAAAGCAGGATTTGATTTTTGTTATTTTGAAGGCACACACAGAGCACGGTGGAATTATTTTTGCTTCCGGTGCTCTTGAGATTTTACCAGACGGATACGGCTTCCTCCGTTCACCACAGAACAGCTATCTTCCTGGTCCTGATGATATCTATATCAGCCCAAGCCAGATTCGTCTTTTCAACCTTAAGACTGGTGATACTGTTTACGGACAGACTCGTTCTCCAAAGGAAGGCGAGCGTTTCTTTGCTTTGCTCCGTATTGAAACAGTAAACTTCGACGAGCCTCGTATTGCACAGACTCGTGTTCCTTTTGAAAACTTAACACCACTTTATCCAAACGAAAAGCTTCGTCTGGAAACAGTGAGCACAGAGGTTTCTACCCGAATTGTTGACTTGTTTGCCCCAATCGGTAAAGGTCAGCGACTTTTGATTGTTGCTCCTCCAAAAGCTGGTAAAACAATCCTTATGCAGAAAATTGCAAACGCAATCACTACAAACAACCCTGAGGTTTACCTTATCGTTCTTTTGATTGATGAGCGACCAGAGGAAGTTACGGAGATGGAGCGTGCCATTAAGGGCGAAGTTATTTCTTCTACCTTTGACGAGCAGGCTACACGCCACGTACAGGTTGCCGAAATGGTTCTTGAAAAGGCAAAACGCCTTGTAGAGCATAAGCGCGATGTTGTAATCCTTCTTGACTCAATCACTCGTCTTGCACGTGCTTACAACCAGACAGTTCAGACTTCTGGAAAGGTTCTTTCTGGTGGTGTTGACTCTAACGCTTTGTTTAAGCCTAAGAGATTCTTTGGTGCAGCCAGAAATGTAGAAGAGGGTGGTTCACTTACAATTATTTCTACAGCTCTTATTGAAACTGGCTCCCGAATGGATGAAGTTATCTTTGAAGAGTTCAAGGGAACAGGTAACTCAGAAATTGACCTTGACCGCAAGCTTGCTGAGCGCCGTTTGTTTCCTGCAATCAATATCAAAAAATCTGGTACACGTAAAGAGGAGCTTCTCCTTACAGAAAACGAGCTTCAGAAAATCTGGATTTTGCGAAAGGTTCTTAACCCAATGGAAGATGTTGATATTACAGAACTTATCCTTGACCGTATGAAGAAATCTAAGACAAATGAAGCATTTCTTGCAAGTATGAATGCAGGAACTGCTGGAATGGAATAATAAACCGTGTTATAATATTAGACGGTAGCATACCAAAACTTAATTGTATTTTACGAGAGGTAAAAAAATGGGAACATTCGCAGTAAAAGAAACAGCAACAGGCATTATGTTTAATCTTAAAGCCGGAAATGGAGAGATTATAGCAACTTCTGAAGTTTACAATTCAAAGGATGCTTGTCTTAATGGAATTGAAAGCGTACGCAAGAACGCAGTTGCAGCTAACCTTGAAGATCAGACTGTAGAAGGCTTTGAGACTCAGAAAAACCCTAAGTTCGAAGTTTATCAGGACAAAAAAGGTGAGTACAGATTCAGACTTAAATCATCAAACGGCCAGATTATTGCTGTTGGCGAAGGCTACAAAGCTAAAGCCGGCTGTCTGAATGGCATTGAAAGCATTAAGAAGAATGCTCCGGAAGCTGATGTTAAGGAAGTATAATTATATTGATTATTTTCTAATTTTTTATTAATATTGTACATCTTCTTGTGATATTATTATTTAAAATTTGGCTGACAGTGGCGGAATGATAGAAGTTCTGTTTTAAGTACAAGCTAGTGGCTGCTGGGCGTAATATCGGGCAAGATAATAGGAGTTATATAATGAAAAAGGGAATTCATCCTAACTACAAACTTACAAAGATTACCTGCGTTTGCGGAAATGTAATCGAAACACGTTCAACTGTTGAAAATATTCACGTTGAAATTTGTTCTGCATGCCATCCATTCTATACTGGAAAGCAGAAACTTGTTGATACTGCCGGACGTATTGACCGCTTCAACAAGAGATATGGCATCAAGACAGAAAACAAATAAGTACAACGTTGCTTAATGCAGTAAAAAAGCTTCCCATTTGGAAAGCTTTTTTTATTTAACTAAAGCAATTTTTAATCCAACTTAAGCTTCCAGCAGCGGTGCGGCTTTTTGCCTTCGAAATCCTGTGGGGTGGTTTCGGCTGTTATGTCTGTACAGGTAAAGCTTGAGCCGGCAGCAGTTTTCGGCGGGATTTTGGAAAGCTCAAACTTTAGACGTTCAGAATTAGTGCTGAAGTAGAGTGTTCCGCCGGGAGAAAGAATATTAAGGCAATCCTTTACAAGCTGCGGCCAGTCTCTGTTTATATCCATAACATTCTGTGTGTTTTTACTGTTAGAAAAAGTCGGCGGGTCAAGGATGATGATGTCATACAAATCCTTTGAGGAATTACTTTTTGGTTTTGTAACGGTGCCTTGTGCTAAACTTGCTTTTGCTGCAACTGCTTTTTGCTGAAGGAAAAGAACACAATCCTGTTTTGTAAATACATAGCGGTTTTTATCTGTAAAGCCATTAAGAGCCATGTTCTCTTTTGCCCAATTCAAATATGTGTTTGATAAATCAACAGATTCTATATAGCTTGCATTTCCCTGGGCTGCGTAAACAGAAAAGCTTCCGGTGTAGCAGAAAAGATTAAGCACAGATTTTCCACCACACGATTCCCTTATTGAAGAACGAAGCGGACGATGATCAAAGAAAAGACCTGTGTCAAGATAGGTTGCCAAATCAATTCGGAAAAGCTGACCACATTCCTGAGTAAGCTCAAACTCCTGGATAAGCGGAGAATTAGAAACATCTGAACTGTTTTTTTCGTACTGAGACGTTCCTTTCTGGTGCTTGCGCTGCTTTTTTACAATATGATTTTTATCAATTCCAATAACCGCTGCGGCTTGTTCTGCCATTGCATCGAGCCAGAGTTCTTCTTCTGCTTCATCTTTTTCATAAGGACGCTCGTACAAATATAAAACTGCGTAAGTCCTAGTCTTTAAATCTTCTTCAACAGAGTGGTCATTTGCAGAAAGCCGTGCATTCTGTTCTCCTAAAAAGCGCGCGCATTCAATTGTAGTAGAGATATCTGAAGGTAAAAACTCATATACATCAAGACTGAGAGGGAGCTCCGGGATGTCCCTGTCGTAAAGTCTAAAGCAGGAGATTCTGTTTTTTCTTGCCCATTTCCTAAGGTTTTTATATTTTTTTCTGAGTCTGTTAGCAAATAACTCAGCCTGATACTGTGTTTTATTTTCCATACCAGTATTTTAGCACAAATAGCCTGATATTAGCTACACCAGTTTTTAGGTGCGCTAGTGTACTCTAAACAATATAATTGTTATAATACTAAAAATTGAAAACTAATTTTCAAAAGGATTTATTATGAATACAGCAGTCAGTTCTTTTTTAAACAGACACAATTTTGTAAATCATGCAGATGTACTTACCATTGCACAGGCAATTCTTGACGATATGCACAGAGGCCTTAAATCTGGTGGAAAGGACTCTGATGAAGATATGATAAAAACTTATTGTAATCCGCCGGAAACTTCCGCAAAGGGAAAATCGGTAATTGTTATAGATGCAGGTGGAACTAATTTCCGTTCCTGCCTTGTTTCGTTTGATGAAAATGGAACTCCATCAATCTCTGAGATGGAAAAAACAAAGATGCCTGGAATTGAAAAGGAGCTGAATAAAAAAGACTTTTTTGAACAGATTGCAATTAACCTTGAACATCTGAAAAATAAATCTGACAGAATCGGCTTCTGCTTTTCTTATCCTATGGAGATTCAGGAAAACGGAGACGGTATACTGCTCGGTTTTTCAAAGGAAGTAAAGGCTCCTGAGGTTGTTGGAAGTAAGGTAGGCGAGGAGCTTAAAAAAGCTCTTTCTGCACGCGGCTGGAATACAATCAAACGCATTACGCTCTGCAACGATACTGTCGCCGCGCTGCTTGCAGGTGCTGCCTGTGCCGGTTCCGGAAGCAATTATTCTTCATATATCGGCTACATTTTAGGAACCGGAATGAATGCCGCTTATATTCAGCCGGAGTGCTCATGCTGCGGAATCAAAAAACAGATTATTGTATGTGAGTCAGGCAAGGTAAAGGACGTTAATCGTTCTGATTTTGACATTGAGTTTGATAAAACAACTGTACGACCAGGCACCTTCTATATGGAAAAGCTTTGTTCTGGTGCTTATCTTGGCCCGGTTTCTCACATTGCAATGCAGACTGCCGCAAAAGAAAAGCTTTTCTCTGAAAAATTAAATGAAGCACTGTTAAAAATCCCGTCTCTTACACTTATAGAAATGGACGGCTTCCTGCACGCTCCATACAGCACAAATAATCCTGTTGGAAAAGCTGCTGCTGAATATGGAAATGAAGAAGATTACGACAGACTTTATCAGCTGTTTGATGCAATTGTAGAACGTTCCGCAAGATATTCAGCCGCTATTCTTGCCGCTTGTTCTATACAGACCGGCGAAGGAAAAAATGCTTCAAGACCAATTAGCATTCTTTGTAACGGTTCAACCTTCTATAAAACTCATCTTATTAAAGAACGCGTTTGCGGTTATCTTGATGAAGTTTTAACAAATAAGCTTGGTATTTACTGGGAAATTGTTTCCTGCGATAACGATATTACGCTTGGAGCCGCTATTTCAGGATTAATTGATTGAAAGTTGATAGACTGAAAATTGTGTGTTATAATTTTCTATATATTGCAATAAGTTGAGGGGAAAATGGCAGCCAAAAACTTCGGAAAATCTTTTGTTCTCATACTGATTATATTAATTCTTGTTGCCGGCGGACTTTTGTGGTTCGATTATCTTGGAATTGTACACGTAAAGTCAGTTTTCTCTCCGGTTTATAAGCTTCTTGGAAAAGAACCTCAAACTTCTGTTACATCAACACAATCAGAGCCTCTTACTGCAAATCTTGACCAGGACAGACTGAATAAACAGCTTGAAGCAATAGATATCCGCATGGAAGAGCTTGATAAGCGCGAAACAGACCTTGAAGAATCCGAAAAACAGAATGCTCAGATAGCTGCCGAGCTTGCAGAGCGTGAAAAAAATCAGGAAGAAAGAGAAAAAACATTTAACTTGACCGTAAAAAAATACGATGATAAAGAAGTAAACATTGAACAGATTGCCAATAATCTGAACGGTATGAGACCGGAAGCTGCAGTAGGCATTTTAGTTGCGATGGATGATCAGATTGTAATTGACGTTCTTCGCAAGGTTGAGGAAATGGCTGCTGAAAACGGTTCTATGTCAATGGTTTCTTACTGGTTATCTTTAATGCCATCTGACCGGGCTGCAGAAATACAGCGGAAGATGCTGAGTAAACCAGAGAGCCTTTAGAAGCGTTCAAATGGCAGTCCTTCAATTTGTTTATGTACTTAAACTGAAGGAGTGCCAAATTGACGGCAATTGCAGATATCATCGTAAATCCTTCTGCTGGACAAAAGCAGGAATTACAAGTATCTCAGAATCTTAATTTATTTAACCAGAACTCCTCAAATGTCATCTCTTTTGCACAGATGCTTGAAAGCAATCGCGCTGCAAACAGTTACGATTCTACTTTTGCTTCCCAGACTTCTTGTGAAAACTCTTCTGTAAATTATGCAAACGAAGCCTCTGAAACAAGAACAGATTCAGCTAAAGAAACAAACTCTGTAAAAAAGAATGATGAAACAAAAAGTGCAGACAAAAACGAAGCTGTAAAAAACAGCGAAAAGACTTCTGAAAAGGCTGAAACAAAAGCTGAAAAAACGTCTGATGAAAATGAAAAGACCGAAAAAACTGGGAATGCTGAGAAATCAGAAAAGGGTGAAAAGCTTTCGGTTAATCAAAAGGACGATCTGAAAAAAACAGGTACAGGAAAATCAGCTGATAAAACAGATCTTCGTAAAAAACTTGAAACTGCACAAAAAACTGGTTCAAAAAATAACGTTTCACAAAGTCTTGAAGAAGATTACAACAGATTAAGCCGAATTATAGGTGAATATCAGAATGACTTTGAGAAAACCGCAAAGAACCTTGTAAAATCTGGTTCAAAAAATGAAGCTTCTGACGTGCAGGACGAGCTGCTTGTACAGAATCTTACAGCTGATGAAAACATCAACTTAGAAACACTTAATAAAACGGCTAACCTCGCTTCAAAACAAAATACACGCTTTGCAGCAGAGCTTGAAGACGAAAATAGTGTTGATTCAAAGAAGGGAAAAATCTCTAAGCTTGATAAAGATGGAAAAATCCTTGTAAAGGATTTGCGTTCTGCTGAGAACCTGGAGAAATCTGACAAAGATTTACAGGCTAAGCTTAAGAGCAGCGATAAAAATGCGGTTACTCTTGAATTAAACGACAAAAACAACGCTACCATAACAATGGAGCTTGCCAGTCAGAATGCAGAAAACAATATCCTTTCGTTGAATAATCAGTCTGCAGCTGGAGACAACTCTAACTTCCATGCAATGCTTTCAAATCAGATACAGCAGAATGCTCCTGAGTTTGTAAAAGCCGGAAGCATAATCTTAAAGGATAACAAGCAGGGAACAATAAATCTTGTACTTCATCCTGATGATTTAGGAAGCGTTAAAATTCACCTTTCTCTTGACGGAAAGACAATCAGTGCAAACATCACTGTAAATACAAAGGAAGCTCTTGAAGTATTCAAGGATAATGCACATACCTTGCGCGAAGCTTTTGCTCAGAATGGTTTTGATACTTCTAACTTTGATGTTTCTTACAACAATCCAAACGGCAATTCTAACGGCCAGCAGGAGTATGGAAATCTATTCGACAATAATGAGTACATAGCAAAGAGAGCTTACGAGGATTTTGGTGATACTGAAGTAAACGGCTTTATCCAGAATGAAGATTTTTTTGAAAAATATTCTGAATATTCCGTAAACATCGTTGCATAAAATGACGATATAAAAGATGGTATACGACTAATTTTATGTGTCGTATTATTAAAATTATAGAAAACAATTGTGTAGAGGAGAAATGATGGAACTGCTTAACACACAAATGGGCATAAACACTCAGATGAGTGCTGCTGAAAAGAGTGCGGTAGATAATGCTGTAAACTATTTCAACAAAGCAAATGCCCAGAACGGAAGAGAATCAAGCCATTCACTTGGTAAAGATGACTTCCTTAAACTTCTGGTAACTCAGTTACAGAACCAGGATCCAACCAGTCCTATGGAGAACACTGAGTTTATTTCGCAAATGGCTCAATTTTCATCACTTGAACAGATGACAAATATGAGCAATTCCTTTGGAAAACTTGCTTCTTATATTACTTCTTCAGAAGCAGCTTCAACCTTGGGAAAAAGAGTTGAATTGAATATTGGAGATACAACCACAATGGGAATGGTGGATGGAATTACACGAGGGGAAAATCCACAGATTCTTGTAAACGGTATGTATTATACTATGGATAAAATTGCAGCAGTTTATGCTGAGTAAAAGGCGGTAAAAGTATATGATGAGATCACTTTATTCTGGTGTTTCTGGACTTCAGAATCATCAGACAAGAATGGACGTAATTGGTAACAACATTTCAAACGTAAACACTAACGGTTTTAAAAGAGGCCGCGTTACTTTCCAGGATATGATTTCACAGCAGATGACTGGAGCTGCAAAACCAACAGACGAGCTTGGTGGTGTAAACCCTAAGGAAGTTGGTCTTGGTATGACAGTTGCTGCTATTGATAATATCTTTACACAAGGTAATCTTCAGTCAACTGGTGTTTCTACTGACCTTGCTATTAAAGGTAACGGTTTCTTTATTTTGAAAGATGGTGAAGAATCTTTTTATACAAGAAACGGTGCTTTCAGTTTGGATAGCGAAGGAACCCTCGTAAACCCTGCTAACGGTATGAGAGTACAGGGATGGATGGCAGAAGAAGTAAACGGTCAGATGATTGTTAAGACTGCTGCTACACCTGAAGACATTACAATTCCTGTAGGTTCAAAGGATCCTGCAAGAGCTACAACTAATGTAAACTTCTCTTGTAACCTTGATAAAAACACACCTGTAATCCGTGAGGGTGCAAGCCTTGATGATATTGAAAAAGGCACCTGGGGAACAGAACAGGTTATTTATGATACATACGGAAACGAGCACAAGCTTTCTGTTTCTTTTACACGTGTTCCAGATGAGCCAAATATGTGGCAGGCTGTTGTAAATGTTGATGAAGAAAACGGTGACTTTACACAGACACGAATCGGACTTGGAACAACAGATGGTGAACAGAATACATTCTATGTTTCTTTCGACAACATGGGTGCTTTACAGTACGTTACAGACAGTGCCGGAAACGTTTCTAACACAGAAGGTGAAATTGTAATTCAGGCTTCTTATACAGTTCCAGATTCAAATGCTGATGGAGAAGGAAATCCACATCGACAGACCTTCAACATCAACCTTGGTACAGTTGGAAGCTGGAAAAACACAATTACACAGTCAGCACAGAAGAGTACAACAAAAGCTTTCTACCAGGATGGATACACAATGGGTTATCTTGATAACTTTAAGATTGACTCAAACGGTATAATCACTGGAGTTTATACAAACGGTACAACAAGAACAATCGCACAGGTTGCACTTGCTACATTCACAAATGATCGTGGTCTTGAAAAAGCCGGCGACAATACTTACGTTGAATCAAACAACAGTGGTATGGCAAGAATTGGTGAATCAGGAATTGCAGGAAGAGGCTCACTCATGGCAGGAGCTTTGGAAATGTCAAACGTTGACTTGTCTGAACAGCTTACAGACATGATTGTAACACAGCGTGGTTTCCAGTCTAATGCAAAGACAATTCAGACTGCCGATACATTGCTTGAAACAGTATTATCACTTAAGCGATAATAAATAATTAGTAATTCTTGCCCCCTGGACAATCCATCAGTCCAGGGGGCTTTTTTTTGCTTGCTCCAATTTTAAACACGCTTTATAATTGCAATATGGATATTTTAGTACTCTCAGATAATAAGAAATTTATAGAAGAATTACGTGAAACAATAAAATCGCTTGATAAAACGAAGACCACAAAGCTTTATATTTCAGATTTTGCTCATGAAAATATTATTAAAATAAAAAAATATTTTGATTCTGCTTGTACGTGTATTGTTTTTTCTACCAGTGCTGCAGAAAAGCTTACTAAGCAGAAGATATGTGATTTGGCTTTTGTAAGCGGAGTTTTAAGTACAAAGAAAGTACAGATTATTTCGAATATCGATTTGCTTTCGGAATTTTATGCTAACAAGAAGCTTTTAAATCTTGTTCAAAGTAAAGATGATATTCTGAATTATATCACTAAAAAATATAAAACTCTTCTTAAGCAGGATATAATAAACACTGCAAAGAAAAGCCTGTTTGCTAAAGGCATTCCTTTTACAGCTGACTGCTTTGCTTCTTCAATTGCAAAAAATAAAACAGAGCTCTGTAATCTTTTTATAAGTGCAGGAATAGATATTGATTCACGCGATGAGCTTGGAACTCCAATGCTGAATGTTGCTGTTCGGAATGATAATGAAGAGCTTACAAAAATGCTGCTTGACTGTGGTGCCGATATAAATGCTGTTTCAAATGACCGCGGATATACTGCCGTTATGGATGCAGTATGGAAGGGCAACAAGGATATTACAAAGCT
Organism: Treponema sp.; assembly: GCA_017619795.1. Classification (GTDB taxonomy): domain Bacteria; phylum Spirochaetota; class Spirochaetia; order Treponematales; family Treponemataceae; genus Treponema_D. The sequence goes on from JAFZRP010000104.1 coordinate 117,655, forward strand.
TCTTATAGAAAGAGGCGCCGAGCTTAATACAATCAGTAAGGAAGGGCAGTCTAACCTTGTTCTTGCGGTTGGAGCAAACAATGAAGCAATCTGTAAGCTGCTTGCAGAAAATGGCGCAGATCCTGACATTAAAGACCAGATGGGAATGTCTGCATTTAATTATGCTACCTTATTTAAAAAGGTAAAAATTCTGGAGATTTTAAAGCCTTACCATAAGGAATAGAGCTGAGAAAATTGCTCATTTTTCATATATTTTTTCTGGAAAATTAGGTTTGTTCTATTGACACAAATCGCTGTTTAATATATATTAGACATCACACGCCGCTGTAGCTCAGTTGGTAGAGCAATGGACTGAAAATCCATGTGTCGTTGGTCCGATTCCAACCGGTGGCAAAGACTGATTCAAACGAATCAGTCTTTTTTTTTGTTTAAAAAAATCGGATTATGAGATAAAATTAATTATCCTTATGAAGCTTCTTTTTATAATTGGTTTAGTTTTTCTCTCAATTCTCATCTTATTTTGTATAATCTATTCTACGAAAAATACCGGAAAAGTTGCTAAAAAAGTTGGAAACCTGCTTTTATTTGGTTTAATCACAATCATCAATTATACAATGACAATTGTTATAAGCCGCAAAGCGATTGCCGATTTATTCCAAACCTTATACTTCATAGATCTTGACTGGGTTTTATATTATTTAATGGTTTTCTGTATAGAGTTTACAGAGCAAAAGAAGTTTGAATTTAACAGGAGCAGGCGGGCACGAATCTCAACTTATATTCGAATGCTTTGTATTCTTGATTCAATTTCCCTTATTCTAAATCCTTTTTTTAATCACGCCTTTGACAGCTTCTGGACTTATTATGAAAAGGGCGGCTTTAATTATCTGCAGTTTAATTTTAAGATTCCATATTATATTCATCTTGATATCTGCTATATAATTGTTGCATACATTATCATCATTCTTGTTGCTTCTGTAGTAAAAAAGCAGCGTATTTACAAAAACGATTACATAGTTATTTTAAGTGCATTTCTCGCCATCATCGTAATAAACCTCCTGTTTATGATGATGCACTGGGTCCTTGACTATTCAGTTTTAGTGTATGGTGTTCTTGCCGTTTTTATCTGTTATTACCTGCATTCCATTCATTACAAGAGCCTGAAGCTCATGCACAAAACTTATTTTGAAAGTTTGAATAGTGCGGTTTTCTGTTTTGATTATAGAAAGAAATGCATTTATAAAAATAAAAAAGCAATGGAGATACTCAACGACAATAAAAATATAGATAGAATTGCAGAAGAGTATCTTGGCATTCCTGCGATTAGTGATATGGATGACAAGCAGGAGTTTGTTTCTTTTGAAGATATAATAATTATAAATAATGAGCAGCATCATTTTTCGGTTGAATATAAAAAGCTCCGGGATTCAAAGGGAATTGAGGTCGGTGGATATTTACAGTTTACAGATCTTACAGCTGAAGTTGAAGCGGAAAAAAAAGACAGGCTTCGTTCAACACACGATACACTAACTGGTCTTTTCAATAAAAACGGTTTCTTCCAGCGTGCAAAGGAAATTATAGAAAGTAATCCTCATACGCCGCGTTATATGGTTGCTACTAATATAGAAAACTTTAAGTTTATAAACGATGTTTTCGGTTCAGAGCTTGGAGACAAGATCCTTATTGAGCAGGCAAAAATGCTTTCGCTTGCGCGATACAAGGATTGTATTGTCGGCCGTATTTCTTCAGACAGATTTGGTATTCTTATAAATAAGCAGGATTTTAAAATGAATCTTGCAGAAGAGAATACACAGAAAATCTCTCATCTTACAAAGAGCCTTAATTATTCAATGAAGATTCATATTGGTGTGTACGAGATTTCTAATAATTCAGAAGACGTACAGATGATGTATGATAAGGCCCTTATGGCAATAGAAATGCGTTCTCCTAATTATGATAAAAAAGTTACGTTCTATGACACAATGATTATGGACTTAAAGCTTTTGGAACGCAATATTCTTAATGATTTTAATGAAGCAATTCAGACGAATCAGTTTGAGGTTGATTTACAGCCTATTTTTGATTCCAAGGTAAATTGTGTTTCGGCAGAAGCCCTTACAAGATGGTATCATCCGTTGAGGGGAATTATTTATCCTTCAGAGTTTATTCCTATTCTGGAAAAGGCCGGTTATATTACACAGCTTGATTTATTCATTTGGGAAAGGGCAATTTCTTTAATAAAGCAATGGCGAATAAAGGGCTTTGAAAATGCATCTCTTTCCGTAAATATTTCTCCAAAGGATTTTTATCTTACAAATATTTATGAACAGCTTACAAGACTTGTAGAAAAATACAGAATCCCGCCGCAGAGCCTTATGCTTGAAATCTCTGAGGACGCAATTGTAAATCACGAAAAGAATATTATTGAGACAATGCAAAAGCTAAAGGAATATGGCTTTAAGATTGAGATAGATAATTTTGGTCGTGGTAATTCCTGTCTTAACATTATCAGCGAAATTAAACCTGATTTTATAAAAATTGACATAAACGCCCTGAATATAAATGACTACTACAACAGAACTTCAATCCTGCTTGAAAGCATTATATCTCTTTCAAGAAAGCTTGGCATTGGAGTTACGGTTGCACGAGTAGAAACTACAAAAGAACTGGAGCTTCTTGGTAAGCTAAAATGCGACTACTTCCAGGGATTTTATTTTGCAAAGCCTTTCAAATACGAAGATTTTGATGTGACAAAATATTTTGTAAGAAAGTTTTGGGAGGAAGAATGAACTTCATTTTTGTAGGATTTATCTTTTTAATATTTGTCGCACAACTTATTGTATGGATTCTTATCCGTCGTAGAAATAAAAAAGATTATATGAGGCAGATTGATTTAACGCTTCTTTATTCAATACTTTCTTTGTTTTGCGGAATTGTTTGCCTTTCAACCAGACATAAAATAATTGCAGAAATTGCTTATAACTTAAGCTTTTTTGCATTGGACGGTATTGTTCTGGGGCTTTTTTCTTTTACAAAAAAGTTTGCGGAATACAGAAAAAACATGAGGATTGCAAGCGGTATTTACATTTCAATGGTTGTATTTGATGTTGCAATAATTATTTTAAATGTATTCTTCAAAGTTCTTTTTACAATCGATCTTAAAACAATTTCCAATAACGGTTTTTACTGGAGCGTAAGCTTTACTCCTTTTATAGCGTATCATTTTATGTTAAATCTGGCAGCAATTTGTTTTACGGTATATATGCTTATTCTTAGAATTAAGAAGGTACCTTCCTTTTATAAAAATAGATATAGAATATTTGTTTATCCGTATATACTTGCTGCCATTTTGAGCTATGTTTCTTATGCCTTTGATTTTTATTTTAATCTTGCTTTTATCTGCTACGGTTTTTTAAGCTATATTTTCTTCCATTATAATATTTATAAGGCAGATGAAATTATACGCGAATCAACAATAAAAAAGGTTATAAAAAGCTATCCTATAGCAACCTGCTGGTTCGATAAAGAAAATAATCTTGTATATAAAAATAATCTGGCAGAAAGTTTTTTTACGGAAAAGCTTAAATGGTCTGATGTGCAGATTAAGCTTTATTATACAAGGTTTATGAATAAAAACTTTGCCCGAAATCTTGATATAGCTGTTTCAAATCAGACATTTACAATAGATGATAAAGAACGGAAATACGAAGTTTTATATAGAAAGCTTTTTGATGAAAACAATTTTATAGGCTCGTATCTTAATTTCCGTGATATTACAGAAGAGACAGAAAAGAATAAGCAAAATTATATTCTTGCCAATTATGACTCATTAACCGGTATTTACAACAGGGAAAGATTTTTTGAAGTTGCCGATGACCAGATACGAAATAACCCGAACATAAAATGGTACATGATTTGTACAAACATTCAGGGCTTCAGATTAATAAACGATTTGTTCGGAATAGAAACCGGAGACGCTGTGCTTAAGCATCAGGCAAATTATATAAAAGAAAGGGCAATGGAAAACGAGGTTTATGGTCACATTATGGACGATAAGTTTGCAATCCTTATGCCTGCAGAAAATTATTCAAGAGATTTTTTTAAGAACGATATGCTCGATATTGTAAAGGTTTCTGAGAATAACAATTATCATATAGATTATTTTGTAGGTATTTATGAAAGCTCCGATGTAATTGAAAGTGCGCAGTATATGTACGATAAGGCTCTTATGGCAATAGATAATATTCCAGAAGGCGCAGCAGACAATGTTGTTTATTACAATGAATCTATTATGCACACATATCTGGACGACAGAGCTGTTGTGAGCGATTTTAATTATGCACTTTCAAACAATCATTTTTACATGTACCTGCAGCCAATCTTTAATGAAGAAAAAAAACTTATTGGTGCAGAAGCACTTACGCGGTGGAACAAGCCTGGAAACGGTTTAATGCAGCCGGAATCTTTCCTTTACATGTTTGAAAAGACAGGACTTATTTATAAGCTAGATATGTACATTTGGGAAAAGGCTGCTCAAAAATTACAGTACTGGCGGACACTCGGTTATTCTGAGCTTTTTATTTCTATAAATATTTCTATAAACGATATTTTCTATTTTGATGTTTATGAGTATTTATGCAGCCTTATAGAAAAATATTCAATCAATCCGAAAAATATAAAGCTTGGAATTAAAGAATCGGTGCTTATTTCGGATTATGGAAAGGGTGTAAGTCTGTTTAAAATTTTTAAGGAAAAAGGCTTTGATATTGAAATAGATGATTTTGGAAGCCGTTATTGTTCGTTGAATGTTCTTAAGGATGTTGATGCCGATTATCTTAGAATTAATATGCATAATCTTGCAAATATTTCAGCAGAAGCAGAAGAAACTGAAAAGATAATTATTCAGTCAATTGTTTCTCTGGCACAAAAGCTTGATATGCTTGTTATTGGAGATAACATTGAAACAACTGAACAGTTTGAGTTTCTTAAAAAGGTAGGGTGTTATCTTTATCAGGGGCATTATTTTTCTAAGGCACTGCAGGATAAAGCGTTTGACCAGATGTATTTGAAATAGAATTGTACCTTAGTCTGCCGGAGTATAGTTTGTAAACAGCATATAAGAACCGTCATCCTGCTTGATAACGTTCATAAGCATTTTTATACGTCTGTATTCTCCATCCTTAAAAAGTGCACGGAAAACTTGAGTGAGTGGTTCTGTCTGCTTTACGGATAAAGACTTTACTGCATGGAGAATAAAACCTGGTCTGTCGATTGGATGAACAATTCCAAGAACTTCTTTTTCTGTCCAGGAAAGGATTTCGTCCTCTGAATAACCGGTAAGTTCAACAAACTCTTTATTTGCCCGTAGAACGGTAATCTTTATTGTTTCCATAAAATTAAGGAAATCAAAGCGGACATTCATAAGACACATTCCAATCTTTGAGTTATCAATCATCGAAGTAAGATTTTTATTTGTAAGCTCAAGATTGTTTTCTGTATTCTTTTCGTCGGTAATGTCTTCTACAAGCGTATAGATAATGTGTGAATCATCCTTTGAACTTATTTCCCAAAGATGGATTTTTGTCCAGACTATGCTTTCGTTTATAAGCTCTTTATCCTGAGCTGTAAAAATTACTTCTGAACCGGTTTCAATTGTTTTTTGAATTGAGGTTATAAACTTCTGCTTTGTTTCCTTTGAGAAGAAGGAGTAAAAGGATTTTTGAATCTCCCTGAAGGAAAGCGACTCCATGCCGAATACTCTGAGACACTTCTGGTTAATTCGGAGAATTGTCGTTTTTTTCTGCTTTGGATTATATTCAAAAATTACTGCGGCACCCGAAAGCTTATCGAACATAATACTTTCACTAGATTCAGGATTATAGAAATTACCCATATCAACAAGGCCGGTTCCTTTTGATTTTTCAATAACCACAGGACTTTCGGCATTTGAAATGAGCTCTGCAAACTTTTCTTCCGGCATTGGCTTTGCGTAAAGATAGCCCTGGATAATGTCTATGCCAATACTCTTTATAAAGTCTGCCTGTTCCTGAGTTTCTACACCTTCTGCAATAGTTGTATATTCAAGATTCTGAGCCATATGAGCCAGAGATGAAAGAATCTTTCCTCCCTTGTCCATATTTGTATTATCCTTCAAGAAGCCCATATCAAGCTTAAGAATATCAATCGGTAAATCCTTGAGTGTATTAAGTGAAGAATAGCCGCTTCCAAAATCGTCCATTGCAATCTGATAGCCGAGCCTTCGAATACTGCTTATTCGGTCAATCATGTTCTGCTGGTCTTCCATATACGCAGATTCAGTAACTTCAAAATGAATCAGGTTTGTTGGAATGTTAAATTCTTCTGCAAAATGCTTGATTGTATAAATTAAAGCATCGTTTGAAAGCGAGATTCTTGAAATGTTTACGGATATTGGAACAGGAGTTAAGCCTGAGTCAATCCATTTTCGTAATGCCTGGAATGCCATTCTCCAGATTTCAACATCAAGAGTTTTTATAAAGCCGCTCTTTTCTGCAATTGGAATAAAATCCTTAGGCATAATCATTTCATCATCTGCGGTCCAGCGGCAGAGAGCTTCTGCTCCAATCAACTCACCGGTAGAAGCCCTGTACTGAGGCTGGAACCAGAGAATAAAATCTTTATTATTTAAAGCAGGCTGAAGCTTTGCTGTAATTTCAATTTCGCGTTTAGTCTGACGCCTGAACGATTCTGAATAAAGCGTAAAGGTATTCTGCGTGCTGGAAACATTTTTATCCATGGAAAGGGTAGCAAAGTTAAGACCAATATGAGGATTTGTTTCAAAGTCAGTAGGAATATAAATACCAAAGCGCATTGTAACCGGGAACTTAATTCCTTCTTCTGAACAATCAAAATAAGTCAAGTCCCGGAAGCGTTTAAGGTTTTCAGGAGTGTTTTCAAAAACAACTGCAAACGTACCGCCACCAAGACGACCACATAAGCCTTCCGGTCCGGCAATCTCTGTAAGCTTACGTGCAATTACTCTAAGAACAGCATCTCCACGCGGCATACCATACAGGTCATTTATTACCTTAAGTCTGTTTACGTCGCCGGTACTGATTATGTAGCCTTTTTCCGGATTATTCTCAAGCAGTTTTTTCATTAAGTTTACAAAAGAGAACTTGTTCGGAATGCCGGTTTCTTTATCTGTATTAAAATTGTAGTATAACTGCTCGTTCATATAGTGAATGCAGTTTTCTTTTTTGTTAAAACCGTAAGCAATCGCAGTAGCCATATCCTTACAGGTTTTATAACCACACGAACTGCAGTTTATTTTCCGTTTGTCCGGAGTATACTTGCGCATTGAGTTGAAAACATCATCATAAGTAGAAGATGGAAGCGATACCGACTGGATATAGTAATTTTCATAAGTACGGGTAAAATCCTCGTATTTTAAGCTCTTACAATCTTTTTGAAGCTTCTGCCAGTTTTCCTTCCAGTCTGAATCGGAATTAACGTTTTTAGAGGTTTTATAATGATGAAGGATAATGTTTTCAAACGAAAACTTATGCGGCTCAATGCCAGGACCGTTATTGCAGGCGTGCTTACAGGCAATAAAATCGACCATGAGCGGGCGGATATTGGCATCATCTATATCGTCATAAACGCTCAAAATATCAAACGTATCTTTTACGAGACCTTCCATATAAAGCAGCTTTGAACCGTTCGGGAAGTTTCTTGCAATTTTATTTCTGAAGCTTCCGTAAATCATACTGCCTTTTATTGTTTCTAAATCAATTTGGTCAAACTCAGTTTTGTAGGAAGATAAATCAATAGTAGAAAAATCAACTTCCGAAAGCTTTTTCATAAAATGATTATAGGTAAGAAGGAAGCTTATATTGTCATTAGTATTTTCGCTGTGGAACTCCTGATGCTTTGCAATACACGGTCCAATATAGGCAATTCTGTCGTTATTCTTTAAGTATTTATGAAGATAGATTGCTTCACAGATTTCCGGAGTATGAACAGGAATAAGCTTTTCAAAAAGATAAGGATAAAAGGTTTCGATTCTGTTTGTAATTGCTGGACAGTGATTTGCAATAAAAGCCGGTTTTGCAAGCTTTGGAGCTATATCCTTAATATATTTTGTGTGAGCCCATACGCTTATTGTTTCTCCAACAGAAGCATCGTAAATAGCATTAACGCCGAGAGAATGTAAATAAGCAAGGATTTTTGGGAACTGTTCTTCATAAAAGGTAATAAAGGTTGTAGAAAAGATGACAGTGAGTTTTTCACCTTTAGCAAGAGCGTCGAAAAAGGCATCTGTATCGTCTTTGAACTCTCTGGCATCGTGAGGACAGGAGCGCAGACAAAGACCGCAGGCAACACATTTTGAAGAATTGATTACAATCTGTGTTTTGCCATTATTATTTACAGGAATATTTGTGCCAAGAATGTTACATTCGGCTATGCATTTATTGCAGGCAATACAGTTGTTATTTGTAAATATAGTACCTTTATTATAACGACGCATACTAATACCAATAATTAATTATAACAAACAAATGGTAATAACACAAATAACATTTAAGCATAGTGTTGAAAAAAATAGCTATCGGTCAAGTTCCATCTTGCAAAATCGCACGTTCACGTGCTACACGCTGTTGTGCCTTGTAATTATATACGTTTGCCGCAAAAGCGGCAGCACAACAGAGTGTTTTTGCCAGATGTTACTTTCCCTAGCGCTATTTTTTTCAAAATTAAAATTAAAGATTTTTGATTTATTTATTTGTAATAGAATAATTATTTTTTTTATTGTAAGATTATAACAATATGAAACTTAATAAAAATGTAGTGGCTTTTACTGGCGGGGGAACTGCGGGACATATTTATCCGGGGCTGGCAGTTGCGCAGGAGCTGAAAACAATATCAAAGAAAGAAAATAAAGAAATAAAGATATATTGGATTGGTTGTTCTAAGGGAATGGATGGCAAAATTATAGAAAAAGCTGTTGATTCCAACGGAGAAAAAATTGTAGACGGTTTTATAGGAATCCCGTCCGGCAAATTAAGAAGATATTTTTCCTGGCAAAACTTTACAGATTTATTTAGGATTATAGGCGGCTATTTTAGTGCCAGAAGAGCTTTCAGAAAGCTTAAACCGGCAGTGCTTTTTTCAAAGGGTGGCTTTGTAAGTGTTCCACCGTGTATGGCTGCAAAGCATATGGATATTCCTGTTTATACTCATGAGTGTGATTTTACGCTTGGCCTTGCTAACAGAATAAACTTTATGTATGCAAAGACAATGTTTGTTTCGTATGAAGAGACAAAAAATCGACTTAAAAAAGATGAACAGAAGCGCGTAATTGTTACCGGAAATCCTGTAAGAGATGTATTTTATACTGCTGATGGAAATAAGGGACTTGAGTTTTTAGGAATTACAGAAAGAACAAAGCCTGTTCTGCTTGTACTTGGCGGAAGCTCCGGTGCAAAACAGATAAATGAGCTTGTTACAGAAAATCTCGAATGGCTTACACAAAACTTTATTGTTGTTCATCAGACTGGATTGTTGAATACGGACGAAAAGCTTTCTGAAGAGCTTGTAAAAAAATATAACGGTTTTTATAAGCCGTATCAATTTATTTATGAACAGATGCCTGATGTTGTAGCTGCAGCAGATGTTATTCTTTCGCGTGCTGGTGCAAACTCAATCTGGGAGTCGGCAGTTTTGAATAAACCGATGGTACTTATTCCTTTGTGCGGAAGTGGAACGCGTGGGGATCAGGTTGATAATGCAAAGTTTTTTGAAGAATACGGTGCTGCCAAAATCCTTGTGGGAGAGCAGGCTACAGCAGAAAACTTAAAGGAAATGCTTAATCAGATGCTTGATGAAAAGATCCGAAAAGAATATTCAGAAAACGTAAAAAAGCTTGCAGGAGAAAAAAGACCTGCTGAAGAAATTGCAAAAATAATTTATAATCAGATATAATATAAAAAAGGAGAAAGAGATGGGAAACATTGCCATAATCGATTTAGTTTTTTTAGGAATAATTCTTTTATTTACTGTTGTAGCTGCTATAAAGGGCTTTGTTAAGGCAATTTTTGGTAAGCTTTGCTGGATTGTTGGTTTGATCTGTTCATTTTTATTTTATAAGACTGTAATGCCTGTAACAACTCAGTATATTGAAAATCCGACTCTTGCAATAATTGTTTCATTTATTGCTATTTTTATTGTGGTTTTCCTTGTTATAAAGATTGTTGAAGTTATAATTTCGCATATTTTTAAGGGCGAGATTTTGAGAAGTCTTGACCATGCACTCGGAGCTTTCTTTGGTTTTGCTGAAGGACTTGCAATTGTATTTGTACTTTTGTTTATCCTTACTCAGCAGCCATGGGTCGATGTTTCATCTTTAATCGGAGACAGCTTTGTTTACAGTCTTTTAGCTCCGTTTGTTCAGGGTACACAGGAAATGATTTCTAAGGAAGCTGCCTGATGTTTGAAAACCTTGTTGGTCAGGATGCATCACAATATATAGGCTCAGATATTCGCAAGGGAAGCTTTCCAGGAGCAGTTTTATTTTCCGGAAACAGTGCAAACGGAAAGCTTACTGCCGCTCTTGAAACTGCACGTGTACTTTCGTGTGTAAACAAAGAAAAGAAGGGGAGCTGGAACTGTACGTGTCCATCCTGTTTGAGGCATAAAGCCTTAAACTGCACAAACGTACTTTTACTCGGTCCAAGAGAATGCTTTCTGGAAATTGAAGCGGCGAAAGCTGCTTTTGTAAAAGCCTGTAAGGAAAATGCGTCATATTTAGCTGCCACAAGGTATTTGTATTTACGAAGCGTAAGAAAGCTGACGTTAAGATTCAGTGGCATTCTTTATCAGGGAGAAAACAATTTAAACAAAATTGGAACACTTATTGCAGAAATAAACGAAAATATGGAAAAAATTGACTTTCCACATGAGCTTCCACCTGTAGAAGAAATTGAACCAATTTGTGAAGAAATAAACAAACAGGCACTCGCGCTTGAAAGTGATTATTTATACAATTCAATTCCAATAAATCAAATACGAAATATGGAAGGCTGGGCTTATGTGCGCCCTGAGGAAGGAAAAAAGGTTGTAATTATTGAGAATGCAGAAAAGATGCAGAACAATGTAAGAAACGCACTGCTCAAAATCCTTGAAGAGCCTCCTGCTGACTGTATTTTTATTCTGCTTACTTCAAGAAGAAATGCTGTACTTCCAACAATTCTTTCCAGAGTAAGAACTTATAATTTTAAAGATAGAGTTCAGCCGTCTCAGACAGAAGTAATTCAAAGAGTTTTCCATAATAATGATTTTACCGGAAGCATTTCTGAATACCTTTTAACGTTCCTACCGGTTACAGCCGAAAAGCTTAGAACAGAAGCTGAAAAGTTTATGGAAGGAATTGTTACTGGAAAGCTTCCTGATTTACAAACGCTGCTTAAAGAGTGCGGTAAGTTTGAACCGAAAATTGAACTGAAAATCTTTTTACAGCATATCTGCGAGTATAACAAAAAGCTGCTTATGTCCAGTGAAGGCTGCGAAGCAAACGTTCAGCTTATTCAGGTAGTACAGAATTGCTACAATAATTGCACCTCCTACAATCAGTCAATACAACAGGCTTTGGAATGCCTGATTAGAGATATTGCAAGAATTAATGTTATTTACGATAGGATTTTAACAAAATCAATAAACAGATAATATAATTTAGGGATAAAAAGAATGCCTAGTTATGCAAAACGAATATCGCAGAAGGCTGCAAAGCTTTCGAATGAACAGCTGCTTTCGCTTTTGGATGATACGTTTGAAGAAAACGAAACTCTGTACTCAATTCTTGAATCAATAACCTCGGGACTTCTGATTGTAGATAATAATTTCTGCATCATTCATAAAAATACAATTCTGGAAAGCCGCCTTGAGTTTAAGCATAATACAGAGGAAGCAAAAACTAATCTTCTGCCGGTATGGGAGCTTATTGCTGATGATGAAATTGCTGATTATTTCAGGCGCTGTGCAGAAAACAAAATCACTAACAGTACAGATGATTTTACAACGTCAACAAACGGCGGTTCCATCAGATTTTTGACTATTTCAATGACTCCGCTTATGCATAAGAATGAGCTTTCTGGACGAATTATTATTGTAAGAGATGTGACTGAAACAAAGAACCAGGAAATCCGTCTGCATAGAATGGAAAATCTTGCAAATTTAACAAATCTTGCGGCTGGAATGGCTCACGAAATAAAAAATCCGCTTGGGGCAATCAGCATTCATATTCAGCTTATACAAAAGGCGCTGGAAAAGGCGAGGGGGAATAATGATGTTTTGCCTCCAAAAAAATTTGTTGAAAATCATATTGATGTTGTTAATGAAGAAATTGACCATTTGAACAAGCTTGTAATGGATTTTCTGCTTGCAGTTCGTCCGCTTAATGTTAATCTTGAATTAAAAGATCCTGCAAAAATAATCGGGGATCTTGTTTCGTTTACAAAACCCGAATTTTCAAATGAAAACGTTGAAATTGAGTTTACAAAGCCTAAAAAAAGTCAGAGAATACTGCTTGATGAAAAGCTTTTGCGCGATATTTTTATAAATCTTTCGCAAAATGCACTTTTTGCAATTAAGGCCAGAATGAACAATCAGAATGAAGAACCGATTGCGAAAGGACTTTTTAAAATTGATTGTGCCTATAACGAAAACAAATATGTTATCCGGGTAATTGATAACGGCTGCGGCATGAATCCAGAGACACTTGGAAAAATCTTTGAACCGTATTATACGACAAAGGCAGACGGTACCGGACTTGGAATGACAATGGTTTATAAAATTGTGAAAGAATTTTCTGGCGAGATTCAGGTTGAATCTGAAGAAAATAAAGGAACAATGTTCACGTTGATATTCCCGATTCCACAAAAGGATAAAAAACTGCTTACTCAAAATGGAGAATAAAGTAAAGATATGTTTACAATTCTGACAATTGATGATGAAGAAAATATAAGAAACGGTCTTGCAGATAACTTCGAGCTTGAAGGCTACAATGTTGCTAAAGCTGCCAGCGGAAAGGAAGGGCTTTCGATTATTGCAAAGGGTGGAATTGACCTGGTAATCACCGACCTGAGGATGGATGGAATCAGCGGGGAAGAGGTTGTTAGAAGAGTTACGACTGAATACCCTGGCATCCCAATTATTGTTTTGACTGGTCACGGTAGTATTGACGATGCAACTAAAGCAATAAAATCTGGTGCATATGATTTTTTGACAAAGCCGCTTGATCTTGATCACCTTAATCACGTTGTAAAAAATGCATTGCGTGGACGTGAGCAGGAACAGAAAATTTCTGAGCTGCAGGAAAAGCTGAAAAAGAGTACAACCACTGACGAGATGATTGGAAAGTCGGAGGAGCTGAATAAGGTACGAATGATAATTCAGAAGGCAGCTCCAACGAAGGCTTCAGTTTTGATTACCGGTGAAAGTGGAGTTGGTAAGGAGCTTGTTGCAAGAGCGATTCACAATCAGTCACCAAGAAAAGATAAGCCGTTAATTTCTGTTCACTGTGCAGCTCTGTCTGAAAGTCTTTTAGAGAGCGAATTGTTTGGACACGAGAAAGGCGCCTACACTGGAGCCGAAGCTATGCAGAAGGGAAGGTTTGAGCTTGCTGACGGTGGAACAATTTTCCTTGATGAAATTGGAGAAATAAATCTTACAACTCAGGTAAAGCTTCTTCGCGTTTTACAGGATAAAAAAATTGAGCGCGTTGGAAGCGGAGAATCAATTGAAGTTGATGTAAGAGTTGTAGCTGCCACAAATAAAAATCTTGAGGAAGAGGTTAAGGCTGGAAGATTCCGCGAGGATTTGTATTACAGACTTAATGTTGTAAGAATCCCAATGCCTTCTCTGCGCGAGCGTAAGGACGACATTCCACTGCTTATGCATTCGTTCTTACGAGAGTTTAACATTGAAAACGAAAAGAACATTAAAGGCTTTGATAACCGTTCAAAATCAGCAATGATCAAATATTCTTGGCCTGGAAACATAAGAGAGCTTAGAAACTGCATTGAGAGCGCAGTTGTTATGTGTAACGGTGACGAAATAAAAATGGAAGATTTACCTGCTTCAATCCGTGAGAGCAGTGAAGCTAAGGTAATTTCAATTCCAATCGGAATTACAATGGAAGAAGCCGAAAAAATCATAATTCAGGAAAATCTTGCTGCCAACAACGGTAACAAGACTCAGACCGCAGATGTGCTAGGTATAGGGAGAAAAACGCTGCATAGAAAGCTTGCGGAATGGGAAGAGGAATAGGTAGTAGAGTTAGGGAATAGTTGACAGGGGATAGTAGGAAAAATTAAATTTTTTTTCTATAAGTTTTCTTAATGTGTATAAAATAGTATACAATAATACCCTTGTATAATACTGGATTTGTACCAGTAAATATGTGAGAAAAGGTTTTAAACTTTCAAGTCAAGCTGGAAGTAATAATTTTGTACAGTGTGTATATAAATTAATACAAGTTAATGAGCTTGTATAGTGTTTTAAGTTTACAGTACCGATCCAGACATTCTGTTTATCCAATTACAAAGCATATTATAATCTAAAGCCGCAAGGTATAGGTACGCTATATATAGCGTGATTTGTATTATGCATAATTTATGCATATAAAATTGCATAAATATACAGTTTGTATGCATAATATGAGACTTTTATGTAAAAAACATCTGTTTTCAGCATAAAAAAACAGACCAAATAACTTTGTATTTAGTTATTCGGCCTGTTTCTGTGAAACATGAACTGAAATTATAAGTTTTTCGCTTCAAGTGCGAAAATTACAGTGTTTCAAAAGCAAATTACAGTTTTAGATTTCTGTTCCAGATGGGATTGTCGCACCTTTTCTGATAACTATAATGCCGTCTGCGCTGTAGAAGGAACCATGATCGCCGTCAGGATACTTTCTTCCGGTTACGCCAATCTTGCAGTTATCGCCGATTCGGGCATTTTTATCGATGATTGTGTTGGCAATTTTACAGTTTTTGCCGATTCCTGTGCAAGGAATGCCCTTTTCAAGGCTTATTTTCTTTTCTTCTTCATCATCATAGTAGTCAGCACCCATCATAATTACGCCGTCAAGCTCTGTTCCGTTTTCAATTATTGATCGAACACCAATTACAGACTTGTTCAGTTTGCATTCTGTAATAATACATCCTTCCGAAGTAAGGGAAGACGTAATATCAGCCTTGTTGATTTTTGATGGAGGCAGGTTACGCATGTGAGTATAGATTGGAGATGTTGTTCCGTAGAAATCGAATGCTGGATATGGCTCTGTAAGGGCAATATTTGCCTCGTAGAAGCTTCTGATAGTTCCGATGTCTTCCCAGTAGCCGTCGAAAACGTAAGAATTGATTTTTCTCTTACCGATTGCAAGTGGAAGAATCTCTTTACCAAAGTCTGTATATTTTTCATTTTCACCAAGAAGGCACTGTTCCATTGTGTCAGCATTGAAAATATAAATACCCATAGAAGCAAGGAACTCTTTCTCTGGAGGAAGTGAACCACGAGCTTCTGCAGGAATCTTCCATGCGTCAATATTCAGATCTGGCTTTGGTTTTTCCATAAACTCTTTAACGCGGTTCTGCTCATCAATCTTCATAATTCCGAAGCCTGAAGCATCGCGGCGGTTTACAGCTGTTGTTGCAATTGTAATTTCTGCGCCAGACTTAATATGAGCGTCCATAAAGGCACGAAGATCCATCTTGTAAAGCTGGTCGCCGGAAAGAATTACGTAATGAGTTGGTTTCTGTGATTTAAAGTGGATGAAGTTCTTTCGAACAGCATCAGCTGTACCTTCATACCAGCCTGAGTGCTCAAGAGTCTGCTCTGCAGCCAGAATTTCTACGAATCCGCCTGAGAAACGGTCAAAATTGTAGGAATTTGAAATGTGAAGGTGCAGGGAAGCTGAGTTAAACTGAGTAAGAAGGTAAATCTTTTTATAACCTGAATTGATACAGTTTGAGAGCGGAATATCTACAATTCGATACTTTCCGCCGAAAGAAACTGCCGGTTTTGATCTTTCTTTTGTAAGTGGATAAAGACGGGTTCCTTTTCCTCCGCCTAAAATAATGGCCAATACTCTTGGCTCTTCGTAAGTGTTCATAGAAGGTCTCCTTTGTTGTATATATATGTGAAAATGATTAATTTCTCTTAAAACATTATAAGACGGAAAACCGCTATTTGCAATGAATAAAAATCAGAATAAATCTCTAAACATTCATTTTTGAATCCCGATAAAGTAACTAGATGTAAATTAATTAAAAGGGAGATGAAAAATGATTCGTGGTTGGTACACTGGTGCGTCGGGCATGAATGCTCAGCAGAACAGACTCGATGCAATTTCAAACAACCTTGCTAATGTCGATACTGCCGGTTACAAACGTGACATTGCAGTAAGCAAATCGTTTCCAGAGCTTTTGATTCGCCGTACAAATGCCGACGGGGTTTATCAGCTGCAGAACGGTATGGGAAGTGCCGATGCAGCTCCAGTAATTGGAAAGCTTGGACTTGGTGTTGAGACAAACGAAAATTATGTCGATTTTAGTCAGGGTTCTTTCAAAATCACTAACACAAATACAGATGCCGCTTTGGGTGGAAAAGGGTTCTATGTAATAGACACTCCAAATGGAGAGCGCTATACAAGAAATGGTAATTTCCTTCTTGGAAAGGAAGGTATTCTGGAAACAAAGGATGGATATCCTGTTCTTGGCGAAAAGGGTTATATCCGTCTTGATACAGACAAAATCACAATAAACGAGGATGGTGTAATCACTTATTCTGAGGATGGCACCGAAGTTGACCGTTTTAAGGTTGTTCGTTTTGATAACGAGCGATATCTGAAAAAAATGGGCAACAGCTTCTATGCAACAAATGATATTGCTGGTCCTGCTCACATTGCAGAAGGTAATGAACGACCTCGTTTTGTTCAGGGATATACAGAAACTTCAAACGTTAATGTAGTTAATGAGATGGTTCAGATGATTGAAGTGAACCGCGCTTATGAGGCAAACCAGAAGACAGTGCAGTCTGAAGATTCAATGATGAGCACACTCTGGCAGAAAGTTGCTGTATTAGGTTAGTAGATAGGGGATAGAAAATGGTAAGAAGTTTGTGGACAGCAGCTACCGGAATGAACGGTCAGCAGACAAATATCGATGTAATATCAAACAACCTTTCTAACGTAAATACAACTGGTTACAAGCAGCAGAGAGCTGAGTTTGAAGATTTAATTTATCAGAATGTAAAATTGGCTGGAACACCTGCAACTGAAGATACAGTAACTCCTGTTGGCATTCAGCAGGGAACTGGTGTTAAGCTTGCAGCTACTCAGCGAATTATGAATCAGGGTTCTTTACAGAATACAGGCGTAGATACTGACGTTGCAATCGTTGGCGAAGGCTTCTTCCGTGTTGAAAAATATGATGGAAGCTATGCTTATACTCGCGACGGTAGCTTTAAGATTGACTCTAACGGTCAGCTTGTTACTTCAAACGGTTTGCGTGTTATGCCTGAAATTATTTTGCCAGACGGATATGATGTTTCAACTTTAAATATCACTCAGACTGGTAAGGTAAGCGTAAAGGTAAACGGCAGAAACGATCCTGTTGAAGTTGGACAGATTGAGCTTTATCGTTTCCCAAATGCAGTAGGTCTTAAGGCAGATGGTGATAACCTCTTTAAGGTAACTTCTGCAAGTGGCGAAGCAATTGCCGGACGTCCTGGCTATGAAGGCTTTGGTGATACACGCCATAAGTTTTTGGAAATGTCTAACGTTTCTGTTGTAAACGAAATGGTTCAGATGATTGTTGCACAGCGCGCTTACGAGTTCAACAGTAAGGCTGTTCAAACTTCGGACAGTATGCTTAGCACAGCTGTAAATCTTAAGAGATAAATGAATGATACTTGTCGTGCTTAGCACGGCAAGTTAATGTGATTGGTGGGAAAAATGAACGTTGGTTTAGTTTCAAATACATTTAGTGGAATCACAAACGGTAACGGCGCAATTCAGTCTGCAAAGTTTACAAGCGATGGAGAAAAGTTCTCTGAGCTTATAAAAAGATTGCAGGGACAGGATGACGGAAGGGGAACTGTTGCATCCAGTCAGATTGCTGAAGAGGGCCGCTTGAACGGTGACTATACAACCGGTTATAAAGGAACCTTTGTTTCTGATGCTGATAAAACTGCTGCTCCTGTTGGTGCGGCTGCTAATCAGGCAAATCCTCATATTAAACCTTCAACAATAGACAAAACCTCAAAACTCTATGAAAAATCAATGGAGCTTGAAGGATATTTTGTAAAACAGATGCTTTCTGCAATGCGAAAAACTGTAATGAAGGCTTATGAAGGTGATTTTGCAACAGAAACTTACGAAGATATGCTCTTTGATGAGTATTCAACAGCTATGACAAAAAATGCCGGCTTTGGTCTTGCCGATCAGATTTATCTAAGTTTAGTGTAAATAGTTATTTAAAAATTGCGGATATAATACATCGGTAGTATGCGAGCTTCCCAAGCTTGATAGGCGGGTCCGACTCCCGTTATCCGCTATACATACATTTTTCCTCCCGTATGTAGTTTACATCTTTAAATCCCTGTCTGCGTTGCAGATGGGGATTTTTTCTTGATACGATTGTTTTATAACATTATAATTATTTCCATGCAGATAACAAAAAAGTTGCCGGCTGACTTGCGAGGCATTCATTTTCATTTTGTAGGAATTAAGGGTACCGGAATGGCTGCCCTTGTTGAAATATTTTACAGAAACGGTGCTGTTATTACCGGTTCAGATGTTTCTGAGCGCTTTTATACCGACGAGATTCTGGAAAAGCTGAATATAAAAGCACTTCCTTTTTCGGCAGAAAATATTACAGACGATGTTCAGTATGTTGTTTATTCTTCGGCTTATAAGCTTGATGTAAATCCTGATTTGATTGAAGCTGTAAAGCGAAATATTCCGTGCTTTCTTTATACAGAGGCTCTTGGCGCTTATAGTTCCACTGCTTATTCCTGCGGTATTTGTGGCGTTCATGGAAAAACTTCTACTACAGGTCTCACTGGTACAATCTTAAAGGAAATTGATGATATTCCAAGCCAGATTCTTGCCGGCAGTGTAATCAATTCCTTTGGCGGAACCTGTACATATACATCACCTTTAGTAAATGAGATGATTTCTGCAAATAAAAATGTGTCATCATTAGGCTCGAATCAGAAATCTGTTTTCGTTGCCGAAACCTGTGAATATCAGCGTCATTTTATGAGCTTCTGTCCTCAGAAAATCATCCTTACTTCAGTTGAATCTGACCACGAAGATTATTACCCGACCTACGAATCTATCCGTGATGCCTTTGTTGATTATATCTGCAAGCTTCCTATGTTCGGCGAGCTTATTTATTGTGCCGATGATGCGGGTGCAGTAGAAACAGCTTTGATTGCCTATAACAAACGTCCGGATCTGCATCTTGTGGCTTATGGTGTAAATGCGGGTGGGGACTATCAGATTACGTATGAAAAGGTTGCTGATGAAAAGAACAGCTTTGGAATAAAGCTGTTTGAAAATAGTAAAGGTTCTGATGATGATAGCAACACTGATTGCAGTCCGCAGTTTTACCTTAATATGCCGGGACACCATGAAGTAGTAGATGCAGTAGCTGCAATTGCTTTGGTTTGTCAGCTTTTGCGTTATTACGGCAAGCATCCTTGTGAGTATGTCGAAAAAATTGCACAGGGATTGGCTAAATTTAATGGTGGAAAGCGCAGAAGTGAAATTGTCAGCCAGTTTAAAACAAAATCAGGCAACGATGTTATTGTTATAGATGATTATGGACATCATCCTACGGCGGTAAAAACAACTTTGGAAGGCTACAGACAGTTTTATAAAGGCCGCAAGCTTATTGTTGATTTTATGAGCCATACTTATAGCCGAACGCAAGCCCTCTTAAAAGAGTTCGCCCGTAGTACAGCCGCTGCTGACATCATCATCCTGAATAAAATATACAGTTCTGCCCGCGAAAATGCCGCAGATTTCAATATCACCGGACGCACCTTGTTCGAGGAAACGCAAAAATATTTAGCTTCTGTGCCAGACGATGAGTGGAATAAAGAACAAAATGGCCGAAAAAAGCCTGAAGTTTTTTATTACGAAGAGGCTGTAGATGCTGCCGATTTTGTAAAAGCAGAGCTGGAAAAGCCTCTTTCTCCAGAATACAGCGATGGTTATCTTGTAGTTACAATGGGCGCAGGCGACAATTGGAAGCTTGGAAAAAGTTTGATTGAATTATATAAATAGTCTGTTATAATTTATAAAAGTAATAAAAAAATGGATTTAAAATATGAAAAAAGGAAAAGTTTTTTATATTGGTATTTTTTCTATACTTTTACTTGCAAGTTGTAAAATACAGGAAAATGATCAAAAAATAGTTCCACAGCTTACGGCGCCGGAAATATCTTTAATACTTTCAGACGAGGCTCCAAAATCAACCGTAATAATATCCTGGACAGCTTCAAAAGATGCAGATTGTTACTATATAAAAAGAATGAATGTACGTGATGGTGTTAAAAATGTCAAAAGTGTTGGTTATGTAAGCAAAAATGAGCCTTTGACAATAAAAGATGATTGTTGTGAAAGCGATACAGAATATTTTTATGTTGTGGAAGCCGAAGCTGATGGAGAAACGTATCATTCTATGGATTTGCTTATAGAAAATGCAAAAGCCAGAGAATATACGAATCCATTTACAGGTGAACCTTTTTATTCAAGTGATTATTATATATTTTCAGATGTGAAATCTATAAGAACTCAAAAAAGTGCGGAAATAACACTCGATTATCCTAAAAATGTGACTGTAAAACCAACGGAAAATACACATAACTCACTTACTGTAAGCTGGGATCCTGTAGAAGGTGCAAAAGAATATGAAGTTTACTTTAATAATCAAGGAATGAAGTTTCATACCGATGGATATATTTTGCTTTGTAAAACGAAAGAAAACTTTTGTATAAAAGAGCATCTTTTTAATGAGCAGTATAATTATTTTAAAGTAAGGGCAATAGGTGAAGCTGGATGTAGTTTATATTCTGCACATATAGAGGGAAGGGTTCCTGTAGCTGAGAATATTTCAAAAGATAAGGCCTTGGAAATTAAAAATGGTGAAATGCAATATATTTATTATTATGAATCTTATAATGATTTTGTTTGGTTTAAATGTACTCCTGAGCAGGGAATAGTAAAATA
Organism: Treponema sp.; assembly: GCA_017619795.1. Taxonomy (GTDB): domain Bacteria; phylum Spirochaetota; class Spirochaetia; order Treponematales; family Treponemataceae; genus Treponema_D. The sequence goes on from JAFZRP010000104.1 coordinate 138,932, forward strand.
TGTAGACTGGACAGAAGATACTTTATCAATTTTTTCTGAAGATGGAAAAATACTTGCCACTGGGCTTCCTTTATATCTTAATAGGGAAAATGATAAAAATAATTTAAAAAATAAAAATATAAAACACACGAGTTTATATCTTGATGGTGCTAAAAACGATGTAGGTGGTATAATAAGGGATATAAGCAGCGATATAGAAGGATTTTCTGAAGGAATGATTTTATTTCTTAGAATTTCAAAAACAAATGGAGGGGGATACTTAAACCTTGAAATTAATTAATTTCTTGTTTGTTTTATCGATTTTTTCTCTTATTGGATGTAAGAATGGACCATTTGCATCAAATGTTCTTGAAGTCCCAAAAAATCTTACAGTTTCTGAAATAACTTCAGAAAGTGCAAAAATTACCTGGTCAAAGGTTGATAATGCCTATTGCTATAAAGTTTATTATCATCCAGAGGGATATGAAGCCTGGTATAAAATAGATACGTTCAAAACTGAATGTACTTTATATAATCTTTTTAGCGATGAAAATTATACAGTGTCTGTACAAGCGAATTCAGATTTTAATAGTAATAAATATTTTCCTAGTGATTATGCACAAAAATCATTTAAAACACTTGTTGAAGTTTTAAAAGAAAAGGAGCTTTCTCGTCCCAAAAATCTTAAGGCAGAGATTAATAATGATAAAACAACTCTAACTGTTTCCTGGGATGCAGTTGAAGATGCTGTTTATTATGATGTTTATGTAGAATATGTTCTAAAAAACAGGGAGCCACCACCAGATAAGGAAATAAGCTATATATATACAGTTCCGGCAACACAAACGAGCTTTATAGATGAAAGTGTACCATTGTTTAAGAAGGTTAGCATAAAGGTTGCAGCCAGAAACAAGGATTTTTCTGATTCTTGCCGATGGTCTAAGTATATTTGGCTGGAAAATGAATAATGATTGAGGAAATATATTAATGTAAAAAATAGGAAGTGGTAAAAATGAAAAAGAGTATTCTAAGTATCTGTTTTATTATTGTTTCTTTATTTCTGATTCTGCTTACGGGATGTGAGGTTCAGGAAAGTTTTTCGAAAAAAACTCCAGAGCTTACAAAACCAGAAATAACTTTAAAACTTTCAGAAGATGACCCAAAAACAAAGGTAATAGTCTCCTGGACTAAAGTTAAAGATGCAGATAATTATTCTGTAAAAAGATTGAATGAACGAGACGGTGTTCGCGATATTCAATATGTTGGCTATGTAAATAAAGGTGAACCGTTATCAATAACGGATGAGAGTTGTGAAAACGATACAGAATATTCTTATGTTGTAGAAGTCCAGGCTTATGATAATGAAACATATTATTCAATGAATCTGCTTGTTGAAGGTTCTAAAAAATATACCGATCCATTTACAGGAGAGCAGTTTTATTCAAGTAATTATTATGAATATTCTGAAATTAAATCTATTAAAACTCAAAAAGATTCAGAAATTACGCTGGCTTATCCTAAAAATGTGAAAGTAATGCCTGCGGAAAATATGAAAAATGCCCTTACTTTAAGCTGGGATCCTGTAGAAGGTGCAACAAAATATGAAGTTTATTTTTTGAAGTCAACTATGAAATATCATAATGAAGATTTTAAACTGGAAGCTGTGACAACCGAAACATCTTCTACAATAGAAAATCTGTATAACGATCATTCATATTATTTTAGAATAAGAGCTGTGAATGACGAAAGTGAAAGCCTGTATTCTGCAAAAATTGAAGGAAAAGTTCCAAAAGCAGATAACACTTCTATGGATAAAGCTTGGGAAATTGATTGTAATGAAATGCAGTATATTTATTCCGATGATGATACTCTCTGGTTTAAATGTGCTCCGGAAAAAGGAAAAATTGAATATGTTACAGAATCGTATGAGTATTCTTCTTTATCAATTTTCTCTGAAGACGGAACAATTCTTGCATCCGGTTTGCCTTTGAATAAAGTTTATGGTGCTAAAGATTACTCTGAAGTAAAAACTGTTGAAATAAAAATAGAAGGTTCAACTAAAACTTATAATGGAATAATCAGAAGCATTAAAAATGATATAGAAGGATTTACGGAAGGAACAACATATCTTTTTAGAATTACAAAACCTGAGAATGAAGATTACTTAAACTTTAGAATATATTAACATGTAAAAAAAATAGGATGAATTAAAATGAATGGTAAAATAAATAAATATTTGAACGTTATAATATTTGGAAGCCTGATTATTTCAGCAGTTTTGTTTACTGGTTGTAAAAAGGGAGGTGGTGAATATGAAACTCTTCCTATACCGGCGAATCTTACAATTTCGGATATTACAGCTGAAGGTGCAAAGCTTACCTGGTCAAAGGTAGACAATGCCTATTGTTATGATATTCTGTATCGTCCAGAAGGTTATGATACATGGATTCACACAGATACCTTCAAAACAGAATATACTTTATATAATCTTTATAATGAACACACATATACTGTACTTGTAAAAGCTTCTGGTAATTCAAATTATCTCTCCAGCGATTTTGCAGAAACAACTTTTAGTACCCTTGCTGATGTTGTTCCGGAGAATGAGCTTGCACGTCCTAAAAATGTAAAGGGTGCGTTTAACGATAATAAAACAGCTCTTACAATTTCCTGGGATGCTGTAGAAAATGCAGTTAATTATGATATTTATATAGATTATACGGTAGCGCACAGAGCTACAGCTCCTGATAACAATGCAATTTTTAAATATACAGTACCGGCAACACAAACAACCCTTACTGTAGATAATATACCTGAATTTAAAAAGATTAATATAAAAGTTGCAGCCAGAAACAAGAACTTTTCTGATTCTTGCCGCTGGTCCAAAGATATTTGGATAACGAATAAATAATAATTGAGGAAATATTATGATTAGCATGACAGGCTATGCCTATGAGGAAGTTTCAACAGAAAAAAATGTTGTAAGCGTTGAAATAAAATCTGTTAATTCCCGCTTTTTGGATTTGTCGATTAATATGACGTCGTATCTGAATCCAATAGAAAGCTACTTTAGGGCAAAGATTAGCGAAAAAGTGTGCAGAGGTAAGGTTGATGTTTATATCCGCGTAAAGGAGCTTTGTTCAGATGCGGCTGTTACAGTAGATACCGAGCTTGCAAAAACTTATATGAAGGCTTACCGCGAAATAGCAACTGCTGTTGGTCTTGCAGCTGTAAATCCTGCGGCAACCCTTTATGCGCTTGTAAATCAGGAAGGTGTCCTTAATTCAAACAGAACTTATGATGCAGAAAAATACAAGTTGCTTATTGAACCTGTTTTCGATAAGGCGTTTGAGCGGTTCTTGAACGATAAGGCACGTGAAGGCGAAAATATGCGTGCAGATCTTATGGAAAAGCTTTCTAAGCTTGAAGAATGTGCTGACTTTTTTAAGGAATGGCAGCCGAAAATGGAAGCTTGTTTTAAAGAACAGATTACTGCTCGATTCAACGAGCTTCTAGGTGAGAATGCAGACCAGAACCGAATTATGACAGAAACTGCGGCAATGCTTGTAAAATATACAATCAACGAGGAAATTGTAAGGCTCCACAGTCATATTTCTGCCATGAAGGATGAGATTATGAATAATCCTGTCCCGGGTAAGCGCCTTGATTTTATCTGTCAGGAAATGAACCGAGAAATAAACACAATCGGCAGTAAAAACCAGTTTGCAGAGGTGAGCGCTGTTGTAATAAATGCAAAGGATGCGCTGGAAAATATTAGAGAGCAGAGTAAGAATGTCGAGTAACGAATACAAGGTCTATGGAGGTATTTTATGAAATTGAATAAGGATTTAAGAGTTGCAATTAGTGGAAAATCTGGATGTGGAAATACAACTGTCAGTGGAATGCTGGCTGAAAGACTTGGAGTAAAGCTCATAAATTATACCTTCCGACAGCTGGCAGAAGAAAAAGGAATGACTCTTAAGGAAGTTATTGATGCTGCCCGCGAAGATGATTCTTACGATAAATATGTAGATAAGCATCAGGTGGAGCTGGCACTTGAACAGTCCTGTGTTTTGGGGAGCCGCCTTGCTATATGGATGCTTAAAGAGGCTGACCTTAAGGTTTATCTTTATGCGAGTGATGATACGCGTGCCGGACGTGTGTTTAACAGGGAAGGCGGTGACTTACAGGCTATAAAGGATTTTACAGCCATGCGCGACCGCGAAGATACAGCCCGCTACAAAGAGTTCTACGGAATCGATAATAATGATTATAAGTTTGTAGATTTGATTATCGAGACTGATGATAAAAATCCAGAACAGATAGTAGGAATAATTCTGAAAGAACTCGAAAAAAGAGGATTTATATCAGAATAAATTATTCCAGCACCATTATGTAACTGTAGATATCCTGGCCGCCGTCGATTTCAAAGATTTCTGTTCCGTTATGCTTTTGCTTGATGTAATCCGAAATCTCTGAGGCTTCTTTTTCATCTGAGTCTGTACCTCTAATAAAAATGCAAACCTCGTGGTCAGAGAAATCCATTTTATCTATTGTGTCGATAACTGTCTTTTTGCGTTCATTGTCAGAGGCAACTATGCTCTTGTCGCAGAAACCGATGTAATCGCCGGAATGGAGCTCAAAGCCATCCATTTGGGTGTCTCGTACACAATGTGAAACACTAAAAGTTTCAACGCCTTGCATTGAAAGATTAAGGTTTTCAATAATCTCGTCTGTGCTGCAGTTTTCTGTGTCCATCATTGTTACAACGGCAAGTCCCTGTCCAATATTCTTTGTTTCAATAACGTGAACCTGAGAATCCTTGTACATTTTTGCTGCCTGCTGAGCGGCAAGAATTACGTTTCCGTTGTTTGGAAGAACAAAAATTGTATCTGCATTTATCTGTTCAAAGGCTTTTATAAAATCCTGAGCAGAAGGATTCATGCTCTGACCGCCGTCTACAATAAAATCTGCACCATAGTCAAGGAAGGTCTGCTTAATGCCTTTACCAGAAGCAACTGCAACAACACCGTAAGTTTTTCTTTCCTGAGCTGCAGGTGTCACCTTTGTTTCAAGCTTTTCATCATCATCCTTGTAAATTGTATTATGCTGCAGGGACATGTTTTCAATTTTTACAGTAAGGAACTCGCCGAACTGCTGACAGAAAGCAAGAATTTTATCTGGAGTCATTGTGTGAACATGAAGCTTTACAATTGTTCCGGTCTTAAAGGCAACTACAGAATTACCGTTTTCGTTCAAAAACTTTCTGATAATTTCAACATCAAAGTTTTTTGTATCAGTTTTTTTGTTCTGGAGTCTGAGCATAAGCTCTGTGCAGTAACCAAACTCAAGCTCGCTGTCTTCATTAAAGGAATCAAGGTCAAGCTGTTTTGGCTGTGCCTGTGAGCCCGAATGCATATCTGAGTTTTCTGATTTTGATTCAGTTTCCAGCTTAGAATTAGGGTCGGTAAGGCTCTTTTTCATTCCGTTTACAATGTAAATTAAACCGGCTCCACCTGAATCAACAACGCCAGCCTTCTTCAATACTGGCAAAAGGTCCGGAGTGCGTTCCAGCGACTGCTTTGCTTCTTTTATGAAGGCATCAAAAAAATCTACTGGAGTTTCTGCATTTACACTGCAGGCATAGGCAGTTGCATCCTTTGCAACAGTAAGGATTGTACCTTCTGCAGGAGTCATTACAGAATCATAAGCATGCTTAACACCGTTCTTAAAGGCTTCGCCAATCTGCTGGGTATCGGCAGCTTCAAGTCCCTTAAAACCTTCAGAAATACCGTAGAAGAACTGCGAAAGAATTACGCCAGAGTTTCCTCTTGCTCCAAGCAGCATTCCCGAAGAGATTTTTTCAGAAACCTTTGAAAGGTTAGTTTCGTTTGGAATGATTGCGTTTGTTCCGCCAGTCATTGTCATAAGCATGTTGTCGCCTGTGTCGCCGTCTGGAATTGGAAAAACGTTAAGATTATTTATTTCGTCTGAGTGGATTTTAAGATTTCCTGCACCCATCGAAATCATTTTAGAATAAATAGCGCCGTCAAAAACAACAGACCCCATCAGTTTATTCTCCCTTATTGAATGTTACTGGTTTTCCAAAGCCGTAAACTGCAATTGCGTCCGGTCCAATGGAAGCACCGATAATTGGTCCAATATAACCAATGCAGATATCCTTGCAAGGTATTTCTTTCTTAATGATGCTTACAATTTGATCAACCTCTTCCTGGCTGCAGTCTGCATGAGAAACATAGATTGTCTGATTTTCAGAATTAAGAAGGGCATCCTTAAGAAGCATTACAATTTCTCTGATTGAGTTAGCACGTCCCTTAACCTTTTTGAAGGCAGCCTGCTCACCATTGTAATCTGAAACAATAATTGGCTTAACACCAAGAAGATTACCAAAGAAAGCGGCAGAAGCTTTTACACGGCCTGCACGGTGAAGAGCGTCCAGAGAGTGAACGGTACAGAACTCGTGGATTGTCTTTTTGTGAGTCATAACCCATTCAGCAACTTCTTCTGCAGATTTGTCCATTGAAGCAAACTTAGAAGCTTCTATTGCAAGAATACCTTCGCTGAAGCTTGAGTTAAGGGAATCGATACAGAAGATTTTATTATCCTTGTAGGTTTCCATAAGCTTGTTTGCAACTACAGCGGCTGTATTTACAGAACCAGACTGCTTTGAAGAACAGGCAATGTAAACAATATCATAACCCTGATCAAGATATTTTGTAAAAAGCTGCTGATATTCATCTACAGGAACCTGAGTTGTAGTAAGTCTTTTACCAGAACGCATAATCTCATAGAAGGCGTGTACATCCTCTGCAGTCCATTCAAGAACAGCTGGAGAAGTTTCGCCGTCAAGAACTGTGTTCATTTTTGCATAGTCAATATTGTATTTGTCCAAAAGCTCTTTGCTCAAGTCTGAGCAGGAATCTGTAATAATTTTTACTTTGTTCATAAATCGCTCCTTTTATTAAGCCATTAACTGCTTAATCCATTTTTTTTCTTTAAGGGAAACCTTACCATCAATAGCACAAATCATGAGACAGATGATGACGATATCATTTTTAAGCTCGTCAGAGAAAAGTCCAAGAATATCTACCATCTGGTCTGCAACGACCGGCAGCTTTTTGATTTCTTTTTTATACTGATTAAATACATTTTTACATTCTTCGTAAGTTACATCTCTGTTGTAGAAAGCCTTGAGTAAAGGTGAGATTATTGCAAACTCTTCTTCTGCAAGTTTTCCATCAGAAGCAATTGCGCCCATTATAAATGAAAAGAAGATTGCAGAACCGTCAACTCCGTTTTCTGCTGCAGCCTGTAAAGCAGGAAGAACTGTAGCGGCTTTTTCTGTAAGATAAGCAGTGTATGAAAGCACGTCCATTTTCTCGAACTCTTTGCAAAGCTTGTCAAAATCTTTCATAGTTTTCTCCATTTTTCAATCGTGATAATGAAAAAATAGAGGATTAAAGTAAACTGAAAATAAACATAATGACGCAGAATTGAAGAAATCCTAAGGAAGAATAAAGGGATGGATACTTTAATTTATTATAAAAAATCACTATAATATATTGTCAAAAATATTTACGAAACTGCAATTATCCTGCGGTCTGTGTATCGTGCGGTAAAATATATGAATGCGAGACCTGTGTGTCCGCGAAAAGGAATCTTATGGATTTTACAGAGTTTAGTCTTGATGAAAGACTTTTGAATGGAATTGCCGAAGCCGGTTATGTGAATTGTACTCCTGTGCAGGAGCAGGTTATTAAGGCTTCTATGGCAAATGAAGGGGCTAAAGGTCCCGATTTGTATGTTCAGTCTCAGACTGGAACTGGAAAAACTTGTGCATATCTGGTTGCTGTTATTCAGGGAATGTTGAAGGCGGAAAATGCCGGCAAAAAGTGTCTTATTCTGGCTCCTACACGTGAGCTTGCTGTACAGATTGAAGAAGAAGCTAAGGTGCTTGTTGGTACAAGTGGTTTAAAGGCGTTCTCAGTGTATGGTGGCGTTGGCTACGAAAAGCAGATTGCGGCTTTGAAGAAGGGTGTTGATATTGTTATTGGTACTCCAGGCCGTGTAATTGATTTGCAGGAAGGTGGAAACCTCGACTTAAGCAATGCAAACTTCTGTGTTATTGATGAAGCTGATCGAATGTTTGATATGGGCTTTTACGATGATCTCCGCAAGATTTTGAAATGCCTGCCTGAAGCTGAAACACGTCAGACAATGCTTTTTTCTGCTACTTTAAACACTTATGTTAAGAACCTTGCCTGGGAATATACCCGTGACCCGATTGAAATCACAATCGAAGCAGAAAATATTACTGTAAGCGAAATTACTCAGGAGCTTCTTCACGTTTCAAGTGATGAAAAGATGAAGCTTCTTGTTGGTATTCTTAAGCACGAAAATCCGGAAAGTGCAATCATTTTCTGTAATACAAAGCGTGCTTGTGAAGTTGTTGCAAAGCGCCTTGTAATAAATGACATTAAAGCCGAGTTTATGATCGGCGATTTGCCTCAGTCAAAGAGACTTGCAATTATGAAGTCATTTAAGGCCGGCAATGTTCAGATTCTTGTTGCTACAGATGTTGCTGCCCGCGGTATTGATGTTGATGATCTTGCAATGGTAATCAACTACGATCTGCCTGTTGAAGCTGAAAACTATGTTCACAGAATTGGACGTACTGCAAGAGCCGGTAAGTCTGGAAAAGCATATACCTTCTGTTCTGAGCAGGATGTTTATAATCTTCCGGCTATTGAGCGCTACATTGAAATGCAGATCCCTGCTACAGTTGCTTACCCTGAGCAGATGGAAGAAGATAAATCTGCCGGTATGTACATAAAGACCGAAAACTGGCGTGGTGATGATGATTATGACAACCGCGGCGGTTATAGAAAAGGCCGTGATGGAGATATTCACAACAAAAAGCGCGATGATCGTGGCGGACACGGTGGACACGGTAGCAAAGGCTCTCACGGTGGAAAGGGCTATAAGAAGGATTACGACGGTAAGAAGTCTGATTATAAGAAGGACGGATATAAAGGCTCTGACTACAAGAAGGGTGGAAAATCTGGAGATTACAAGAAAAAGACTCCATATATCGATCCGGAGAAGCTGGCAAGTCTTTCTTACGAAGAGCGCATGAAGCTGTATAAAGAAGCTTATGGCAGCAGTAAGAAGGGTGGAAAAGGCTCTTACAATGGTGGCAATTCGAAAGGAAAGAACGGCTCGTATGGTAAAAACAACTCTTACAACAAAAACGGTAAGTATGAATCTAAACACCAGAATAATAAGCCGGCACCAGAGCAGAAGAAGACCTTCTGGCAGAAGCTTAAAGGTTTCTTTGGAAGATAAGCTTTTGAATCAATCAGCGATTATTTGTTAAGATTTTTTGGAGAAATTAAATGATTACAGTTAGTGACGTAAGTTTGTCCTTTAGCGAACAGCCGCTTTTTAAGGACGTTAATCTTAAATTTAACAAGGGAAACTGCTATGGAATTATCGGTGCAAACGGTGCCGGTAAATCTACCTTCCTTAAGCTGCTTGCAGGCGAGCTTGAAAAGGATTCCGGCGAGATTTTTATGACACCGGGCGAGCGAATGGCAGTTTTAAAGCAGGACCACTTTGCTTTTGATGAATACTCAGTAAAAGATACAGTTATGATGGGCTTTCCAAAGCTGTACGAGGTTTCTAAGGCACGCGATGCAATCTATGCTAAAACTGATTTTACAGAAGAGGATGGAATTAAGAGTGCAGAGCTTGAGGCAGAGTTTGGTGAGCTTGGCGGTTATGAAGCAGAAAATCAGATAGAGCAGATGCTTTCGGGACTTGGTCTTGAAGAAGAGTATCACGACAGAATGATGAGTGAGCTTGATGAAACTCAGAAGGTTCGTGTTCTTCTTGCACAGGCAATTTACGGAAATCCTGATGCACTTATCCTCGACGAGCCTACAAACGGTCTTGATATTGAATCAATCACCTGGCTTGAAAACTTCCTTATGGACTTTGAAAACACAGTTATTGTAGTAAGCCACGACCGTCACTTTTTGAACTCAATCTGTACATACATCATGGATATTGACTTTGGCAAAATCACTCAGTATGCAGGAAACTACGATTTCTGGTACCAGATGAGCCAGATTATGCAGCGTCAGGCACATGACCAGCAGAAGAAGACTGAAGAGAAAATGAAGGATTTGCGTGAGTTTATCCTCAGATTCTCATCAAATGCTTCTAAAGCTAAACAGGCTACAAGCCGTAAGAAGATTTACGACAAGCTTGCAGACAGCATGGAAGATATTCCTGTTACAACAAGAAAGTTCCCTTATGTAAGCTTTAAGCCTGACCGCGAAATCGGAAAC
>JAFZRP010000015.1 GCA_017619795.1 Treponema sp.
CAATGTATTCACTTATGTTGCAACAATTGATGGTGAAACTCTTGAGCTTATGATTTTCTCTGATGATGAATTGTTCTTCTATCCTTACGAAACTACAAAAGATGACTTTGCTTTGGGTATGTACTCATACAACCAGGCAAGCTACTACGAAGGCACTACACTCGATTACACAAAGAATAAAGCAGCACGCAAATGGATTCGCAAGAACTATTCTAACATCGGTAGTCTTTATGATGAACTTTTCGAAAAAGCCGCTACAGCAAAAGCAGAGGCTAAAAAGAAAGCAGAAGCAGAATACGAAGCTTCTAAAAATAATTAAGAATAACTAATTTTGGATTTAAAAATGACAACAACAGTAGCATTACAAAAATGCAGTGAATACAATTTTGACGATGTTTACAAAAGTATTCAGAGTCTGATGAGTTTGGTTCCTCCTCCGGATGTAAAGGGTAAAACAGTCCTTCTTAAACCGAATATTCTGTACCCTAAAAAGCCGGAGCTGGCTGTCTGCACTCATCCTGTTGTTGTCGGCGCCTGTGTAAAATGCTTTGTAGAAATGGGAGCAACTGTTATTGTTGGAGAATCTCCTGCAATTGCAAACTCCTTGTCTGCAGCTAAATCAACCGGAATGTATGAGCAGGTTGTAAATAATGGCGGCGAATGGGTTGAGTTCAACAAGCACATTGTTGTGCCGTGCGAAAATGGCAAGGTTGCGGTACAGTTTAATTTTGCTGAGCCTTTTGCAAGGGCAGATGTTGTTGTTTCCCTGTCAAAGCTTAAAAGCCACCAGCTTATGACATACACAGGCGCAATGAAAAATCTTTTTGGACTTGTTGTTGGACTGGAAAAGGCTCAATGCCACTACAGATTCGACGATAAAAAAGATTTTGCAGCCTTCTTAATAGACCTGAATATTTCGGCAAAAGCTTCTTACGCAATTATGGATGCAATTGTCGGAATGGATGGTCCTGGCGGTCCTGGAAGCGGCGACCCTATAAAACTTGGCTTCCTCGCCGCCTCTGACAATCTTCTTGCCCTTGACTGGGAATGCGCTTCTCTTGTTGGTTATAATCCTCACAAAATTGTATATCTTGAAGACGCCTTAGACCGCGGAATCTGGCTTAAAAGCCCACACGATATTAAAACTGTTGGAGTTCTAGAGTCGGAAGTCCGCAATACAAACTTTAAAATTGTAAAGGATCCTTCGCCTAACCTTCAGCGAATGCTTCCACCTTTTTTAAGCTTCCTGGCAAAAAAAGTGTTCGTAAAAACTCCGCACTTTATCCCCGAAAAATGCATGAAATGCGGTCGATGTGTACAGATTTGTCCGGTTCACAAAATTGAGCTTAAAGGGAAAAATGGCACTGCAACTCTTGAAGAAAAAGATGCCTGTCTCCACTGCTTCTGCTGTCACGAAATCTGTCCGTACAGCGCAATTAAACTCAAACGCTTTTAATCTTTAATTTTAATTTTCTCAGTTTTCAGGCTTTTTGTCCGGGTCTCTCAGGAATACGTAGCTTCTGCCGTCGGTAGAAAAACAGTCTGTCGGTGTTATTTTTACCGGTGTGAATGTAATTGAATCATAATCAGTAACAACCTTTTCAACTGTCTTTTTCTTAATCTTCTCTGTTATTGTTTTTGTTCCAAACTCAAGCGCATAAGTCTGATTAAGCTGGGTTGCCTCTGTATCTGAACGGAATTGAATTACAATATATGTTCCAATCTTCATTGAAGAATAAATACCGGTTTCTACTGTATCGTTTGCCTTAAACGAATATTCGGAATCGTGCAGCGTGATTGAATAGATGCTGTCGGCAGTAGACCACGAAATACTTTTTTCCAGCTGCTTTAAGAACTCATTCTTTTCAGCATCAACCGGAACACTATCAAAAGAACTCTGAAGACTCAGCTTTTTATACTGACCATCCCACATATTTGTTTCGGCAATTTTAAGTCCAATATCATCGCGAATCGTAATCTTAATTTCATCAACATTAACAAGAGAAATATCAAAACGGCGGTGCAAGCTGGTTATAGAAGAATTGACCGTGGTTATATACATTCCGTTATGGCGGATTTTGTTTTCATTCCATTCGTAAACTTCCTGGCTTTCGTTTCGTACAAGAATAATCTCTTTGTTAGGATAATCAAAATAAATATAGCGGATTTCGGAATCTGTATTTGTTGTTTTATACCAAAGTCCGTTTAAGAAATCGGCAAAGGTTTCTACCGTACCATCCTGTATTCTGGACAATTCCTTTGCGGCAAGTCTGTTTGCATTAACCTTAACAACCTTCGAAAGCTCATACATTCGCGTAGAAGGATTCCACTTGTACTCCTCCTGAATCTGTGCGCCACCGTTTTTCGATGTATCATCCTTATCTGAACGATAAACCCAGACAGAATAGCTTTCGCCTTTAGAAAGAGAAAGCTCATACGAATCTGAACGCTCTGTCTGCTGAATAAAAATAGTTCCGTCAGAAGTAAAATCACCGATTTTTACAAGCAGGGCATTTCCACGCTCAAAATCCGTGTGGAAAATCTGCATAACGTAATTCCCATCATCCTCTACACCCTGATAAACCAAAGCCGTCTTATGCTCACCGGTTATGTCCATTCCAGAATAAGAAAGGGTTCTGGTACGTGTCATACGGGTTGGAATCTCGGAAAGACGCTGATACGCAGCAAGCTCTGTATTGTACAAGGCCGGAATGATAATGAAGTAAGGGCTGTCAGTTCGACGTACGGCAATAACTTCATCATCATAGCCGTCATCATTCAAATCTATTGTAAGGGAACTGATTAAAGTTTCAGACGGAAGCAAATCTACAAACGTTTTGTACTGCTCGCCCTGAAGAGAATTCTGATATGAGTCATCGGTTTCGGTTTCTTCTTCTGATGATTTTGGAGTAACAACCTTTGCCCTGCTGATTACGGTTTCTTCATCATTACTTATCTTTTTTGTAAGATAATAGGCACCGGCAAGCGCAGCAATAACAAAAATAAACAAAAATAATACAACTTTTGACTTCATATCATTAAAACTATAATGATATTTTGGCATTTTCTCAAGCCAATAAAAGCCCCGTTTTTTTAGCAACTTTAGATAAAATTATAGAGATTTATTCAATATTTGATATAATTAATAATTGTAATATAATAGGGTATTATACCTATATCTAAAAAACATAATTCATGGAGGATTATGATGAAAAAGACTATAAGTTCGATTTTTGCTGCAATTTTATCTCTTGCTTTTTTGGGATCAATTATTTGCTGTGCATCTACAGATTCAAAAAATACTAAAGGTGAAACTAACAAGGCTGAAGAAAAAACTGCATCTCCAGCACCTGCAAAACCAGCTGAAACAGAAGATCCTGGTGTTATACTTATGTTTGACGAAAGCGTTGCCATTAAAGATACAGGCAGCAAAGCTTTCACCTGCACTTCTGCAACAGAAGTTGTAAAAAGAATGACTTTGGGCTGGAACCTTGGTAACACACTCGACGCAACAGGTGGTGCCGGCTTGAATACAGAAACCTCCTGGGGACAGCCTAAAACTACAAAAGAAATGATTGACGGTCTTGCAAAATCAGGCGTTAAGACAATCCGTATTCCTGTATCCTGGTCACGACATATGGACAGAAAAAATTATACAATTGATGCAGAATGGATGAAACGTGTTAAGGAAATCGTAGATTGGGCAATTGAAAACGATATGTATGTTGTTCTTAACTGTCATCACGATAACTACAGCAGACTTGCAAAAATGCCGGCTGTAAGCGGTTACTACCCAAGCCCTATAAATAAAAATGAATCAGAAAGATTCCTGTTAAATCTTTGGACTCAGATTGCTCTTGCCTTTAATGACGGCTACGACGAGCACCTTGTTTTTGAAACAATGAACGAACCTCGCTTGTGCGGAACAAACTTTGAATGGTGGTTCGATGCTTACGACTTTGACTGCAAAAATGCCGCAGCTTGTCTTAATGAATATAACCAACTCGTAGTTGATACAATTCGTGCTTCAGGCGGAAATAATCAGAAACGTATGATTGCATGTCCTGCACTTGCCGCTTCTCCAGATTCAGCACTTGCAGCAGCTTTCAAAATGCCGGTTGATGATGAGCCGGACAAGCTTATTGTTTCAGTTCACATGTATACACCATACAGCTTTGCAATGCAGTCTCCTGGCGAAACTAAGTTCACAGCTTCTCATCAGGCAAACCTCAAGCAGTATTTCTCAAGACTTAATACCCGCTTTGTTTCAAAAGGTTACCCAGTTTACATTGGTGAGTTCGGCGCTACAAACAAGGATAATCTTGAAGACCGAGTTGCCTGGTTCTCTTACTTTATCTCTGAATCACGCCAGTACAGTATGACCTGTATGCTCTGGGACAACGGTGTTTGGGAATTAAAAAATAACGATTACAACGAACACTACGGCTTCTACAACCGCCGCGAGCAGACCTGGTACTTCCCAGAGATTCTTGCAGCTATGACTTCTGCCAGCCAGATTGAGATTCAATAAAAAATTGCGTAAATATAGATTGTCGGGTCAGTCCCGACAATGACACAATAATTATACCAACTGTCATACAGGTATTATACAAATTGTCATTCCCGTGCTCGACACGGGAATCTATTTCTAAGGAGACATTATGATTAGAAAAACCCCAACTTGGAATCTATTTAGATTATCTTTATTTGGCTTGTGGTTATTTGCCACAGTTCTTTTTGGATGCAGCAACGGCACAGAGACTTCAAAAAACTCTAAGACTCCAAACTCGCAGACTCAAACTGATGACAAAGAATCTACAGTCATAATCACCACAGAAAACTTTGTTCCTGCCGAAACTTCTGTACAGATGGTAAAGAATATGACCATCGGCTGGAATCTTGGTAACACGCTCGATGCAACTAACGGCTCAGGTCTCAGTTCAGAAACAAGCTGGGGTCAGCCAACAACAACAAAGGCTATGCTTGCCGGCGTTCGAAAAGCTGGTTTCAAAACAATCCGCATCCCTGTCTCCTGGGCAAACCACACCTCCGGCGAAGATTACAAGATTGATTCTGCCTGGATGAACCGAGTAAAAACCATTGTTGACTGGGCTTTAGATGAAGGTTTCTGCGTTATTCTCAACGACCATCACGACAATTATGCAGAAAGTAAACTTAATAAAGGTTATGCACTTTCTAAAAAATCAGATGTTCAGAAAAAATCCAAAGCGTTCCTTTCCAGCGTTTGGAAACAGATTGCCACAACCTTTGCTGATTATGATAATAGACTTGTTTTTGAGCTTTTGAACGAGCCTCGTGATATTAGTGGCGAAGTCGGCGGAAACGAATGGTGGACAAACGATAAATCCCTTTTAAATGTTATTACAGACTATGAGCAGGTTTGTCTTGATCAGATTCGTTCTGTATCTGGCAATGAAAACCGTTTTGTAATGGTTACTGGCTATGCCGCATCCTCAGACACCGGCATTATTTCTTTGTACACAATGCCTACAGATACAACAACAGACCGCCTTATTCTTTCTGTTCACGCTTACAGCCCTTACTCTTTTGCAATGGAAAGTCCTGGAGAAAAAACCTTTACCTCGGCACATAAATCTTCGCTCAATT
Source organism: Treponema sp. (assembly GCA_017619795.1). Classification (GTDB taxonomy): domain Bacteria; phylum Spirochaetota; class Spirochaetia; order Treponematales; family Treponemataceae; genus Treponema_D. The sequence continues at coordinate 5,629 of JAFZRP010000015.1, forward strand.
CATTTTTTGCCTGGCTCAACACAAATTATATTAAAAAAGGAATTGGTGTTGTAATTGGCGAAACAGGTGCTACAAATAAAAACAATCTTTCCGACCGCATTGAGTGGGCAAATACTTTCTTTGGAGGTGCCTACAAGTACAGCATTCCAGCAGTTTTGTGGGATAACGGTGTATGGCAGGTAACAGGTACAAAATACGACGAACACTACGGCTACTATAACCGCCGCTCTCAGACCTGGTACTTTCCTTCTCTTATAGAAGCGATGATGAAAGCAGTTTATGGAGATTCAATTTCTATTGACAATAATACCGACGATAACAGCACAACCACAACCGACAATACAGAAACTCCAGATGACAACAATGGTACCTCAACCGACAATCCAGTTGATACACCAAAAGAGGATTTAGTTATCCTGGAAAACAAAAGCTATACTACCAAAGGCTATTCAAACTTCGCCCTGGACAGTGCCGTTGATTTGACCGGTTACAAATACTTAAAAACTGAGGTTCAGCTTATAACAGCCGAGGATGCAGACAAAAAACAGATTCTGATACAATTCTTTAATTCTTCCTGGAAATCTATTGGAGATGCAAAAACAATATCAGTTTCTAAAACAATCTACACAGAAATCCTCACCCCAGAAGAAGGTCCACGTGATCTAATGCACATCCAACCTGTAGTCCAGGAAACAACTAACTGGAGTGCCCTTGATAATATTCAGCTTAAGATAAAAAAAATAACTGCTACAAACACGAATCAATAAGTTTAATTAATGCGGCAAACGTATATAATTACAAGGCACAGCAGCGTGTAGCAGGCAAGCCTGCGGTTTTGAAAGACGTAACTCGACTGGAAGATATTTTTTTGCTTATAAAAGTATAAAACAATTTTTTGTATTTCCTCAAAGTATTTGCTTATTTATCTTGTTAATTATATACTAGTAATACTTTTTATAGTAACAGAAAATTATATTTAGGAGTAATAAAAATGGGTGAAAATTATTTCAACAAGATTCCTTGGAGAGAGGCCAGACTTCAGCTTGGACACTGTCGTTCAATGGCAAAAGAAGAGTTTTCTGATGGTGTAAATGCACTTAAGGGCAAAAAAATTGTAATCGTGGGCTGCGGTGCTCAGGGCTTGAATCAGGGACTTTGTCTGCGCGATTCTGGGCTTGATGTTTCTTATGCATTGCGTGAATCTGCTATTACAGAAAAAAGACAGTCCTGGAAAAATGCTACAGAAAACGGCTTTAAGGTGGGATCTTATGCAGAAATGATTCCTACTGCTGATCTTGTTGGAAACCTTACTCCAGACAAGCAGCACACTCCTGTAATAAACGAAGTTCAGAAGTTGATGAAGAAAGGCTCTGCTTTGTGGTACTCACACGGCTTTAATATGATTGAGGAAGGAATGATTATCCGTCCTGATATTACAGTTGTTATGTGTGCTCCAAAGGGACCAGGTACAGAAGTTTGGCACGAGTTCCAGAGAGGATTTGGTGTTCCAGATTTGATTGCAGTTCATCCGGCAAACGACCCTGAAGGAAAGGGCTGGGCTTATGCAAAAGCTCTTGCTGTTGGTATGGGCGGTGCTAAAGCTGGTGTTCTTGAAAGCTCCTTCATCGCAGAAGTAAAATCTGACCTTATGGGCGAGCAGACAATTCTCTGCGGTATGCTCCAGGCTGGAACTATTGTTTGTTATGATAAAATGATTAGCGAAGGCATTTCTCCTGAATATGCTACAAAGCTTTTGATGCACGGCTGGAACGTTGTTAGTGAAGCTCTTAAATGGGGCGGAATTACAAACATGATGGACCGTCTTTCTAACCCTGCAAAGATTAAGGCAAACAAGATTTCTAAAGATATTAAAAAGCTTCTTGCTCCACTCTATCAGAAACACATGGATGACATCATCAGCGGAAAGTTCTCTTCTACAATGATGGAAGACTGGAAAGCTGGCGACAAAGATTTGCTTACATGGCGTGAAGATACAGGCAAGCTTCCTTTTGAAAAGAATGCAGAAAGCTCTGAAGAAATTACAGAACAGGAATATTTTGATAAAGGTATTTTGCTTGTTGCTATGGTTAAAGCTGGTTGTGAACTCGCTTTTGAAACTATGGTTGACGCTGGAATTAAGGAAGAATCTGCTTACTATGAATCACTCCACGAAGTTCCTCTTATTGCAAACCTTATTGACCGCAAACGTCTTTACGAAATGAACCGCGTTATTTCCGATACAGCTGAGTATGGATGTTACCTGTTCAGCCGTGTTGCCGCTCCAATGATGGCTAAGGATTTAATGCCACAGCTCCATACTGATGTAATTGGAAAGGGATTGGATATAAAGGATAACGAAGTAAACAACGCTGAGCTCGTAGCCGTAAATGCCGAAATCCGCAACCACCCAATCGAAGTTGTTGGCCGCAAATTACGTGCTTACATGACAGCAATGAAGCCAATTCTTTAATCAATCTTTTTGAGCATGAAGTCCCTGTCATTTAGTTGGCAGGGATTTTTTTTGCTTTGTAAATACTGCTTGCTTAACACTAATATCTTGTTATAATTATTTCTATGGGAAAAAAGATTAAATTATTTTCAAAACGTATCATCATTCGTCTTTTCCAGCTTTTGGGAATCTCTTCTCTTTTGACAGCATTTGGATGTGGCAATGCTTTTTTATTAGCTTATGGAACAGTTGTGCCGGAACCTGTTGAAAAATATGGAGTTCCTGCAAATTATTTTACGCTGGAAGGAAAAGTTGAAGACGAAGAACACAATCCTATAACGGGAATAAAAGTTGGTATACAAACTCCTATATCCGAATATAACGAAGAACAGCACTCTCTCAGTTTCGGTTATTCAAATGAATATGGCTATTATATAATCAACTGGCATACTTTTGACACATCTGACCTTAATTACATCATCACTGTAGAAGATGTTGATGGCGAAGAAAACGGTTCTTTTAACAATAAAACCCAAATTATAGATTATAAAGACGGTAGAATTAAAACTCGAGAGTATAAAAAATCTGGTATAACTCTTACATTGACAAAAAAAGAAAATGAAGAATCAGATAACTAAAAAATTGGACTTTTCTACATCATTCAAACACTCTTTATTCCGTCTCTACAGAAAATCTGTTATAAAAAAGCACGAGTTGAATTATCTCTTTTGGGAATGTACACTGCGCTGTAACTTAAACTGTCTTCATTGTGGCAGCGACTGTCTTAAGCTTTCGGAAGTGAAAGATATGCCCGCCGAGGATTTTATTAAGGTCCTTGATGATGTAAAAGCAAAGAATCATGTAAAAAGGATGATGATTTGTATTACAGGTGGCGAACCTTTGCTCCGTAACGATTTGGAACAAGTTGGCAAGGAAATTATAAAACGTGGCTTTTACTGGGGAATTGTTACAAACGGAATGCTTCTTACACCTCAGAGATTTATCTCCCTTATAAATGCCGGAATGGGTTCTACAAGCTTCAGCTTAGACGGCTTTGAAAAAGAACATACATACCTGCGTGTAAATCCACAGTCTTATAAAAAGGTTTGCGAGGGAATAAAGCTTGCCGTAAGTTTTCAGGAAAAATACGGAGAACGTTTGCTTTTTGACGTAATTACGTGCGTTCATCACAACAACCTGGACATTCTTCCTCAGCTCCGTGACGATTTGATTGAACGCGGTGTAAAAATGTGGCGAATCTTCTCTATCTTCCCGGAAGGACGCGCCGGACAAAATGATTTATCGCTTACAAAAGAAGAATATAAAAAGATGATGGACTTTATTGTTGAAACCCGAAACTACAAGGATTCAAAAGGGCGTTCCATCCACGTTAATTATTCCTGCGAAGGCTGGATTGGAAATTATGAGCTTAAAGCCCGCGACTACTTTTTCTTCTGCCGTGGCGGTGTAAACGTTGGCTCTGTAATGTGCGACGGTTCAATAGGTGCATGTCTTAGTGTACGCAGTAAGGATTTTATTCAGGGCAATATTTACGGCGATACAGCTAATTCTGATAACAGACAAGTTTGTGTAAGCTTAATGGACGTATGGAACAACAAGTTCCAGAATCTTCGCGACCGCTCCTGGGCAAAGCACGGAAAATGCAAAAACTGCAGGCAATGGAAACAATGCTTAGGCAACGGTCTGCATCTCCATCACGACATGGAATGCGAGGTTGCCCACTGTAACTACGAGCTTCTGCACGAAATGAAATAAGCGATGCCGGAATGAGTTTTTAATTTAAATGAAATTAAACGGTGTTGCCTGGTATACGTAATAGTTCAGCCAGTTTGAATAGAACAAATGAGCTGTGGCGCGCCAGTAACTTGTTGGCATTCGGTTTGCAATATTCATCGGGAAATAATTCTTTGGAAGCGGAACCTTCATTCCCTTATCAATATCACGGTAGAACTCCTGGGCAAGTGTAAGCGTATCGTATTCCAAGTGACCGGTCATAAAGATTTCGCGGTTATCCTTTGACTTAACAATTGTAACACCAGCTTCGGCACTCTCTGCAAGAATCACTAAATCTTTACAGGCCAGAACATCTTCTTTATGGAGAGTAGTATGACGGCTCTGCGGAATCGGGAAGGTATCATCAAAACCACGCATAAGCGGTTCGCCTTCTACACAGCGCTCGTTCATAAAAATGCCGCTCATCTTGCGTTCAAGTCCGTATTTTTTTATTCCATAGTGATGATAAAGACCCGCAAAGCTTCCCCAGCAAACATACAATGTTGAGTAAACATTTTCCTTTGCATAATCCATAATTTCGCAAAGCTCTTTCCAATAATCAACCTGCTCAAACTCAAGCTGTTCAACAGGGGCGCCGGTAATAATCATGCCGTCAAACTTCTGATTAAAAAGCTCGCTGGAAGGAATATAAAACTTATCAAGATACATTTCATCAGTGTTTTTGCTTGAATGCTGCTCCATTCGTACAAGAGAAATCTCAATCTGAAGCGGAGTATTTCCGAGCAGGCGAAGAAGTTGAGTTTCTGTAACTTCCTTAGTAGGCATAAGATTCACAATCGCAATCTTCAATGGACGGATATCCTGACTGGCAGCTCGTTTTTCCGTCATCACGAAAATATTCTCTTTCTCCAAAATCTTACAAGCTGGCAAATCTGACTGAATCTTAATTGGCATACAAAACTCCTACGAAAGTGATTTTTCACATTATTATAGCAAAAATACATATCGTTTGCTATAATTGCAATATGGCAATTGAAAATGACAGAAAGGGTGCAGTTAAAAAATTAAGATTACTTACCTACAATTCTAAATCAAATATTGAAACCTTCCGCGAAAAACTCAATGCGGCCTACAGAACAATTTTTCTTCCGAACAATGTTGAGGTTTCTGAATATAAATACGGCAACGTAAACTGCGACATTCTTGTACCGGAGCTTTATGCTTCCAACAGGATTATGATTTATGTACACGGCGGCTGCTTTTCGGGCGGTTCAAAGGAAGCCTGGAGAAGCTTCTGTTCGTCACTTGCAACAAAATGTTTCTGTCGCGTAGTTGTTCCAGAGTTCAGACTTTCTCCTGCTTTTCCATATCCGTCTGCAATAGAAGACATTCAGAGTGTTTTCCGTTCAGTTTTCACCGAAGAACAGATTTCCGCTTCCTTGAATAACGATAAGGGCTCAAAAAACTCCCTGCCGGAAATCATCATCGGAGCAGACGGTTCGGGCGCTTCAATTGCGTGTGCACTCATTTTTAATCTTCGTGAACGGTACAGAAAATGCATTAAGCATCTTATTCTTTTTTCACCATGGCTCGACCTCTCTGAAAACTCAAAGCTGATGACTGCAAAAAAAGCCGGAGACGAAATCATTACAAGCGACATTCTGCGTAAAAGCACTTCGGATTATACCTTTGCCTCAAATACAAGCATTCCGTTTGTTTCTCCACTTCTTGCAGAAGATGAAATGCTCAAGGATTTCCCACCGACTTTTATTCAGATGGGACAAAAGGAAATCCTGCTGGAAAACGCAAAGGCTTTTGCCGAAAAGCTCACTTCGCTTGGAAATAAATGCGAGCTTGATGTTTGGGATGATATGATGTTTATGTTCCAGATGGCAGACGAATATCTTCACGAATCGCACCTTGCACTGGATAAGGTTGGAAAGGTTGTTACAGAGGATTCTGCCGGAAAATCGGTGATAGAGATTGAGAACAAACCGAAACTGGAACACAGCCTTCGCTCGGAAGCATAACAGCTTTTCGCAAAGAATAAGTGGAGAATAAACAGATGGAACTTTTATCGCCAGCTGGAAATGTTGAAAAATTATCTTACGCGTATGCCTATGGTGCAGATGCAGCCTATATCGGACTTAAAAAGTTTTCTTTACGCGTTAAGGCAGATAATTTTTATGATGATGAATATAAAAAGGTTGCAGAGCTTAAGGCTAAGTATCCTGGCCGCAGACTTCATTGTGCGCTGAACATTTCTTTCCACGACGACGAAATTGATTCTCTTAAACAAAACCTTGATTATTTTAAGCTCTACCCTATCGACGCATTTATTGTTCAGGATATTGGAATTGTTCCCCTGCTGCAAAAGGAGTTTCCTAACGTTCAGCTTCATTTAAGTACACAGGCAAGCTGCGTTAATTCCGAAGCAGTGAAGATGTATCAGAAGCTTGGATTCTCACGCATAGTTTTAGGTCGGGAAATCTCGCTGGATCAGATTAAAAGAATTAAAGATGCAGTACCGGACATGGAGCTGGAAGCCTTCTGCCACGGAGCAATGTGTATAGCGTATGCAGGACGCTGTTTGATGAGTGCCTACCTTACCGGAAGAAGTGCACAGAGCGGATTCTGCTCTCACACTTGCCGCTGGGAATACGATGTGCATGCAAAAAACATCATCACACCAGAACAGGCAAAAGAAATTGCACAAAGCGGGAAGCTCCTTCTGGAAGAACACCAGCGACCAGGCGAATATTTCCCTGTTTTTGAAGGCGATGACTTTACCGCAATCCTTTCTTCAAAAGACCTCCGTATGATTGAGCACCTTGCAGATTTTAAGGCAGCCGGCATAGATTCACTCAAAATTGAAGGCCGCATGAAAAGCGTTTACTACGTTGCAATGGTTACACGCGCCTACCGAAAAGCCCTCGATGCGCTTGAAGGTAAAATCACTCCAGAGCAGGCACAACCGTTTATAGACGAGCTGGAAAACGTAAGCCACCGCGAAAGCACAACAGGCTTTTACTACAACAAGGCAGAGGCTGACCAGACAACAACTGGCGCCAGCGATTCAAAGTATCAGCTTGCTGCAGAAATTGACCGCGAAGTTACCGGCGACGAGTTTGAAGCAATTTATTCACTTGGTCAGAATAATTATAAACACTTTACCGACGAGCTTAACTCTATGCATCCAAAGGCACGCGAAGCGCGTCTTAAGGATCTTGAAATCCACACTGACCGCCAGATAAATCCTTTTGAAAAACACGACGGCTGGAAAATGTATTCGCTAACTGCGCTTAATATGATAAAGGCTGACGAGAACATAGAGTTTATTTCTCCGGAGTTTGTAAGCTTAACTGCTACCCCAGAGGAATACTATCTTATAAACCCGGAAACAGGCACAAAGCTCAACTGGGTTTGCGACGGTCACCCATGCGTTGTTTACACAAAGCACACGCTTCCACCAGCATCACTTTTAAGAACACTCGACCCGGATTATGTTGAGGGGAAGATTCGTGACACTGGAAGATAGAGAATACATTGTAGAATTGTTTCGCAATGCTCAACAATTCTGCTATTTTGCAATTCAAGGAAACGCTGCGCCACTGCTCGCGTTTCTTTAAACACAGGAGAAATCAATGAACTATTACGACAAAAACGAATGTGCACCAGTTCCACCAATGGGCTGGAACAGCTACGACTATTACAACACAATGGTAAACGAGCAGCAGGTTCGTGCAAACGCAGAATATATGGCTAAGAATCTTAAGCAGCACGGCTGGGAATATGTCGTAATTGACATTCAGTGGTCAGACCCGAACGCAGGCTTTCACAACAAGGATGGCGTTCAGTATATCTCCTTCAGTCAGTTCTGCCTTGATGAATATTCGCGCCAGATTCCAGCTCCAAACCGCTTCCCTTCAAGTGTAAACGGCGCTGGCTTTAAGCCACTTGCAGATTACATCCATTCGCTTGGGCTTAAGTTTGGAATCCACATCATGCGCGGTATTTCCAGATTCGCGGCTCATAATCATCTTCCTATAAAAACTCACGACGGTAAAAAAATAACTGCCGACCAGATTGCAAATGCTTATTCAACCTGTGCCTGGAACCCGGACATGTACGGCGTAGATGCAAACAAAGCTTATGCCCAGGATTATTATGATTCTATCTTTGAATTGTACGCACAGTGGGGCGTAGACTTTGTAAAGGTTGACGACATCTGCCGCCATGTTAAAGAACCTTTCTACGAAAAAGAAATGATGATGATGGCAAAGGCTATTGAAAAATGCGGCCGTTCTATGGTGCTCAGCCTTAGTCCTGGACCGGCAATCATTGAAAAAGCACATCAGTATGAACGCTTTGCAAATATGTGGCGAATTACCGACGACTTCTGGGATGACTGGAAGCTCTTAAAAGCAATGTTCGAACGCTGCGAAGTTTGGCAAAAGCATTCTGGTGAAGGCAACTGGCCTGACTGCGACATGCTTCCTTTGAACGTACTTGGTTATGGCTGGGCAGCAGATGATGCAGAACACAAGGGCTGGAGATCACGCTTTTCAAAAGAAGAAACCCGCACAATGATTACGCTCTGGAGCATTTTCCGTTCTCCGCTTATGCTCGGTACAGATTTGCCTCAGCTGGACAAGGATAGTCTTGAGCTTATTACAAACGACGAGATTATCGCGATGAATAAAAATCCTTTCCAGGCATTCCAGTCGTCAGACAACACAAACGAAAACATAATTGTCTGGGTAAATGAATGCGAGGATAATGTTTCTTACTACGAGTGTTACTTTAACGTGAGCGAGCAGCCACAGAAAATTAAGCTGAACCTCACCATCAGCAAGAATGACAATATCCGCGACCTCTGGGAGCATAAGGATTTAGGTGCAAAAACAGAGTTTACGCTTGCTCCACACAGCTGTAAGGCCTTTAAGATTACAATAAGCAACTAGCTTTTCTCTCGCAGTATATTCCTAAAAACCTCATTTATTGCAATTGTACTTCATAATATGGTAAAATAGCGCATTATGGATTTAATCAAGAAACTCGATGAATGTGAAAAACGCTTTGCAGTTGTAAGCGAAATGGTAATGGACCCAAACCTGGTCAAAGACGCAAAAAAATACAAGGACACAATGCGCGAGCACGGCTACCTAACTGATGTCTGTGCACTTTATGATGATTACAAGAAGGTCCTTAACGGCATTAAAGACGCCAAAGAAATGATTACAAACGAAGATGATGTTGAAATGCGCGAAATGGCACGAGAGGAGCTTAAAACCCTTGAAGAAAGACAGCCTCAGTTGGAAGAAGAAATAAAGCTCAAACTTGTTCCGCCTGATCCTCTTGATGAAAAGAACATTATTCTTGAAATCCGTTCTGCTGCCGGTGGCGACGAAGCTTCTCTTTTTGTACGCGACCTTTGGGAAATGTACTGTCACCTTGCTGACCGAAAAGGCTGGAAAACAGAAACAATGGAAGCTCAGGAAACTGAGGTTGGCGGTTTTAATAAAATTGTTACATCAATCTCCGGAAAGTTTGTTTACGGAACCCTTCGCTGGGAATCTGGAGTTCACCGTGTACAGCGCGTTCCTCAGACAGAATCTCAGGGAAGATTGCAAACTTCTACCGCAACCGTTGCCGTTCTTCCAGAAGCAGAAGAAACCGAAATCGAAATTAAAGACAGCGATGTACGCGTTGACGTTATGCGTGCCGGCGGACCTGGTGGACAGTGTGTAAACACAACCGACTCTGCTGTTCGTCTTACACATATTCCGACAGGTATTGTCGTAATTCAGCAGGATGAAAAATCTCAGATAAAGAATAAAGCAAAGGCTTTCCGCGTTCTTCGTGCCCGCCTTTTTGATCTTGAAGAAAGCAAGAAGCAGGCAGAAAGAGCTGCAGCCCGTTCAAGCATGGTAGGAAGCGGTGCCCGTTCAGAAAAGATTCGTACTTACAACTTCCCGCAGGATCGTGTTACAGACCACAGAATCAACCTTTCGCTCCATAACCTTCCTGGCTTTATGATGGGAAACATGGACGATATGCTTGATGCTCTGAACGTTTACGCAAAGGAAGAGCAGCTCAAGGCTGACGTTTCAACCCTCGAAGGATAGTTTTATGCAGTACATTTTCTGAAAGCTGCCAGAACAGCTTCGTCGTGTTCTATACCCTTCTCTTCTTCCGCATAAATCTCTGTTACAATTTTCAGATAATCATTTGGAATAATTTTCTTGAAACAGGTTTTGTAGTGCTCCCAGTCTGCAAGAATAGCCTTTGCCTTTTCGGAACCGGTTTCTTTTACATGCTGTTCAATAAGCTCGTGAAGCCGCGCTTCATCTGAAGCACCCTTCAACGTAGTAATTTCATCGTCGAGGTTGTAGCTCTTTACAAGCTCATGGTTCAAACGTTTATACAGATCGTGCTTTTCATCAAGTACATACGCAACACCACCGCTCATACCGGCACAAAGGTTTCTTCCGGTACCGCCAAGAATAACAGCAGTTCCACCAGTCATATATTCAAGACCATGGTCGCCGCAGCCTTCAACAACAACCGTCGCACCTGAGTTTCTTACACAGAATCTTTCTCCTGCAACTCCGTTTATAAAGGCACTGCCGCTTGTTGCACCAAACAGTGCAACGTTTCCAACTATGATATTGTCATCTGCTTTTCCTTCAAAGTCAGCAGGCTTTATAACAACAAGCTTTCCACCGCTCAAGCCTTTACCAAAAGCATCGTTTGCATCGCCGGTAAGCTTAATTGTAAGACCACGTGGAATAAACGCACCAAAGCTTTGTCCTGCACCACCACGGCAGTTTACAACGTAAGAATCATCCTTAAGAGAACCACTGAACTTTTTCTGCAGCTCGCTTCCAAAAATTGTTCCGAATGTTCTGTCCACAGACTGGATAGAAATCTTTTCAAAATTACGACAATTCTTTTCAAAGTCTGGAACAAGTGTTGTCAAATCAAGCTTCTTCTCAAGCTCAAAGTTGAATGTATCTCGACTTGCTTTCCACTCACTATTTTCTGACTCAGCGCCTGCAAGAACTCGGCTCAAATCAATCAGACCGGCTCGCTTAAAGCCCTGTTTTTCCTTCATCTTCAAAAGGTCGCTTCTACCGCACATTTCATCAATAGAGCGAACCCCAAGCTTAGCCATATATTCGCGCAATTCCTGAGCAATAAACTTCATGAAGTTTTCAACATACTCAGGCTTTCCTGGGAAACGGGCGCGAAGTTTTTCGTTCTGGGTTGCAACACCAAATGGACAAGTATCCAGATTACAAACCCTCATCATTGCGCAGCCCATAGTAATAAGTGGAGCGGTTGCAAAACCAAACTCTTCTGCACCAAGCAGACAGGCAATAGCAACATCACGACCGCTCATAAGCTTACCATCAGTTTCTATAATAACCCGACCACGCAGACCGTTTTGGATAAGTGTCTGATGTGCTTCACTCAAACCAAGCTCCCACGGAAGTCCCGCATGATGAATAGACGAAATTGGAGCAGCGCCAGTTCCACCATCATGACCACTAATAAGAATAACCTGAGCACCAGCCTTTGCAACGCCAGCCGCAATTGTACCAACACCAGCTTCGCTAACAAGCTTAACACTTATTCTTGCTGCGCGGTTTGCATTTTTCAAATCGTAAATCAGCTGAGCCAAATCCTCAATTGAGTAAATGTCGTGATGAGGTGGCGGCGAAATAAGTGAAACACCAGGAGTTGCAAGTCTTGTTTTTGCAATCCAAGGGTAAACCTTTTTACCAGGAAGATGTCCGCCTTCACCAGGCTTTGCTCCCTGCGCCATCTTTATCTGAATCTCACACGCACTCAAAAGATATTCTTCTGTAACACCAAAGCGTCCCGAAGCAACCTGTTTGATTGCTGAGTTATATTCTGTTCCAAGTCGTTCAGGCTTTTCACCGCCTTCACCACTGTTTGATTTTCCGTGAAGATGATTCATTGCCGCAGCCATGCACTTATGCGCTTCTTCCGAAATTGAGCCGTAAGACATGGCACCAGTTTTAAACCGCTGAACAATCGATTCAACGCTTTCAACCTGTTCAATAGGAATACCACCGTCTGCCGCAAAATTAAAGTCAAGCATTGCACGCAACGTATGAGGATGCTTTGTATCATCAACAAGAGCTGTGTATTCCTTAAAGCGGGCGTAATCACCGTTTCGGGTAGATTCCTGTAAAGCAATAATTGTTTCCGGATTGTACAGGTGATCTTCTGCATTAGGTCCACGGCGGAACTTATGATAGCCTACACTATCAAGATGTGTGTTCATTGTAAGGCCTCTGTCGTTCCAGGCCTGCTTGTGATGGAATATAATATCTTCTTCAATTTCTTTCAGCCCGATTCCACCAACACGGCTGACTGTATTCGTAAAGTATTTTTCAATTACATCCTGTGCAATTCCAACTGCCTCAAAAATCTGTGCCGACTGGTACGACTGAACTGCACTAATTCCCATCTTAGCTGCAATCTTTACAATACCACCGATAATCGCCTTGTTATAATCGTCTATCGCTGTGTGATAGTCTTTATCAAGAAGCTTCTGGTCAATAAGCTCTGCAATAGATTCGTGTGCAAGATAAGGATTTATAGCACGTGCACCATAACCAAGACACATTGCTGCCTGGTGTACATCCCTAACCTCACCGCTCTCAAGAATAATAGAAATCTTTGTTCGCTTTTTAGTACGGATTAAATACTGCTCAACCGCGCTCACGGCAAGCAGAGAAGGAATTGCCGCATGGGTTTCATCTACACCACGGTCGCTAAGGATGATGATGTTGTAGCCTTCGTTGTAGGCAGAATCAATTTGTGCAAAGATATTATCGAGCGCTTCCTTAAGATCAATTTTATCCATCTTCATCAGAAGGGAAATTGTTCTTGCTCTTAGTCCCGGCTGATTTAAGGCTGCAATTTTTATAAGGTCGGTACCTGTCAGAATTGGATTGTTTATTTCGAGCACGCGGCAGTTAGAGCCCTTTGTATTAAGAAGGTCGCCGTCGCTGCCAACATAGACTGTAGTGTCTGTTACTATTTTTTCGCGCAGACTGTCAATCGGAGGATTTGTTACCTGAGCAAACAACTGCTTAAAATATGAGTACAATAAAGGATGACTGTCGGAAAGGCAGGCAAGCGGAGTGTCCACACCCATTGAACCGGTTGGCTCAACACCATTTCGTGCCATTGGAAGAACCATTTCGTTCAGGTCCTCGTAGTTCCAGGCAAACGCACGGTAAAGCTTGTCGCGCTCCTCCTGTGTACTTACAGGAATCTTTTTATTTGGAATCTTAAGGTCTGCTAGGTGAACAAGATTCTGGTCAAGCCATTCTCCATACGGATTTTGAGTTGCATAAGTTTCCTTTAATTCTTTATCGGTAATAAGCCGTTTCTGAGTTGTATCAACAAGCAGCATACGTCCAGGCATAAGACGGGATTTTTTTACAATCTGACTTTCCGGAATATCAAGAACTCCAACCTCGCTGGAAAGCACAAGCATATTGTCTTTAGTGATTAAATAGCGGCTTGGGCGAAGACCATTTCTGTCCAGGGTAGCACCAAGCACATCACCGTCGCTGTAAAGGATTGCGGCAGGACCATCCCAAGGCTCCATCATAGTTGCCCAATAGTGGTAGAAGTCGCGCTTTTCCTGAGTAAGGCTGTCATCATGCTTCCAAGGCTCAGGTATACAAACCATTACTGCAAGTGGAAGTGGCATTCCATTCATTACAAAATATTCAAGTGTGTTATCAAGCATTGCAGAATCTGAACCTGTTGTATCTACCTCGCCACCACGTGCAAGCATTCTGTCTACGTTTCCACGGATTGTATTTATTTCACCATTGTGAGCAATAAAGCGGTTTGGATGTGCTCTCTGCCAGCTAGGATTTGTATTTGTACTGAAGCGTGAATGAACAAGTGCAAGACACGAAACATACTCCGGTGACTGAAGATCCTTATAAAATGTACGAAGCTGCCGAACAAGGAACATTCCCTTATAAACAATAGTTCGGCTTGATAAGGAACAGATATAGTTTTTACCATTATCAGCCTTTTCAAAAGCAAGCATTACCTTATAAAGAAGCTTATCAAACTCAAGTCCGCGTGTACATTCAGACTTTCCGTTAGTTCCATCCGGGCGTGCAATAAATGCCTGCCAAATGCTAGGCATACAGTCTCTTGCTTTTTTTCCAAGCACTTCTGCAACAACCGGCACCTCACGCCAGCCAAGAAGTTTTAAGCCTGCATCTGACACACATTTTTCAAAGCGTGCTTTTTCCAATACATTAAAGAAGATCTGTGCTATACCATAATCTCTTTCTCCACCGATGCTTTTACACGGCTTTCCATCGGTACCGATTATTTCTCCACGCTCTGCTACGCCCTTAAAAAACTCGTGGCTTATCTGCAGCAGAATGCCAACACCATCACCTGTTTCGCCGCTCGCATCTTTACCTGCTCGATGCTCCAGTTTTTCAACAATACTCAACGCATTGTCTACAATTTTGTGCGACTTGCTGCCATCAATGTTAACTACTGCTCCGATTCCACAGGCATCATGTTCAAAACTTGGTTCGTAAAGAGTTTTCATTTCTACCTCACAAAGAAAGAGGCCGCACGCACAGAAATACCATTCCCATACATGCGGCCTCATTGCCGACTTTGAGTTTTATTCCAAAAAAACAAAAAGGCTGCAGACACAACCTCGTGCATACCACGAGATAATATCTACAGCCTCTTTGCCGTGTTTCTTCATATAATAATGAATTCTTGCAGAATTAGTCAATATAGTAGTTTTTTTTCAAATTTCGCATTATCATTATAAGAATAAAACTTTGAACAACGGTTTTACAACTTTTTTTTCGGAGGCTGTTATGGCAAATCTGACCATCAGATTTTTTTCAAACTCACTCAAACGTTATACATCATTCCAGATGTTTATTCCAAATGATTTTAGAACTGACATTCCTTATCCAAAGGATGATGAAAAATACCTTAAGCGCGGAATGAAAACCCTATTTTTGCTCCACGGCTACACTGGCGATGCCGGTAACTGGATGCCTGAATATATCGCTCAGAAATACAATTTTGCGGTTGTTTGTCCAAATGGCGAAAACTCGTTCTACGTAGACGGAGGCGCTTCTACAAACAAATATGCAACTCTTGTAGGCGAAGAGATTGTTAATTACGTGCGAAAAACCTTTAATCTTGCAAAATCTGCAGATGACACTTACATAATGGGAATGTCTATGGGCGGATTTGGTTCGCTTTATCTTGCGCTGCGCTATCCTGAAACCTTTGGAAAAACAGCTCCACTTTCTTCTGCACTTATTCTTTACGGAGTTTCCGAGCTTAAACCTGGCGAAGATAACGGTGTCGCAAATTATGATTATTATGTTCAGTGCTTCGGTGATCCTGCAAAGGTACTTGAAAGCGATAAAAATCCTGAGGTTCTTGTAAAAAAGCTTTTAGCAGAAGGTAAAAAGCTCCCTGAAATCTTTATGGCATGTGGAACAGAAGATTTCCTTCTTGAGCCTAACCGCAGATTTCACAAGTTCCTTGAAGACAACGGAGTTAAACACGTCTACATGGAAAGCAAGGGCCAGCACGATATGATTTTCTGGCACGAGTACGCAGTTAAGTTTGCAGAAATGATGTTTGGGGAGAAAGACAATGCTTGATAATATCCCCCGCTTTGATATGCTTGCGCCACCGAAGCGTCAGCATCTTATGCCACTTATCTGGCTGCTTTCTTTCCCGGAAGTTATAGCCCACAAAAATAAGCTTACAAAAATCAACATGGAAAACATAAAGCCGCCGTATCTGTTGCTTTGCAATCACAACGCTTTTATGGATTTTAAGGTTGCAACAAAGGCGACTTTCCCGCATAAGGTTAATTATGTTGTTGCAATTGACGGCTTTTGGAAGCGCGAATGGCTTTTAAGGCTGATTGGTTGTATCTGTAAGCGAAAGTTTACGAACGACATCACTCTTGTCCGCCAGCTTAAACGCGTTATAGACAGAGGTGATATTGCTGCGATTTATCCTGAAGCGCGCTACTCTCTTTGCGGAACTACTGCAGTGCTTCCTGAATCTCTTGGTAAGCTTGCAAAAATCCTGCGTGTTCCGGTTGTTACCTTAATCTGTCACGGCCACCATGTAAACTCTCCTTTCTGGAATCTGCCGGATCATAAGGTACGCGGCACAGAAGCCGAGATGAAGTGCCTCTTTAATGCAGAACAGATTGCCACACTTGATTACAAGCAAATTATGGAAGGAATTGAAAAAGAGTTCCAGTATGATGATTACACCTGGCAGAAGGAAAAGAATATTCACATAACCTACAAGGACCGCGCAAAGGGTCTTCAT
The DNA here is from genome assembly GCA_017619795.1 of Treponema sp. Taxonomy (GTDB): domain Bacteria; phylum Spirochaetota; class Spirochaetia; order Treponematales; family Treponemataceae; genus Treponema_D. Next base: position 22,244 of record JAFZRP010000015.1, read on the forward strand.
AAAATCCTTTATAAATGCCCGGCTTGTAAAACTGAATACGAAATGACTTCCGGTGGAACAACACTCTGCTGCGAGCACTGCCACAAGGAATGGGAAATGACTGAGCTTAGCGAGCTTAAGGCTAAAACTGGCGAAACTGAGTTTACACATATTCCTGACTGGTACGAATGGGAGCGTTCTGAAGTTCGAAAGGAAGTTGAAAACGGAACCTACGGAATTACGCTTAAGGCCCAGGTAGATGCCCTTCCAAATGCCGACCGCTATATTGATATTGGTATGGCAACCCTTACTCATGACATGAGCGGCTTTACCTTAAGTGGCAGCTATAATGGTGAAGATTATACCGTAAAGCTGGATGCACCTTCCCAGTATTCTGTTCACATAGAATACGACTATCTTGGTAAAAAGGGTGATTGTGTAGACTTAAATACAATTCGCGACACGCTTTATGTTTACCCGGAAGGCAAAGCATTTTCCGTTACCAAAATGGCACTTGCAACAGAAGAGCTTTACAATTTCTACAAGAACAAACAATAGATTTTAGTCTTTGCTTTAGGCCTTAAACTGGTCGATTTCAGCGCCAATCTTCTGAATTGAATAACGTACCTTGCTTGTAATGTCAGAAAGAGCGGCGCCTGTTCTGTTCATATCCTCTGCACCGGCAGACATTTCTGTCATACTCTCCTTAATTACAAGTGTTGTATTCTGAAGGTTCTGAATCTCAGACAAAATCATTTCGTTACCGGTTTTCATTTCCTGGCCGGCAGTCTTTACTTCGAGCGTACTGTTGTTCATAAGCTGGAGCGATTCAAGAATCTGCTTTGAACCTTCCTGCTGTTCTTCCATTGCGGCACGAATTGTACGAACAAGCTCGTCGGTATCGGAAATAAGGTTTGAAACTAAGTCGAAGCTTTCCTTACTCTTTGTAGAAGCCTCTACAACTTTATTAATTGTCTGAACAATAAGGTTCAACTCCGCCCCAATTCTCTTTGACTGTACAGTAGAAGTTTCTGAAAGCTTTCTGATTTCGTCAGCAACAACTGCAAAGCCCTTACCTGCTTCTCCAGCGTGGGCAGCCTCAATTGCAGCATTCATGGCAAGAAGGTTTGTCTGACTTGCAATATTTGCAA
>JAFZRP010000105.1 GCA_017619795.1 Treponema sp.
ACCACTAGGAGAAGATTATGTCTGATTTTATCGAAACACCAACAATTGGAGAAATCCTCAGCGAAGAATTTCTTATTCCTCTTGGAATCTCTGCATATAAACTGGCGCAGGCAATAAATGTTCCAACTTCCCGTATTCAGGATATTCTTCATAATCGCAGAAAAATTACGGTAGATACATCTTTGAGACTTGCAAAATTTTTCGGATTATCGGATGGATATTTTATGTCTTTGCAGGACGATATAGATATCAGAAATGCAAAGATAGAACTTGCTCCACAGCTGGAAGAAATAAAGGCTTATGCGTATGCGTAAAAATTTGCCATAACATGCACTTCAAATCGGATGTCGGGTCTGCGCCCGCCACCGTTTAAGCGCGTAGTTATGTGGACGCCCGCACTGGAGCGCATTAAAAAGTAAGTGAACAGAAATTTATGAATACAAATGTAAAAGAAGTAATTGAATTTTGGAAATTTCTCGAAATTTTGCAAACAAAAAATTTTTATCCACAAAAAGATGAGAAAGAAAATAAAAACAGAAAATGCAAGGTTTTAAATAATATAGGTGATTTTAAAAAATTAAAACAAGAAAATAAAAATGATTCAGACCTTGATTTTTGTTGCTATTCTATAAAAAAATCTGTTGTAGAAGAGTATTTTATAAAAGAAAAATCGATAGATGAAAAACGTTTAGAAATTAGTAATGATTATATCTGCTTATTTGGATTTCAAGTAGATTGTAATTTTATTTATAATCAGCAAATCCAATCTTTTTGTGTATCCCCATATATTTGGTATTTAAATGAAATATTACAAAATAATACTAGTTCTTTTGATAAATATAGAGAGTTTAATGATTCATTAAAAAATCAAGAAATTAAAAACATATTAGAAAATGAGAATGTAAATATTCTTGAAAAAATTATACAGTTAAAGGAATTTATCATTAATGAAATCGATTTATTAAAAATTTTCGATAAAAAAGGGAATATTAATGACTGTATTGCTGTCTATTATTCAACTAATAATGACAATTCTTATGTTGAACATGAATCTCAATTATTTAACAGTTACATAATAGATGATTTGGAATTAGTTTCTCAAAATTTAAGTCAAAACAAAAATATTACAGACTACATTTTGTCTTTAACAAAAAAACAAGAAAAAACTATCGATGTAAAGAAAAATACAGACGAAATAAATAGAATTCTTTCAAAGGATAAATATCCACTTGGTAAATGGCCTAGCGAATTTTACCCAGCTTTAATGCAACAACTTGCTGTAAATTATGCAATTGGAGAAAATAGGAATCCATTTTTTTCTGTTAATGGTCCTCCTGGCACAGGTAAAACTACTTTGTTAAAAGAAATTATCGCTGATACAATTGTAAAAAGAGCAATAGAAATCTCAAAATTATCAAATTCAGATGATGCGTTTTATAAAAACATTGGTAACGATATTTCGTTTTATAAAATCAAAGAAAGTTTTCTACCATATTCTATTTTGGTAACGTCCTGTAATAATGCAGCTGTAGAAAATATAACAAAGGAACTCCCAGAAGTAAAAAAACTATTAGAAGAGCTAAAAAAAAAGAATAAGGATTATTCTGATTTTTTTGATTTAAGTAACGAAAGAGAAAAAATATCATATAAAAATAAAAATGATGAATTTATAACGGACACATATTTTAATCATCTAGAAGCTGATTTTTGTAATTACAGTAATAATGAGCAGTCAAAACAAATTTTAGATAAAGATGTTTGGGGTTGTATATCTGCTCCTTTAGGGAAAAAATCAAATATTGATAGATTCTTTAATACTATTATCTCCGGCTATTTAAATTTGATGGATGAAAAATTAGTAAAAGAAAGAATCTATAAGGAAAACTTATTTTATAAAGCAAAAAAAGAATTTTATGATCAGTTAAAGATTGTAAAACAAGAATTATGCAAAATTGATTCAAATGTAACATTAGAATTTTTATGTCGCATAAAATACGGAGATATAAAAGAACAAGCAAAAGTTCAGACTGAACGGCCTTCTAATCTTACAGAAAAATACGATATAGAAAGAGAAAAATTATTCTGCAAAGCAATTAATTTGCAAAAGGCATTTGTTCTTACTTCAACTAGCTTAGCACAAAATTTCTCTATTCTAAGAAAATGTTTTATAACACCAGAAGACAAGCAAGATAGACTTTCAGAAAATCAAAAAGAAGCTGTATTTACAGATTGTTTTTTATCATTATTCTTTTTAGTTCCAGTTATTTCTTCAACATTTGCCTCAATTCAAAAAATGCTTAAATATATAAAAGATCCGAAAAAAATCGGAACATTAATCATTGATGAATCTGGCCAAGCTACTCCACAACAAGCATTAGGTGCAATTTATAGAGCTCAAAAATTTGTAATTGTTGGTGATCCAATGCAGGTAGAACCCGTTGTTACGACTACTCCAGAAGTTTATGAGGATTTTCTTAAAGAAAATTTTTCTTTATTTATAGAAAAGTATGCTTCAAGCATAAAATCAGAATCTGTTCAAACTTATGCAGATAGACTAAACCCTTATGGTTCATATATAAAATCTCAAACAGATTCTCCCCCAGTTTGGGTTGGATGTCCTTTAATTGTTCATAGACGTTGCATAAATCCAATGTTCGACATTTCTAATGAATTGTCTTATGGTGGAACAATGATAAATTATGCAGGCGCTAAAACTAAAGAATTCTTGCTTCAAGAATCATGTTGGATAGATATTGCTGGCAAAGAAGTTGGTAATAAAAATCATTTTGTAAAGGAACAATATGAGGCTGTAACAAACTTACTTGAAAGAAAGAAAAAGACAGCCGATACTACTGTTTTTATAATAACACCTTTTGTAAGTGTAAAATCAGGATTCAAAAACATAAAAGAAATTCAAGTTGGAACAGTACATACTTTTCAAGGTAAAGAAGCCGATGAAGTATTCTTAATTCTAGGTTGCGATAATCATGCCGCTGGTGCAGTTGCATGGGTAAATGCAAATATAATAAATGTTGCAGTTACGAGGGCAAAGTATAGATTATATGTTCTTGGGGATTGGAATTTATGGTCATCAAATAAAAATGTTGCAGTTATGCAAAAGCATTTACCTATAAAGAAGATTACAGATTTTATTCCAGAAATAAAACAGGAGGAACCTACAATGTCGGAGCAAATAAAAAATGAACTTATAAATATTTCAGAAAAAATTGAACAAATGGAAAAGGTCTCATTTGAAAAAGGAAGAACATCTGCATTTGAAGAAATAGCAGAAAAAATGAAAAATGAAAAAATTCCTTTAGATGTAATTGAAAAAATAACAGGAAAAAAATTCGACACAGTTTACACTTATGAAGAATTTTTAGAAAAGTTTCCACAAGAAGAATATGAAATTCAGTTCAAAAATTTAGATCCTACGAAAAAATGGGCGAATTTTAGTATTAATGATTTAGTAGAGAATGTTGGTTGGAATATTGAAAAAAAATCTTTTGCAAAAACAATAAATGAATTAAATTTATCCAAAGATTTTATTGATGCTTTTAAAAACTTATTGTCTACTCTAACCGTTGAACAAATTGAAGAATATTGGTCTTAAATTTAAGGAGAATTTTAGATGCTTTTATTAAATGTGCCATATGAAGAAAAAGACGAAGCGAAATCTCTCGGTGCTAAATGGAATCCTGAATTAAAAAAATGGTATATCCAAAATACAGAAGATTGCGGAAAATTCATGAAATGGATATGGAAAGATTATAAAGATTATGAAGAACTTTATATCTTAAAGGACCACTTATATATAGCGGAAGGAATACGAATCTGCAATAAATGCAAGAAAGAAACAAGAGTTATTGGTCTTGGCATAGATAAATATTATCAGGTATATGATGAAAATGAAGATTATAATTTTTCTGCTCATTTATGCGAGGAGGACGATATTGAAATAGGTCCAATTACAGAAGATTTGCCAAAACAAATACTTGATTACTGTATGAATAATTGGAATTTCAAGAAAACATTTTCTAAAACAATTAGAAGCAGTTATTTGGCTAACTGTTGCGACAACTGTAATTCTCTGCAAGGAAATCATTTTTTATTTTCAGAAGTTGATACTCCATTTGTTTTTTTTGATGTTAATAAAGCAAAAAATTTAAAACTTCACGAAATTAAATTTAAATATGATATACCTGTAAGAGACTATGAAGAATCATACGATTCAACAGCTCCACTTATAAGACAGTATTCTAAATTTGATTATCTTTTTGAGGTTTAAATATGCTAACCATTGATAAAGAGAAATGCATTGCAATTCATGAATATGTTGATCAAATGGGTATAAAACATATTGATAAAACTAATTTGAAAGCTCCAATTACAAGAGGTTTTGATATAAACTGGAAACCTTATGATGAAAATAATTTAATAGGTATATTTGATGGAGAGGCAATTACTCTAGATGATATAGAATAGCACATAACAAAGGTTCGTAGCCGACAGCGGAACAAGCCCGCTGCGGTACAACCAGTTGTTATGCTGACGCCCTCATAGGGGCGCTTGGTAAGCAAGGAACTTATGCAACTTTCATCGCTTGGATAAAGTATCTAAATCAACAATAATTGATTTAGATAAATATAAATAGTTGCATGAATTATGGAAAGGAGATTTAAAAAATGGAACGCAAAAATATTGATGTAAATAAACCTGTGGAAAATCCAAAATTGCTTGGACTTTTAGACCAAAGAAATCAGTTATCTCCACAGAATGAAGTTTGGGATTCTCTTATGAATAATATTCTTCAGTATATAGCTGAAGAAGGAGTTTTTCTTGCAGTAACACATTTTGATAAAAGTAATGTTCTTAATCATGGAGATGGTACTTCCACAATAGAAAAAGATACAGTCATTCAGTTTGACTCTCTTTCGACCAATGATGGAAAAACATATTTCCCGATTTATACTGATTGGAAAAATCTAAGAGAAAATCCAAATCACAGTACAGGTGAAATTGAAACAATGATTTTGACATTTGAGGATGTTTATACATTTTCAAAGAGAAATACTGGAGCTGTATTAAACCCTTTCAGCCATAATTTACTTTTGGATAATTCTCTTTTAGAAAATATTAAAAAAGTTCTTGATGAAAGAAATAACAGCCATAGCTCTCAAATTGAAATAAAACGTGACACGAAGGTAATGCTTGGTGAGCCAAAAGATTATCCGATAGCAATGGTTGAAGCAATTAAGAATTATGCAAAAACAAACAAGAATATCAAAGCAATTTATCTAAAGCTGATGTTTATGGAAGGAAAACAAAGTTTCCTTTTAATTGTTGATTTTAAGGGAGATAGAAATATAATTTTTGATCAACTTTTTAAGGTTGCTCAGCCGTATATTCCTAAAGAAATGTTTCTTTATATAATTCCATATGCAGAAGAGTTTGGAAAAAATGCGGCAGATAATAAACCTTTCTATGAATTACAAAAAACTGGTTTCTTGGGATTTTTAAAGAAATAAAATAGCATAACATGCACTTCAAATCCGACAAACCGGTCAAGCCGATTTGCGGTTTAAATGCGTAGTTATGCTCACACGCCACTGGCGTGGAAATTAAAAGAAGGAAAGAAATGGAAAAAGTAACAGATTTAACTGAAAAAAAAATAGACGGCTATTTCGATACAATTAAAACCGTCTTTTTTACTCAATTGGAAACTGAAAGTTTATTATTCAATAGTAGTGGTCAGGCGATATTGAAATTAGATAGTAATACTTATAATACATATAAAAATACTTTTACGGATTTTGAGAAATTTGATAAATATTTTCATCAAGGTGATGGAACAGTTAGAAATAATTTTCATGATTCTATTATTTCAAATATTATAATTAATTCTTGGGTTATTTTTGAATTAATAATAAAAGATCTAACCTCAAAAGATTACTCAGAAAAACAAAATGATATTTCTATGGATTATAAATCTAATAAATTTGGTTTTTCAAAAGATGAAAAATCTGATTTAGATTTGTTTTATTATATACGAAATTCATTTGTTCATTACAATGGAGCTTATCACAAATATAAAAAAATAAAACATACCTATGAGGGGCAATTGTTTTCATCAGAAAATCATGAAGGAGAACAAATCGAAATAAATAATTTAATAATTGCCTACAAAATGCATTTAGATATGCAAAAAATGGCAAAAAAAGCATGGACAAATGTAGAAAAATTAAAGAAAGGAGGAAAAGCATAACAACGGTCATGCTTGCACATTACTGCAGTAGTGTGTGATTGGGGAAATATGGAAGAATTAGGAAGTATAAAATCATTAGAAGACTTTATTAAAAATATAATAGATTTTTACTCACAGAAAAGTTATCAAAAACACTTGTTCTTTAGAGGACACGCAAATGAAAAGTATACATTACTCCCATCAATATTTCGAAAATCATATAATGAAAAAGATATTTATCTCGATTTTATGCAATATGCTCCTGAAAATAATATACATTATGACTTTATTAGAGAATCGGATAAAGTATTAGCTGATATGCAACATTATGGTATTCCAACTCGATTATTAGACTGGACAGTAAATCCTCTTATTGCTTTATTTTTTGCATGTACGAAAGATGATAAAAATGAAGAAAATGGTCGTGTGTATGTATTTAATCCATGGGAATATAATTCAAAAATAAGCGATTATAAAAATAGTAAAAACCATGAGACAAATATATATGCAAGATCACTATTGGTATATAAATGGAATGATTCTGAAATAAATAAACATGTAAAAGAAAAATACTTAATTGAATATGATAATTCTATTGAAAAACCTTTTGCTTATGTTTCACAATTTACAAATAAAAGAAAAGTAAATCAAAGAGGATGTTTTTTGATTTATGGAAAAGATAAAACTCCATTTGAAAATATGACAGAAGCACAACCGTGGTTAAACTATTATACAGTTGAAAAAAAATATAAAGAAAAAATTCTAAATGAATTAAATATGTTTTATATTAATGATTATTCCGTTTATCCAGATTATAATGGAATGGAAAAAATGATTAAAAATTGTGGCAGTCTGTTCAACTTAAATTATATGAAAGCATAACAAAGGTTCGTAGCCGACAGCGGGTCGAGCCCGCTGCGGTACAACCAGTTGTTATGTGGACGCCCGCACTGGGGCGCTTCCGAAGGAATAAAAAAATGAAAAGTTATTTTAAAAGAAATCCATACATTATTTTATATTTGGTTATTTTATGTTTATTAACTTCTTGCCAAACAAATAAATGGATTACTGAAAACGAAATAGACGATTTTGAATTTTGTCCTGGTGATGTTGAATTATTACAACTCGGGTTTAAGAATATAAATTGATCAGGCAATAAATTATTTTCACGCCCTTTAGGAGAAAAAATGGACTTTAATGCATTAATACCGGAATTAAGTGTAACAGATATCAACAAATCAAAAGCCTTTTATTTATCTCTTGGATTCGAAATAAAGTATGAAAGACCTGAGAATAAATTTATTTTTCTGCAACTGGAAGAAAATCAAATAATGCTTGAACAGATTAATGGTAATTGGTTTGTTGGCCAAATGCATTATCCTTTTGGAAATGGAATCAATCTGAGCATGCGAGTATCAGATGTAGCAGCTAAATACAATGAATTAAAAGCTAAGGGCATAAAATTGTTTCGAGAGCTGGAAGTTCACAAATATAGATGTGATGATGTAGAATATTCTGATATTGAGTTTTTGCTTCAGGATCCAGACGGATATTTATTACGATTTAATAATTAGGGTAATAAAAAAAAGAATGAAAAAGTTTTTATTGTTATTGCTTATAAGTTTCATTTTTCTCCCACTCTTTTTATATGCGCAAACATACGAAAGCACATCAACAGATCATTCCCAAATAAAAGAATTATCCTCTTTTATGATAATGGGCGAAATAGATTTACGAACAAAAAAAGATTATTCCTCGCAAGTAAACTACAGAACCCTAAATCATGAAGGCGGAATGAAAGTCAGAGTTTTAGAAATCCTTAAAGATGATGTTCAAAATAACGAAGCCGGAAAATGGCTTTATGTTTTGCTCACCTCCCCCATGTGGGTTGAAAGTGGAAAATGGATAGAAAAATACCAGAAGTTTTTGATTTTCCTCCCTGATGACATCCCAATTTTTGATTTTGAAGAATAAATACACCATCCCCCCACGGACAAAAACTGCAAGCAGCGACTATACCAACAATTCTTTTTAAGTGTTACAAGTTTTGTGTAAACAAAACTTGAAGCGAGCGCTAAACAAGTTATCATTATAAATAAAATTATCTGCGCTCGCTACTTGACTTTAGTTTTATATAAAACTATTCTTACAGTATGAAACATACAAGACTTATAAAAACCATCGCTTGTGCAGGAATGATTCTTATGCTGGCAGGCTGCACAAACAAGGATGGAACAAAAAAAGATTTGTCAGCAATTCCAAAGGCCGTTGTTTCTTTCTTCAAGAAGGACGGAAAAGCAAAAAATAAAAAAGATGATAAAACCGCTAAGGAAGATAAGAGCGTAAAAGAAAGCAAAGATACTTCCAAAGATAAGGACAAAACAGATAAAAAATCTTCTGAATCTGCGGATACAAAGAAAAAAACAGACACAAAGACTTCAACATCAGAAAGCAAGGCAAAGGTTGAAGAAGAAAAAGCAGGTCCTTCAATTGCAGTTTTTGTACCTGGTATTCTGGCAGACAGCCCTATCTATGCAATGCTTGCTGACGGTGTAAAGAATGCTGTACATCAGTACAATTACGATAAAAAAGCTGATGACAAAGCTGAGCTTTACATTCTCGAAGCTGGAACAAATCAGGCACAGTGGCCGGCAAAAATCACTTCGCTCGCCGCTACCAAAAAGTATGACGTAATCATTTCTTCTAACCCTTCTCTGCCTGAGCTTATCCAGCCGATTCTTAAGCAGTATCCAAAGCAGAAGTTTATCCTGATGGATGCCGAAATGGAAGGAAATCCTAATGTTTATACTCTCCGCTACAATCAGTACGAGCAGGCATATCTTACAGGCTATATTGCAGGTCTTATGTCAAAATCACACAAAACTGCTTTGATTGCAGCTCAGGAATATCCTGTTATGAACGACATCATCTATCCTTACTTCGAAAAAGGCTGTAAGGCTGCTTATGCAAAAACTGAAGTTTCAATCCGAATTGTAGGAAACTGGTACGATGCAAACAAGGGTGCAGTAATTGCTGACTCTCTCATAAATAACGGTGTAGACGTAATCCTTCCAATCTGCGGAGGCGCTTCACAGGGCGTTATCAATTCTGCAAAGAACAAAGGCATTTACGTTACCTGGTTCGACAACAACGGCTTTGATAAAGCTCCGGGAACCATCATCTCAAGTACAGTGCTCAAGCAGAAGGAAATGTCTGATATTGTAACTGCTAACTACCTCGCTGGAATCCTTGAATGGGGAAAAGCTGACATGGTTGGTGTTGCAGACAAATACGTTGCCTTCGTACAGGATGACCCGAACTACATCAGCACAGTTCCAGAGAAAACAAGAAAAAAGATGTCGAAGTTGATCCATTCTATCGAAAGCGGCAAGCTCGACGTAACGAAATAGGGTTCCATTCCGCAAAATAAAGAAATGCTTACACATCAAAAATAACTAAATCCGTGATTTAGAAAAATGTGTAGCAAAGGTTCGGATTTTGCGGAACGTCATCAGTGGAGCAAAATTCGGTTCTTTGCGGAAACATTTTTCTATTCACAATTAGTTTTTTGAGGCGTATGAATCTCGAACTACAGAATATCTATGTCCATTTTTCTCACAAATCAGTCCTTAATGGCGTAAATATCCTTTTTGAAGAGGGAAAGATTCATGGTCTGCTTGGCGAAAACGGTGCCGGAAAATCAACAACGGCAAACATTATCAGCGGAGAACTGACTGATTACACCGGCTCTCTCCTGCTCGACGGAAAAGAAACAGTTCTTGCAAACTCAAAGGCTGCAATTAAAAACGGTATCTGTTATGTTCACCAGACGCCAATGCTTGCAAAAGAGATTTCCATAAAAGAAAATCTTGTGCTCGGCTTAAAAAAGCTTGATAAAGAAAAGATTCTGGAGCTTGCCGGCCAGTGGCTTAAGGATATTCCGCTTTCTACTCTTGTAAAAAATGTCGGTTCAGACACCCGTTTTTTTGTTGCCCTCACCGGCGCATTATTAAAAGAGCCAAAGTTCCTTATTCTTGACGAGCCTTCTGCCCTGCTTGACGACACTCAGCGCGATTTTCTTTTTTCCAAAATGCAGCAGCTTGCAAAGGAAGGAATGAACATTCTTCTTATAACTCACAATCTTCAGGAAGCAACAAAATACTGCGATACAATCAGTGTTCTTGAGGACGGAAAAATTGTTGAATCCCAGCAATATCTTAATAAGCTTGAAATGATAAATAAAAGCGAACTTGAAGCTGCACAAAATAGAGGCTCGGTAAAGACAAGTGATGATGAAAAAGCACATCCTTCACTTTCACTTGAACTCAAAAATGTTACCTCCCGTCCTTCTGATAAGCCCGCTTTGTTCGACATCAATTTTTACGTACGCCAAAAGGAAATTGTTTTAATTCAAGGACTGCCGGAAGACGGAACAAGTACGCTCGAAGATTTACTAACAGGCTTCCAACCTCATCACACGGAAGGAGAAATAATTTTCTCTGATGATACGGACGTAATCTACAGCTGCAACTTAAAGGCTAGAAAGTTCACAACAAAAACATTGCGCCACTCCATCATCCTCAAAAACGGAAAGTCCTTAAAAACCGGCATTATTCCAACAAACAGAAAAAGTCGTGGTGCCGCCGCCGAAATCTCCATCAGCGATATGATTCTGACCGGCCACGAAAAAGCTGCCACCACAAAAGATAAAATTATCGGGCAGAAAAGAGCTGACACCCGCACGCAGGAAAAGTCTACCATCCAAAGCATCATCGAAACTGCAAAGATAAATATCACTCCAAACGAAAAGGTTCGAAACCTTTCTGGTGGAATGCTTCAGCGCCTTATTCTAAACCGTGAGCTTTACGAAACACCAGACCTGCTCATTCTTTGCCATCCGCTCCAGGGCCTGGATTTCCACTCCAGCAATGAAACGTGCGACATTATAGAAAAAGCTGCCGAAAGCGGAGCAATGGTGCTTGTGATTTCATCGAACGGTTACCTTAGAAAAATTGCAACACGAACTTATAGACTAACTGGCGGTCACCTGGAGCTGGAACAAGCAACAAACAAACTCACCAGTGTCAGCACCTCAGACAATTCCGCCCTCCACTCTTCCCTGGAGGCCTGCGTATGATTTCCTACAGCCTTGGAATTATCTTAGCTTTATCAGCTCTCTATATGACCGCAGGAACCGGAAACACAATCTGCCTTAAAAGCGGAAAGTTCAATCTTGGCGGAGAAGGACAAATCTACGCGGGTGGTTTTGTTTGTGCCGTAATCCTGGATGCATTCGGAAAATGTGGATCAAAAGGATTCCCCGCTTTTTTCGCAATCACCATAGCATTTCTTGCAGCAGCAATCATCTCTACCCTGCTCGTCCTTATTTCCACGCTGCTCGAAAAAAAACGCGGCGCAAACTTTCTGCTCACATCATTTATAGTTTCATCCGCAATAATTCCATTGGTGGATGGCTTAATCGCAGGACCTTTCAAAGGTGATGGAGGCAACCTTATCGCGACAAATTACATAATCGAGAAATACCGCTTCGTTTCAATTTTACCGCCATCATCTCTTTCTCCATATTTTTTTGTCGCAATAATTTTGTGCATCGCCGGCGGATTTTTCATTTACCGTACAAAGTTTGGAAAACAAATCTGCATTTATGGCGAAGCAAAAGAGTTCGCTCTGTACACAGGACTTTCAGAAAACGCAATCTGTTATTCTGCAACAGCAGCTTCTGGTGCCCTAAACGGAATCGCAGGCGCTGCCGCAGTTATGGGAACTTACTTTTTTTGTTCACCTGGCTTTTATGCGGGAATGGGCTGGAACGCACTTGCCGTTGCAATGATTGCACGACTCAATCCATTTTTTGTAATTCCTTCGAGCCTGTTCCTCGCAACGCTCACCACCGCTGCCGACCAGTACGCTCTTTTCCATAATTATGATTTTGATATAAGCGGCTTGATTCAAGCGGTAATTATTTTTGTAATTGCATTCCCATTGAAATTTCGCGGAGGCAAAAAATGATATTGAACTTCCTTTCATTTTCGTGTCCGCTTCTTCTAGCTTCCACCGGTGCTCTTTTCAGCGAATACACAGGAACGCTTGCACTCTTTATGGAAGGCTTTATCAGCTTCTCAGGCTTCCTCACTTTTTTCTTTACCGTGCTCACCGATTCTGTTGCAGCCGGACTTTCTCTTGGTTTGCTTACGGGCCTGGTTCTTGTATTACTGCTCGCCTGGATTACAGAAAAGCTTCACGCAAATCAGTTTATTGCGGCACTTGGAATGAACCTGTTTTTCTCATCAATCATTTCGTGCATTTCAAGCTTTGCATTTAATACACGCGGCGTTCTGACTTCACCAGCTTTTGTGTTTGATGTAACTAACATTGAAATCATTTCGATTGTGCTGACAGCAATTCTAATTGCGGCGGCAATCTGCGTTTTAGTTTTCACCCAGCCCGGCATTTATTTTAGAATCACCGGTTCTTCTGCAGATGTGCTTAAAGTAAAAGGTGTAAACCCAAGCGGTTACAGAATAGCAGCTTGGGTTGTTTCTGCCTTCTTTGCTTTTGTGGCCGGCTCGCTTCTCACCCTCAGAATCTCTTCTTTTGTGCCAAATATAGCCATCGGTAAAGGATGGATGGCTCTGGCAGCAGTCTTCCTTGGAAAAAAGAAACCGTGGAAAATCTGTCTTTACGTTCTTCTTTTCTGTGCCGGAGATTTTATTGCCGCAAACATCCAGAACTACATTCCTGCAATTCCAAGCTCAATCCTGCTCTCCTTCCCGTACATAATTGCAATCTTATTATCCTGTACAAAATAACAACTTTTACAACTCAAATTACAACTTTTTGCATCTTGTTTTTACATCAGAACGATAGGATAATTATGATATAAAAAGCAAAAGCAAGCCGGCAAGCTTTCATAGGAGAAAATATGATAATCGAATTTATTTTATCGTTACTGTTACTCGGTTGTACATCTATAATTTGCAGCTATACAAGTGGTGGATTTATAATACAATTAATTGAACCAGTTCTTCTGCCTGGTTTACTTGTAATCCTTGCCCTAATGATTTTTCTTTCCGGTTATGCAAAAGCTTTTGTCAGGATTTTTCTACCTGCAAATAAAATTAAAAACACAGAATTATCTGAACTGAAAAAAACAGAAAACTCGCTAGGCTTTGCATTTAAAACGCTGGCTATTATTTCCTGTTTTTTCACTCTGATAAGCGGCATATACTTTTATCTTAATTTTGATGACCGACAGACCTTAGGACCAAATCTTGCAACACTTATATGTTCAATTTGTTATCTTTCTTTTTTTGGAATGATTCTTTTTACACTTAGAGGAAAAATCAAACGCAATATCATAACTTTTATGGCAGAAGAAACAGAAGTAGAAAACACAGCTATAGCACTTTCAAAAAAACAAATTACTTTACGCATTGCTAAAATCCTTATTTCCGTTACGATGATTATTAGCCTTTACTTACTCGTTATATATTTTAGCACCGCAAACAACAGTAAACAGGAACCTTTAAGTTTTTATTATCTGCGAGATATTCCAGGAATAATTTACATTTTCCTCCCGCCATTTTTACTGCTCACAATTTCCGGTAACTTCAAAATCTTTTTCCGGGCGTTGAGTTTTGTTTCTAAAAATCAAAAGCTTTCTGTTTCTCAAAAAGCATTATCCTTAAATGCAATAACTACATTACGGGCAATTATGCTTCTCGAAGGAGTAATGACAACACTAAACAGTTTTATGGGAATCCTTTGTAATCTTGAAGACAGAACTGCTTTAGGGAACAATTTTACCGTAGCCTGTGTTCCACTTATTTATGCGTTGCTTATAAATATAATTCTACTTCCTGTAGAAAGTAAAATCTCTTTGCTTTGTGATTCGGAATAGATTATGCTCATAGATTTTATTCTGGTGATTGCGGGAATCGTAGTTTTTATGATACCCGCAATCCTTCAAAAAGAAAGACGTTCTCGGCTCAAGACAGATTTTACAAGTCAGCTTTCAAGGCTCTCAATCCTAAGCGGTATTTTTGTATCTCTCTGTAAGCTTCTACTTTTGATGTCAAATCTGGAAAGTCAGTTAACTGATAAAAACAGAACGACAGAAGGCATTGAGTTTTCCGCTTTTCTGATAATGATTTTTGTAAGGTTCCGTCCTGCCCTTATGGGTATTCTTGTAAAAGTGATTCTGCTTCCTTTTTCAAAAAAACACTCAAACAAAACAATCATTGATTCTGCCACCACGCCAGCTTCACAAAAATCAGAACAGAATCCATTTACTCCTCTTTCTCCACGTGAAAAAGAAGTCGCCCGACTCGCAGCCCGTGGCTATTCCAATGCGCAGATTGCAGAAGAGCTTTTTATAAGTGTAGAAACCGTAAAGCGACACATGTCAACAATCTTTGAAAAGCTTGAAATTAAATCACGCAAAGAACTTATTGAAAAACCAACTGCCCGTTGATTTTTTCTCAAAAATAAATTGTTAGGAATCTGCACAATAATCTGATATATTAAAAACATCCTTAGTGCGCACAAGGAAATCTTTTATACGAGGAATAAAAAATGTCTTTAGGAAACAACATCAAACAATTCCGAAAGGAACTGGGAATTACTCAGGAAGAACTTGCAGCTCGTCTTTTTGTAACAAGTCAGGCTGTAAGCAAATGGGAAAGCGGAGCTGGTCTCCCGGATACCGCACAGATTGTTCCGCTTGCAAAAGCCTTAAACTCAACACCAGACGCACTATTTGGATTTAATTCAACCGAATACGATTCTGAATACGCAAACAAAGTCTGCTTTGAAGCAAATCAAATCCGCGACCAGAAGGATGTGTCAAAAGGTTCTGTAGAAGCTGTAGATTTCCTTGAAACAAAATGTCAGGAAAATCTTTTCAACTATGGAATCCTTACACGCTATGTTCAGGCTGTTGCACATATGAGCCGTTTTGTTGATTGTGCCGGACTTTTTGCTGGTGAAGAAGATAATGCAAAATGGACTTCTTATGTAAAAACAGCTGAGTTCAGAGCACAGCAGGTTATCCGCTATTCAGGTGATAAGGAACTTGCTGAAAAATGTCACTATGCTCTCTGCTGGATTTACTGGCATGATAAAGATTATGACAAAGGCCGTGAACACCTTGGGGCTTTACCGTCAATCAGCAGCAACATGCTTCGTGAAACTATTTCTTCTTACTACGCTTATGTTGAAGATGGAATGGATGCCCTGAGAGATTCTGTCCGCGAAAACTATCAGAACTTTGTCCGTGCAATCAACAAGCAGTTTGTTTATTCTGCCGAACAGTTTATGTGGGAAGGAACACTTGAAGAAGTTGAAGCTAACTGCCACTGGGCTCTTTCTGTAATGGATAAGTTTATGGAAAACGAAAAGATGCGTCCTTACTGCCAGGGCTTCTACCGCGACACAGCAAAATATCTGATTGCCGCTTATCTTCGAAACAACATGCCAGAAAAAGCCGCCGCTGAATGGAAATCTCTTGTCAAAAAGATTGATGAGTACGTAGCTTTCTGCGATAAAATCAACGCTCAGGACAAGGCTCAGCTCTTAAAAGATTTCGGAGAAAAAGGAACAGAAAACATGATTCACTACAACCGCGAGTTTGCCGATTCCAAGATTGCCTTTATACTCAGCCAGTTAAAGAGCTGGTGTGATGGAGAAGTTTTTGCCAACTTCGAAAAAACCATTTAAAAAAACGAATCCCAGGTCTGCAAAAACTAACCTGGGATTCGCATTCTTATAATTTCTAATCTAAGAATTATAAATTATTTTACCTTTCCGTTTTTATAAACTTCAACAGTCAGGAACTTGCCGTCGGCACCAATTTTTTTACCGTCAACTTCTACAAAACCATCTTTAGCATGCAGAGACATTTCGGCAAAGGTATCTGGCTTTACAAAGCAAAGCTCTTCTTCCGGCGGATTAAAGCCTTCCGGTTCAAGAACAGTTCCAACTTCAAACTGTGGAGCAAAAATAACCTCGCAGGTATCCTTGTCGGTAACAGTTGGATCGCTAGCTGCAAGAAGCATACCGTTACTGCGAACACCGCGGAAGTTTGCAGGCTTGAGATTGTAAACAAGTACAATGTTCTTGCCAAGAAGTTCTTCCGGTTTATAGAAGTTTACAATTGAGCTTACAATCTGGCGAGGCTCTTCATCACCGCAATTTAAGGTCAAAATATAAAGGAAGCTTCCACCAGGATGCTGCTCAACCTTTTCAATCTTGCTTACTTTTAAGATTACACGGCGACTGAATCTTTCTGCCAACGGAAGCTTGTCTATTTCTGCAGGAGTAAGCTTTTTCTGATTTCCTGCATTTTTCTTTGCTGCAGTTCCATCATCAATCTCAACAGAAGAAAGAAGCTTTTCAAGTCTTTTCTTACCAATGATGCGGAAGAAGCTTCCCAAACGAGGGCCCTGATCCTTTCCAATAAGCACATTATAAAGAGCAAGGAATAAAGCTTTTGTATCTATTCCAAGTGATGTTGCAACATCGTAAATTGCCTGCTGACAATCTTTATCTGTTTCAAAAGCTTCAATCTTAGGTACAACCTCACTCAAAATATTTTTAATTGCAGGATACATTTCTTTTGAAGCGTAAGCTTTTTTAGAAGGCTCGCGGAGCTCAAAACAGAACTCAGGAGCACAGTCTGGAGCAGAATGCTTAATCCAGAACCAGGCACACTCAATTCTGCGGCGGAGGCGTTCTTCCTGCTCAGGCTTTACATCACCAAGAGCCTTGATTACTGCATCAAAATCACCGGAATAAATCTGGAGCAAAGTTGTAAGCTGGCGGATTGTAATCTGGTAAGGCATAACCTCAGGAATCTTTCCGTCAATCTGAGAAAGCATATAAATGCGTTTTTCCTTGTTAAAGTGATCTTCAGATTTTGGCTTATCTATTCCGTAAACAATTCGCTCAGTCTTATCATAATCTTCGTAAACCTTAAGAACGTCCATGTCAAAGCTGATTGCAAACTCAGTGTTAGGACGAGTTCCAGCAAAGAGATAGCGGAGAACTTCAGCCTGGTAAACATCCAAGGCATCAGGAAGAGCAATAACCTTTCCTTTTGAAGAAGACATTTTTCCAGGTACGCCTTTAAGATTTACAAAGTCGTAACGCATAGTAACTGGAGCGTCCCAACCATAAATGCGTTTTGAAACAAGCTTTGCTGTATCGTAGCTTCCACCCGGGCTGATGTGGTCTTTTCCACCCGGTTCGAACACTACTTTTTCTTCGTTCCAGCGCATTGGCCAGTCAACACGCCAGCCAAGCTTAGCACCCTTAAACACGCGGATATCGGCAGTTTCACAGTTGCCGCATTCGCACTTATAGGTAATTCCGTATTCGCCATCGTAATCTGTAATTTCAGTTGTATCTTTATTACACTTACCGCAGAAAATAGAAACAGGCCAGTAAACATCCTCTGGCTTCATTTTGTGCTGGTCATCGCGGTACTCGTTCAGGCATTCCTTAATTACAGCACGATTCTGCATTGCCTTTCGCATTCCTTCTGCATAGCGGTTTGCACGGTAGCGGCTTGCCTGATACAAAAACTCTGGAGCAATTCCAACGCGTGGAAGCTGTGTTTCAATATCTACCTCGTGATGTCGCGCATAGTTTTCGTTGCGGCCAGTTGTATCTGGTACTTCTGTAATAGGATATCGAAGATATTTTTCCAAAACTTCAGGATCAGGCATGTTAGCAGGAACCTTGCGGAATACATCATAATCATCCCAGGAATAAATAAAGCGAACTTTCTTACCACGATCGCGCAAAGCACGTACAACTAAATCTACAGTAATAATTTCGCGGAAGTTTCCAAGATGTACAGTTCCTGAAGGAGTAATTCCTGAAGCGCAAGTATATGAATCCAAATCACCCTTTTCGCGGATAATCTGGTTAGCCATCTGATCTGCCCAATGACAAAGCAATGGGTCTCTCTTTTCATTATTCTGATTTTCGTTACTCATAGTGCTATATTATAGTAAATAACAAAGATAAACAATCAGATTTAAAGAGAAAGATAAAAAGGATTAATCTACCGGATAACAATCGTAACCGGCACTTCTAAGACGGTCAGCAATATCCTTTGCGGCATTTTCGTTTACAAGAACAATATAGTAGGTTGTACCGCTTGCTCTTGTTTCTGTTGTGATGTAGGCTTCAAAACCTTTTTTCTTAAGCTCTTCTGCAAGAAGCTTTGCATTGCTTTCCGTGCGGAAAAGTCCAAGCTGCCATTTAGAAAATACCTGAGGGGTTGGGGCCGGCTCTACAGTTGTAGTTGATGATGTAAATGTTCCTGTTCCCTGGACTGCAACTCCTGTCTTTGGTACAAAAAACCAGAATGGGACAGGCAGCAACTGAGCATCCCCATTTACAATTGCGGCTTCAACAGATTTTGAATAATCCGAAGTGATTTTTGCAGAATAAGAATTGTCGCCGGTAATAAACCATAATGTAAGAAGAATTACAGGCTTTACTGAATCCATTGAGCTTACCTTCAGATAAGCCTTGAGTATTTCAAGCGGCTCCTGAAGCTCTTCGTTTGTTTCGGCAGCACAAAGGGCACTCCACTGAGCATAAAGCTTTACATAAGCGATTATTTCAGGATTCCGCGAATTACGAACTGCAGAATTAAGATAACTGTCTGCTGTCGCGGAATCCCCGGTACAAAGTGCACAGCGTACTGCGTCCAGAACGAGCTGTTCATTTGTTCTCTTTGGCATTCCTTCAGCATCGGCAGAAGCAATTCCAGCGGCAGCCGCATATGATTTCTGTGCGTCATCATACAAGGCAAACTGTTCCTGTAAAGAAGCAAGGAAAATTAAAGTGGAACGTTTTTCGGCAGGAGCTGTTAATGTCCCGATTTGTTTTTTCAAATATGAAATTGATTCATCAACAGAACCCTGTCGGGCAGCCTCGTATGCAATATCCTTTGCTTTTAATTCAGCTGCAAAAAGCCATAACGGACAAGCAAGAAAAACAACAACACAAAGAATACGCTTAAACATTTTTGTCCTCGTTTGTTCCGGAAGTTCCAGTTTTTTCAGCTTTTCCGTCAGTTTCCGTTTTGTCTTTTAATACAAGCTTTTTATCATCTTTTCCATCGAGCATTGAAAACAGCTTTGAGAACGGGCTGCTTTTTTCGCTGGAGGCTTTTGCTGGTTCAGAAGTGTTTGCTGTAGAAGAAGCTGCCACATCAACTGCTTTAGGTGCTTCAGCTTCTTTTGCTGCAAGAGCTTTTTTTGATTCCTTAGAAGCTTTAGGTTCCTTTGCAGGTTTAGAATCCTTTTCTTCCTTTGACTCTTTTACAGCCTTTGCCTTTTCTGCATCACGGGTTTCCTTTGCAATTTTTCCAAGAAGAATACACAAAAGCGCAAATACAATACCAGCTGCAAACGCAATCAGTACAATTACCGCAACATTAGTTTCTCCAAAATCCTTAAACAACCAAAGAGAAGTACTGTACGCAAGATTCTTTCCAATAAAAACCGCCAGCAAAACTGCTACCGCAATCGCAATAATCATAGTTAAAATCATAAAAAACCTCTTATAACAAAGTTCCCCTAAATGTATTTCCCGCCAATGCTTCTATTTTAGCACGAACAAACGTTCCAATCAAAGATTTATCTGCAGCAAATGCAATTCTTTCATCCTGTTCAGTTTTTCCTAAAAGCTCTCCCGGATTATCCCGACTTACGCCCTCAACAAGAACCTTCACCTCGCTGCCAACCCGCTTCTGCATCTCTTCCGCCGTAATTTTCAGCTGCAAATCAATCACTCTCTGCAGGCGAGCCTTTTTTACTTCTTCAGAAAGCTGGTCTTCCATTTTTGTAGCAGGTGTTCCTTCGCGTGGATTATAATAATACATAAACGCATTTTCATAACGAATCTCATTCATCAAAGAAAGTGTCTGTTCAACATCCTCTTCTGTTTCACCCGGGAAGCCCATCATTATGTCTGTAGTCATAGAAACATCCGGAATTGCCTTTTTAATTCTTGCCACAAGCTCAAGATACTGCTCGCGTGTATATCGTCTGTTCATTCTCTTTAGCACCTGGCTTGAACCATGCTGCACCGGCAGATGAATATGGTGACACAGCACAGGCTCCTTTGCAATTACTTCAATCACCGCATCCGACAAATCCTTTGGATGACTCGACATAAAGCGCACCCATTCAATAGAGGATTTTGTTTCGCGCAAGTGATCTGCAATAATCTGGAGCAGCCCCGCAAAATCTATAGTTTCTTTATCATTATCAACTTTATCCCAGGTGCCGCAATAACTGTTTACGTTTTGCCCAAGCAATGTAATCTCTCTAACCCCATACGAAGAAAGCACATCTATTTCTTTCAATATTTCGCTGACCGGTCTGCTGCACTCGCGTCCACGCACATACGGAACAATGCAGTATGTACAGAAATTGTTGCAGCCGTGCATAATCGGAACAAAAGCTGTAAAGGCACCCGGTTCAAGTGAAAGCGGCGCAAACTGGTATGGCTCATCATCCTTAAGCTGTCCCGTTACCTTATGATTTTCCATTGCTTCAATAATCTGTCCGAAATGATGCTTGGCATAAGTTCCTACAACATAATCAATAAACGGATAATCCTTCTGGAATGTTTTTAAAAGTCGTTCTGCCATACAGCCGGTAACTACAAGTGTAAGCGGCTTTGGTCCATCCTTTACAAACTCTGTTGCTTTTTCCAGAAACTTTCCCTTGGCACTTTTGTCGCACGCACGAACCGCTTTAAGTCCCGAATACCAGCCGAGCCTTCCAAAAATACGGTTTTCGGCAGTAGCCCTTACAGAACAGGTATTTATAATAACAAGGTCAGCAACCTGTGCATCTTCAGCCTTAGTCCATTTTCTTGCCAAAAGCAATTGTTCTATTGCCGCTGATTCCGCAATGTTCATCTGACAGCCATAAGTTTCGAAAAAATAGGTCATTCAGTGTACTCCGTATACGCATACGCATTATGATTATGAATGCTTTCTTCTGTCTGAGCTTCAACCGAAAAATACGGGAAGCCCATTTTCTTTAATCCAAGGTAAACCTCGCGTACAACATCTTCAACAAAGCGCGGATTATCGTAGGCATGCTCGGTAACAAACTTTTCGTCCTGGCGTTTGAGCAGCGTGTACAGAGGTGTAGAAGCGGCATCCTCTATCATAGAAATAATATCTTCAATCCAGAAAAAATCCTTGTACAAAACTCGAACCTTAACATAACCGCGCTGATTATGTGCCCCGTACTCGCTTATCGCCTTTGAACAAGGACAAAGCGTTGCAACAGGAACTTCTACGGTAACATAAAAGCGTCTTCCCTCATTATCACCAACTTCGCCCTCATAAGAACAGCTGTATTCCATAATGGAAGCATTTCCAGAAACCGGAGCCTTCTTTTCAATAAAATATGGAAAACTAACCGAACCGTAAGCCTTTTGTGCATCGAGCTTTCGGCGCATTTCTTCAAGCATGTCCAGAAAATGAAGCATTGTCAGATTTTCGTGATATTTATGGAAAACTTCGATAAAACGCGACATATGCGTTCCCTTAAAGTTATGAGGAAGATTTACAAACAAATCTACTCTGGCAGTTGTGCTTTGAGTTTTGTGTTCCTTATCCAGAACCGTTACAGGATACTTTACCTCTCGTACTCCAACCTTTTGTAACGGAACCTCTCTTGTGTCTACCTCATTTTGAATATCACGCATTTTTTCTTCCATAAAAAATTATAATCTGTTCTCTGCCGATTCAAGGGTGTTGTACATAAGCATTGCAATGGTCATTGGGCCAACGCCGCCCGGTACAGGTGTTATATATGAAGCTTTTTCTTTTATATCATCAAAATCGCAGTCGCCGATAAGTCTGAAGCCCGATTTTTTGCTTGCATCTGGAATGCGGTTTACACCAACGTCAATTACAACTGCGCCTTCGCTTACCATATCAGCTGTAAGTGTATGAGGATGACCGGAAGCAACTACGATAATGTCTGCCTGCTTTGTAATTTCTGCCATATTTTTTGTACCGGTGTGGCACATTGTTACAGTGCAGTTTGTATCCTTTCGGGCAAGCAAAAGAGAAACCGGTTTTCCTACAATATTAGAGCGTCCGATTACAACTGCGTGCTTTCCGGCAGTTTCAATGCCCATTTTCTTAAGCAGAACAATTATTCCGTGCGGTGTACAAGGCAAAAAAGCCTTTTTTCCAATCACAAGATTACCAACGTTTACCGGGTGAAAACCATCAACATCCTTTTCAGGATCTATTGCAAGCAAAACCTTTTCTTCATCAATATGCTTAGGGAGTGGCAGCTGCACAAGGATTCCATGAACGGAAGTATCGGCATTAAGCTTTGCAATAAGCTCGAGCAGCTCTTCCTGAGTTGTTGTTTCCGGAAGATGAACGGATCGGTCTACCATTCCAACCTCGGCGAGTGCCTCCTGCTTACCGGTAACATAGCTTACACTTGCAGGATTTTCTCCAACAAGTATTACCGCAAGACAAGGTGCAATACCCTTTTCCTTTAATTCAGCAACCTTTGCCGCAACATCGGCTCTTACTTCAGCAGCAATCTGCTTTCCGTCAATTATAATAGCACTCATAATCAGCCCCCTTTATAGTTTTCATTATGTAACTTTACGTTATTTACGTTTTTATTGAAACATGACAGTAAAAACTGTATAGTAAAAAGATATTATAAAATAAAAAATGGAGCAATATGAAACGACTTTTTTCAATACTTATAGCACTCATTCTTCTTACAGGAGCTGTTTTTGCAGACGATAATGAGGGCGATGAATACATAGACGACTATATTTATGATACAAACGGAGCTGGTGACCAGTTCCTTAAGCTTAATCTCGGTGTTTATATTCCATTAGACTTTAACGGTAACGTAAAAAAAGGTGATGGAAAGCTTTATACAGGTGGAGATGTAAATGCCGGTTACTATAAATTCTTCAATAACTGGCTTGCACTCGGCTTTGAGCTTACTGCATCCTATAATATTTCTGTAGGAAACAAGATTCTCGTAACTCTTCCTCTTTGCTTTGGTGTACTTACACAGCCATCTATAGGAAACTTCGAATTTCCGTTCTATTTTACTGTAGGTGCTGCTTACGAAACCTGGCAGAACATAGATAACTTCCCTTCTCTTTCATTAGGAGCTTCTGGAGGTGTTTTCTATAGATTTACAGAATCATTCTCTTTAGGACTTTCCAGCAGCTATATTTTCATTCAACAGTGGGTAAAGAATGGAAAGGATATTCCTGCAGCTCAAAATCGAGGTCAGTTCCTTGGAATCAATATAGGTGCCCGTTATCACTTCTAATTAAATATTTAATGGATATAGAAAAGGATTTTTATGAAAAAGAATAAGATTATATTTATAACAGCTACAATACTTTCTGCTTTGATTTTCTCTTCATGCTTTAATGCAGTTTTTTATAATATACGTCAGGATGTTTTTCCAGAGGAATCTACTGTAAAGGGCGTAATCAACACAATCTGTCGTTATACAATTGATGGAGAAGAATATCTTTTCTTAGCCGCTGAAGGTGGTTTGCGCTACAAGCTTGCAAAAACCGGTAACGAAAGAAGCAACAATAAATCTTCCTGGAAAACCTACCCAAAAGATAATCTTCCTTTTAAGCTTCATAAATACACTTACTATGGCACAAACGGTGCTGACCATGAAGGACAGACTATACTTAAGGTTCTTGCCGACAAAGACACTCTTTATCTTATAACTACAGATTATGCACAGGATTTCGATGAAGGCTACAGCCGTCCAAATCACACCTTTATCTGGGCAGCAAAGCTTTCTGCTCCCGAGAATGGCACTATTACCGGTGAGTGGACAGAAATAAAGTTTGGTACAGATCAGGGTGATTATACTGCTGATGAACAGCGTGATAATGTTTTCCCTTATACCTACAACTCAACTAAGAAGCTTTATTTTTCTCACTTCAACGTTTTCTCTACAAACTCTATAAATCCTGAATACCGCAGGGTTTTTGTACGCGGAAATACAATAAGCGGAAAAGGAAAAGTTGGCAGTGACTTCTATTATGAAATAAAAGGTGTAGAGAAACCTGTAGAAATATTTCTTAAAAAAGAAGCAAGCTTTACAGATGATGTTATTGCCTGTGTAGGTACAACAACAGATGTAACAAACATAGACTCAGCAGCTTACTTAGGTGATAAACTCTATTTCTTCGATTCAATAGCTGTAACAACAAACGAACATTACAAGCTTGATTCAGAAACAAATACAACTACAACTGAATATGTAAATTCTACAATCCTTTATTTTGCACAATCAAATACTAAATCAGTAGATAGCGATGAAGATTATCACCCTTCTACTAAAAATCTTAAATATATTTCTTTGAAGAGCGGCACTCCTTCTGTAGGAGAAACAGTACTCAACTGCAGCGAAGCAATTTCTTCTCTGGCAGTAACAAGTGACTATATTCTTATTGGTAGAGGCGATTATTCTTATGGAACCTCAAGTGCAGGTGGAATTGTAAGGGCTGAACTTGATGAAAATGGTATTCCAACTGAGCTTACTTCCTTTACTTCAAATGCATCAATTCAGCTTTCCTATTCATATCAGATACTTACGCTTCTTGTAACAGAACCTGCAAAGACCGAAAGCGCTAATACTATTTATTCTTCAATTGCATTCAAAGGATCAGGAGCTTCTGCAGGAACCTCTTTTGATAACATAGGCTTGTGGGCATATTATTCTGACAGAGGAAACTGGAACTGCGAATAACAGAATAAAGCGCAAGGGGAAAAATGGAAGAAACTTCTTTATTTGAACAGGCAAAAATCGCAACCGAACCTCTTGCCGCCCGAATGAGGCCCCGAAATCTTGATGAATACATTGGTCAGGACCATATTATTGGTAAAGGACGCCTTTTACGACGTGCTATTGCCGCAGACCAGCTTACTTCTGTAATCTTTTATGGTCCACCTGGTTCCGGTAAAACTACACTCGCAAAAGTAATTGCAAATCATACAAAATCAAACTTTTTAACATTGAATGCCGTTCTTTCTGGAGTTGCAGAAATAAGAAACTCCATTAAGCAGGCAAACGAATACCGTACGCTCCACGACCGCCGCACAATTCTTTTTGTAGATGAGGTTCACCGCTGGAATAAGTCTCAGCAGGATGCGCTTCTTCCGTGGGTAGAAAACGGTACAATCATTTTAATCGGTGCAACAACAGAAAATCCTTTCTTTGAAGTAAACAAGGCGCTTGTTTCCCGTTCGCGCGTATTCCAGCTTAAGCCGCTCACTACCGAAGATTTACGAAAGGCAGCACAGCAGGCATTAACAGATACAGAACGCGGCTATGGCCACTGGAAGGTTGAGTTTGAAGAAGGAGCTCTTGATCACCTTGTAGAAACTGCAAACGGAGATGCACGTTCCCTTCTCAACGCACTTGAACTCGCCATAGAAACAACTCCGGAAAAATGGGATCCGCTTGCGCAGCCGCCTGTTCCTGCATACGGCA
The DNA here is from genome assembly GCA_017619795.1 of Treponema sp. Lineage (GTDB taxonomy): Bacteria > Spirochaetota > Spirochaetia > Treponematales > Treponemataceae > Treponema_D. The sequence continues at coordinate 25,825 of JAFZRP010000105.1, forward strand.
CAAAAATCTATATCAGCAAGGAAACCGCCGAAGAATCAATTCAGAAAAAGGTTGTTTTATACGACAGAGACGGCGACTATCACTACGACATTATAAGCGCATATATAAAATCTCTGAGAGGACGAGATCCTGATGCAGCCTGTTACTGGCTTGCAAGAATGGTTGCCGCCGGTGAAGATCCGCACTTTATTTTCAGAAGACTGCTTATTTCTGCCTGCGAAGACACCGGACTTGCTGACCCGAATGCAATTGCAGTTGTAAACTCGTGTGCAGAAGCCTTTGACCGTGTTGGTATGCCGGAGGGCCGCTACTTCCTTGCACATGCAACACTTTATCTTGCAACAGCACCAAAATCAAACAGTGCGATGGCCTTCTTCGATGCTCTTGCTTCTGTAGAAAAAGAGGATTCCGAGGTTCCAAATCACCTGAAAGATTCCAGCCGCGATGCAGAAGGCTTCGGTCATGGTGCGGGTTATCTTTATCCTCATGCTTACAGAGACCACTGGATTGCACAGCAATATCTTCCAGATACACTTATGGGAAGAGTTTTCTACACTCCAAGCACACAAGGCTACGAAGGAACAATTCGTGATGAAGTTCTTTCGCGCAGAGAGCTTCAGATTGCTTCACTTCTGGAAAAAGCGCAGTCAAACGAGCAGTACACTTCAGAAGAGCTTGCAACCTCACCGGAAACAACTGGCTCAAAGAATGTTTATACACCGCTTCCAGATAACACCGGCACAAACGGTTCTTCAAAAATCCATCCATCGGAGTTTGGAGAAAATCCAATTTCTGAATGGTGGATAAACGAGCATTTTAAGAGCGGAAGTACAAAGAAAGAAGAAAGCCTTACTTTTAGTCCAAAGGATAATGCAAAGGAAATTGCCCTTAATCGTGCAGACCGTTTCTGGCAGCAGAGACTTGATTCCAACAGGGCAGAAATCCTTTTGAACATACGAAATACAATGACTTCTATGGCAGAGCTTGCCCGTCATCATCGCTGTCTTGTATGGAATGCAGATAGCGGACTTTTGCTTTGGGAAATTGCGAGAAAAACCCCGGAAGGCGTTACCTGTGGTGTCTGTAAAACTGAAAAAGGCATGCAGATTCTTGAACAGTACGGCAGAACACTCGGAAGCCTTGACCGTCCTATTCTAAAAAGCCGCGGGCAGTCTATTTCCAGTGATTTCCTTACCCCAAAGGATTTTTACAAGCTGATTCTTGATTTCCAATATAACGGTGCTGTTTTTGACAGAATCTTCTTTACCGATCCGTTTTCTTCGGAACCGGCAATAATTGCGCTTGCAGATTCTCTTAAAGGAATCCTGTCTCCACAGGACGAGCTGCATAAAGAAGCTTTTGATAATGATGAAGAAGAGTTTAAGTTTGAAAGTCCACTTGCTGACGGTTTTAGAGTAATTATTTCTCAGAAGATTCCGTGCCATGGACAGCATATAAGTGAACTTGTGCGGAAACAGGTTCTCACTCCGGAATCTATAGGCCCCTTCAAGGATATTCTTGATAAAATGGAAGCTGCTGAACAGGAGTTTTTCAACGACAGAGACAATCCTTTGTTCTCCTGGGACGGAATCTTTATTGCAAACACCTTCAGAAAACGTGGCTTTACAGTAAAGATTGCTTCGCAGGAAATTAAGGAAAAACGACGTATTACGCCTACCGAAATTGAGAAATGGTTTGCAACCGAAAGCTCTGCATACGGCTCAAAAATGTGTCAGGCTACAGGTGGAGCAGATCTTCAGAAAATAGTAAATCTTCTGCTTGCTGCCTGCTCCGAAACCGTATTCGACTGGTGCAGTGAAGTCAGTTTCTTAACGGTAACAAAATAGAAACCTATCTAACCTTTAGCGTATTGAGTCTATATTTGCACGTCCACCTGGAACAAATGGCAATACCGATTCTTCAGAATCGATGGTAAGCTTTACAAAACAAGGCTTATTCTTTCGCTTTGAATCAAAGGCTTTCTTGTACCATTCTTCATCATTATCAGCATCTACAGCTTCAATTCCAAAGCCTTCTGCAATTTTAAGGAAGTCCGGAACATAATCAAACACAGAAGCACTGTAATTTTTGTCAAACAGGAACTTCTGCTGCTGGTAAACCATACCAAGTGTACCGTTCTGTAAAACTATAACTGTTACAGGAAGATTCAGCTCAGAAAGAGTTGCCAGCTCCTGAAGATTCATCATTATGGAACCGTCACCACTTATACAAACAATTCTGTTGTCTGGTTTTGCAAGACTTGCACCAATTGCAGCTGGAAGACCAAAGCCCATAGTACCAAGGCTTCCAGAGGTAAGGAAAGTTCGCGGCTTTTCTACAGGATAATACTGCGCTGCCCACATCTGGTGCTGACCAACATCAGTAGTAACAATAAGCTTTTCTGCAGACAAGCCTGCTTTTTCTGCAAGCTCCGGTAAACGGGAAATCATTTCGCGTGGATTCTTGAGCTTTTCGTTTTTTGGACGACCAAGCGTTACAGAATCATTTTTGTTTTTAATATCGTGAAGCTTAGAAAGCCAAGTCTCGTCAGCAGCAACCTTCTTTTCTTTTATCAACTCTGCAAGAGCCGGCAAAACAGATTCAACATCGGCAACAATAGAAATTGTGCTTTCAAGGATTTTATCTATTTCGGCCGCATCAATATCAATGTGGATAATTTTTGCATTCGGGCAGAACTGCTTTACCAGACCGGTTGCCCTGTCATCAAAACGAACACCAGCGGCAATAACTAAATCTGCATCGTGCATTGCAACGTTAGAAGCATAGCTTCCGTGCATACCAACCATTCCGATAAAACACTCAGAACTTTCCGGAATACAGCCTAATCCCATAAGGCTTGTTACAACAGGCAGCGGATAAGCCTTTGTAAGCTTTGTAATTTCCTTTGCAGCCGCTTCAGAATTACAGCCGCCGCCACAGAACAAAACAGGCTTTTTACATACAGAAAGAGCCTTGCACATCTGTTCTAGCTTCTGAGCAAACTCTTCCTTATCTGCATGGAACTTTACATTGCTGCTGCGGAAACAAACAGCTTTTCCAGTTAAAAAATCAGCCGCTTTTTTCTTTGCTTCATCAAGCTGAGCTTTTGTAACTTCAATTTCTTTAAGCTGAACATCGCGTGGAACATCAATAAGAACAGGTCCTGGTCTGCCTGAAACTGCAACCTCAAAAGCCTTATGTATTGATTCCATCAATTCTTCAGTTTTCTTTACAAGAATAGAATGCTTTGTAATTGGGAATGAAAGTCCAAAGGTGTCGGCTTCCTGGAAAGCATCTGTACCAATCTGAGTTGTGTTTACCTGACCTGTAATAGCAATTACCGGAACAGAATCGGCACGGGCATCTGCAATTGCTGTAAGAAGATTCATTGCACCCGGACCACTTGTAGCCATACATACTGCAGGAACCCCAGTTGAACGCGCAATACCCTGAGCAACAAAACCGGCAGCCTGCTCATGGCGGACGAGGACGTGGCGGATTGATGAGCGGTTAAGCTCGTTGTACAATGGAAGAATCATACCACCAGGAATACCGGCAACAGTCTTTATTCCATAGTTTTCCAGCATTTTTACAATAATCTGTGCGCCATTTAATTTCATAAAATAGTCCTCGTATAATTTTATTGCCGATATACTATCATATTGTAAAAAAAAAATCTAATAACTAAATGCCCTGACGCAACAGATACGGAGACTTTCGTTTTTGAAATAATTCAATATATTTCCATCGGACATATTTACGTACCAGACAAAGCTGTTAGAATCTGCATTCTGAGAAGATGACCAGTAGTTGCCGCTGAATATTCGAACCCCATTAAGAGCAGAAAGCACAGAGTTTAAAACTCCCATATTTCTATAAATATAACAGAGCTCTGCAAGACACGGCATATACCAGCCATCTGCATATTCACCTGTAAGACCAAAGTAATCTGCATAATTATTTACATAATTGAACGCTGTATAATATATTCCGGCATAGTTTGTTCCAATAGGATCCATTAAACAGATATATTCCCAGTTATCGCCGCCATCAGTATCGCCTGTAAAGGATGCAGCACTTGCACTGCCTCTGCGATAAGATTCTGACGGAGTACAAATTATATCTGAGAACTCTGTCTGATATCCTGTTGTATCTGGTGCAGCCCACTGATAAGTTCCACTGTTTACATTTCCAGCAGAATTGTAAATACCAAGATAACCGGCAGGAACTCCATATTCATTAAATCCATAAAGAATACCAACTGCCGACTGTTTTTCATCTTCAGTAAAGGTTAAACTCTCTGCATCATAAGGAATGATTGTGCCGTCGTCTAAAAGTAAATCACCTACTGAATACATTCCAAAATCATCAACCGTAAGAATACCAGTAATTGAGTTCTTGTCATACGATAAAACTATTCTGTATTCGCCTACAGCTCCCGGAATTGTAAAGGTTGCATCCAGAGAAAAACCGCTTTTTATTGTTATGGTTGTATCAGCAACAATATTGGAGTTTTTTGTACAGGTTGCCGAAAAATTACTGCGTTCAACATCCGGTGCATCAAAATAGTTACCGATAACTGAGGCAGTAACCGTCGCCCCTTCCTTTGTAATGCTTACCAGAGGAATCCTGAAGCTTGAAAACTTAGGAATATCATAAACCTCAAGCTCTCCTGAATAACCAAGCTGGACTACATCATCAAAAAGAACCTGTACCGTATAAAAACCATCTGTGGTAGGCACATTAATTACAGTATCTATTGTCTGATTATTTGCTCCCCTTGATTCAGTCCATTCAACAGCGCTTGTATCAACTTTAACAGGCTTTGAGTAATAAGGCGTACCGGTTGAATCATATAGCTGAATTGCAGGTTTTGTTAAATCAAGATTATATCCTTGTATTCTTATAGTTTCTGTTGTGGAATCTGTAACTCTGGCAAGGGCATAAAGTACCTTTTCTGTAGAAAAAGAATAACCGTTTGTAGACTGACGTATTCCACTGACACTTGGAGTACTGCTTACATTAAAACGAGCTGTACGCCTTGTATTAGCCGGATCATTATCAATCTTGCAAAGCACCGTATACGTTTCGCTGTAGTAATAATCCATATAACTAAAATATGGAATATGAATTGCTGCCGTAGCAGTACCGAGCGTTTTATTAATTGTTGCTTCTGTGTTTGTTATTTTTCCAGCAGCATCTCTTGTCTGTAAGATTATTACAGTATCATCATTTATAAACTCTGGATTGCTAAGATTTGCTACTGCTGTTACAGTCTGGTCGTCATCGTTGTAAGCAAGATGATAGCGGTTTAGTGATATTGATTGAACCCTTATTTTCTTTACAGCTGTAATGCTCGTATCTGAAGATAAACTGTTGTTTCCGGCACTGTCTACAGCACAAACAGAAAACACATATTCTGTACCGTCGCCTTCAATATCACTTAAAATATAGGTATCGTTTGTAATATGCGCATTAGAAACTACAGAAACTCCAGCTTTTGTATAACTTATGTTTGTATATTCAAAATCCTTGTCGGCAGGCCTTACCCAGGATAAATAGATTTCCTTTGCATTATCATCATACTCTACAAACAAATCTTTAACCTCTGATGGAGCAGTTTTATCAATATACGATATGTATTCCTGAGAATAAGCCGTTAAACCATCAGAATCTCTTGCCGCAATTGTATAATAACCGTTTGTTGTTGCATTTATTCTGTAATTTCCATTTTCATCTTTTTTAGCAGAAACAAAGTTCTTACTGTATAAAATACTTTGAGCATCATTCCAGCCTGGATTTACTTGAGAATATACATAACCGATTCTTGATATATTTGATTTTGAAGTACTTATGGTAATTACAACATCTTTATTTGTGAGTTCTGTCGTACTAAAAAAGGTATGAAGTTTCAATTTTTCAGGTGCAGGTTCTTCATAACCACCATTAGAACCGCCGCCGTCAAGCTGTATATATTTATGAGTAATTAAAGGATCTGTACAAGAGGATAAAAGAAATAAAAAGACTAACCCCAACAAAGGCGGCAGCCAAAAAAACTTTTTTCTCATCAAATCTCTCCACTTTTTTATAACAGCAGACATTATATCATATTCTTGTCGTATATACAAATTTCTGTTATATTATATTATTAGTTTTTTTATTTGAGAGGTGTGTTATGAAAAAAACTCTAGTTGTTCTTACAGCAGCTTTAATGGCACTTGCTCTTACAAGCTGTGGTAAAGAAAAACAATCGGTCGTAAAAATTGGTGTTTACGAGCCAGCTTCCGGAGATAACGGTGCCGGTGGTAAACAGGAAACTCTTGGTGTTCAGTATGCAAACACAGTAACACCTACTGTTGAAATTGCTGGAAAAACTTATAAAGTTCAGCTCGAAATTGTTGATAACGAATCACTGAACGATAAGGCTGTAACAGCAGCTTCTGAGCTCATTAACAAGGGCGTTTCAATCGTTCTTGGTTCTTATGGTTCAGGCGTTTCAATCGCAGCTTCTGATACATTCAAAGATGCTAACGTTCCTGCAGTAGGAATTACCTGTACAAACCCACAGGTAACAGCTGGAAACAGCCACTACTTCCGAATCTGCTTCCTCGATCCATTCCAGGGAACAGTTCTTGCAAACTTTGCAGTAGATAACTTCAAATCAAAGAGAGCATATTGTCTTGCTAAGCTCGGAGATGACTATTCTGTAGGTCTCTGTAACTACTTCATCGAAGCATTCAAGAAGCTCGGCGGCGAAATCGTATTCGAAACATTCCCAGACGGAACTTCTGACTTCTCTGCTTACGTAGCAAATGCAAAGAACAACAATGCTGACGTATTCTTCTCACCAGTTTCTATCGAAGCTGCAGCTCTTATCATTGAGCAGGCTAATACACAGGGTATGACAATGCCTATCCTCGCTGGCGATACATGGGATTCTAACGTTGTACTCGCAGCTGCAAAAGGAACAAACGTAAAGATTTATGTTACAACATTCTTTGTTGAAGGTTCAAAAGACAAGATCGTTACAGACTTCGTAGACGGCTTCCGCAACTACATCAACACAAACGCTACTGCTAAAACAAACAACGGTGGTGATGATGAAATCGCAGCTGTTTCTGCAATGGGCTTTGACGCTTACTATACAGCACTTGCTGCCCTCAAGCTCGCAGGCTCAACAAAGCCAGCTGACGTAATGGCAGCTCTTCCAAAGACAACCTTGACTGGTGTTTCAGGTGCAATTGCATTCGACTCAACTGGCGATGCAAAACGTGACGTTGCTTATGTAAAGCAGGTTAACAATGCAACTGGCAAGTGGAACTTCATCGCTGTACAGAAAGTAAAATAATTTCTTCCGCGGGGGTTTTAAAAACCCCCGTATTTTCATCTATTTTAAAAAGTCAATCCTATCCAATAAAAGGAAAAAAAATGAACTTCTTTCAAACTAACTTACCGTACATACTCGCAGGAATAAGCACTGGCGGACAATATGCGCTCATTGCTATCGGTTATACGATGGTTTACGGTATTTTACGTCTTATTAACTTTGCACACGGCGACGTATTTATGGCTGCCGGTCTAATTATGATATATTGCTATACAGTAATGCCTCTGTGGATTTCAATTCCACTCACAATCATCTTAACTGTACTTATGGGCTTTGCTGTAGAAAGAGTTGCCTACAAACCGCTTAGAACGGCACCTCGAATGTCTATTATGATTTCTGCAATTGGTATGTCTTACCTTATTCAGAATCTTGCTTTGTATATAACAGGCGGATTATTAAAGAACTATCCAAAAATCCCTTGGATCAGCGACTCCGTTACAATTTTTGGAGCAATCACAAAACGTGTAACAGTAATAACTCCGTTCTTAACAATAATTTTGGTTGTCATTCTTGTTCTTCTTATAAATCATACAAAAATAGGAATGGCTATGCGCGCTGTTTCCAAGGATTTTGAAACATCACAGCTTATGGGTATTAAAATCGACTCCGTTATTTCCATGACGTTCATTATCGGTTCGTTCCTTGCAGCAGTCGGCTCAATTCTGTTCTTCTCTAACTATCCTGGCGTTACTCCAACAGTCGGCGGTATGCCTGGACTTAAAGCATTTGTTGCTGCAGTATTCGGTGGAATCGGTTCAATCCCAGGTGCTGTAATCGGAGCATTCATTATCGGTATTTGCGAAAACCTTATAAAAGGAATTGGCTGGACAACCTTCAGCGATGCGTTCACCTTTGTCCTTCTCATTATCGTTCTTATGTTTATGCCGACTGGTCTGTTCGGTGAAAAAGTTACCGATAAAGTGTAATCAATTAGGAATAAAAAATGGAAACTTTAGAAATAAAAGATAAAACTAAAACAAAAGATATGCTCATTGGACTAGGTCTGCTCGGCTTCCTGTTCATTCTGCTTGTAATTCTTGAGCATACAATCAGACCAACGTCAATTTTGTTTACAGTACTTAAGAAGGGTGCTATTTACGCACTTGTTGCAGTTTCAATGAACCTGCTCAACGGTTTTACAGGTCTTTTCAGTCTTGGACAGGCAGGCTTTATGCTGCTTGGTGCTTATACTTATGGTATTTTCACAATCCCTGTAGATTTGAGACCACAGGTTTATCAGTACTTTGACGGCGGACTTATTCAATTTACACTTCCTGTAATAATTGCAATGATTCTTGCAGGTCTTGTTGCAGCAGGCTTTGCATACTTAATTGGTCTTCCTGTATTAAAATTAAAGTCAGACTACCTTGCAATTGCAACCCTTGGTTTTGCAGAAATTATCCGTGCAATTTTCCAGTGGGATAAGATTGGCGTAATTACAAACGGTTCTAACCTGCTTCGAAAATATCCTTACTTTAAGTCGGTAACCTTCTACTTTGCTGTAAGTGCAGTTTGTATTGCAATAATCGTTCTGCTTATAAACTCAACTTACGGTCGTGCGTTTAAGGCTATCCGCGATGATGAAGTTGCAGCCGAAGCTATGGGTATCAACCTTGCTCACCATAAACGACTTGCTTTTGTAATCAGCTCTTTCTTTGCCGGTATTTCTGGTGCACTTCTTGCAATGTTCCAGACTACAATTCAGGCAAGCCAGTTTAAGTCTGCAATGACTTACGAGATTCTGCTTATCGTAGTAATTGGTGGCATTGGTTCTGTAACAGGCAGCTGTATTTCTTCCTTCCTGTTTATTGCCTGCTCTGAATGGTGGCTCCGCTTCCTTGATAACTCAAACCTCAACCTTACTTCAGTTCAGATTCTGCGACCAGGCTTTAGAAAGGTTGTATTCTCAATCGTCATAATGTGTATTGTATTGTTCTACCAGAAAGGAATTATGGGCGAAAACGAGTTTAGTATAAAAGGGATTAGGAAAACACTGAGGAAACTTTTATGTCGGAAAATATAAATGTATTAAAAATGGAAAATGTCACAATGCAGTTTGGCGGTGTTGTGGCTGTTAATAATCTTTCTCTGGAAGTAAACAAGGGCGAAATTGTTTCTTTAATTGGACCTAATGGCGCCGGAAAAACTACAGCGTTCAACGTTGTTACAGGCGTTTATGCTCCAACAAACGGTGCTGTTTACTTCAATGGCCATGAAATTGTAGAAAACTATCCTCGCGGAAAAATGAAAAAACTTTATGCCGGAACAGACCGCGGAAAGTTTACAAAGCATATAGAACCAACTCCAGACAAAATCACAAAGCTTGGAATTGCAAGAACCTTCCAGAATATCCGTCTGTGGAAAAGTCAGACTGTATTTACAAATGTTCTGATTGCAAAGCATCTTCGCAGAACTTCAAATGTATTTTCTGCAACCTTCCGCTTAAACTGGAAAGAAGAAAAAGAGCAGCGAGAAGAAGTAAATGAGCTCTTAAAAATTCTTGGCTTGTATGATGTTCGCAACGAGCTTTGTACTTCCCTTCCATACGGTTTACAGCGCCGACTTGAAATTGCACGTGCGCTTGCAACAAATCCTTCTTTGCTGCTTCTGGACGAGCCTGCTGCCGGTATGAACCCACAGGAAACTGCCGAGCTTACAGACTTTATTCACCGCATCCGCGACGAGTTCCATCTTACCGTATTTATGATTGAACATCATATGGATCTGGTTATGGATATTTCTGACCGTATTTACGTTTTGAACTTTGGAGCCCTTATCGCTCACGGAACACCTGAAGAGATTCAGAATAATCCTGAAGTTATTGCCGCTTATCTTGGTGAATCGGAAGAGGAAGCCGAAGAAGCTCTGGCTGAACATAAGGAATAAAAGGAAAGACTATGCTTAGTATTAAAGATTTATATGTATCATACGGCGGAATTAAGGCTCTCAGAGGAATAAACATTGATGTTCCTGACGGAAAAATTGTTACTTTGATTGGAGCAAACGGAGCCGGCAAATCTACACTTCTGCGTACCATAAGCGGACTTGTAAAGGCAGAAAGCGGTTCCATAATGATGGACGGAACTGAGCTTATTGGAATGCCTATAAATAAAATCTGTGCAGAAGGAATTGCGTTGAGTCCGGAAGGCCGCCGCGTTTTCACAGATTTGACAGTAGAAGAAAATCTTAAAATTGGAGCTTATCTCCGCAACGATAAAAAAGAAATTGAAAAAGACCTTAAATGGGTTTACGAGCTTTTCCCACGTTTACAGGAACGAAGCTGGCAGTTTGCAGGAACTCTTTCCGGCGGTGAACAGCAGATGCTTGCTGTAGGACGTGCCCTTATGAATCGCCCGAAAATCCTTATGCTCGATGAGCCTTCTCTTGGTCTTGCTCCACTTATTGTTCAGCAGATTTTCGACATCATCAAAGAAATTAACAAGAACGGTGTAACTGTACTTCTTATAGAGCAGAACGCAAATATGGCACTTAAGACAGCAGATATTGCTTATGTAATTGAAACTGGAGAAATTGTACTCACTGGTTCTGGAAAAGAAGTAATGTCTAACCCTCAGGTTATGGAAGCATATCTGGGCAAGAAGAAATAATCAGCCCGCAATAAATTGTTTTTCTAATTCTCAAACACTTTTCGGCCGGCCATGAACACTATGTGTACTTTGCCGGTAAGAGTGTCGCCTGCAAATGGGGTAGCTTTTCCTCTTGAATAGAACATATTTGGATCTACTACCCATTCTTCATCAGGATCAAAAATTGTAAGGTCAGCATCGTAGCCTGTTTTCAGCAGGCCTTTTGTGAGTCCCAGTAAACGTGCAGGATTTGCAGACATAAGCTGCGACAATCTCTGTGGTGCAAACTGATTCTGTTTAACAAGCACTGTATTACAAACAGCAAAAGCAGTTTCAAGACCTGTAAAGCCCGGACTACCGGTAGCCTTATCGTCAAAGGTGTGTGGGGCGTGGTCTGTAGAAATTACATCCACAGCACCGTCGCGCAAGCCTTCTATAAGGGCAAGTCTGTCTTGTTCACTGCGCAAAGGTGGATTTACAAGAGCATGAATGTAAGGCGCTTCCGTACCGCATAAAGCAAGATGATGTGGTGTAACTTCACAAGTTATAGGATTAGAACATCTTTCCTTAGCCCATCGAATTGCATCAAGAGACTTTTTTGTACTTACATGTGCCAGGTGAATATGACAGTCTGCAAGCTCTGCAAGCTGAATATTTCTTTCGGTTGCAGTATCTTCGGCAACAGCAAGCAGTTCATTTGCCTTTGTAAGCTCTGAATCAATCTTCTTAAAAATATCATCATTTGCATCAATATCATCATCACTGGTACCCCACGCAGAAAGACCAACAGCATTCATCATTTTTAAGGCCTCAATACGGTGAAAACGAGCATTAACTGCAAGCGATGGATCTTCACAATGACAGCTTACAATGCAATTCTTAGCGGCAGCAATTCTCATACCATCAAGCATTACAGAAGCAGAAAGAACATCGTGCCCATCCTCTGAAATTACAGGTATGTATTTTGGAGTCACCATATTTAAATGACTTACATCTGTGCCCTCAAAGTTTTTTGTAATGCTTACAACCTGGAAAACATGAGCCAGCCCATATGTAGCAGCCTTCTTCTCAATATCAAGCGCCATATCGATGGAAGAAACAACCGGATCAGTATTAGGCATTGCTACTACAGTTCCAAAACCGCCGGCAATTGCAGCCTGAAGTCCGCTTGCTAAATCCTCTTTTTGAGTCTGTCCCGGATAGCGCAGGTGAACATGCATATCTATAAAAGCAGGGGTAACTGTAAGACCGTGTGCATCAAACAACTCTAATTTACTTTCGTCTTCGGAACCGTCCTCCATCATTACTGCGTGTGCCAGCTTAGACACAGTGTAAGAGGAAGTAAAATATCCCTCAAAAACTGCCCTTATTTTTCCATCGGAAATAAAGATAGCACCTGGAGTATCATGCAATTCATCCAAAAGACGAGCATTGTAAATTAAAGTTGATTTTGTCATTTATTCGCACCTGCCATATAAAGTGTATCACAATATTCGCAACGGTAAAGTCCCTTTTCTTTGTCGGTAAGGATAAAGGTTGGAGTTACATAATGCTCAGTCTGTGTAATACAGCGAGGGTTCTTGCAGTTGAAAACTCCGCTTACCTTATTAGGAAGCTCCATTGTAATTTTCTTAACAATCTTTTCGTTTTTGATTACGTTTACGCAGATGTTAGGGTCAATAAAGCCGAGCACAGAATAATCAATATCGATGATGTTATCGATTTTGATGATGTCTTTTTTTGTAGATTTCTGTGACTGAACGTTCTGAATAAGGCAGGAAGTAAAAGGCGCTTTATCCAAGCCTAACCACTGATAGATTTTCCAGCCCGAACCAGCCCGAATATGATCAATTACAAGTCCGTTTTTAATTGTATTTACGTTTAACATTCAAAATCCTCCCTGTCCTTAAAGGCTTCCTGTGATTTTGGCAATGAGTGCCATTCTCGCAAACATTCCGTACTTTACCTGCTTAAAGTAAGCGGCTCTTGGATCATCATCAACCTCTGGAGTAATTTCGTTTACTCGTGGAAGAGGATGAAGAACAATCATCTTTTTCTTAGCACCGCGCATTTTTTCTTCATCAAGAATGTAGCTGTCCTTTAAGCGGATGTAATCCTGTTCGTTGAAGAAGCGCTCCTTTTGAACGCGGGTCATATACAGAATATCAAGCTGGTCAATTACTTCGTCAAGGCTTTCTACAATATCATACTTTACACCGGCCGGCTCAAGCACGTTTGTAATTAAATAATCTGGAACCGAAAGCTCCTTAGGGCTGATAAAGATAAAGCGGTTACCCTTATAACGGCGGAGAGCTTCTGCCAGAGAATGTACAGTGCGTCCAAACTTAAGGTCGCCGCAGAAGCCGACTGTATGGTTTTCAAGAGTGCCCATAAGCTGACGAATTGTAACAAGGTCGGTAAGGGTTTGTGTCGGGTGATAGTGGCCACCATCGCCTGCATTTATTATAGGACAAGAAGAATATTTACTTGCAAGATGAGCCGCACCTTCCTTTGGCGTACGCATTGCAATTACATCTGCATAGCTTGAAACAACCCTGATTGTATCAGCAAGAGTTTCGCCTTTTACCGAAGAGGTATTGTCTGCATCGGAAAAGCCTTCTACAGAACCGCCCAATCGAAGCATAGCTGCCTCAAAGCTGAGCCTTGTTCTGGTGCTCGGCTCAAAAAAAAGTGTCGCAAGAATTTTCCCGCGACACACATCTTGAAAAGATTTAGGATCAACAATAATCTGTTCTGCTAAAGAACAAATTTCATCAATTTCAGAAACCGTTAAATCATCCGGCTGTATTAAATGACGACCTGCCAGCATTTGAACACTCCATTTTTAGATTTTTTGAATATTATCACAAATGGAGGATTTAGTTAATATGGTATGATCTTATTCCTATGCCTGCGGAATAATCTTATTCAGCGTATTGTCGTGTTGACGCCAGTTTTTATCAACCTTTACCTGTAAGTCCAGATCAATTTTCTGAATGTAGATTTCACTTAGCTTTCTGGCAGCGGCGGTTCGGATTTCCTTGATTTTTGAAGCACCTTTGCCAATTACAATGCCCTTCTGACTTTCGCGCTCAACACAAAGGAAGGCACGAATCCAAAGTTTTTTACCTTCGTTTCTGTGCTCAATGTCGGCAACCTGTACGTATACCGCATGCGGAATCTCGTCTTTAAGCCTGTTTATAGCCTCGCCACGGATAATTTCACAGATTCTAAACGTCAAATCCTGGTCGGTGTAAACCTCTTCATCATACATTGGCTCCCCAACCGGAGAAATACTGTACAGCGCTTTCAGAACCTCGTTTATACCAACATCATTTTTTGCAGAAATCTCATAAATGCGTTCAGCAGGAATATTTCCAAGTGATTTTGAAAGGAACTCACGAACCGCTGCCGGTTTAGATGAAGGTAAATCAGTTTTGTTTATTGCAACTACAGTTTTGTCTTCGTACTTCTTTATGAGTTCTGCTGTATGAAGTTCTTCATCACCGACTGCCCGTGTGGAATCAATCATATAAAGCACGCAGTCTATTCCGTCCAGCTGTTCTTCTGTAACAGACTTAAGCCTAAGATTAAGCTTTTTGTCTGAATCGTGGTAACCCGGTGTATCTATAAAAACAAGTTGGCCAAAGGAAGTATTTACAATTCCCTTAATTGCATTTCTTGTAGTCTGAGGAATCGGCGAAACAATGCTTACATCCTCCTGGCAGGCAGTGTTCAAAAAAGTTGATTTTCCAGCCGAAGGCCTTCCTATAATTGCAACTACAGCAGTTTTTAATTCTTCAATATTACTCTTTTCCATTTTTTCCTCACTCTTAGATTCCCGTGTCAAGCACGAGAATGACAGCATTTATTTACTCATTAAAATTACGCAGCTGCCGGAAACAAGTACGTATCGTCGCTGCTCGCTAAGCTCATCCTCTTCTCCATCAACCTGAATATCCTCAGGGCTTGCAAAAGAAGTGTCTGCAACAAGATACCATTTTTTACCGGCCGGTGGGTTTGGCAGCGTAATTGTTAAATCAAAACGGTCCATGTTTGCCGCAATGTAAAAATCATTATCTTCGGTTTTCAGAACTGAAGACTGTTCGCCGCTAAGCTTAAAGGCAAGGAATCTGTCCATTTTTGTCCAGTCTGGCGTTTTGGCATTCACGTTGTACCAGGTTATTTCCTGCTCGCCCACGCTGCCCTTTTCATAAGTGTCCTTGAAAAAATCGGTGCGCGCAAACACAGGATGAGTTTTTCGTAATGCAATAAGATTTTTTGTAAAACGCACAAGCTCGCTGTTCTTTTCTGCAAGCGACCAGTCTATCCAGCTAAGCTCATTATCCTGACAATAGGCATTGTTGTTTCCGTGCTGGGTACGACGCATTTCATCGCCGGCGAGCATCATTGGTACACCCTGCGATACAAAAAGCATAAGCAAGAAGTTTTTTATTTTTCTGATTCTGATGCTTTCAATTTTTGGATTTGAGCAGTCGCCTTCGTAACCGTGATTATAGCTCAAGTTATCATCCGAGCCGTCTCTGTTTTCTTCACCGTTTTGTTCGTTGTGCTTGCTGTTGTAACTAACAAGATCATTGAGCGTAAAGCCGTCGTGGGCAGTAACAAAATTGATTGAAGCAAGCGGAGAACGACCACTGTGATTGTACAAGTCGGAGTTACCCGCAATTCTGGTAGCTGCCTGAGTTGAAGTGTTTTCATCACCACGGATAAAGCGGCGGATATCATCTCTGAATCTTCCGTTCCATTCACTCCAGCGGTTATGATCCCCCGCAGGAAAGCCTCCAAGCTGATAAAGCCCCGCACAATCCCAAGGCTCGGCAATTATTTTTGTATTTGCTAAAACAGGATCCTGGCTTATTGCAAAGGTAAGCGGCGGAACCTCCCAAGAATTACCACTTGTACCACGCGTAAGAATTGAAGCAAGATCAAAACGGAAACCGTCTACATGCATATTCATAACCCAGTAGCGCAGGCTGTCCAGAATAAACTGCCCTGTTACCGGATGATTACAATTCACACTGTTTCCGCAACCGCTGAAATTATTGTAATACTGCATATCATTCTGTGGCAGCGAATAATAAACGTTGTTCTGTAAACCACGGAACTCAAAGGTAAGACCATGCTCGTTTCCTTCTGCAGTATGATTATAGACTACGTCCAGAATCACCTCTATTCCAGCCTTATGAAGCTCCTTCACAAGCTGCTTAAACTCTTTTACAGCTCCACCCGGAGTTTTGTCAAAAGCATATGAGGTTTTTGGCGCAAAAAAGCCGATTGTAGAATAGCCCCAGTAATTTACCAGAGGCTTTCCTGTCTTAGGATTTGTATTCGGATTTTCGTTTTCGTCAAACTCAAAAATCGGAAGCAGCTCAACAGAAGTAATTCCAAGCTCTTTAAGATATTCGATTTTGCGGGCAAAGCCTTTGTAGGTGCCTGAATCGTTGTCACTGGAACCAGTTGCGGCAGAAAGCCCCGCAGTAAAACCTTTAAGATGGGTTTCGTAAATTATTGTTTTTTCAAGAGGATAATTAAGCGGCTTATCATCTTCCCAGTCAAAATCACAATCATCAATAACAACACATTTTGGGAAATCAGACAAATCCTGCTTTGAAGCATCCATGCTGCCCTTTTTATGATTATTCCTGTACGAAAGAAAAACAGACCCCTTTGTGAACGCCTTTGCATACGGATCAAAAAGAAACTTCCCAAAGCTGAAACGCTGTCCCTTTGGCGGATTATAGGGACCGTCTACCCTGTAAAGATATAAAGCTCCCGGTTTCAGCCCCTCCAGAAAAATGTGCCAGATATTTCCAGTTTTATTAACTGCAGGATCAAGCTCTATTTCCTGAGCAGGCTTTTTATCATCTTCCTTTTCAAAAAGACAAAGAACAACCTTTGTAGCATCCTTACTGTATATAGAAAAATTAACACCGTCCGGAAGCACCACAGCTCCCAATTCCAACGGAGATCCCTTCTGCGTTCTCACAACATTCATAAGGCATAATTTAGCATATTTTTGGGTTTGAGTTAATAACCGTGTTTATTTACACACTGTTTTCGTACCCGTTTACCTAAAACCGTGGTATAATTTACAAAAAGGAGAAAAAAATGCGAAATCATGAAGTTGTTGAAGCACAGAAGCTGTTGGATAAAAATGGAAATATTCGCGAACCGGGCTGGGCACGAAAACTTGTCTGGGAATACAGCAGGAAAGATATAAAGGCTCCAAAGTTTCGGATTAAGGAGTGGGATTATTACATAGTTATTCACGACGGCAAAAAAGACGGTACAGAAAGTTTTGCTGCTGCTTTTACAATTTCGGATGATGGATATGTTGGTTTGCAGTCAGTTTCTCTTTTGCATTTGGATAAGGAAAATCCAAGCGAACATACACAGACAGTTTTGAATGTGTTCCCGATGGGAAAATTAAAGCTCCCGCCTACCTCTGAGCAGGGAAACGTTGTTTATAAAGACAAAAAGCTTGATATGCAGTTTATAAAAACAGATGGACAGCGGCAGATTAAGTGTAATTATGCTGATTTTAACAACGGCAAACCGTTAACTGCCGACATTACTCTACAGCAGCCGGATATGGATACAATGGTTATTGCTACTCCATGGGATAAGAAGGCTCATTTTTATTACAATCAGAAAATAAATTGTATGAGGGCAAGCGGCACTGTTACTTATGACGGCAAAACCTATACCTTTAATCCGGAAAATGATTTTGGTACCTTGGATTGGGGGCGCGGCGTCTGGACTTATGACAACACCTGGTACTGGGGAAATGGAAATGCTCTAGTGGACGGTCATACAGTTGGCTTTAACATCGGCTACGGCTTTGGTAACACCTCTGCTGCCAGCGAAAACATTATTATTGTGGACGGCATTGCCCACAAACTTGATGATGTTGATTTTGGCATTCCAAATGATCCTGACCCAAAAGCAATGGACGGTCCTGAATACAATTCCACCTGGAAAATGACCTCTTCTGACGGACGTTTTGAAGTTACCTTTGAACCAGTTCTGGACCGCTTCGCTAAAATGGATTTTAAAGTTATTGTAAGCGACCAGCATCAGGTTTTCGGCCGTATGAATGGCAAAATTACCTTGGATGATGGAACAGTTCTGCAATTAACCGATGTGCTTTGCTTTGCGGAAAAGGTGCACAACAGGTATTAAGACTTCCTAAAAAGTTGCAACTCCCACACAAATACAGTAAAATATTATCTCATAATAAAAACAGCGAAACGAAAACAATATCATAATTTCATAAAGTACATATACCTATTTTCAGGAGCAATACTATGGAGTTTAACAAAGAACAATTTAAGAAAAATCTTTCCGGTCGTTTGCGCAGACAGTATGGTAAGGATATTTCGCAGGCAAATAAACACGATCTTTTTGATGCAGTTTCGGCTTCTGCATTAGAGTTCATTATGACAAACTGGATGGCAACAAGAAACGAGTACGAAAAAAAGCCTGTAAAGCAGCTTTATTATCTTTCTGCAGAGTTCCTTATGGGACGTGCCTTGAGCAACAACCTTATAAACGCAGGAATTAAGGATGCTGTAAAAGAAGTTTTGCAGGAAATGAATATAGATTTTGATATGATTGAGGATGAAGAGCCGGATGCAGCACTTGGCAACGGTGGTCTTGGACGACTTGCAGCCTGCTTCCTCGACTCTCTTGCAACCCTCGATTATCCTGGACACGGCTACGGAATCCGCTACGAATACGGTATGTTTGAACAGCGCATTCAGAACGGTTACCAGGTTGAATACCCTGATAACTGGCTTGCCCACCGCGATCCTTGGGAAATCAAACGTTCAGACCTTGCTGTAACAGTTAAATTCGGCGGAAACATTGCTTACGGACGCACACCGGACGGTCAGCCTCGCTTCTACATAGAAAACGCAGAGGAAGTTACCGCTACCCCTTACGATATGCCTATTATCGGTTACGGTACAAACACAGTAAACACACTGCGTCTCTGGTCTGCATCTTCTCCAAACGGTTTTGACCTTCAGCTTTTCAACAACATGGATTATAACCGTGCCGTAGAACGCCAGAACAGTGCAGAAAACATCAGCCGTGTTCTTTATCCTAATGATAATGGACCAAGCGGAAAGGCACTTCGCCTTAAACAGCAGTACTTCTTCAGTTCTGCTTCCCTGCAGGATTTAGTTCGTCACTATGTTGCAGACCACGGCACAGACTTCAGCAAGTTTGCAGATCTTCACGTAATCCAGTTGAACGACACTCATCCTGTAGTAGCAATCCCTGAGCTTATGCGAATCCTTATTGATGACTACAACGTTGGCTGGGACGATGCCTGGAACGTTGTTACTCACACCTTTGCATATACAAACCACACAATCCTTGCGGAAGCTTTGGAAAAGTGGCCAATTGAAATCTTCCAGGGCTTGCTCCCACGTATCTACCAGATTGTTGAAGAAATCAACCGCCGTCTCGTAATTGAGCTCCGCGCTAAGTTCCCTAACGATTACTACAAGCACGAGCATATGGCAATTATCCACAACAACATGGTTTATATGGCCTGGCTCGCAATTCATTCGTGCTTCAGCGTAAACGGTGTTGCAGAGCTTCATACAAAGCTTCTTAAAGAGGCTGAGCTTAAAGACTGGTACACAATTTACCCTGAAAAGTTCAACAACAAGACAAATGGTATTACACAGCGCCGCTGGCTGCTCAACTCAAATCCTTTGCTTTCAGACTTTATTACAAAACGAATTGGTCACGGCTGGGAAAAGGATTTAACAAAGCTTAAGGCACTTGAAAAATATATTGATGATGATGAAAGCCTGAACGAGCTTATCAAAATCAAACAGGAAAATAAGCAGAACCTTGCTGATTATCTCAAGCACACTCAGAACGAGTTCCTTGATCCGGAAAGCATTTACGACGTTCAGGTAAAACGACTTCACGAATATAAACGACAGCTTCTTAATGTTTTCCACATTATGTATCTTTACAACCGCCTTGTAGAAGAACCAGATTTTGATCCTCCTGCAAGAACCTTTATTTTTGGTGCAAAGGCTGCCAGCGGTTACAGACGTGCTAAAACAATCATCAAGTTGATTAACACAATTGCAGAGCGAATTAACAACGACCGCCGTGTTCGCGGAAAGATTCGTGTTGTATTTGTAGAAAACTACCGTGTTTCTGTTGCAGAAAAGATTTTCCCTGCAGCAGATGTTTCTGAGCAGATTTCTACAGCCGGCTACGAAGCTTCCGGTACTTCTAACATGAAGTTTATGGTAAACGGTGCTTTAACACTCGGTACAATGGACGGTGCTAACATAGAGATTTTTGAAGAAGCTGGAAAAGAAAACGGATTTATCTTTGGTCTTCTCACAGAAGAAATCAAAAAGATGGAAGCCGAACACAGCTATAATCCACAGCAGTATCTTGACCGCAACCCAGCTCTTGCAAAGGTTGTTGAACAGCTTGTTGACGGAACTTACGATCCAACTCACCAGATTTTCAAAGAACTTCACGACTCATTGATTTACGGTGTTGAGGGTCAGAGACCGGATGTTTACTATCTTCTTGCTGATTTTGATTCTTACTGTCAGGCTCAGGCAAAAATCTCTGAAGCTTACAAAGATAAGAAGAGCTGGGCAAGAAAGACTTTGATAAACATTGCAAACTCAGGCAAGTTCTCTTCTGACCGAACAATCGAAGATTACGTTCGCGACATCTGGCACTTGAAAAAACTTGAAATAAAATAGATTGTCGTTTTGAACACGACAACGCTAAAGGCGGTTTATGAATAACAAATCTTTTCTTGCAAGCTTAGGACTTATTCTTACAGCCGCCATTTGGGGTTTTGCCTTTGTTGTAGTAAAGGATAGCCTTGATTACATTGGTGCAATTTATATGATAGCAATCCGCTACACAATTGCATCAGTTGTAATGGCACTCATTTTTATAAAAAAGCTCCGAAACATCAACCGTCAGTATATTTTGCACGGCCTGCTTTCCGGAGCTTTTCTGTTTCTTGCCTATACAACACAAACAATCGGCTGCGACTACACAACCGCAGGTAAAAACGCTTTTCTTACAACTGTTTATGTAATTTTAATTCCCTTAATCAGCTGGATTATGTACAAAAAAAGACCCGGTTGGTACGTTTTTGTTGCAGCCTTTCTTTCCGTCACAGGAATCGGCTTACTCGCACTCGGAACAAACGATACTGGCCGCATAAACATTGGTGATATTCTTACTTTAATCTGTGGACTTTTCTACGCGCTGCATATAATCTGGACAGAAAAATACAACAAGCTTGGCGACGACCCGCTTCTTCTTACCCTGCTCCAATTTGCCGCCTGTACAATCTACGGCTGGATTCTTGCCCCAATCTACGACGGAGCCTTCCCTGTTGAAGCCTTCCAGACCCCACGTGTGATTCTTTCAATGCTTTATCTTGGTCTTTTCAGCACAATGCTTTGCTTCAGCCTGCAGAACATAGGTTTAAAATACGTAAAGTCTTCGCTGGCTTCTCTGTTCCTGAGTTTCGAAAGTGTATTCGGAATCCTCTTCAGCGCAATGATCCTTCACGAACAAATTACGCTGCGAATGGGCTTTGGTTGCATTTTGATTTTTGTCGCAGTTATCCTCGCCGAAACCAAGTTTCAATTCAGACAGACTAATGATTCATAAAGTGTCACTGGTACAAGTGACAGCCGAGCTTGCTATTTGCTTGTTGCTTCCCAAACGCCTTTCCACTCTTTTGGTGGATTTTCAATAAACTCGCGGCATTTTTCCATGTACTTCTTGCAAGGTGCATCCTGATCAGCATATTTTTCAAAAATTGTAAGCGCAAGATTGAACTTTCCGGCATAGAACAATGTACAGGCAACTTCGAACTTATCTATAATTTCGCGTTTCTTAAGATAAAGCTCTTTTTCCATCGGCTCATAAACAACAACGGCTTCTTTTTTACCGACAACCGCAACATTCGCAAGCTTACGCCAGCCTAAATCAACACCATACTTCTGGGCAGCCTTCATAGTAGCTTCGGTACACATAGTATAAGTACCAAACTGTTTGTTTAAGCCTTCAAGTCGGGAAGCAAGATTTACACTGTCGCCAAGCATTGTATAGTCAAAGCGGATTTCTGAACCCATATTGCCGATTACTGCAGTTCCAGTGTTCAAACCGATTCGCTGATACATTTTTTTACCACAAAGCTTTTCAAACTCATCTCTAAGCTCGGCAAGCCTTTTCTGACACTGCATCGCCGCAAGTACAGCTCGTTTTCCATGATCCTCTTCTTCAAGCGGAGCATTCCAGAAGGCAATAATTGCATCACCTTCGTATTTATCAATTGTACCGCCGGAAGCAAGAATAATATTTGTCATTTCCGAAAGATACTTATTAAGAACTCCAATCAACTTTTCTGGAGGGAAGTTTTCCGAAATGCTTGTAAAGCCTTGAATATCTGAGAAATAAATACTGATTTCGCGTCGTTCACCGCCAAGCTTGAGCATATCCGGATCCGCAATAAGCTGCTCAATAACAGCAGGACTCAGATACTGGCTGAAGGCCGACTGAATAAAGCGCTTTTGTCTTCCTTCCAGTGCGTAGCTCAATCCAAGAGAAGAAAGGAACGAAAGGATAAAGCCAAGCAAAGGAATAATAATTGGCAGCCAGATTCCAGGAATAAACAATCCGTATGGAACGCCAATAGAAATTATAAGTCCCAGAGCAAAGCCGATGATGATGAGCACAGAAGTCTTTTTTGCACTTACGCTCTTTCCTTCAGAGAAAGTAATAACTATTGCTCCAAAGAATGCAAGCAGGACAATCCAGCCAAAAACAAATAAATCAGGAACCTTTCGTACAAAAGAATTGTTCAGATAATTATCGAGTGTAGTCATATGAACACCAACTCCAGGGTAAACCTGAGAAACCGGTGTAGAACAAATATCGAAAAGTCCAGGTGCATACAAGGCTAAGAATATATATAAATCTTCAAAATATTCAGGAGAGATAATCTCCATATTATCATCAAACTCTTCCTGAGTAATTTCGCCAGCCTGAAGCTTTTTCCATTCATCAAAGCTCTGCAAAATTGTTTTAGCATTGTATGGATTATAAGAATCGGTAGAAGTCTGATATCTGAGTCGAACTATCCCAGGTTCTTCGCAAGGAGCATCTGTGTAATCTACACCTTCCAATACAAGAGGTGCCAATCCTAAAGAAGGATATTTTTCTCCCCTGTAATTGTAGTAAATGCGGGCACGACGGATTATATCATCATCATCCTTTTTGCTTGTTACATTTGCAATTACAGCGGCATTGTCTTTAATAGGAGCAACAGGAAACTTTGCAATATCGGTTTTTCCCTGCTGAATAACGTGAATTGTCTGAATTACCTTTCCGCTGTTTTTTTCTGCTTCTCCATACTTTTCATCATCCTCGGGACCATAAAAAGAAGGCTCTGTATACAGCATATCGAAGGCGATAGATTTAGGATTTCCCAAAGAAAGATATTCTACAATATTAGCTGCCGATTCTCTTGGCCACGGCCACGACCAGCCCTTTTCCTGCCAGGCCCAGTCTATACTTTCCTGATCAATAACAATCAAAGCAATATTGTCATCCGGATGGATAAACCTCGAAGTACTGAGCATTCGGGTATCGTAGGTTTTATTTTCGAGTGTTGTAAATAATCCGACTTTATACAGAACAATAGTAAGAGCACTGCATACCAAGGCAACAATTACTGAACGAATCCAGATTTTCCCGTTTTTTTTCTGTTTTTTCATTTTTTAAAAATATTCCTTGAGTTCGTCAAATCTCTTCTGTCTGTTTTTCTTACTTGAACCTTTGTAAGTATATTTTTTCTTAAAGTTCTTTACATTTCTCTTTCTTGCTGATGGTGATGGATGAGTCTTGCTCCAGCCTGAATCACCTTCCTTAATGTTTCGTTCAAGAAGATCAAGCATGTCGTTCATAGCCTCTGGATCATAACCGGAGTCTGACATAAGCATAAGGGCATTTCTGTCGGCATCAAATTCCTGTGTTACAGAGAAACCTGAATCTACAAGAGTCTTAACTATTTCGTCTCCTGCATTTGTCAAATAATCCAAATCCTCCTGAGAAACAAGTCCCTGGAATCTTGGATCGGAATTTTCATAAACTGATGTTGTTACGCCTTTTACACCCTGCATTGTAGCAGAAGTAACACGGCTTGATTTTATAGCCTTAATACTGTGATTCAACTGAATGTGAGAAATTTCATGAGCAAGAACTGCAGCAACAGCATCCTCAGAATCTGTACACTTAAGAAGTCCTCTTGTAACAAAAATGTGTCCGCCAGGAGTTGCAAGTGCGTTTATTTCATCTGAATCGAGAATGGCAACATAATAACCCTTGTACAAATAAGGAACTGCCGAATTGATTGTGATTGCTGTACAAATCTTGTTCAGATAGGCAGTTGCTTCTGGAGCATCGTAAACCTTATAGTTCTTTGTGATAATGGCAGCAACTGTTCTTCCAATATAATAAGCTTCTTCAGGAGTGATATTGTCTTCTGCAGCTTTTATTATACCGTCAATTCCAGTTACAACAGCATCAGCAATAGCTTCGTCGCCATTCTTATCATCATCCTCTTCTTCATAGTAAATAGGCTGCTCAATAGAACTTATAACTCTTGCCAGCGTTGAACAGGAAGTAAACATTAATGCAGTAAGCATTGCAAATGCTAACGGTAATGATATAAATATCTTTCTTTTTTCAATTTTCATTTTATTCTCCAGTACAAATAACAAACTAATTTTCCAGTCTCAAGTTGCCTTCTTCAATGAATGCAATCGTATCATCTTCAGTAACCATATTTTTCTCAATTGCATCTACAAGCTCAAAGCTTACATTGAACTCATCCTCATAAGCAGCTTCTACAGCAGAATTAAAGCCTTTTCCTGCCAGAGAAAGCTCAGAGGCATTTGTAGAAACCTTTCTTGAAACACTTGTATCTTCCTCTTCTTCATCATCATAAGGAGAACGCAGTTTATTTACAGAGCCTTTTCCTGCAAGTGCAAGCTGGTCTGCATTTGTTGTAGTATTCGAAGCAACAATAATCTTCTTTCTTGTGAGGGAACCGCTGTTTACCCAGCCTGTTATTGAATCATCATCAAAGGCAGTAATTTTACACCAGGAGCCTTTTTCGTCTGTTACAAAAACCCTTGAGCCATAAATAAGAGAACCACACTGTCTGCCTGTAATAGATGCTTTATTCTTAAGCACCAACTCCTCTACAGCAACATACATTACCTTAGATTCTTTCTTTTTTGGAGCTGAAAACAACTTTACTCCAACAAGCAGAATACAGAATAAAATAATCAGATTTCTTTTCATACTCAAAACCTCTGTATAATGATAACACATATTTTGCATTTATGATATAATTTTCCCATGATTAAAGAATTGACTATTACTATAAACCCCGAAGACGAAAAAAATTACAAGAAAATAAAATCACTCATATATAAGGAACTAAACAACAACCGAATTGCTTTTACGGCAGAAAATACAACCCTTGTGTTTCAGAAAAAATCGATTGATGCACGGCACGGAAAGGTAAAGCTCCATTTAAGGTATAAGGTTTACATTGATGAAAAGCCGTCTGAAAGTGAGGATGAGGTACCGCACTGGAAAAAGGCTGACGGAAAAAAGACGGTAATCATTATTGGTTCTGGTCCTGCGGGGCTATTTGCAGCTCTAAGGCTTCTGGAAGTGGGAATTAAGCCTGTAATTATAGAACGCGGTACAGATACAGCTGCCCGCCGAAAGGATATTGCGCTTATCAGTACAAAAAGTGTTGTAAACGGAAACAGCAACTATTGCTTTGGAGAAGGTGGTGCCGGTACTTTTTCGGACGGAAAGCTTTATACCAGAAGCAATAAACGCGGTGATATCGGCAGAATTTTACGGATTTTTGCACATTTTGGCGCCGACAAAGCTATTCTTACAGATGCACATCCTCATATCGGGACAGACAGGCTGCCAAAGGTTATAAACAATATGCGGAATATGATTATTGAGCTTGGCGGCGAGTTTTATTTTAATACAAAGCTCACAGATTTTATTATTTCGGATGCTGAATTGCGTGGAAACAACACTAAAACCGTGCGCGGGATTATGACGGAAAACGTTCAAACCGGCGAGAAAAAAGAGTTTTTGGGAGATGCCGTTATTCTAGCTACTGGTCATTCTGCTACAGATGTTTACACGCTTCTTGCAAAAACCGAACCTAAAGCCCTGGAAGCAAAAACATTTGCAGCTGGTGTACGCGTTGAACATCCCCGCACGCTTATAGATCACATTCAGTACCACGGAAAAACCGAAGGAATGCCTGCTGCAGAATACCGAGTAACCGTTCAGGAGGATGAAAGGGGCGTTTATTCGTTCTGTATGTGTCCTGGTGGCTTTGTAGTGCCTTCTGCCTCTGGTGATGATGAAATTGTTGTAAACGGAATGTCTGCGGCTGCCAGAAACTCAAAATGGTCTAACGCTGCCATTGTAGTAGAAACTCGCCCGGAGGATATTCCACAGAACTTTGTTGCCGAGGCAGAAAAAATGGGTTGTCCGGCAATTGCGGGGCTGCTTTTCAGGACTGAATTGGAAAGACTGGCTAAAGTGCACGGTAAAGGACAAGCGGCTCCTGCCCAGCTTTTAACGGATTTTCTGGCAAACAAAACATCTTCAAAGCTGCCGGAAACAAGCTATACACCGGGAATTGTTGCTTCAAACTTAAACGAATGGCTGCCTCCACATATCTGTGGGCGGTTACAGAAGGGTTTTAAGGATATTGATAAGAAAATGAAGGGATTTATATGCCCGGAAGCTCTGTTAATTGCAGCAGAAACACGTACAAGCACTCCTGTAAGAATACTTCGCGACAACGAAACCCTTGAATGCTGCGGATTAAAAAGACTTTATCCAGCTGGCGAAGGCAGTGGTTACTCCGGCGGTATTGTTTCAAGTGCAATGGATGGAGAAAAAGTCGCCTGCGAATTAGTAAAAAGCTTTAAATAACATAAGTTTAATTGATTTTTTATAACTCTTTGATATAATAGTAGTATTATGAAGTTTAATAGAATCAACGCCGAGAGAGTTGTATCTATTATTGGAACAATTTATATGGGATTGGCTCTCATGAGTGCCATTCTATTAAATGGAGACTCAGAATCCATCATCCCCCATAGCAAAATTGTTATTATTATCACCCACAGTGTTTGTGCTTTATTATCTTTTATTTCCATATTTAAGACCGGTATCAGGCTAAAAATTACAGTTTTATTAATAGAAAGCTGTCTCCTTATTCTTACAAATTACGAAATATTAGGTATTTTCTTCTTCTATTTTGCAATTATTCTTCTTCTGTGTAATAACTTTTTCACAAGCAAATCCTTTTTCCAGGCCAGTATTCTGTTTGATTTCCATCTTGTAAACATTCTTTTAATGTATACACATGGATGGCCACAGACAATTGTTGCTCTTGCCACCTCTGTTTTTGCATTCTTCTTCTTCTTGTGGATTTATAAGATTTTGAAATCAAAGCTTTCGTACCTGTTACCGTCTTCTGTAACAAATAATGAGGTTTTGCAGTCTGTAAAACCAGGTTCAGAAATCTCCCTTAAGGATTATAACCTTACAGAAAGACAAATTGATATGGTGCTTGATTATCTTCACAACAATCTTTCGTATAATGACCTTAGCGAAAAGTATTATGTAAGCCTTTCAACAGTAAAAAAAGACTTTGCCGAAGTATTTAAGATCTTTAACGTAACAAAGCTGGAAGAGCTGCATATCCTTTTCCTGCAATATCATATCGTTAAATAAAAAAAACGACTTGCCAGACATTCTGACAAGTCGTTCCCTCATCCGAGACAAACTCCAATCCTTTCCCCAGAAAACTCTCCAATGTTCCTAGTTAATAAGTTTTATGAATAACCATTTTCTTATGGTATTATTTTTTTTACTATTTTTTCTTCTGAACTTTTTATTATCACAACAACTTTCTGTTATAATAAATAAAACGTTTTATCTTAATTACATCTTAATGGTAAGCCAAAAATACCTCGGGGTCAATCCTTCTAAATACGATATAACCAAAGTTACGAAAAAATAACCGTGGTTATTTTTGCACAAAATCAGCACAAAAAAGAGATTTTAGTATAAAAATTCAGTGTAATTGCTTTGCTAGTTTTCTTATTTACATTTTTTTGCTATTATTACACTATGACAAAGCGTGCTATTATTCATGTTGAAAACACAGAAGGAATACTGGAGTTCGCAAGATTTCTGTCAGATTCTGGCTGGACAATCATCTCTGCAAACAAGACAGAAGACCTCTTGAAAAGGGAAAAAATCCCTGTTACAAGAGAGCTTGCACTTGTTGAAAACAACATCTACTTTGCAGACACCTCAAAGCTGGTACAGTCAGTTCTGAACACAAAGTATCCTGACTCTGATGAGCAGCCGTTGAATCCACAGGATAAGGACAACAATATCTTTATCCTCTGTATTAATTTTTACACCTCAATGAGCCTTCCTGTAAAAATGACAAATAAACAGCAGGTAAAGGCAATTACAAAGCCTGGTAATTATTATATTTCAACACTTCTTAGAAACGCTTTTGTAAACTACGAAAATGTACTTATTCTCACTGACCCTGCCGACTACAAGGAAGCAATTGTCCAGTTGAGAACAAACAATATAATGGAAGATTTCCGCGTTTATCTTGCGGCAAAGGCACTTAATCTTCTTTCTGCCTACGACAGCGGACTTTCCGACACGCTTTTAATGGAGCCACATCTTAGCGGCAATTTCTTAAACTACCTTGTTTTCCCATATAAAAAGCATCAGGCATTAAAAGCTGGTTCAAATCCACAGCAGAAGGCCTGTCTTTATAAGTTCCCGTTTGAAACAGGTGTTATGACCGGCTTGCAGAAGCTTCCGGCAAAGGATCTTTCTTACAGCACAATCACAGATGCCTCAACCGTTTGGGAAGTAATCTGTATGATGTACGGAAACCTGAAAAATCAGTCTACAGTAAAAAGCACTAATTTCGACGGCTATTCCTTTACAACGCAGTTTACACCGCAGACAGGAACAGTATTCACTATCGCAGTAAAATACAGTCAGATATTGGGCGCCTCCTTTGCTTCAGATATTCAAACATCATTCCTGAATACCTGCAAAAGCAAAACTTACGATATAGACAACGTAACAATAGGAAGCAGCTCTGTTATTGACGATAATGCCGCCCGCGAAATGATAAATCACTCTCTGGCAGCAATTGTAGCACCAGGCTTTACACCGGAAGCTAAGGAAATCTTCGAGCAGAACAAAAACATCAAGCTTATTTCGGTATCAAAAGTAAACAGCGTAGATTATACAATCAAGCTTCTGAATGGCGGCGTGCTTTTCCAGACAAGAGACAGCGTTATTTTCACTCACTGGAACGTAAAGACAAAAAAACGTCCTTCGCAGTATATGGCAGACCAGATGATTTTTGGAATGATGCTCGCAATGGCAACAAGAACCCATACAGCAGCGCTTATAAAGAACTTCTCAATCATAAGCATTGCACAGGGCTGCCGCTCAGAGAAGAAAGCAATGGATGAGCTTGTTCTTGAACTTCAGCAAAATAACCCGGAACCAGCACCTGTTGCAGACCTTCTTGTTTGCGATACAGCTTTTTCTTTCAGCGATTCTGTCAAAACACTTATAGATACAGGCGTTTCCGCAATCATTCAGACAGGCGGCATGCCGGATGATGATGTACTTATAAAGTATTGCGAAGAACACGATGTAACGCTTATATTTACAGGAACAACACATATTTCATATTAATAAAAAACGAATTAGAACAATTTTTTGGAGACATAAAAAATGCTTTTTTATTTAGGACAATTTTTGCAGCAGTATTGGGGACCTGCCCGACTTTTATCTTCTTACGCAGTTCTCATTACACTTGCGCTCTACTCAGGATTTTTTATTTCATTAAAGATAATACCAAAGTTTTATAACTGGCTTCCACACGACCGAGGCCGTGAGTTTACAATTAAAGAAAACGCAGAAGCTGCAAAAGGTAAACCAACTGGCGCCGGCAGCGTATTCATTACAATCTTTGTGCTTTTGTGCATTTTGTTTGTACCGATGAGCTGGACCAGAGCTTCTATAATCGCGCTCACCTGGATCACAATGCTCACCGGCTTCTTAGATGACCGCAGCACAACCTCCTGGGGCGAATACTTAAAAGGTGCACTCGACCTTATTATAAGTGTTGGAACTGCTTTTATTCTGTACTATGGCCTTAAGTCGGCTTCTGATGATGGAGTTGTCCGATTCTGGCTGCCATTTTTGACAAACGAGGTTGCCGTTCATCCTGTAGTTTACATCATTATCTGTACGATTATGTTATGGGCTTCTATTAACACAACAAACTGTACCGACGGTGTTGACGGCCTTTCTTCATCCCTCGTTCTTATTGCTCTGCTTACCTTGGGAATTGTTTTCTACTTTATTCTTGGCCACAAGGATATTGCCGCTTACCTGCTTGTTCCTCATTTTCAGGGCGGCGCTAACTGGGCTATAGCTTTATTTGCAATGGCCGGCGTTGTTATGGGCTATTTGTGGCACAATGCCTTCCCAAGCGAATGTCTTATGGGAGATGCCGGCAGCCGTGCTTTGGGCTACTTTATTGGTGTATGTGTTATGGTTTCCGGTAACCCGTTCATCATTTTTGCAACTTCATCAATAATCTTTATAAACGGCGGAATGGGCTTACTCAAGGTATTCCTGTTGCGCTTCTTTAAGATTAAGATTTTTGAAAATATCCGATTCCCTCTGCACGATCACATGCGTAAAAACCACGGCTGGTCTCCAACCCAGGTACTCTTAAAGTTTATGATTATACAGCTTTTGATTACGTGTGCGATTCTGGGAATATTCTTCAAGATCCGATAGCGAAGACTTTATCTGAACACTTCAATCAGCGTTTCTGCATCGCGGATGATATTGTCTATAATGCAATACTCGTTCGGCTGGTGGGCGGTTTCGTCCATAGAGCTCCAGACAACAGCATCAAAGCCTTTACGTCGAAGCTCGGCTCCAACTGTACCGCCACCAATACCGATGAACTTAGCGTCGATTCCGTGAGCTTTTTTGATGGCAGCTGCAAGCTTTTGTGCTACAGGAGAAGAAACCGGAGTTGCAGGACTTTCTGATTTCTGAGGATATTCAATATCAACCTTTACCTTGTGCTCTTTTTCAATTTCGGAAACAATTTTGTTTACTTCGGCCGTAACTGTTTCAAGACTGTAACAAGGCAGAATGCGGCAATCCATAAAGAAGGTATCTTCACCAGGGATTATGTTTACACTGTCAACGTTAGATAAACGCTTTGTCGGCTGGAAGGTAGAATAGTCTGGTTCAAAAAGACTGTCCTTTTTATCAAACTTTTTTTCAAGGTTGTGCAGCCTTAAAGACATATCGCACGCAGCAAGACACGCATTGGCACCTGTATCCGGGCGGCTCCCGTGAGTCTGCTGACCTTTTACGTGAACCTTCATCCACATTATGTTCTTTTCAGCAATTTCAATCGTCTCACCAATTTTGTCGCCGCCATCTGGAATCAGAATCAAATCCTGCTTTTTGAACAAATCAAAATGCTCCAGCAAATAAATGATTCCATATTCGCTGCCGTTTTCTTCATCAGCAACAAAAAGAAGCTTTATTGTCCGTTCCGGAACAATTCCGTTTTTCATATAGTACAGGGCAGCAAAAACTGCAGAAACAAGCCCCTGCTGATTATCCTCTACTCCGCGGCCATAAAGCTTTCCATCCTTTTCAACACACTCCCACGGATTTGTTTTCCAAAGACTCATATCGCCGGTTGGAACAACATCAAGATGAGCCATAACCCAGACAGCATCCGTGTTTTTTCCAGGAATAGTTGCAATAA
Source organism: Treponema sp. (assembly GCA_017619795.1). Taxonomy (GTDB): domain Bacteria; phylum Spirochaetota; class Spirochaetia; order Treponematales; family Treponemataceae; genus Treponema_D. Next base: position 57,827 of record JAFZRP010000105.1, read on the forward strand.
GACTTGGACGAACTCCAGAGCTTACTCTGGCGTCGGGAGCTTCGATTTTCTGAATATCGGTAAAACCGTTTTCTTTAAGCCACTTTTCCAATACCGCACACTTTTTGGTCTCACCATCACCACCACCCTCAGGGGCAACAGCCGGCACAGCAGTAAGAAGCTTTTCCAATTCAATAATATCTTTTCTGGATGATTCTAAAAATGAGTTCATATAATTGTCCTGTGTTCTAGGTTTACTTGTAAACTTCCCAAGTTGTGCGCACAAGGGTATCTACATCGCTATAGAGAGGTTTCCAGCCAAGCAGCTTTTCGGCAAGCTTAGCGCTTGTGTACAGGCTTGCAGGGTCACCAGGACGACGTGGAGCATCCTCGGCAGGAATTGGCTTTCCGGTAATACGGCGGGCTGCGTCAATCAGCTCTTTTACAGTGGTTCCCTTTTCGGTTCCAAGATTGAGCTTAAGGCTTTCACCGTGAGCGGCAATGTAATCAAGCGCCATAACGTGAGCGCGGGCCAAATCGGTAACGTGAATATAATCGCGGATACAAGTTCCATCGCGGGTATCGTAATCTGTACCAAAAACCTTCAGTTCACGCTGTCCAAGAGCCGCTTCCATAATTCGTGGAAGAAGATTTTCAGGCTTCTGCTCAAGACCGCGGATTTTTCCTTCAGGATCATAACCGGCTGCATTAAAATAGCGCAAAGCCGCAAACTTCAGGCCCTTAAGCTGATCGTACCAGTCCATAAACTCTTCAATCTTAAGCTTTGTAAATCCATAGTAATTTATAGGCTTCTGAGGATGATTTTCGTCCATCGGGAGATACTGTGGTTCGCCAAAGGTTGCAGCAGAGGATGAAAAAATCATTTTAAGACAGTTGTATTTTACTGCCGCATTCATAATATTTATAGTTCCGGTGATGTTGTTAATACTGTATTTTTCAGGCTTAACCATTGATTCACCGGCAGCCTTAAATGCCGCAAGATGAACAAAAGCATCAAAGCCCTGAGCAAAAGCTTCGTCCAAATCACGCTCTATAAGAATATTTCCATAAATAAAATCATTTTCCGGGAAAAGATTGCACCTTAAACCGCTGCTAAGGTTATCAAACACCGTTACCTTGTGACCTGCCTTCATCAATTCTTTTACAACGTGGCTTCCAATATATCCTGCACCACCAATTACTAAAACTTTCATTTTGACTCCTTATATGCCTTAAACATCTATTTTTTTCGATATATTTGATAAGAAATGTATATCTGATCTAATAACTTGAGCAAAGCCTGATAGTTATCGCTGCCTTCCTCTTCTGCCTGCAATTTATCTGCAAAGTATTCCAGATTAAGCCTTACCCATCCCGATTCTGAAGCTTCATATTCTCCAAGAGAAATATCTGCCGGTACATTTGCTGTTGCAGCACCGTTTGAAACAGAAGCTTCAAGCTTATCTTCTGCCTGGTCAACATTTATTCCGGCAACATGAAAAATCACAGTATTTCGCGTATCTGCATCATAAACCTTAAAACCATCAGCAATAAAATCAACAGGTGCTGCCTTTACAGCTTCTTCAACTTCTTTAGGCACTTCGGTTCCAAAGCCCATATATTTCCAGTCATCAAAAACAGGAATTATTGGAGCTGGAGGCTCTTCCGGTTTTTCTTCTGTTTTCTTTTGTTTTTTTGAAGTTGCTTTTTTCGGCTTTTTAGACTGTTTTTTATCCTCTTTGTCATCATCCTCTTCCGAATCAGTTTCCTGCTCAAGAGATTGATTTTTGTCCTGCTCGTCTACAACAACCTCAACTGATTTCTGTTTATCATCAGCCTCTCCTGAATCCGTTTTTGTAGTAGCGCACGAAAACATCAAAACCAGAGGAATCAATAAAACACAAGTACGAAATATAAATCTGTTCATTGTTCTTATTTTATCATAATAATGCGAATCAAGCAAAGCATCTGAATTATTAAAAGTCAACAACATTATCAGTCCAAAGTTCGCACTGGCTGATTACAGTTTTAAGAGCGTCTTCCTGACCTTCCGGTGGATAGCGGTATTTTTTAAGAAGTTTTTTCACAATCATTCGCATTTTGGCTCTGGCTGATTCTTTTTTCTGCCAGTCGATTGTTTTGTTTTTGCGGAGCGTTTCTGTGAGTTCTTTTGTAAGAGCTACGAGTTCTTCATCACTATAGAAATCTTTTACAGCTTCTGGTTTTGTGAGAGCATCATAGAAAGCAAGCTCTTCATCAGAAAGACCAAGCAGATTTCCTTCTTCTTTTGCATGCATCATTTCTTTTGCGAGTCTTAAAAGTTCCTGAATAACTTCTTCATTCGTGAGCATTGCGTTCAGATAGCGGTTTAAGGTTTGCTGAATCAATTCGCTGAAGGCTTCGGATTTTACAAGATTTGTGCGCTTGTAAACTTTTACCTGTTCTTCAATCAGTTTTTTGAGCATCTCAACAGCAAGATTTTTCTCTTTCATTTTGGCGATATTTTCAAGGAAAGACGGATCAAAGAGATTTACTTTTTCGCCAACATCAGAGAATAGATTTATGACGCCATCAGATTTTACTGACTGCTTGAGAAGTTCGTTTATACGCTCGTTGATTTCTTTGAGAGAGAACTTCTTTCCAGGAGGATTATACAAAAGGCGCATAACAAGAACACGAACAGATTCAAAGAAAGCTGCTTCTAGTCTCATGTGTTCTTTTACCATAGAAGAACAAAGAGAAAGTGACTGTTTGAGCATCAGGGCTTCTTTAATAAAAGCCTGCTTTTGTTCTTCTTTAGCAGGAGCAACAATGAAGTTCACTGCACCGCTGATTGTCATACCACGCTGCAGGTCTGAACCTTCGTAGAAAGGTGTGTAATCATAACCAAAGAAAAGATCGCGGCAGATTTCCAGTTTTTCCTGGAATTTAGGATATGCACGTTTTGCTACATCCATCTCGCCATAATTCTGACGGTCGCGGACAGTGTAGTCGTTCATTGCCTGTTTGAGAGCACTTGCAATTCCAACGTAATCAACTACAAGACCACCTTCCTTATCTTTGAAAACACGGTTTACACGGGCAATTGCCTGCATAAGGTTGTAGCTTTCCATCGGCTTATAAACATACATTGTTGCAAGAGAAGGAACATCAAAACCAGTAAGCCACATATCAACTACGATTGCGATTTTGAGCGGGCTGTTATTGTCTTTGAACCGAGTAGCAAGTTCCAGCTTGCGGTGTTTGTTTCCAATGATTGCGCGCCATTCTTCCGGGTCTTTGTTGCTTTCGGTCATAACAACGGCAACGCGGGCATCGGCATCACTTGTTCCAGCCCAACCTGGACGAAGTTCAAGAATGCGTTTATAAATCTTCATGGCAATTGCTCGGTTATAAGCAACAATCATTGCCTTTCCGGTATAAAGATACTGTCGTTCGTTTTCGTAGTGATTAAGAATATCATCAACAAGAGAATTGATTGTTTTTTCATGGCCAAGAATTTCTTCCATCTTGCCAAGTTCATGCTTACTCTTTTCGATTACTTCTTCATCAGCATTCTGGGCAAGAGCACTGTATTCGGCGTCAATCTGAGCAAGGACTTTGTCGTCAAGCTTAAGTTTGATTACTCGGCTTTCGTAATAAACAGGACGAGTTGCACCATCTTCAACAGCCTGAGTCATATCATATATGTCGATGTAGTCACCAAACACTTCGATGGTGCTGCGGTCCTCTCGGGAAATTGGAGTGCCGGTAAAACCGATATAACTTGCATTTGGAAGACTATCGCGGATAATACGTGCAGTACCGATTGTGCGATGTGCAATAAGATTCCCTTCTTCGTCTCGGCTGGTTTTGATTTTTTCTGTAAGTCCATACTGACCGCGATGCGCTTCATCAGCCATTACGATGATATTCTTTCTGTCGCTAAGCGGTTCATCACTCTCCTCGAACTTCTGCATAGTTGTAAAGATAATTCCGTTTGCCTTACGCCCTTCAAGAAGAGATTTAAGATGCTCACGGCTTTCTGCCTGCACAGGTTCCTGTCGCAAGAAATCTTTACAGTTACAGAACTGAGTATAAAGCTGATTATCAAGATCATTGCGGTCTGTAATAACAACGATAGTTGGCGAATCAATTGCCTGCTGTAAAAGATGTGCATAGAATACCATGGAAAGTGATTTGCCCGAACCCTGGGTATGCCAGAATACACCGATTTTACCATCACCGCCTACTGCAAGCTTAGTGCGTTCAACAGCCTTGCGAACTGCGAAATACTGATGGTAGCCTGCTAGAATCTTATAAGAATTAATTCCGTCGTTATTAAAACAGATAAAGTTTTTGATGATATCAAGCAGACGATCTTTCTGGAAAATTCCTTCAAAGAAAGTTGTAAAATCTGCAAAAGCATTTGATTCAAGATTACCGTCTTTTGTTTTCCATTCCATAAAGCGGTCTTCACCACTTGTGATAGTTCCGGCCTTACTTGTAAGCTGATCGCTCATTACACAAATACAGTTGTAAATAAACATGGAAGGAATTTCCTGCATGTAGTTTCTGATTTGTGTATATGCTTCACTTGCGTCAGTCTGCTCACGGCTTGGAGATTTTAATTCAAAAAGGCAGACAGGAAGTCCGTTTAAGAAAAGCAGAATGTCAGGACGCTTTTGTGAGTTTTCTATAAATGTCCACTGATTTGCAACGATATAAGAGTTTTTGTCTCCAGGCTTTCCGGCATTTTCAAAGTCTGCAATATAAATAATATCAGACTTTGTTTCGCCGTTTTGATGGTAGCTTACTTCAATACCGTTCTGAAGGTATTCCATAAAAACAGCATTTTTCTTTTTGAGTTCTGCGTTTTCGAAATGCCGTAGTTTAAGGAGAGCTTCGTCAATCGCAGCCGGCGCAGCCTTTGGATTAAGACGCCTGATAGAATCTTCAAGAACAGAATCATAAAGTGGAGAATGCCAGTCGCGCTCGATGTCCGGTCCGTAAACATGTTCCCATCCCATATTCTGGAACAGTTCAATCAGAGCGTTTTCATAGGCTTCTTCGTTGTAATCGGACATAAGCTAACAATTCTCCATACAATTATAGAATAATTAAATTATACAACAAAATTGGGAAAATAGTATAAAAAGTATTAATACCACAGACAGTACCTGTGAATATTACCTCACACTTCTTTTTGTTATTGACAATTCAAAATAAACCGATATATTATATATTACGTGTAAGGTAATGCATGGAAGTAAAGTTTCTTAACGAAGAATTACAAGTTTTATATCAAACAGGCTCCTCAAAAAAATATAAAACAGTTCCTGAACAGGTAACTAAGAAACTTGTACGTGCTGTCGATGTATTATCTGCTGCTACAGTTATTCAGGATGTTTGGAATTTTCCCTCATATCATTTCGAACATCTTGAAGGAAATAAAAGATATTCTATGCGCATGGATAGAACCTGGCGCCTGGAAATGGAAATAGAGTGGACCAATGATGAATGTACAATTGGTATTATTGGTCTTTATGATTTAACAAAACACTATGGAGACTAAGAACATGTCCGAAGTTTTAAAACCTTTTTACAACCCTGGACCTGGAGACATCATAAAAGATGCAATGGAAGAACTTGGCTGGCAGCAGGATGATCTTGCAGAAATACTGGGATTATCATTAAAAAGCGTTAATCTCATTTTGAATAACAAGCAGGCCATTACACCAGAAACTGCAGAACTCTTGGGCAAGACATTTTCAACCTCTGCAGAAATGTGGTTGAATCTTGATGCAAAATACCAGCTCAGAAAGCTCGAAGAAAAACCTTCAGAAAAGAAGGAACTTACATATGCAAAAGCAGAGTTTAGAAAACTGATGCCTGTATATGAAATGAAGAAAAAAGGCTGGTTTGTAAATGATGTTTCAACTGTTTATGGAATAAAAGCTGAACGCAAACGTATTTTTGGTGACGAAGAAAAAGCCCCGCAAAATGATTCCATGAACTTTTGTGCCCGTCAGACAAATTTTGATTATGATTACACTCTTGCATATTGTAATGTGTGGTATCAGTTCGCAAAAATCTTTGCAGAAAAAGAATCTCTTCCTGTATTCAATAAAGCCGGATTAGAAAAAATAGCAGAAAACCTCTGTGCCTACACTTTAGAGAAAGATGGAATAAACAAAATTATTTCAGACCTGCATTCCTGTGGAGTCGGCTTTTTTGTATTAAGTCATCTACAAAAAACATATCTTGACGGGGCAGCTTTTACGTTAGGAGATAATCCTTTTATTGTATACACTGCCCGTTATGACAGAGTTGATAATTTCTGGTTTGTACTTGCTCATGAAATCTCTCACATTCTTCTGCATTTTGATCATTTAGCAAAAGGCTGTCTTGATGATATGGATTCAAGTGCAGGTTCAGAATTAGAAATCCAGGCCGATGAAAAAGCCTCTGAACTTTTACACACAGATGAAATCCTTGCCCTTGGAACTCAGTACCGTCATTATTTTACCTTAGACCGCCTGAGACAAATAAGTGAAAGTTTACAGATTGCAGCCCCTGTTGTATTGGGAATCTTACAACATTATAAAATTATTGAATGGAAGAAGTTCAGTAATTTGAGAGAAAGTGTAAAAGATAAAATTGATGGGGATGTTGTTAAGGGGTAATATTTTCTTCCAGTACATCAATAAAATCTTTCATCATAGAAAAAGGTTTATCAGAAGTTTGGTCATGAGTTATATTTTTGCCGGCAGAATTGCGATTTTCCCATAAATGTTCCTGCTGTTCAAATGAAAGTTTTCCCTTTTTATAATCCTTCCATGGAGTTCTTTTCTTAAGCATATTTATACATCCTTCACTAGAAAAATCTTTAGCAGGAACTTTTTGAGAATGTGCTAAGAACCATACTTCAATACATGGACGAGATAATAAAAGCTTTTCTTCACATGATAGCAAATTATCTACAACTGACTGGACATCGGCATCATACATTAAGAAGCAATCTATATTTTCAGAATTTGATAATACAAGCTCTTTTTTATATCGTGCAATTAGTCTAGAGTTAATTTTGTTTCCTACAATCTTAGAAACAATTTTTATAGGAAGTCTGTATTTTTGTTTCAGAAAATCCACATAACATTCTTCTGTTTCACCTTCGCATAAAACCAGGATAACAGGTTTCATTTTTCGGATTGGACGAGTATTCTTTGGCATAATTACTCTCCGAATAGTTTCTTTATCGTTTCTATAGAAGAAGCTACATACGGAACAGCATCAAATCTTCCTTGCAGATAGCCTTTTTCAGCATCCATGTTTTCACGGAAATCTTTGAAATCAAAAAGAGAATAAAAATCTGTAGATGCATCTTCTTTTTTGTTAGTGAAATAAATCTGGTCTCTGCGAAGTTTTTTTATATCAATTAGATTTGTATTATGGCTAGTAAAAAGTAACTGCGCACTATTTGAGGCATGAACAAGATTCAATATAAATTCCGCAAGCTCTGTATGCAAACTTAAATCAAATTCATCTATAACAAGAGTTTTTCCTTTTTTGCAAATATCAAGAAGAACTAAAAGTAAATGGAAAAGCTGTACAGTACCAGCAGATTCTTCAGAATATAAATCAAATCCTAGTTCTGGATTTTTTCTATGTGCAGTAAGAAAACGTACAACAGTTTCTGTTTGTGCAGCTGGAATGCTTGGAATCATTTCAGCTCCAAATTGAAAATATGTTGGCATTCCAGGAATTGTGATATTTTCCTTTCTTGCCTCAATATTTACAATATCACTGTCTGCCATCTTCAATGCTTGTAATAACAGTTGTTTATTCTTTTTAAATAGGGATAAAGCATAATCATTTGGAATTCTTGGTATACCAACAAGAAGATCTGTCATAAAGAATGAATAAATCTTTTTAGCAAGCTCTCTATCCATCTGACTTGCTCGGCTTATAAAAAGAGTATTACGTCCTGTACTTTGTGCAACATCAAGTGGTTTTACAAAGAAACCATCGCCAAAACTATAGATTTCAGATTTAGGTTTTCCAACCTGTTCTTTACGAACAAAGACTTTTGCCTTTCTCTTTCCAGGATAATAATAAAGGCTTTCAGAAATAATCTCTTTTCGATTCAGCGAAAACGAATATTCATATTCAGTATTATCACAGATAAAATTAATGCTGAATGTACTAGGTTTTTCATGATATCCATCAAACTTGAATGGCATAAAATTAAAAACAATACCTTCATTATTTCTGTAAGAATCAAGAATTAAAGAAATACAAAATGCTAAGGCTTTTACAATACTGGTTTTTCCAGATGCATTAGGACCAAATACTCCAATAGATTTTAGATACTTTCTTTTGTTCAGAGTAAATACATTATCAGACAGTTCTTTTGTTGCCGCTGTAGAAATACGCGCTGCTTCAAAATCTACCGTAAGAGTATCTTTAATTGAATAAAAGTTACTTAAAGAGAATTTTAATACCATAAAACACCTATATTTGTAGAATTATTACAAATATAGCACTTTCACGGTTAAAAAGCAAATTTTATTTTATAATTATATGGAAAAGGAGGGGAAATCCTTCCCCACGCTCCAACCGCCTGTGGCGTTTTCCGCTACCCCTTCTGCGGGCTCAAGCGCCGCCCGCAACGCCTGCTATAGTTTTTACTTTTTCAATTGCAATTTACTGTCCAATATTTTTATATTCTGATTATATTTTTGAACTAAAGAGTGAACAATAATTCTTTCTGCTTCGTCTTGCAATGGACCTGTTGTAATTGTAAGGTTATTAAAGAAATCATCAAACAACATTAAATCCACAAAACGGGAACTTATATTTTTCTTATCTGTAATATTATTAAAAACTAATTGCCAGTTATTTGTATCTTGTGAAGGTTCTAGACTACAGCCAAGAAGAATAAATCGTATTTCTTTTTCAAAAGACCAGCAGGTTGCTTTTGTATTAAAAGCTGCATCAACTTGATATTCATAACTTTCTTGTGTAGGAGTAGATGTATCTTTCATAAAAATTCTTTCTTCATCACTATAGTTAGTTTCAAAATAATGATTGAAAGTAGGTTTATCCAGTTGCCATACATTTATAAAATAATCAGAATCAACTTCTTTTTTTACATTTTCAACAACTTTATACATTCCATTTAATGGAGTTTCTTTACCATATAAATGGAATATAATTTGTATCAGATTCTAATCGAACTCCATGGCAATTATTTCCATAAATTTTCCATAATGGAATACTTTCGGTTGATTCATTAGACCAACAGCTAATAAATACATAGTCTTGCATCGAACCAAAGTCTTTTGTAATTGCTTCATTTGGGTCATCTACGAACTTTGCATTGTTAAATCTTAATGTTCTATTTTCGAGAATTAATGCTAATTTTTCTATTGATGTATAATGATATATTTTCATTTTACGTATTCTCTATATACTTCAATTTTAATAATTCCTGCTAGGTAATTTTTTATTTTATTATAAAATTACAATATATCTTCTTAGAATAGAATCACTTTGTTTCCATTATTATTTTTCTACAATTATTTATATTTCTTTTCCCATGCAATAAGAATATCATCATAGGAATGACATCCTTCAGTTTCAATACTAAAATTTGAACAGTATCTAGCTAGTTCTTCTTTTTCTTGCTCATTCAGAGTTTTATATACAGATGAATTTAAAACTTCATGAATATATTTTTTACTTTCTTGTAAACAAGGAATTTCTGGGAAAGTATCTTTCCAAAGTTGTTCAATCGAAATTTCTTTATCTGTCTTTGAGAACCATGTACCTGATAAAGCAAATATTAATTTTACGAAATTTTGTGGAAGTGTGAAGGTTTTTGAAAAATGTTTAGTAATATATTCAGGTTTTAGATAATGATACAAATATAACAAATCAGATTTACCAGAATCGTCAATCAATTCATAATTAATATTACTATTCTCAATTGAAGAGAAGAAAAGATTACATAATTCATCAAAATCTTCTTTACTTATGGCTTGATAATCCAAATTATTATTTACAAATGCATAATACTGATTCAAAAGAATATCGCTAATACCTTTATAAATATTTAATACTTTTCCTGTTAAACATAATTCTCGAAGAAATTTATTCGAATTTTCCTTTTGTAATTTATATAGAATTGTTGTACAAATTTGTGTTGTTCTATTGAATAATGAAAATTTGAATCCAGAATTATTTTGTTCATATCCCTTAACGACCTGAGCTCCATTTAACAGAGCTATAAAAACAATTTTAATTCTTGTTTCATCCAGATATAAAACTCTTTCATCAATAATTGAAATAAAGTTTGAATATGTGATTTCTTTTTTACATAGTTCTAAAATATATGCTATTGCGTTTTCTTCTTCGTCGTTATATAAGAATCGATTTATATCTAGCATTGAAACATCATTTTCAGTTAATATCTGTTTGAAATATTTAGAAAAAGAGAGTCGTGATTGTAATAAGTTTCTGCTATCAATATCCCCCTCTTTAGAAAGAGATCCTGCGTCACATAAATATGCAAATGTTGGGAATAGAAAGAAAACAATTCTTTTTACCAACTCAAAGTTGTCATCTTCTTCTGAAAAAAAATTCTTAAATGTATCAAGTACTTCATTCGATACTTCTTCTGTTTTTCCACCTAAAGTTTTTAAATAACTTTTTGTAAAATATGAATTATCTAAACCTAAAAGAATTGCTTTGTTAGTTTTTATATAATTAAATAGTTTAGGATAGAAAATACTACAAGCAGTAATTGTTAGTAAATCCGAAATATTTACTTCATTTCCAATTATTTTATATGAAAAAATAAAACTATTACATAACAGTTTTATATCACGAATATTATTGATAAACGAAGAAATGCAGGTCTTATACGATTTTTCAAAGTAAACTTTCTCTTGATAAGAAGAAAAGACTATTTTATTTTTATCTAACTGTTTTTGTAAAACTTCAAACAGTTTTTCTTCATTTGGTATAGGAACAGACCATTGTAGATGAATAAACTTTTTTAAGTATTCTGAACCATCACAATTTTGTAATTGATGAATTGCCTCTGAAACTTGTTTTTTATCAAATGATAAGACATATGAAATTTTAGGGAAATCTGCTATTTCTTTTATTAGCCGAAAAACAAGAAGAATTTCCTCTTTGGTTAAACGATCCAAATCATCCATAATGATAATTATTTTTTTGGAGATTTTTGCATTTCTTAAATAATCAATTATAAGTTGTTTTTGAAGAGTAATAGAATCATTTTGTTTATTCTGCTTTATGAATATTGAAATCACAAGATCAAAAAAACAACTGATCCAGTGTCCAATTTTTGGAATATTTTTAGTATCATTTATTAATAAATCCTGATATTTATCTAGTAGTTTGTATAATTTTGGTTTGTCTTTTTCTATAGGTAGATTATTCTTTAATATAGTGAAAAATTCTTTAAGAAGAATATTCTTATTTGTTATATTCCAAGGACTAAAATGAATAATAATAAACTTTCTTTTAGAAAGCTTATTTTGTGTTAGATTTAGAATAGAAGTTTTTCCTGTACCCCATTCCCCACATAAAGCAAAAACAAATTTACCTTCATCTGGAATTGCCAATAGAGCATTAGATATCCGTTCTGCAAAGAAGGAATAGTTTAATATATCATCTTCTTCTTTTTTTATGGGATTATCTGGAATGAATGTAAAGTCTTTTGTCATTTTATTTTCCACAGAGAATTTCGTTCATTTTCTAAAGCATTTCGAAGTTGTATATATTTATCATAATTAATTGTTTCATTTTCCAGATAATCGTTATCAATACTATCAATTTTGTTATTCAATAATTCAATGCGTCTTACTTTTTCATTTAATAATTCTTCGTGCATTTTTGAGATTTCACTTTGATTTTTTATAAAATAAATATGGCTTGGAAACAAGAATGCATATAGAATACTAGATATCAAGAAAGTTAGTATAATTAAAAAAACAGGTATAAATATTTTTATATATAAATTTTTTATAGATATTCTTTTATTCTTTTTTAATTCTTTCTTTTGTTCAGTCCCAGACATTTCTTACCTCCTAGAATTATTATAAAACTTGTTTTTGTATTTTGATAGTACTGTAATCATATATTCATGATTTTGATTTCCAATTTTTCAACTGAATTTAATCCATGCAAATACTCATATTTTGATTTATTCATTAAATCAATTACATAATTAATAAAGTTATAGCAACATCTTTGTGAGTTATAAACCTCTTTCATTTCAGGCATGTAACCTCCATGAACGATTCTATTTCTTAATATATAGCTGTTTTCATACCATTCATTCAAAGGTTTTTCTTTTTTAGTTATGTCCCAGATTCCTCCTAATATTTTAGGTAATTCAACAGTAATTTTCTTTTTGAATGGGATATCATCGATTTTCTTTGTAATTTCATCTATTTCTAATTCTTCTTCATTTGCCCAATATAGAGCTAATATTTGTGTTAATAAAACTTCTATAGAGGTATTCATTTTTATTAAACTTTCAACAGTTGATCCTTTTGACAATAAATATCTTGAATCTTGAAGATTACGTTTAAATTCAAAAAACAAATTTCTATCGAGACGATTTAAAAGGCTGTGTCCAAAAATTTCTTTATCAAAATTTGAACAGTGTTCTCTTGGATATGCTTGAACATTATGAACTGTCATCCAATTATATGTTTCCCAATTACTTACAGAAATTCCTCTAAAATGAGAAGCAAATTCTATATTGTCTCTATTTATTGAACAAATATTGTCATCTTCGGAGATAAAAGCATAATTTAGTAAAACTTCATTTAAATCATCTATTGCAATTTGCTGCAAATATTTTTGTGCTGTAAAAACTCTTTGAGAAGTTTTGTAAAAAGATAATAAATCTTCTTCATTTTTTAATTTTGCTTGTTTAATAATTTTCATATCTTTTTCGATGTTATAAATCTTGTCATCAATTTTAATAATTGAAGATTTCATAACTATTGAAATTTCGCATCTTGTACGGTATGTTTCAAACGCTTTTCTATATTTAAGAGGTTTCCCAATATAAAAAAATGATTTTTCTTTAAGCGTATCAAAATGGAATGAAAACCCTAATTTATTCTTGTCTTCAAATATTTTAAATGTTGAAAATTCGTTTTCACCAAAAGGGTTATCGATAGGAAGTATAATTCCAAACTGTAAAATAAACGAAGGTTCAACATCTTTATATATTTGTTTCATATGTTTAAAGCTTTTCTTATTTAATGAATAGAATTTGTCTAGATTTTTATGATTAGCCCAACAATATTTTTTATTTAATTCGTTTACATATTGATTAACTTTTTTATTTTCTTCATTCATCAGTCGTTCTATACCTCAATTTCTCCATTCATCAACTTTGGTAATAAAGTATCGCGAATAGATATTAATCGTTCTTTTTCACAAACATTATTATAGATCTGTTCTGTTATGGAACGTGAAAAACTATCAAATGAGTTTAATTCATCATCCGTTGGAATATAAATTAAATGCTTAATAATATGAGTTACTTTTATACTTGGTTGAACTGAAACAATATCATACGCCAGTAAGTCATTTCTTATAAACTTAAGATACTCATATAAATATGTTGGTAATAATTTTTTTGTTCGGAATGCGACAACATTTTGTGCAATGCATCCAGTATTACCTTTGAAAAACTTCATTTGTGCCAAACTTCCAACTGTAGAAAGTAAAATATCATTTTCTTTAGGATGGCCATCTCTGAAGAAAGTTTTATATGTATTTTCATCAACAAATTTTGTGCAATTTTTATAATCTATAATTCTTCCGCTGCTATTAAGAGCACCAACATCAAGAATAGGAAATTGATTTCGCTCTGGAGTTGATGGAGGTGTTTTTCCTCTATTATCAACAATATCTACAAGGTCTCCTAAAGGCTGTCCGTTTTTATTTGTTACATTTTCTATTTTCTCTGAAAATAATTTTTTGAAGAGGGCTTGGGCTTGCTGTTCGAGGTTGGTGTTTATTTTGTTGTTCAGTTCGATTTTGTCGTCGAGGGATGAGAGAATGGCGGCGATTTTTTGCTGGGTGGGGAGAGGGGGAAGTTTTATTGAAAGATTTGCTACAACATCTGTTTGTACTCTCTGGCGACCTGAAGAACCGACCATTGATTTTATTGCTGGATTTCTTATTCAATCGCTAGTTACTAAATAATAAACAAAAAATGGATCTGTGATATTATTCTTTGCGCGGAACACGATATATTCTGTTGAACCAAACCCTATTTCATTATCATCAAGAATATTAACCATTGCGGTCTTACCATTTTCAAGACAAGGAGTAATACGAGCCATTATCGTATCGCCATTTTTGAATTTTGTTCCGCCTGTATATGGTTCAAATGAGAAGGATGGGATAGCTCGACAATATGGTTGAAGGACATCCATACCTATCTTTTTTGCAACAGTTCCTTTTTTTAGAGATTCTGTTGGATTAATTTCAACAATATCTGATAGTTTACATTCTTTCCACTCTTCCATTTTCATTCCTTTATTTTATAGATTCCGAAACAAGGTCGGAATGACGGTTAAACTTTTTAAATGCCCTACGCCTTCGCAGCATAGCTGCTCGGAGACTCGCTAAAAACAGTCCACCGGACTGTTTTTGCCCTGCTTTGCAATGCCGCTCCCTACCTGCGAGCTACCGGATTTTAGGGGCTGTGCCCCTAGGAGAAGGGGTAGCGTAAGACCGCGAAGCGGGCTGTAGCGAGGGGGAGACTTCCCCCTCCTTAAATCTTAAACCCAATGCCTTCCAGGTTTTTCTTTATCTGCTCTTCGAGGTCGTGGCTTTTTGCGAACATTGTGCCGAGCTCGGTTGTAAGGCGTTTCATTTTGTCTTCGAAGGGTTCATCGTCTGCGGGGCCTTCTTCGATTCCGACGTAGCGGCCTGGGGTTAGGATGTAGTCCTGGGCGGCGATGTCTTTTGTGGTGACGGCGGCGCAGAAGCCTTTCTGGTCCTGGAGGGTGCCGTTCTGGAAGGCGGTGAAGGTGTCGGCAAGGCGGGTGATGTCTTCTTCGGAAAAGTCGCGGTGCTTGCGGTCTACCATGTGGCCCATGTTGCGGGCGTCTATGAAGAGGGTTTTGCCTGTCTGTTTTTTGCCGCGGGTGATGAACCAGAGTGTTACCGGAATTGTTACGCTGTAGAAAAGCTGGGTTGGCAGGGCTACGATTCCTTCTATTAAATCTGCTTCGATTATCTTTTTGCGGATTTCTCCTTCGCCGCTTGTCTGAGTGCTGAGTGCGCCGTTTGCAAGAACGAGGCCGATTTTTCCGTTTGGTGCGAGGTGATAAATCATGTGTTCAATCCAGGCGTAGTTGGCGTTGCCTGCAGGGGGGAGTCCGTATGCCCAGCGAGGGTCGTTCTGTAATTTGTCCTGGCCCCAGTTGGAAAGATTGAAAGGTGGATTTGCCATGATGAAGTCGAACTTTTGGTTTGCGTGCAGGTCGTGGAAGAAGGTGTCTTCGTGGTGTTCGCCAAAGTTTGCGTCAATTCCGCGGATTGCCATGTTCATTTTTGCCATCTTCCAGGTGTCGGCGTTGGCTTCCTGTCCGAATACGGAAATGTTGCTTCTGTTTCCGGCGTGTTCCTGTATGAACTTTACTGACTGTACGAACATTCCGCCTGAACCGCAGCATGGGTCGTAAACGCGTTTGCCTTCTGTTGGCTTTAAGATGCTTACGATTGTTTTTACTACGCTGGCAGGGGTGTAGAACTCGCCGCCTTTTACTCCTTCGTAGCTTGCGAACTGTGCGATGCAGTATTCGTAGGTGCGGCCGAGCAGGTCTTTGCTTGCTTCGGTGTCGCTCATATCCATGTTGGTGAATACATCTACTACGTTTCCAAGTACGCGTTTATCTAATTCAGGACTGGCATAGTTTTTTGGAAGTACGCCTTTTAAGCTTTTGTTGTCGGCTTCTATGGCGAGCATGGCTTTGTCTAAGATTGTTCCGATTTCCGGGGTGTGGGCTGATTTTGCAATTTCTGACCAGCGGGCTTCTGGTGGAACAAAGAAGATGTTTTCAGCAAGATATGCGTCGGGTTCGTCTTCAAAACCGTCGCCTTCTTCTACGAGTTCGTTGTATTTCTTTTCAAAGGCGGTTGAGATGTATTTTAAGAAGATAAGTCCTGTAAAGATTTTACGGTAATCTGCAGCCGGGATATGTCCCCAAAGTTCGCAGGCTGCATCCCAAATCTGCTGTTCAAAGCCGATGGTAGCTGAAGTTGTTTTTGATTTGGGTGATTTTGACTTTGCCATGCTGATGCTCCATTTTTTACTATATACTTTATATATTGGTTATTATATCATACTTTTTCAAATCCTCCATTTCTTTTCCTCATTTTTCCCACTTTCCCATCTTAAAATCTCCGCGTTTTCGTGCTATAATATTTCCATAATAAAAAGGAGTCCCCATTGGCTGACTATCATGTATTCCCTGATGCACCGGAAGGTACACCGGTCTCAAATTTCGTACATCTTCATGTTCACTCAGATTATTCGCTTCTGGATAGCTGTGCTACGCTCGATAAGCTTGTAGCAAAGGCAAAATCTCTCAATATGCCGGCACTTGCCCTTACCGACCACGGAAACATGTTCGGTGCGCTCAATTTTGAAAAGCTGTGCCACGCAAACGGAATCAACCCGATTGTAGGCGAAGAGTTTTATGTTGCCTACGGAAGCCATTACGAAAAAAATGATGTACCATACAGCCACAAGGGAGAGGAAGGCGACCGTCACGCCCACTATTTCCACCTTATCCTGCTCTGCGAAAACCAGAAGGGTTACGAAAATATGTGCTGGCTTTCAAGCCGTGCCTTCTGCGACGAAAATGCACTTTATTACGGAAAGCCGCGAATTGACTGGGAGCTTCTTGAACAGTATCACGAAGGAATCATCTGCTGCTCTGCTTGTATTCAGGGTGAGCTTCCACAGATGCTGCTTGCCGGAATGGACAAGGAAGCCGAAGAGCTGGCACTTAAATACAGTAAGCTTTTTGGTCCCGACCATTATTACATAGAGATTCAGGACCACGGAATCCCGGAGCAGAAGGTTGTAGCTCAAAAGCTTATTGCCCTTGCACGCAAATTAAATATCCCGCTCGTTGCAACAAACGACGTTCACTATGTTGAGCGCGAGGATGCAATTGCTCAGGATGCGCTCCGCTGTATCGGCTTTAAGGATCTTCTGCACGAGCCTCATTCAAAAATGGGCGGCGACATGGATCTTGATTCCTGGTATCTCAAAACTGAACAGGAAATGCGAATGCTGTTCCCTGACTGCCCTGATGCGTTCAACAACACAATCAAGATTGCGAACATGTGTAATCTTACAATCAGGCAGTATTCAACCCCAGAGCTTAAAGAGTGTCTTCCTCGCTTTGAGCTTCCGGCAGAGTTCAGAACACATGGTGATGACTATCAGGCAGACCAGAATGATTATGTTAAATACATCGTAGAAGAAGGCTTAAAAAAGCGCTACAAAGAAATCACCCCGGAAATCCGCGAACGTGCCGATTACGAAATGAACACAATATTTTCAATGGGCTTTTCCGGCTACTTTCTCATCGTTTGGGAGTTCATAAACTGGTCTAAGTCTACTTATGATAATGTTAATAATCGCCCTAAGCCGTACATTCCGATTGGTCCTGGGCGAGGTTCTGGTGCTGGTTCTCTCGTAGCCTACGCCATGACAATCACCGATATTGATCCATTTAAGTACGGTCTGTACTTTGAGCGTTTTTTGAATCCTGAGCGTGTCTCAATGCCGGATTTTGACGTTGATATGGACTTCGATTATCGCCAGGATATTATCCAGCATACGCGTGATTTGTACGGTGATGCAAACGTTGGACACATTGTTACCTTTGGTACTCTCAAACCAAAGAACTGTATTGCCGATGTTGGACGAATCTTAAACATTCCGCTCAGCGAAGTAAACATGCTCAAAAAATGTATCCCGGATAATCCAAAGGCAAAACTAAAGGATGCCTTCTCCGACCCTACAGATAAAATGCCTGATGGCGGTCAGCTTATTCCATACAAGGATGACCCGCGCTTCCAGGAGCTTTTTGACCTTGCCTTCCGCCTGGAGGGTGTAAAACGAAACACAGGTCTTCACGCTTCGGGAATGGTTATTGGTCTTACTCCTCTTCCAAACTGGGCACCTGTATTTAAAGATCCAAAAACCGGTGAGGTTGGTGTTCAGTACACAATGGATATAATTGAGCCATGCGGTCTTGTTAAGTTTGACTATCTTGGACTTAAAACGCTTTCCCTTATCCGCTATGCCGAAGACATTATCAACAAACATAAAAAACCGGACGAACCGCTCTTTGATACTTCAAAAGTCAGCGAAACAGATGAAGAAACCTTTAAGCTTTTCCAGCGCGGTGATTCAGTTGCCGTATTCCAGTTTGAAAGCCCTGGTATGCAGAAGATTCTTCGCGAGTTTAAGCCTGAAAAACTTGAAGACTTAGTTGCCTTAAACGCTCTTTATCGTCCTGGTCCAATGGACTGTATTCCTCAGTACATCGAAGGAAAATGGCACCCGGAAACAATTCACTATCCTGACCCTTCTCTGGAAGACCTGCTCAAGGAAACTTATGGTGTAATGGTTTACCAGGAACAGATTATGAAGGTTGCCCAGATAATTGCGGGCTTTACACTTGGTGGTGCTGATATGCTCCGTCGTGCCATGGGTAAAAAGAAAGAGGAAGTCCTTATGGGTAAGAAAAAGGACTTTATTGCCGGTGCCCTTAAAAACGGCTTTACAGAACAAAAGGCTGCCAAGATTTTTGAAATAATGGTTCCTTTTGCGGGCTACGGCTTTAATAAATCACATGCAGCTGCTTACTCAGTTCTTGCTTACCGCACAGGCTGGCTTAAGGCTCATTATCCTGCAGAGTTTATGGCTGCCAACCTTACAAACGAAATTACTTCTACTGACGGTCTTCCGTTCTATATTGATGAAGCTAGAAAAATTGGTGTTGCTGTTGATCCGCCTGATGTAAATCGTTCAGATGTTATTTTTGATGTTGTTGACGGCCGCATTGTATTCGGACTTAAAGGAATCAAAGGTATTGGAGAAACTGCTGCCCAGGTAATTGTTGATGAACGCAACGAAAACGGTCCGTACGAAAGCTTTATGGATTTCCTTTTGCGCGCCGGTACAAAAACAGATTCTCTTGGAAAAACTTACCTGAATAAAAAGGCTATAGAAGTTCTTATTAAAACAGGTGCCTTTGACCACACTGGTGAAGCTACAAAACAAAACTTAAACCGTCCTACCCTTCTGGCAAATTACGAGGATGCAATGTCTTATGCTTCAGACATTCAGCAGGATAAGCTCCGTAACGAAAGCGGACTTTTCGGCGACTTTGCAGAAGAGTTTACTTACGACGAGTTCAAATACAAGATGATTGACGACCTGCCTCAAATGGATCTGCTGAACATGGAGAAGGAGTGCATCGGCTGTTATGTCAGCGGTCACCCGTTGGATTCCTACAGAAAAGCCTATGAGCGTGCAGTAACGGTAAAATCTTCTACAATCGTACAAAGAGCAAAGGAAGCCGAAGCCGAAAAGCGGGCACTTATGGAAAGCGGTCTAAAACCGTGGCAGATGCGTAACACAGGTAAACTTTACACCGCTCTTGGAATGGTTTCACAGATTCATATACACCGCACAAAAAAAGACAACAAGGAAATGGCCTTCTGTAAGCTAAATGATTTTGACGGTGAGATGGATTGTACCTTCTTTACAAAAGAGTGGGAAATGCTTAGAGGCAAAATTACAGACGGTGGAATCTATGCGTTCCGTGGAAAGCTTGACGGCTCCCGAGACACACCTTCCCTGCTTGTTTCTTCAATAGAAGACCCGACACAGCTTGAAAGTCAGTCTATTCAGGCAATTCATATTTCTCTTGATTCTAATTTCTCTTCAGAAGCAGCAATTACAGGTTTGCGTGATTTTTTATTTGATAAAAGGGGTAATTGTTCAGTATATTTTCATATAGATACAGGAGCTATTCCTTTTATCATAAAGGCAAACAACCAGCTCTCAATATCATCTGACAAGGAAGTTCTTGATAAACTGAAGGATGTTCCTTTTGTTAAAGAAGTTTGGACTGAATAAGAGGTAAAAAATGGTAGCGACAATTTTAGGTATAATTTCTGCGATTATAAATATCTACACAATTCTTTGTGTAATAGACATTATTTTAACCTGGTTTCCGGGAGCAAAGTTTACTCCGTTTGGAAAGGCCATTTCCTCAATCTGTGATCCGTATCTGGGACTGTTTTCAAAAAGCGGAAAACTCAGAATCGGTAATATAGATTTTTCACCAATCCTTTCAATCGGAATCCTTTCTTTACTCACTACAATCCTTAGCCGCATAACACTCACAGGACGCATTTACTTTGGCGGAATCCTTGGTTCAATTGTTTCTATGTTCTGGAACCTTGTTTCTTCACTGGTCGGTATTTTTGCCATCATCATCCTTGTCCGCTGGATTGTACTTCTTGTAAAAAAAGGCTACACCCCTTACGATTCAGGCTGGAACAACGTAGACGCAATGCTCCAGAAGCCTGTTTATAAAATTACAAACACTTTCTCAAAAAAGCCGGTTTCTTACCAGAACGCACTCATCATCAGCTTTGTTGTGCTTATGGCGATTTTGATTCTTGGCTTGTTCCTTTCGGCACTCTTAATCAGACTTTGTAATATGCTGCCATTCTAATGAAGGTAAAAGATATAAAAACCCCTGTCTCCGCAATTTCCGGAGTGGGGCCGCAGTTAGCAAAGGTTCTCGCAAAGGTTAACATTTTTACTGTAGGCGATCTGCTTCTTTATTTTCCGCGTGATTATGAAGACCGCACCCGAAAGACAACTCTTTACGAATATAAAAAAGGCAAAGTTCATACTGTCGCACAGGTTATAAAGCACGAATGGTTCGGCTACGGCAAAATGAAAACGCTGAAAATCATAATCAGCGATGGAACTGCGGCCGGCGAGCTTATCTGCTTTAACAGAACCTTTCTTGAAAAAACGCTTCCTCCGGGAACAATTGTAAGCGTTACAGGACAGTTTTTTATAAAATACAGCCGGCTTCAAAGCTCTTCGTTTGAGGTAAACAAAATCACTCCGCCGCCTTCGGCTTATGAAAACGGCAAGGTAAATCTGCAAAAGCTTTCTCCACTTAATTCCGGGATTCTGCCTGTTTATCCGCTTACCGAAGGGCTTACACGAAAAGTACTCACAAAAATAATCGGAACTGCAATTAAGCAGTATGCACACGGCATTGAAGATGAGCTTCCGCCGGAAATAATTGCTAAACGAAAGCTTCTTTCAAAGCAGGACGCAATCAGGCTCATTCATCAGCCGAAAACAATCCAGGAAGCCAATTCCGCAAAGCAAACACTTATTTACGAGGAGCTTTATCAGCTGCAATACACAATTGCTCAGCGGGCATTTAAGCACAAGGGAAGCATACCTTCTGCCTCGCTCACAAACCTGGACGGTACAGGTACAACACAAGCTTCAACTGGAACCGGCAGCACACAAGCTCAGACAGGCGCAGGCACCACAATTTCTCCCGAGGATTTTGAACATTCGCTTTCCCCACTCCAGCTGCAGCTTTACCAGAAGCTTCCGTTCAAGCTCACAGATGACCAGCGCAGCGTAATCAAAACAATTGATGATGAAATTGACCGCGGTTTTATGGAACGCAACAAGCTGCTTATAGAACAGGAAAACTCTACTGAAAATACAAATAAACTGCCTTTTACAATGGCGCGCCTTTTACAGGGTGATGTCGGCTCTGGAAAAACTCTTGCGGCCCTCTTTGCCTGTCTGCGGGTAATAAGCTACAAGGGGCAATGCGCGTTTATGGCACCAACAGAAATCCTTGCACGCCAACACGCAGAAACAACCTCAAAGCTCCTTGATTCACTTGGAGTTCGCACAGCTTTCCTTACCGGCAACGTAAAGTCGGCAGGGCGCACACAATTGCTCAAGGCACTTAAAAACGGCGAGGTTGATATTGTAATTGGAACGCATGCGCTTTTTTCGAACCAGGTTGTTTACAACGATTTACAGCTGGCGGTTATAGATGAACAGCACCGCTTCGGTGTTCTTCAGCGTCAGGCAATTTTAGCAAAAGGCCGGAAAACCGAGGACAACAACATCACTTTTGAACCTCACCTGTTGATGATGAGCGCAACTCCAATTCCGCAGACACTCGCTCTTACAGTTTTCGGCGACCTTGATGTTTCCGTTATAAAATCCATGCCGGAAGGACGCAAACCAATTCAGACTTTCCTTGTAAAAGAAGGAAACGAGCAGAACGCTTACAACGCTGTACTTAAAGAGCTCCAGAAGGGTCATCAGGCATATTTTGTTTATCCTGCAATAGAAAGCGAGTTTTCTTCTGATAATGATGATGAAAACGGTAACGAAGGTGGCAGCTCCGGCGAAGGCTATAAAATTAAATCTGCAGAAAAGAACTTTGAAAACCTTTCCAGAAACATCTACCCTGATTATAACTGTGCGCTTATTCATTCAAAGGTTGATGAAGAAAGACAGGTTCAGATTCTTAATGATTTTCATGCAGGGAAAATACAGGTACTGGCGGCAACAACTGTAGTAGAGGTTGGCGTTGATGTTCCGAATGCAACCTGTATGGTAATTGAACAGGCAGACCGTTTTGGAATGGCACAGCTTCATCAGCTGCGGGGACGTGTCGGTCGTGGAAAAGACCAGTCGTACTGCATCTTAATTTACAGTAAAAATCTTTCGGAGAGCGGCATAGAACGCATGAAGGCGCTTCGCGAAAGTACAGATGGCTTTTATATTGCCGAACAGGATTTAAAAACAAGAGGTCCCGGCGAAATCACCGGAACCCTTCAAGCTGGAAATCTTGTTCTTGGCATTGCAGATCCTGTCCGCGACCGCGACACTCTCTTCCAAGCCCGCACAGACGCTTTTACTGTTTTCCAAGTTTTGCAAAGCAAAACTTGAAGCGAAGACCGTTCAAATGGACGGTTACCAACAAGCAGTAGTCTTCGCTAGGCTACGTAAGCTTCCAATCTTCTTGCTCTTGTAGGATGCTGCATTCTTGCAATTGCGTGCTTTTCAATCTGGCGGATTCTTTCCTTTGTAAGATTACATTCATCGCCAACTTCTTTAAGAGACATTGGCTTTGTACCGTTAAGACCATAGCGCATTTTCAAAACCTTTGCTTCTGCCGGGCGCAGAGTTGAAAGTACAGAATCAATATCATCGCACATAGAAAGCTTAATAGCATTTTCATCTGGGCGACCATACAGATTGTCTTCCTGGAAATCTGCAACAACAGTGTGGTCCTTATCGGAATTATTTACTTCTGCATCAAGAGAAACCATTTCGCGGGAAATTGCAACCATTTCTCTTACGTGGCTTGGCTCCATATTAAGCATAGCGCCAATTTCTTCGTATTCCTGCTGCTCAGATTTATTTCCGCCAACAACCTTTCTTGCATGCTCAATGCGAACAAGCTCATTTGCACGGTTGAGTGGCAGACGGATTGCGCGGCTCTTCTCGCTTACAGCCTTAAGAATTGCCTGGTTAATCCACCATACAGCATAAGAAATAAAATGGAAGCCCTTTGAAGGGTCGAACTTTTCAATAGCGGTAAGAAGACCAATGTTACCTTCGCTAATCAAATCTTCAAGCTCAAGCCCGTGATTCTGATACTTCTTTGCAACCTTTACTACAAAGCGCAAATTAGCATTAACAATCTTATTTCTGGCAGCTTTATCACCCTTCTGTGCCTTTACTGCAAGTTCAGCCTCTTCTTCGTGTGAAAGTAAAGGAATCTTGTTGATATCCTTTAAGTACATTGATAAAACTGATTCATTTTTGCTCATAACCTGGTCCTCCATAAAGTTACTGCGTTACATACGCATACACTTATATATAGCAATTTTCGTGCCAAGTTAGCCAGCAGAAAGAAATTTATAAAAAAATGATTAAAAAACACTTTTTTTGTTGTTTTTTGCACACAGTATTATTAAATTATAAGTAGATTAATTAGGAAAGCCCTGCCATTTTGACACAGCAGGGCTTTTTGACTGAATATTTCCTTTAAAAGCGGGTAATTTTGATACACCCGCTATTTTTTATTCATTTTCTGTTTCATTTTGACCCAAATCAGCAGGAGCAACAGCTATTGCGGCAGCCGCAGTATTTGGAGCTTTCTTTATAGTAAGAATTAAAAGAAGAATAGCAAAATACAGAAGAGAAAGTCCCATAACTGCAAAAGCCATTCCTGTAGATTTTGGAGCAAGTCCAATAAGGATTAAAATTGGCGCACCAAAGGCAATTCCCATTCCACTTCCAGAAACAAGGTTGTTTGCTGCAGGAGTCTTAAAGTTAGGATCTACCTCACGTACAAGAAGGATTCCCGAACTGATTGTACCGGTAAGCATTCCGAACATAGAAATAAAGCCTTCTTCCTCGTAACCCTTGTAAACTATCTTACACATTATCTTAAGATATATGAATGTAACTATAGTACCAACAACTACTGTAACAATGAACGGAAGCCATAAGCCGGAAATATCATTAAAGTCGATTGAAGCAATACCGGAAATAATCATTGCATCAAAAGCAAGGCCTGAGATTCTGCTCAAAAGGTAATTGTTCTGATACTGATGCTGCATAAGCTTAAGCTTTTTCATTTTTAAAATTACGTTGCGGGTAAGGATTGCAAACAAAGAAGCAATAATAAAATTGAAACCCCAGAGCAGAGGATTGATTGTTGCAGCAAGACCAGGAAGCTTACTTCCTAAAAGTGATGAAACACCCCAGATTGCAAGATAAGTAATTAAATATACAAAAAGAATAAGGGCTGCCTGAATTGAAAGTCTGTCTATAGATTCAGAAATTGGAGCTTCTTCTGCATCCTGGAAAATATCGATTGTAACAGAACCGTGCAAATCCTTATAATCTTCACGCTGAAGCTTCTTTTTTCTGCTCAAAACGTTCAGATAAACAACACCAACTAAACAGGCAACAATAAAGCCTGCAGCCGCAACTGCCAGTCCGTAAGATTTTCCACCAGCAAAACCAAGACTTTCGTAGGTTGAACCAACATTGTTAGCCTGTCCAGGTCCCTGTCCAAAGCCCATTGGAAGAAGAATACCGCAAGCCTTAAACAAATCAGGCTTAATTGTATAGGCAAGACCAAGAGAAATAGCAAGACCAATAACGGCCTGGATACAGTATGTACTTACAATAAGTGCACCACTGCGAACTGCTGTACCAAGTGTTGAGTTCGAAGCATCATCCTTTTTGTGTACACGCAAAGACATTGCAATAAAACCAATGGCAATTCCGTGGTATGTAACCATATCAAGGAAGGTTCTATCAACGTTTACAATGTTCAGATACTTAAAGCCTAACAACAGGAAACCAGCTATTACCGAAGTAGGCATAAGTGTTTTTCTTACAAACTTAATTTTTGTTCTAAGTATGTTTGAAACTATAACCATTACGGAAATAATTCCAACCTGAAATATTGCATTCCAGAGTGCTACGTTTGATGCAGAATAATCCATATTTTTAAATCCTCCTAATTTATATATATGATTTTTACATCGCGTTATTTCTAATAAAATTACATACATGCACGTATTTACGTACATTTTTAAGGGTTTTGCCTTTTACTTCGTAATGAATACCACTTGCATCCGAGAATACAAGCCCATCCTTTTCGTAAAGCGCAATATCCGGCAAGTCAGAAATCTTAACAACAGTAACTCCATCCGGCCCCTTAAACTCCAGACGGTCTATATACTGATAAAGCTCACCTACTCCAAGATCTTTTTCTACATGGTCAGGTGTAAGGATTTTGCAGGCCATTTCAACATCAGAAAACAATGGTTCTGTACTGTCTTTTTTTTGGTTGATATAGGTTTTAAAGAACTCATCCTGCCACAAATCCCACTCTTCCACCGTCTTGAAAACAAAATCGTCTGTAAAGAAGCAGTATTCATCATAATCAGTTCTGACTCCGCACTTTGTACAGAAAACAGAATCCTTTTCGGTAGCAATTGTTCCAATTGAACGGCATTTTGGACATACACAAACTGCACATTCCATACCCACAGCCCTGTTTTTACCCTTATAGCGCACAGGTTCTGCTCTCTGTCGTTCATACGCATTTTCTTTTAAATCTCTGCGGATTATTGCAGTAATTTCGGCAGGTGTCATTTCCTTAAGCTTTTCTTTCGGATAAAAAGCAACAACTGAGCCTGTCATTTTACCCTTTCTAAGACCGTAACCCCAGCGCGGATTTGTAAAATACCCGCCCGAAAGTTTATAGGTAAGCATATTTGCACCTGTAGTTTTTACAAGTTTTCCGATTGCTTCTGAGATTGTTACTGTATCTCCGTTGAAGGTACGGTTTCCTTCCGGGAAAAGACATACATTTTTTCCGCTTCGCAAAGCACGAATTGCCTTCATAACAGCCAGTGTATCTGAAGAACCTTTCATTTTAGCAATAGGACAAAAGGTCCAGTAAAGGATTTTAGAAACCAATCCCCGACGATAAATATGCTCGCTTGCCATAAAATACATATGATATTTAGGAAAACTTAAGCCAACAAGAACAGGATCAAGGTAACAGGTGTGATTTGGAAGAATAATACAAGGTTCTTCAAGATTTTTTACTTTCTCATACTCATATCTGAATCTGTGTTTAAAAAGCATCGGCGCAATAAGGTGACTGAACTTCCAGACTCGCAAATGCCTTTTATAAACTTTATCCACTTTTTCATTATCATCATTCATAATTCGTTTATTATACCATAAAAACGGATTTTTTACAAAGAATAATGTAATTGTAACACGTTGAAAAAAGTGTTATTATCAAGCTTACATTTCATTATTTAGGAGGGTACAATTATGGTACCAGTATTAATTAAAGATTTGTTAACTTCTTCTCCAGATGGAAGAAAAGTTACAGTTTGCGGTTGGGTTCGCACAGTTCGCGACTCAAAGGGTCTTGTTTTTATTCAGGTGAACGATGGAAGCTGCTTTGCTAATATCCAGCTCACTTTTGACCGCAATAATCCTTCAAATAATGCAAATGTAAATGAAATTGAAACAGAACTCAAAAAGCTCAACACTGGAGCAAGTCTCCGTGCAGAAGGTCTTCTTATTGAAAGCCCTGCAAGCGGACAGGCAGTCGAAGTTACTCTCGAAAGCCTTAAATGCCTTGGTGAAGCTAATCCGGACGAATATCCATTGCAGAAAAACAAGATGTCTATGGAATATCTCCGCGACAACGCACATTTACGCGCCCGAACAAACACTTTTGGTGCTGTTTACCGTGTTCGTAACCAGATGGCTTTTGCGGTTCACTCTTTCTTCCAGGAGCGCGGCTTCCAGTACATTAACGCACCGGAAATTACCTGCTCTGACTGTGAGGGCGCTGGAGAAATGTTCCAGGTAACAACTCTTTCTATGGAAAAAATTGCTGAGCTTGGTGTTAAAGCCGGTATTGGCGGAATGAAAATTGAAGATGCTCACAAAATTGTAGATTACAGCAAGGACTTTTTTGGAAAGAAGGCTTCGCTTACAGTTTCTGGTCAGCTTGAAGCAGAAACTCTTGCTACAGCATTGAGCCGTGTTTACACCTTTGGACCAACCTTCCGTGCAGAAAACTCTAACACTCCTCGTCATCTTGCTGAGTTCTGGATGATTGAGCCGGAAATGGCTTTCTACGACCTTGAAGATGACATGGACATTCAGGAAGACTTTGTAAAATACCTTTTGAACTGGGCTTTAACAAAGTGCCGTTCTGACCTTGAGTTCTTTGACAAACGAATACAGCCAGGACTTATTGAAAGTCTTGAAAAGGTTGCAAACGCTAAGTTTGTACGAATAAGCTATACAGATGCAATTGCAAAGCTTGAAGAAGCTATGGCAAAGGGTGCTAAGTTTGAGTTTAAGCCTTACTGGGGCTGCGACATTGCAACAGAGCACGAGCGCTATCTTACAGAAAAGATTTTCGGCTGTCCTGTAATGGTTTACAACTATCCAAAAGAAATCAAATCCTTCTATATGAAGCAGAATGATGACGGAAAAACTGTAAAGGCAGTTGATGTTCTTGTTCCTGGAATTGGTGAGCTTATTGGTGGTTCTGAACGTGAAGAAAACTACGAAAAGCTTATGGCAGAAATCAAACGCCGCGGAATGGATGAATCTGTTTACGACTGGTATTTGGATTTGCGTAAGTTTGGTACAGTTCCACACTCTGGCTTCGGTCTTGGTTTTGAACGACTTATGCGCTATGTAACAGGTATGGAAAACATCCGCGATGTAATTCCTTATCCACGCGCACCAAAACTGGCTGATTTCTAGAGAAGAAGGTTTTCTCAGGATTATGAGCGAGAAAGCACATCTTAAGAAAAAGAAGATTAAGCTAAAACGTTCTCAGAAACTGACTAAGTTCGGGCAGAAGATTTACCTCTGCTGCTCGAACTTTCAGAACAACACTCTCTGGGAAAGTGCGTGCTCCTGTTCCTTCGGATTTATTTTCTCGCTTGTACCTTTAATTTTAATTATTCTTACAATTCTGGTTGGAATAATCAGAGTTTCGCCTGGAATAATCAATTATTTTCTTTCCTTTGCTTCAAGTATTGAATCTGTAATAGACATCAATCCTGTAATAAACAACATCCTGAACTCTAAAAACTTCCACTTTGTAGATATCTTCCTTGCTGTCTGGATTTTATGGATGGCAAGAAAGCTCGGCCTTTCGGTAACCCTTGCAATGACAAGAATCTTCAAGGCTGCTTTAAAAAGAAAAAATATTTTTAATCAGCTTTTTGCTTTTCTTACAGAGTTCCTTATTATTGTTGTAATTACTTCCGTAATTATTATTTCTTTTTCTATAAATCAGCTTGCTTCTTCAGATGTATTTGAGCCGATCCGCGAATACTTGCCTGATATTGTAAATCAGAACTCACACATTATTATTTCTCTGGTAATGTACGCTATATTCTTTATATGTACTTTCTTTATTTACAGAGTGACTTCGGGCACAAAACCGCCGGTTTCTCTCTGTTTTTTCTACGCAATTTTAAGTACAACAGGCTTTTTTGTAATATCTTTCCTTATAAATAAGTTTATGAACCTTACGAATTACAACATTGTGTACGGAACAATCAGCACAATCGTAATTCTTATGATGCGAATCTACTTTTTCTTCCTGTTTTTCCTTTTTAATGCTCAGATGATTTATGTATCGCAGTTTTTTGATACACTCCTCCTGAGCGAAATATACCTTCTTCCTTCGCAGGAAACAAAAGGCTGGCTTTCATCCTTCCAGAGAATGATGTTTATTAATCCTGCTGCCTTACGAACAACCGATAATACTAAATCTTACAATGCAAGTGATATTATTTTCCACAAGGGCGATAAAGCTGACTATGTTTACTACCTTTACAAGGGAGAAATGACAGAAGAAACCGAACAGGGAATAATTCATCACGAAAAAGGTGACTTTATTGGAGAAGTTTCCTGCATTACAAACCAGACATATACTGGAGACGGTGTTGCCGTTACTGCCTGTAAATTCATTGTATTTTCACAGGAAGAGTTCCAGGAGCTTATGCAAAAATCTCCTAAGGCCGCCGCAAAAGCAATTTCAAAAATATCTGAGGCTACAGCAAGCCTATACGACGAAAACAAGTAATTCCTCAAGTTTTATGTAATACAAACCGATAATAGTTCTGATGGAGTATATTCTATGAAGAAATCACTATTTTTTGGAGCAATTTTATTATCAGCAGCATTAATTATTGGATGTGCCTCTACTGATCAGGAAGAAGTTGTAGTAAAATCAGAGAAACCTTCGCTGCATCTGCTCATTCTCCAGGGACGAACTGAAGACGCAAAGGATTTATTCTTTACAAAAATCAATGTAAACGAATTGGACTCCGACAGAAATACCGCCCTCCATATTGCGGCATCAATGGGCAGCGTAGAGATGGTGGAATATCTGCTTGCACAAGGTGCAGACCCTACAATTAAAAACCGCGATGGAAACACTCCTATTCACGTTGCAATTTTAAGCAGAAAATACGATGTAACAAGAGTTCTGGCAGAAAACGGTCAGAATCTGTTCCTTACAGATAAGGAAGGCATGAACGCAATTGACCGTATTACCGAAATTGAAAGCGATTTGCTTTACAACGCAATCATTACACCAAAATCGGTACAGATAAAGAATGCAAACGGTCAGACAATGATTCATTACTTTATCTTAAAGAAGAATCTTCAGGCAATTCAAAGATGTGTTAGTGCCGGTGTTAATCTTTCTATAGAAAATGATGATGGACTTACACCTCTTGCTCTGGCTCTCAAGGATACTTCTGATCCAATAAACATTAAGATTGCGGCAGAGCTTATTAAAGCCCGCTGTGAACCTATTCGCGGTGAGTTTGCTTATTTTGAAGATACTGTAAGAACTTATAACGTAGCACTCCGCTTTACAAATAACCTTACACCACTCCACATGGCTGCCATTAACAATCATTATGGAATTGCTAAGTTCCTTATTGATAATGGTGCTTCAATTTCTGCTCAGGATAATGACGGTTCAACTCCTCTTCATACAGCTGCAAGCTACGGAAGAACTGAAATTGCCCGCCTTCTTCTTGACAGTGGTGCAAACGTAAACGCACGAGATATGCAGGGAAGAACACCTTTACTGCTCATCATCTCTAAAGACCAGCAGATAAATATTTACACTACTCTGCTTAATTACAAGGCAGATGTTCACGCAAAGGATAATTACGGTAATACAACTCTGCACAGTGCTACTATGAGCGAAGTAAGCAGCCTTATTCTGAACAGACTTGTAAAGGAAGGAGCCGATATTGATGCAAGAAACGAATTTGGAAAAACTCCTCTCGCACTTGCCGTTGAGCAGGGACTTGCAGAACAAGTTTCTTTCTTTATCAACCTTGGAGCAGATATAAATGCTGAAGATAAGAATCATCTGACTCCGTTACAGAAAGCCCTGCAGAAAGCAGATGCAACTGGAAATCAGATTATTCTTCACAATATTATTTCTCGACAGAATGTTACTTCAAGAAACTCAGAAGGTTATACACCTCTTCATGTTGCCGTAAAGCTTAAGTCTAACATTGACAGCATCCGCTATATTATTAATTCAGGTGCAGATATTGACTCAAGAAACGGTGAAGGTGACTGCGTTCTTTATACAGCACTTAAAAACAATTACCGCGAAGCTGGTGAACTTCTTATAAAAGAAGGTGCCGACATTTATTCTAAAAACGCTGCAGATTTCTCTCCATTAAGATATGCAATGCTTACCGGCGGAGCTTTACGAGACTGGTTCATTACACCACAGGTAATTTCCGGCTCTGATGGAAACGGAAATACTCCGCTCCACTACGCCGCTGAATGGAAATATGATGAATGTATTACTTACCTTGTTGGTAAGGGTGCAGACATAAACAAGAAAAACGCTTTGGGTGAAACTCCTTTGTACGATGCAGCAATGGTAAACTCTGTTTCTACAATCAAGCTGCTTGTTCAGAAGGGAGCAAATCCTAATGCAAGAGACCTGCTTGGTAATACACCGCTGCACAAAAGCGTTCAGTGGAACACTCTTGATGCAACAAGAACTCTTATAGAAATGGGTTCGGTTGTAGATGCTAAAAACATTTCTGGTAAAACTCCTCTTTCTGTTGCAGCTAACTACGACTCTATAGACAGTGCTAAAATCCTTCTAGAAAACAAAGCTAACGTAAACAGCTCCGACATCACAGGTAAATCAATCCTTATGGATGCGGTTTCTCAGAGGTCTACAAAGGTTATTCCGTTTATACTGGCTTATGGTGCAAACGTAATGCTTCAGGATATGTACGGAAGAAATGCTTACCACGAGGGTGCTTCTATAAAGGATGTTGAAATTATTGAGGTACTTTCAGTTTACGGTGGAAACGCTCTTAGCCGCGACAGCTTTGGAAAAACACCGTTCTCACTTGTTGTAAACGAAGACCTTTCTCTTATAAATATTGTACTTGGAAAAGACCTTAAGCTTATAGACAGCGACGGTAACAATCCTCTCCATGCCGCAATTGCATGTAAGGCAAAGTTTGAGGTAATGGAACAGCTTATAATTAAGGGCTACGACATTAACCAGCGAAACAGCCAGGGTCTTACTCCGCTGAATTATGCTATTATTCAGAAACAAAACTCTCTTGCAAGAATCCTTATTCAGCACAAGGCAGATCCGTTTATTGCAGACAACAATGGTGACTGTGCAATCACTTTGGCCTTCAACAATCCGGATGCCGTAGATGTTCTTGATGATTTAGTAGACTATTTTGGCGAGTCTTCAGATATTCTTGGTGATACAATTCTTCACTATGCTGCAAGAACTGCAAACGAAGCAACAATCAAGAGACTTTTGTCTTTCGGTTTGAACAGACAGGCTCTTAATAACAACGGCGAAACTCCTTACGATGTTGCTAAACGCTGGAAGAACAAAGCCGGTATGGAACTGCTGAAGTAAATAACTGTCGGGCTTGTCCCGAACAGTTTACTTTAAGTAATTCAATACCTGCTCTGTTATAAGCGGAATAAGCTGCTTCTTTCTAGAAACAACACCCTGAAGGTAATAAACATTCTCTTCTGTCTTAGGGAAGGTAATAAACTGACTGAACTTACCTTCGCTGCTTACGAGCAGTATACTGGACAGAGAGGTGATGTCGGTAACAAGCAGACAAGAGAACAAACCTTTTCGGCTGCGTCGTTCAATTTCAAGCTCGCCCAGGAAGGCCTCTTTACGTTCAAGAACTTCCTTGGTGCTGCCAACCTCAATCTGGCTTACAGTATAATTAACCTTGCCTTCTGTGTATTCCTTCAAATCCTGTCTTACAAGCTCGCCAGGCTCACGGCCGGAAATATTGCTTCCTGCAAGAAGGATCTCGTTGCCGAGTGTTTTTATATCAAGATCAGAGATGCTGGAAAGATACTCGGCCATTTCACGGTCAACATCTGTTGTAGTTGCAGACTGTAAAATCAGAGTGTCGGAAAGTATTCCGCAGAGGAGAAGTGGCGCAATATCCTTTGGAATTGGAATCTTGTATTCGTTGTAGAGCCCCGCAATTTGAGTGGAAGTTGAACCAAGAGGTCTATTAATAAAGGTTATAGGATTCTTTGTTGTAATTGAACCGATTCTATGATGGTCCACTACTTCGCGGATTGTGTAATGCTCAATTCCTTCAACAGCCTGCGACATTTCGTTGTGGTCAACAAGTACAACCTCAATGTTCGGCTCCTTCATCAAATCGTGTTCCGAAATCATACCGACAATTTTTTTGTCATCATCAAGAACTGGAAGATACTTGCAGTGAGCATCGTTGAGCAGGCCTTTTACCTTTGAAATTGTATCGTCTATTTTGACTGTTTTAATATCCTTATCGCCCATAACGCTTACCGGCATTGAATAGGCAATGAGCATAGAAGTTGGGGATGTTGAATAAGGACTTGTGATTACAGAAACCTTGTTCTTTTCTGCCAGGTCCCGAAGCTCCTTATTAATAACGCAACCGCTTGTTGTAATGAGCAGCTTTACTTTGTGTTCAATACAAACCTTATGAATCTCTTCTCTGTTACTTGCAATTACAATAATAGCTTCAGATGAATGAGAATCCAGATGGCTTGCAAAAGTATTTTCTTCAGAAGAGCCAACATGAATTGAAGCCTTAAAAATCTTATCTGCATCATCAGCGATAATAATTGGCTGAGCGTTCAGCGTTTTCTGAATAAGATTTATGCTTGTAGAAAAAAGATGTCGTTTCTCAGGATTAAGGATTGTGAGTACACTTTTTGCAAAACCGGAATAATGCAGGAGCGATAAATAAGCTCCATTTTTATCTACAACAGGCATTACACGGTTTTCGTTTTTCTCCATTTTTGCAATAGATTCCCAAACCGAGCATTCTTCACAAACAGACTCCACATTTGTCTGCATAAAATATCTTACCTTTGGAATAAGATCCGGAATATATTCCGGGCGCTGAACATTGAACTTCTTAAAAATATATGCTGTCTGCGGATTAAGATGACCGGCTCGTGCGGCCTTATAATTATCATAACCTAAAAGATTTTTTAATCTTGCATAACCTACGGCAGAAACTACTGCATCGGTGTCTGGATTTTTATGTCCTATAATATAAACTGTTTTGTTGTCATTATTCATAGCATGTTAAATATAGTGGAAATCCTCGATGTATACAACTCTGCACTTTATTTGGGAACCCTTCTCGGAATTAAGCACACATGCAGAAAACCTGTAAGCCTTATCAATATCAAACTCACACAAAGAACAGACAACCTCAACATTATCACGCAATATTTTATTAAAATCAGGCTGCACTGCAAAAGAATTAAGGCCAATGGACAGCCCCTGCCCTTCTGCTTTTACGTAGCTTTCCTTGAGTGTCCATAACCGGAAAAATGTATTGATTTTGTCATCTTCTGTGGGCTGGTTCGATATCATCTCTTTTTCTGATTGAGCAAAAAAACGTTCTGCAAGCTTTAAATCAATTTTCCGAACCCGCTCAACATCACAACCAACAGGGCTGTCGCCAATAATGCACATTGCATAATCACCTGAATGAGAAAGATTGAACTGCACGGCTTCTTTGTCACTGCAGCTTATATACGGCTTGCCATTACTGTTAGTTTCAAAAGCGGTAGTTTTTTCGTCAATTCCAAAATCACTAAGAGCCTTCTGTAAAAGCAGTCCCGCACCCAAAGAACGTCTTTTATCCTCCTGGTGCTTCATTTTGCAAACCTTCTGCTGACGATATTCAGATACTGAATCGTAGGCTTTGTGAAAAAGTTCCTCGTTTTTGAGACTCTGAATATTTCCAATATAAACAGCAGGCATTCTTTCCATAGCTGCTTTGAGTGTACAATAATATATTTGTACGTGCAATTACCTCCCCCTTTCTCACGTTTCGTAAATACTATATAATCAAATCATTATGGAAACGTACAAGTACGAAACTCATTTACATACCCTGGAAGGAAGTGCCTGTGGTAGTTCTTCCGGCTCAGATTATATAAAACCACTTTTTGAAGCAGGTTATTCAGGTATTTTTGTAACGGACCACTTTTTCGGCGGAAATACCGCTGCTCCACGTGCCCACGAAGCCGACTGGAAAACAAGAATAAATATTTATTGCAGCGGTTACGAAAAAGCCTTTGAAGCAGCAAAAATCTTCAATAAAGGAAACAATCTTACTGGAACTGCAAAGGAGTTCAAGGTTTTCTTCGGTATTGAACAGACCTTCCACGGCGACGACTACCTTGTTTACGGTTTTGATAAAGCCTGGCTTCTGGCTCACCCGGAAATTGAACACTGGACCCACACTGAGCTTTTTAATGCGGTAAACGAAGTCAACGGACTTATGATTCAAGCCCACCCTTTCCGTATGCGCAACTACATTCAGGCAATTCACCTTCATCCGCGCGACGTACACGGTGTAGAGATTTACAATGCCGGAAACAAGGCTTCTGAAAACGTACTTGCCGAGCTCTATGCAAAGGAATACGATTTCCCTGTAACAAGCGGTAGCGACATTCACAACGTAGATTTTCTGCCGGATGAGCCTGGCAAGCTTTCTGTAGGCGGTATGATTTTTGACACTCCTTTAGCTGACGTTTTTGATTATGCACGCCGCGTAAAAGCAAAAGACTATAAGCTGATTAAATACTAAACTGTATAAAGGAAACGAACATGTCCAGTAAAAAGGAACGATTTGAAGTAACTCCAGAACTGTTAAAAGAAAACTTCATCAGAATCTATGGCGACAAAAGTCAAAGTGGAAACGACAACGAAATAAAAATGTTTGCGTCTCCTGCACGAATCAACATCATCGGTGAGCACATTGACTATAACGGCGGTAAGGTTTTCCCGGCAGCAATAGACAAATATCTTTACTGTGCAATCCGAAAACGAAACGATTCAAAAATCATCTACAACGATTTGTTTTTTAACGGCACACACACCTTTGACACAAACGACAATTTTGCTTTTGACCAGAAAAATGATTATGCCAATTTCTTAAACGGAATCCTCAGCTGCATGAAAAAACAGGGCTACAAGTTTGACTGTGGCTTTGAAGTTTTGATTGCAAGCAATGTACCGAGTGCAGGCGGAATAAGCTCTTCTTCGGCTCTGGAATGCGGTTTTGCCTGGGCTGTAAGCGAGACGTTCGGTTTCAACATTAGCAGGAAAGATATTGCACTTATGGGTCAGCAGTCAGAGCACGAGTTTATGAATGTAAACTGCGGAATTATGGATCAGTACATTATCGCAACTGGAAAAAAGGATACTGCAGAGCTGATTGACTGTGCAAAGGTTGAACATGAATATGTTCCTCTTAAGCTTGGTGATTACCGCTTTATTGTCATGAACACAAAGAAAAAGCGCCGGCTTGCAGATTCAAAATATAACGAAAGACGCTCCCAGTGCGAGGAAGGTCTGGCAATTCTTAAAAAGGCTGCAATTCCTTTGACTGCTGGAAATACTAATGCGAAAATCACAAATACAAAGGATTTGCCTGATTTATGTTCACTTACGCCAGCTCAATTTGAAGAATGCAAAGCTGCAATAAAGGATGAAGTGATTTTGCGCCGAGTCCGTCATTGTGTTACAGAAAACGACAGAGTGCTTCGTGCAGTAGAAGCCTTGAAAGCAGACAATTTGCAGGAGCTTGGCAAACTTTTGTATGAATCGCACAATTCTCTGCGTGATGATTATGAGGTTACCGGAATTGAGCTGGACACACTTGTTGGTGCGGCTTCCAAACAAAAGGGTTGTATTGGCGCACGTATGACAGGAGCAGGCTTTGGCGGCTGTGCAATTGCCCTTGTTCATAAAGATGATATTGAAAGTTTCATTCAAAACGTTCAGAATGAATACAAAAAAATAATCGGCTACGAAGGCGGATTTTTCGCCTGCTCTAGCGGTGATGGAGTAAGAGAACTATGAGTAAATACCTTTGCTTAAGCTTTGATGACGGTCCTAACCCGGATAACGACAACACAATGGAAAGAATGCTTGACCTTTTGGAAAAATACAAAGTACCAGCATCCTTCTTCCTTATTGGAAATAAAATCACAGAAAACAACAAAAAGGTAATCAAACGTGCTATTGAGCTTGGCTGCGATATTCAGAATCACTCCTGGACCCATCCTGCAATGGCTGAAATGTCTATTGAACAGATTAAGGATGAATATAAAAAGTGTGATGATGCTATAGTTGAGCTTACCGGTAAAAAAGCTGAGTTCTTCCGTCCACCGTTTATTTCTGTAAGCAATCAGATGTACGAAGCTATCAAGGTTCCTTTTATCTGCGGAAAATCCTGCAACGATTGGGATCCTAATTATGATGCTGATTACCGCTACAACAAAATGCTTGAGGATGCTGAAAACGGCACAATCTATCTTCTTCATGTAACTGAAGGAAATGTTGCTACTTATGAAGCTGTTGAACGCGCTGTTCCAGTGCTTAAAGAGCAGGGCTATGAGTTTGTAAATCTGCCGACTCTGTTTGAAAAAACTGGCGTAGACAAAAACATATATCATTCGCTCTGGACTTGTGCTAAAAACCAGGCAGAATGGAATACATGGCCATTCCCTGGTTGAAAAAGTTCTCTTTAACACATTATTTTCTCTGCTTGATATTTCGTCTCTATTTATGGTATATTTATTAAATGCATAAATATTCACATTTTATGTATAAATATACATCTCCTTTAGGGAGGCATTTATGAGTGACATTAATTTTATTGATGGCGGTGTTTGTGCACCCAAGGGCTTTACTGCTAACGGAATCAGAGTTGGTATAAAAGAAAGCCGCAAAATAAACGATATGGCCTTGGTTTATTCCGAGGTACCTTGTAATGCAGCTGGAGTTTATACTCAGAATAGAGTGCAGTCAGAAAGCGTAAAAATCACTAAGAAACACCTCGCTGACGGTCGTGCTCAGGCTGCAATTGAAATAAGCGGAAACGCAAATACTTGTACAGGTGCACAGGGAGCCGAAAATGCACTGCGCATGGCAAAGGCAGCGGCTGGAGCTCTTGGAATTAAAACCGAGGATGTAATGGTTTATTCTACAGGCGTTATCGGTGCACAGTTTGATGTAACAAAAGTTGAAAAAAATATCGATACACTAAAAAACGGTCTCAGTAAAAAAGGACACGAAGAAGCCCGTATCGCAATCATGACAACAGATACACATTACAAAGAGTGTGCCGTTGAGTTTGAGCTTGACGGAAAAATCTGCCGTATGGGAACAATGTGCAAGGGCTCCGGAATGATTCACATCAATATGGGAACTATGCTCAGCTTTATCACAACTGACTGTGCAATCAGTTCCGAAATGCTTTCAAAGGCGCTGCACGAATCAATTTTGGGAACATACAACTGCGTCAGCGTAGACGGCGATACTTCTACAAATGACACACTTACAATAATGGCCAACGGGCTGGCTGGAAACCGCGAAATTACCGGTGAAGGTGCAGATTATGAGCTTTTCCTGGCTGCCCTTAACAAAATGAACAGAATAATGGCGATGAAGATTGCAGCTGATGGAGAAGGTGCTACAAAGCTCATCGAATGTAACGTAAACGGAGCAGCAACTGTTGAAGCAGCCCGCGGACTTGCAAAACAGATAATCTGCTCTTCCCTTTCTAAGGCAGCAATTTTCGGCAGCGATGCAAACTTTGGTCGTTTTCTTTGCGCAATGGGCTACAGCGGAATTGAGTTTGACCCGGACAAGACAAGCATCTGGTTTACTTCTAAAAAGGATGCAGACAGATACTTTGACCCGGCTGTTGATTCTACAGTTCACGGCGACCAGATAATTCAGGTTTTCGACAACGGCGTTCCAGTTCCAATTGATGAAGATAAAGCAAAGAAGATTTTGAGTGCTTCTGCTGTTGAGATTCTTGTTCAATGCGGCGAAGGTACAGCAAGCGGTACAGCCTGGGGTTGTGATTTGACTTACGATTATGTAAAAATTAACGGAGATTATAGAACATAAACGCTTTTTGCGTACAGGATAAAACTATGAACAAAGAAGTAGAAAACTTAAGTGCAGATCAGTGGTCTCAGGTACTTGTTGAGGCACTTCCTTATTTTAAGAACTGGGTTGGAAAAATTGTTGTTGTAAAATACGGCGGAAATGCAATGCTTAATGAAGAGCTCAAGCATGCCGTTATGGAAGATATTGTTCTTTTGAATACAATCGGAATTAAGGTTGTGCTTGTTCACGGTGGCGGACCGGAAATCAATAAAATGCTGGATAAGGTTGGCAAGGAAAGTAAGTTTGTTGATGGTCTGCGCTACACTGATTCAGAAACAATGGAAATTGTTCAGATGGTGCTAACAGGCAAGCTCAATAAGGATATTGTCGGTATGCTGCTCCAGCAGGGCGGTAAGGCAGTTGGATTGAGCGGTGTTGATTCAGGTCTTCTCCGTGCCAAAAAGACCGAAAAGGATTTGGGCTATGTTGGAGAAGTAACAGAAGTTCATCCTGAAATCTTAACTTCTCTTTTGGACGAAGGCTTTATTCCTGTAGTTTCTACTGTAGCTCTTGGCGAACAGGGTGATGATGCACGCTACAACATAAATGCAGATACAGCTGCGGCAAAGATTGCGGCGGCACTTCATGCAGAAAAGTTTGTTCAACTTACAAATGTTGCCGGAATCCTGCGAAAGGTTGATGATCCGTCCTCTTTGATTAAGAGAATTGAACGCACTGCAATTGGTTCTTTAAAAGCAACTGGAATTATATCCGGCGGAATGATTCCAAAAATTGAATGCTGCGAAATTGCCTTAAACGGTGGAGTTCCACGCACACATATTATTGACGGACGTGTACCGCACAGTCTTTTAATAGAAATGTTCAGCGACCGCGGTATTGGTACAATGGTATACTAAGGTTTACCGCGTAATTTTAATAATTACATCTCCGACTGTCTCAGCCTCGGTTTCATCGTGGGTTACCATAATTGCGGTAAAACCAAGCTGCTTCTGCCACTCTTTCAGCTGGGCGGCAAGCTTGTGCCTCAAATCGGTGTCCAGTGCGGAAAAAGGTTCGTCCAGAAGCACGAGCTGCGGCTTCATAATCAAGGTACGGGCAAGTGCAACCCGCTGTTTTTCGCCGCCGCTCAAACTCTGTACCATGCGCTTATCAAAACCACCTAAATCAAAACGCTCCAGATATTCACTGGCCGCCTGTCTGGCTTCCTTTTTCTTCATCCCCTGCGAAATTAAACCGTAAGCAACATTATCTACAACATTCAGGTGAGTAAACAAAGCTCCCGATTGAAACACCATCCCTATTTTTCTTTGTGCAGGAGGCAGTGCTTCAATTCTCTTTCCGTCAAGCTCAATTTCAAGCGGTACGCCTTCATCATTGCGTTCAAGTCCTGCGATAATATTCAATATTGTAGATTTTCCGCATCCGCTTGGCCCCAAAAGACAAGTCATCGTAGACTTTTCGCACTCAATCGAAAACTCAACCTTTACAGAGTCCCACGTTTTGCAGATATTTTTCGCAATAAAATACATTGAGTGAATAATACAAAAAAATGATGATGATGTCATCTGATAAATTTGCTCTGTTTCTGAAAATAAACTATAATATAGTAATGCATTTCAAACCCTTCGTTTTCGCTTTACTGATTTTGTTCATCACACCTGCTGTTTTTGCACAGGAAGCGGACAATAACAACAAAACTTCAGATACACAATTAAGCGAACCTTCAGAGCTTCAAATCTTCAGAAAAGCATTTCCAGATACAACCTTTACAGCCACCTACAGCGAACGGCTTGAAGACTGGCTTATAACCGTTTCCTGTCCGACTACTCCGATAACCACAGCAAATCCGGCAACATCATCAAAGCGGAGAGAAATAACTTTCTGCTGGTGCGAAGGTAGACTTATCCCGGAAGCAGAATTAAAAAGAAAATCACATTATCTTCCTGTTCTGGAAGAATATCCTTTTGGCGGCGAGCTTCAGTCTCCATCAACCTATACAAAGGCTCAAATAGAAGAATATAGACAGGCTGGTCTAGCTTCCGCCCGAAAAAATGAACCGTTTGCCTCACAGTTTCTTTCGGACTTTATGTACTACGGTTCTTCAAGAAAAAGCGTTGAACAGCATCTTGCACGAATAAAGTTTCTTGGTCACAAGGTTACTGTTAATGAGTTTATTATAGAACCTCTTGCACGCGTTGAAAAAAGGATTCTTGAAGAACGAAAAACCTCAACAACAATTGACACTTTTCTTAAAGGCATAGACCACATGGACGGCTATAACTGGCGCGAGATTCGGGATGTTGAACGAAAATCTCTCCATGGAACCGCAATTGCAATCGATTTTCTTCCAATCAAAATGAATAAATACATGTACTGGCGCTGGACAAAAGATATTCTGGGTGACAAATGGATGCTTGCTTCTCTAAAATCCCGATGGATGCCGCCTTATGAAATTATAAATATTTTTGAAGAAGAAGGCTTTATCTGGGGCGGAAAATGGCTTATCTGGGATAACATGCACTTTGAATATCGCCCGGAGCTTATTGAGTTTTATAAGCAGACTCACACAGAAAAACAATAAGTCCACACAAAACCGTAAGAATCACACCACTGGCACACGCCTGATTAAACCTGTAAGAGCTTGCAAGCTTGTAGGTATAAAGCGCAACTGTATTAAAGCGTGGAATTGAAAGTACAAGTGGCAGTGTTGCATCACCGGCACTCATGGCAAAGCAATAAACAAACGAAGACAAAATCACTTTTTTACACGAAGGCAGATAAACTCTCAGAACAGAATCCAGTTTGTTTCTGGAAAAAAGCAGTGCCGCCCTGTCCGTCTCAA
>JAFZRP010000106.1 GCA_017619795.1 Treponema sp.
CACTGTTCGCTCTGACTGTACGGTTTGTATGTGATTTTATCGCTTACGCCTCTGCTCATATTTAAATTTTAGCAGATTTGAATTCACTTGTAAATTTAAAATAATTAGAGCTGCCCATTTCTTTTTGGACAGCCCCTTTTTATAAAAGTTTTAAATAATTTCTGAATTATTTTAAAGTTTCTCTTTCAAGTTTGGCAAGTTTACGATCATGTTCAGACATAATCTTTACCAATTCTTCATATGATGTCTTTAATGGATTCCAACCAAGAACTTTTTTTGCTTTTGTTGGGTCGCCCCACAAGTTATCAACATCAGTAGGACGATACCAGGCTTTGTTTACACAAACAAGCATTTTGCCTGTGGCTTTATCATAGCCTTTTTCATTAATTCCCTTGCCTTCCCATTTTAGTTCAATACCATTTGCTTTAAAAGCATGTTCTGTAAACTCTCGTACTGTATGCTGAACACCAGTTGCAATTACAAAATCATCTGGTTCCTTCTGTTGCATAATAAGCCACATACATTCAACATAGTCTTTTGCATAACCCCAATCACGTTTAGAATCAAGGTTTCCAAGTTCAAGATGATCTTGCAATCCTTCAGCAATACGTCCAGCTGCAAGAGTAATCTTGCGAGTTACAAAGTTTTCACCACGTCTTTCTGATTCATGATTAAAAAGAATACCATTTACACAGAACATACCATAAGCTTCACGATATTCCTTCATCATCCAAAAACCATACTGCTTTGCAATTGCATAAGGTGAATATGGATGGAAAGGTGTTTTTTCATTCTGTGGAACCTCTTCAACCTTTCCATAAAGTTCAGATGTAGAAGCCTGATATATTTTTGTTTTCTTTTCAAGACCTAATAAACGAACAGCCTCCAGAATACGAAGTACACCAATAGCATCAACATCGCCCGAGTATTCAGGAACATCAAAACTAACCTGTACATGGCTCTGTGCAGCCAAATTATAAATCTCATCTGGCTGTGTATTCTTAATAATTTTGATTAATGATGTTGAATCGCTTAAATCACCATCATGTAATTTAATTGCATTTTTCGCAATAAGATGATCAATACGAGCAGTATTACTAATAGAAGCTCTTCTTGTAATACCGTGAACTTCATAACCTTTTTCAAGTAATAATTCTGCTAAAAAAGAGCCGTCTTGACCAGTAATTCCTGTAATTAATGCTATTTTCTTTTCCATAATAAAGAAATCTCCTTATTTATATACTATTTAGATAATTGTTCTTCCCAATAATTTAATGTATCAGCTAATGTTTCTTCTAAAGAATAATTTCTTTCCCAATTAGTATCTTTTTTTAATTTTTCATTAGAACCGATTATTTTTTTTATATCATTTGGTCTTAACAAATCTGGACTAACATGATTTGATATAGAAATACCAGATATATTTGACAATTCACTAATAATTCTTTGTAACGGAATACCTTCACCGCTACAAACATTATATACTTCCCCAGATATTCCTTTTTCAAGTAATAAATAATATGCAGAAACAACATCCCGAACATCAAGAAAATCTCTAATTACATTCAAGTCACCTGTAATCATATCCAGTGCTTTTCTTTCATCAATTACAGCCTGTGCTACTTGCTTTGTAAATGCTGCAACAACAAAAACATCTCGTTGGCGAGGACCAATATGATTGAATGACCGTGTAGAAATTATATCCATACCAAATCCAGAACTATAAACATGAGCTAATCCTTCTTGAGACATTTTAGTTACTGCATAAGGATTATCCGGATTAATTCTATTTGTTTCTAATATTGGAATCTGCTTTTCATTAACGCTTCCGTATTCTTCACTTGAACCAATATTTAATATTCTACATTTTATTTCATTTTTCCGAATTGATTCAACTATATTCAGAAATGCTCCTACATTGTTAGAAAAATAACCTGATGGGTCTTTCCAACTTTTTCCGACAGAACTAAAAGCTGCTAAATGAACTATATGTG
This sequence comes from Treponema sp., assembly GCA_017619795.1. Lineage (GTDB taxonomy): Bacteria > Spirochaetota > Spirochaetia > Treponematales > Treponemataceae > Treponema_D. The sequence continues at coordinate 1,995 of JAFZRP010000106.1, forward strand.
TTGGTATATATTCAGTAATTACAGAATTAACTTCATTAAAATCAAGTAGATTAATTGTTTTATGAATTATTTCAAGATTATTAAAAGACCAATTGGAAAAATCGTTGGGGAAAATAATATCTAGCCCGATAACAAAAACTTTTTCTTTTGCAATTGAATTCAAATATGAGAGAAAATGGTATCCAACAAAACCACTATAACCTGTTATAAGATATTTTTGCATATATTCATTATCCATATATTTAAATTAGCATTTAGATATTATCAATAATTTCATATCCCTTTAATTTTGCAAGAATCGAATAATTATTATTGATAACTTTATATCCATTTTCTGCGATAAATTCTCTAGTTGAAGAATCATTCATCAATAATTTTACATACTTAATGTAATCCTCATTATTGTTTGCAATAAAACAATTTACTTCATTCTTTAATTCTGGAATTGCTTTTGCTATCAAACTCGAAAGAATAACAGGAATCCTTTGCCCCATTCCTGTAAGAACTTTATATTGAACCCCTGCAGCAATATTTACCGGGGCAATAAGAAAACACGAATCTGCAATATATTCTTCAACAGAATCAACAAAACCTGTAACAAATATATTCTTATTATTTGACAACTCTTTAATGAAAGAAGGTGGTTCTGCTCCAACAATATGAAATTCGGCATTTTTATTAAACTTTAAAATTTCTGGATAAATCTCTTTATAGAAAAACATTACAGCATCTTGATTTTGTAATGTTCTCATATTCCCCACAAAACAAATCTTATTGTTATTATATTTTTTTGTATTATAGTAAGTATTAACACCTAAAGGATATAAATACAGTTTACTATCATTATTAAGATAATCAATATCATTTTTAGAAACAAGAACTATTTTGGGATAGTAATTAATTACATCCTTTTCCATTTTTTTTATTCGTTCTTTTTCTATTTGATATATTACTCTCTTTAGGGAAAAATGTTTAGCTTTACTTGATAAATCATATGTTTTTGATAAAGCATCTGTCATTTCAATAATAACATTTTTCTTAAGTTTATTGATTTTCAAATATGGCTCCATTCTTAATAAATGTGATACATATATATCAGGATTTTCTATTTTAATAACTTTTTTGAATAATTTATTAAATCTAAAACTAAAATAATAACCACATTGGATAGGTTTGCCTAATAAAAGAAATAATGCACAAAAGAACAAAGAGACAATTTTATTTCTTTTAATTTTATATATTCTATCATAAGGAATGTCCTTATCCGAAATAAAATTTGTTTTATCATAAAATGAAATAATAACTACTTTATAACCAATCGATTTGAAATATTTCGCTATAGAATTTAAACGCAATATATCACCACCAATTTCTGGATAAGGAAACCTAGGAGCCAAAATACAAACAGTCATTAAATAACCTCTCTTGTTTTTGAATTTATTATACAGAATTTTTCTTAGCAATCTACATTTAATTATACTGTAAGAAACTATAAAATAAGTTAATTCAAAAATAATTAAACATTTTTCATAGAAAGATATATTCTATATATTCTGTAAATTACTAAAGGAAGTTCCTTCTCTTTTCTGCAGATATATTCAACAACTTGTAAAATATTATAGTGTTCTTGTTTTTTGAAACTAAATTTTTTTTATCATAATATCATTTTACTTATATTTCAAGTAACAATTTTTCTCAGAAGATTATATTACATAATTGAAAACAAATCTTTTATATAACTTTATTTAATCCAAAGTATTTACTCTTCCTATCCCTCTTACAATTGTATCTTTTAAAGGAAGTATATAATGATTTGGACTATTTCAACTTTATATATTCAAAGAAGGCATAAAATCTGTACAAGAATTTCATCCACAAAGAATTATTAGATTTTTTACCTCCAGTACTTGTATTTTGACTACCAACGCGATGTAAAACAAGAGGTTTATCAAACCAAAACATCGTACCAGTTTTGGTTGCTACTAAACCAATCCAAAAATCATGCAAACATGTTGATTTAGGAAATGGCAATGATGCTTGTAATATTTTCTGGGTAAAACAAGCACAACATCCCCAAAAAATTGGATGAAAACAGTTCTTTATTATATTTCTTGTAAACGGTTTTTTTGAATACATTTTTTTACATACTATATTATCTTGTTCATCAATTATAGACAAATTTGTTAGAACATAATCGTATTGTTTTAATAATTCAGTACACTCCTTGATTTTACTAGGTAACCATATATCATCCTGGTCTGAAAGAAATATATAATCACCTTTTGCTTCTTTTAATGCATTTTCAAAATTAAAACTTGCATAAGGAACACTCATCTTTGGATAATACTTGCTCTTTTCGCGTTGATGATATAATACTTTAATACGCTTATCATTATATGACTCAATTATTTTTAAAGTATCATCTGTGCTAGAATCATCGCTAATAATTAATTCATCATCAGCACAAAGTTGACATAAAATAGAGTCTATTTGCTTTTTTAAAAACAATGAACCATTATAGGTAGCCATACATACACTAACCATTTTCTTTCCTTTAACATAAGATTAGTTGATATATTTTATAAAATATATTTCCTTCACGTAAAAAATTATGATTTATGTGCCACATAATCCTTCGTATTTTATTTTTTTTTCTTATAGAAATAAATTCATTAGCTAATTTACTCATTTCTTTAGAAATAGGAATATTGCAATTTAGTAAAGATTCAACCTGATCATAAAAGGGATACGAAACCCCTTTTGAAATCTTATACATTATTCTTTGAATAAATGAAAGTTTTCTTGCTCCTAAAACATTATTTGAATGCTGCCGATATTTTATTGTAGGTACAGGAATAAAAAATTTACCATTACATAAATAAGCCACTTGTGCTAAAAACCAATCATGTTGAATGATTTTATTTTTGTTATAATCCATTTGATTAATTATATTCTTCATTGGTGCATTTATCATAACAGTACAACCTGTAACATCATTTTGAAATATTTGCCAAGTAAATGTTTTTTCCATACCACATTTATTTTTGTTAAAATAATTAGTAGTTTCTTCTAGAGTACATAAATTTGAATCAACAACTTCTACTGCTGAATGTATAAGAATAGGCTTTGTTATATCTAAACTTTTTTCCTTAATATAATTTAAAAATATTTCAAGTTTATCATTTTTCCAGACATCATCTTGATCGCAAAACATTATAAATTCTGCATCTGAATGTCTCAAAATTTCAAAAAAACTCTTTGTAGAACCAAGATTTTTATCATTATTTCCAATCAAAACTATTTTTTCTGGATATAAATATTTATATTCATTAAGAATCATAATAGTTTTATCATTGGAACAATCATCTCGAACCAAAATTCTAAAATCTTTATACGTCTGGGATAATAAAGAATCCAATTGATCCCGTAAGAAATTCTCACCATTATATGTCGATAGTAAAATATCAATCATTTTTTATTTTTCCTCAAATAGAATTATTAATCAGTAATTGTTACAAAACAATAAATTTATTTCATGTCGAATTTCCTTTGATTGCTTTAGTTTTACAATAATCACACATAAAAAAACAGTTTGAAATACTGCACTAAAATAGCCAAATAATATATCCGAAAAAAATTGAAATACAAGAATATAAAAAATAGAAATATATATAAGATTATATACAGTTTTCTGTCTTCTATTATAAATAAATGTCCAAAAAAAACCAACGATATGACCAAATACAATTAACCCCATTTCTTTAAAATCTGCATAAAATCTCCACATACAAGTATAAACATTTGTTGGATATGGGACATATACCCATCCATCAAAATTCTGGGTATTTGCACCAAAAATTTGAATGTGAAAAATTTTTGAAAAAACTTTTTCCAAAAATACAAAAGTTTGATATTTATTAAAGCTTACCTGATTATTTACAATCATATCAAAAGCTGTAATCGGAGAAAGGAAATAAACAGCCAACATTTCACCTATAGCTTTTGATAATGAAGAAGTATTTCCTTTTCTCCATAAATGAATAAATGCCAAAAGAGTAAACATTAACAAACCAGTTAATATAATGTGATAAACTTTTATTTTCTTTTTAATCCATAATGCTAATAGTACAGCTGTAAACAACTGCATAATATCCATTTTGCTAAACTTAAGAAAATAAGTTATAAAAAAAAGGAAAAGAAAGATTTTTTCTTTTTTAGTTATTTTATCCTTAATTGTTATTAGATAAAAGAAATAAACAAGTGATAATTTATCAAAATAAAATAGAATTTTTAAATCAATACCTAATCTGCCTTGTACTATTTCTTTATACAAAGTTGTACCATTCGCAAATAACATAAAATATCGCAAAAATAAATAAGTTGTTAATATAAAAACAAAATTGAAAATAATACTTGTTTCATTTTCTGCAACAGTTTTATATACAGATAATTTTCTTTTCCGACCAAAAATTAAATAATAAAAAATTGTTCCTAAAAAAAAGAATAATAGATATAAAATAAGTCTATTATAAACAGCAGAAGAAAGTGGATATAATTGTGTAGGTAATATATTATACAATAAAATAACAACAAACCATATTAAATGAGTAATTACTAATGGATGATATATTTTTAATCTGCCTATAAAAGAGAACAATAAAACTATAGAAACATAGAAAAAAAAGCTCCACATAATTTAATACTCTAAAAGTTTAAATATCGATTCACAACTTTGCCCATTAAGATATGATGCAAACTTATTTCTATCATCCTCCAAACTTGTAAGTAAAAAATCTGATTTAGACACTTTCTGGTAAAAGTCATTCCAATCATAACAGAAATTTCCATGCATTTCATTATACATATTGAAAAAATGAGCTCGAGAATTATTAGTATACTCTTCATAATCAAATACAAGTAAAAATATTTGTTTATTAGTAGCAAGAAAATCGAAATAGACAGATGAATAATCCGTAAGCAATACATCAACACTATTTAGCAAAACGTATAAATCATCAAAATCTTTATCGTTTATATATAAAAATCTAGGAGAGTTTATTTCAATCTTTACAGAAGCGTCTACGTAGTGTGGTTTATACAAAAAGAAGATATTTTGTTCCTCTAAAAAATTTATAAATTCTACTTCATTAAATCCAAATCGCTTCAAAAAAGGAGAAAATGGAGTCCCCTCCATATTACTTTGCATCCTGAATGTTGGCATATAGAGAAAAATCTTAACTTTTTTTATTTTTTCGCGAATACTATTGACGAAAGATTCTCTCATTTTAGTAAAAAAAACATCACACCTAGGCAATCCGGTACCCCATATTCGTTCTTTTGGCAAACGAAACGCGGCTTGCAAATATGAAGTAAAATAATCAGAAGATGTTATTGTAGCATAAGGTTTTACTGCTTCATACGGATTAAATAATTTCTGAAAAATGGAAATATTGGCATAGTCTCCACAATAAACTATTTTTTTTAATGGCATACCATGCCATAACCATATTTGTTTTGAACCATTTAGAAAATATTTATTTACATCATTTTGAGTACTAGTTATAAAGATATATTTTGCTCTAAGACAGAACCATATACCTTTAAGACTTTTACTCATATAAACAGGTTTTCCAGTAGTTCTAAGCATATTGTAAACATCACGATTCTTTGTAATCCAAATGCTTTTTATTTCTGGTTTATGTTGTAAAATATATTCATACAACCATTTAGAATTATCTGAATACTTCTGTCCATACCATGCACCAAATACACATATTCTTTTACTCCTTGGTACAAAATATTCTAACCACCAAATAGGACGAAATATAATATAACCACAATATCGAAGAATTTTCTTAAAAAATTGCATTTTATTTTTTTCTCCTGATTATAGATAATAAAAATTCATCTTTCAAAACTAGAAGTATTATGAAATATATAATCATACATGCAGAAATAGAGATAATAGTTCGTATCGTTATGTACTTAAATCCTTCAAATGGAATTAATTTCTTTATTGCAAGAACAATAGGAATAAAAGAAAGGCTTGCCGCAAGATATTTAACATTCATTTTAGAAAGAATAGAAAATTCTATTTCAAGTTTTTTTATTGAATTAATTTCAAGAATAATTACCACTAAATCTGCTATTGCAGTTGTTATTACACATAATTCAGGTGTTAGATGACCTACAATAATGAGAAATAATTTAGAAGCAACATTGCAAGCACCACCAATATAATAAATTTTTGTAAGAATTTTTTCATTTCCAATTGCAAGCAGTACTTGTTTTGCAAGTATCATATCAAAGGCAGAAATGTAATAGCGGATTGAAAAAAGCAGAAACGTAAAAGAAGCAGCTATATATTTTATTCCAGAATAATAATAAATAACTTCATAAGAAAGACATGCTAAACCTATACAACAGGGAGTATTTAAAGCCACAAAAGTTCCTGAAGTTTTCTTAAGTAAACTGTAATACTCTTCTTTAAGGTCATTTGCCCATAAATATGAAAGACGTGGAATTGACACAAGCACAATAGAAGAAGTCACATTTATTACAGCTATAACAATTGTTTGTGATACATTGTAATAGGTAAGATTCAATTTATCACTAAACCATGTTAAAACAAATCTATCAAAAATTGTATATAGCATAGATGAATTTACTAAAAGAAAAACAACAAATAAAGGTTTGATAAGTTTAAATTCTTCAGATAAAGAAAAACGAGAAAATTTTATATGTCTTTTTGCATAAACAAAAGTAAAAACATTATTTATAATAACTGAAATTGAAGAAAGACTGACATAAATAATCGCATCATTTTCTTTCTTAACAAAAACAAAAACTGCAATAACATATAATAGTCTGCACAAAAATGATTTAACAAGGATAAATCCATAACTTTCATAAGCTTCATTTGCCCAATCTGTAGCAAAACAGATAAATAATAACTGACAAGATGCAATGGCATACATCCACTTATATTCATTAAATGAAGGAACAAGGAGCACAAGAAACAAAAATATAACAGTTACTAAAGTTGACGCAAAAATACTAAAAGCAAAAAGTTGACTAAACAACTTTGAGACTGCCTCTCTGTCATTCTTTATCTGACTTATTGTACGCATACCGTAGGTATATATTCCAAATACAGCAAAAGGAGAGAACCATGTTAACATACTTACAATTTTATTGTACTCTGTGTATCCATCCACACTTAAAATACGGGCAACATATGGCGCTGTCAAAAGAGGAAATACAATGTTAACTATGCTCATTAAAGTCTTAAAGAATGCATTAGCTTTTATTGATTTAGACACTTATTTTAGATCTCCTTAGTGTCGTAAAATATTTTTTAAAGCTTTTAATATATTCCAGATGCAGAGTAAAAATTTATTCTTATCCACAACCGTCTTTTTAAATTCAATATGTTTTAATAGTTTTTTACGACTATTGATACTCCTTAGATATTCCTTAGGGGTTGGTTGTAATTGTAATTCTTCTATTCTAGGAATACTATTTGATGAACCATCAATTAAACTATCCAAAACATCCATTACAACCTGAGCCCCATGTCCAACATTTGGAAAATTTAATCTTCTATATTTTTGTATATTTTCTTTGTATTCTTTATTCTCCAATACTTTAATTATGGTTTCTCGCAAATCTTTTTTAGCAGTTTTTATTACAAAATCATAATTGCATTCTGGTTTTCTTGGTGGATTTACATCAGGAACAAGCCAATCAGTAACAGCAATACTATTTCTTTCCATTAACATTGCTTCTGAAAGAGTTGAAGATTCTTCTGAAACTAGAACATCACATAATGCAATTGCATTAAAGATATTAATTTGTGTATCCAAAATAAAAACATTTTTTAATCCTAATGCACGAGTTTTCTCATCAACTTCTTTTATTATTCTTACCTGTTCTGGAAATTTGTCAGGAGATAGTGGAAATTGTTTGATTATCAAATTAACATCCAAATCTCTAACAGACTCTGCTATTTCAACCTGTCTACCATCCCATTCCCATGATGGTGCATATAAAACAGTCTTCTTAGTTGGATCAATTCCATAATCAGAGATTATTTTTTCTTTTTCTTTCGTAAAATCTTGTGAAACTGTTTTATCAGCTTTTATCCAACCACTTAAATAACATCCATACCTAGGTCTAACAAAATCATAACAAGATGCATCATGCCACATGTCAGCCCAAATCTTACTTGGAAGGAATCCAACATCAAATATATTCCAAAATTCATTTTTCCACATTATTGGCCATTCACCATGTTGTTGAGTTAAATCATGGAGTGTAATAACAGAAAATTTGCTATTCTTTGGCCAATTTACATGAGAAAGATAAAAACCTATTTCACATTTATGCATAGGATTATCAGTTATAGTAACTTTATATCCTCTCTTTAAAGCTTCAATGGCAATAGGTTCACAACATTGGCGTTCTACCTTGTCAGTGCAAATAAACGTTATGTCTTTTTTTATATCTTTCATTTTATTAGGCATTCTGTTGTTCCGATATTTCTTCTTTTTTTTCTTTCTTAAACAATTCTTTATAATCTGCACCCGCAAGAATTGCAAAAATAAGAACTGCAATTGTACAAAGGATTGTTATTGGGTTGAGCAGGCTATAGTTCTTCATAAAGATTACTCCAAAAATTACGGCCCAGGCAGAATAGGTAATATTCAAAGCCATAGATTTTGAAGCACCAATCTGAGAAATTGCCTTGTAGTAAAAGAGATAAGAAACTGTAGCAAACAAAGCAGCAATTGCAATTACAGGAATGAGCCAGCCCGTTCCATTAAAGAGACTTACTGTAAAGCCCCAGCCCTTCATAATTGGAATAATAACTACACCATATACGATAGCAGAGGTTGTCTGACGAATCTGGAGTGCAAGCTCGTCGGTTACTGCTTCATCCTGTACACTCTTTGCAATAATAACTGCTTCGATTCCCCAGCCGAATGCACACATAAGAGTTCCTGCAAATCCAAGCCAGAAGTTTGTAATGTTAATTTCTGGGCTGTATGAAAGTCCGTATACTCCAAGAAGAGAAAGTACAAGGAATATCCAGCGGTACCACTGCATTTTTTCTTTGAGGAAAAGATATGCAAGAACAGCACCAATTGCAGGGAAGATTGCACTTGCAACTGCTCCGATTGAAGCACCCATATTTGCTACTGAAAGAACATAACCAGTCATTCCAACAGGTCCGCCGATTACAGCAGCAAGAATTACAAATTTTCCGCTCTTTGTTTTTAAAGCTCTTACAAAAGCAGGAAGCTTACCTCTTACACCATTAAAAATACATGCCCAGATTGCAGAAAAAAAGTCATGTAAGAATGTACTTACAAAAGGAGCCAAAAGTACAGCCTGTTCTGTACTTACAAAAGGTGTCATTCCCAATGCTATGCCAAGAATAATTGTTTCAATTGCCCAGGTAATACCTGCGATAATACCAGCTATCATTTATTTTTCTCCTACTTGAATTATTACAAAGCCTTATAGGCACTAATATTTTTCTTTAATCTTTCGTAACGCCCATCTGCATATTCCTGCATGAATGCACCGTCAAAAGGAACACGTGTGAGCCCCCAGAGTGTCCAAAGATAATCTACATAAAGCTTTGCAGCTATAAACTTTTTCTTTTCTTCTACTCCAGCTGTTTTGTTTTCAACTGAATAGTAAGCTTTCAAAAATTCATCATCTTCTTTTTCGCTGTATTCTGCTTCAATTGAAAGACATGAAAGATCCCACATTGCTTCATTCATTCCTGAGTATTCCCAGTCAATAAGATAAAGTTTGCCCTTGTCATTCAATACCCAGTTTGCAACAAGTGAATCGCAATGGCATGGTACACGAGGAGCAGGTTTATCACCGTCTACTGCAGCCTTAATTTCCATAACAGTTTTCTTTACAGCTTCATAATCATCATAGAAGGCTACTCCACCGTCACGGATAATTTTTTCATAAAGCTCTGCCATTTCAAATACTTCGAATCTTACACCTGTATCTACACCGCAGGTATGAAGCTTATGAAATATTTCAGCAGCCTGTTTAAGTACTTCAGGCTTTTTCATTACAGAATTATCCATCGGCTGTGGATTTGTAATGAATCTCATTACCTTTGTTCCGTCATCTCCAAAATAAAGAAGTTCAGAATCTATACCAAGCTTGCAGGCAAGTTCTGTACTCTTTCTTTCATCCATACGGTTAATCATCTTTTCTGTACCTTCACCTGGTATACGAACCAAAAGCTCTTCACCATTTTTGAGGGTAACCTTATAAGAATGATTTGTGAGTCCACCAAGACGTTCAATTTTTTCATAATCCTTATCTTTACCAGTCTTTGCCAGCAATTCTTTTACTACAGGAAGATCTGCCTGTTCTATCTCCCTAACCAGTTCTGCCATTTATTTTCCTCCTAATTTGTTTTAGTTAATTCTTTAGTTTCATATTTATATGTATAATGTTTTCCCATACAGTCAAACATAAAACCACCAGCTTCTGTTGTAGAGCTTTCTACACGTTTTATATTAATGATGTCTTTTTCATTTACATTAAGCTGTTTTGCAATTTCTTTTATTATTTCTGATCTTGTATCAGTTATATATGAGTTATCAAAGATTCTCAGTTCATCAAGTGTATCAAACTCAAAAATAACGTCCGGTTCATATTTTCTGATTTTCATTTTGAGTGTATCAAGATGTGCCATGAAAATCTTTTCCCAGAGTTTACCTTTTGTTTCTTCTTTATTGTATTCTGCTTCCAGAATTGTAAGAAACTTTTGTGAAAAATTCTGGCTCCAGAATGTATGACCAAGCATATACCAGGCTTTTTCTCCTCCGATAACAACAGAATTAATATAGCCGTCTTGATCTTCTGTCATACACCACTCTTCTGTGTGACCTTGTGCATATTCAGCCGCATAATAAGAATCATCTACTTCTTTTTCAAAGGGATTTTGTGCAAAATAATTGTCAGAAGAACATATGTAACTGTCTCCAAGAACCTCTCGGACAGCCCAGATACTTCCGTTATTGTTTCTTGTAAGATATTCTGAGTTATGAATAAGATTTACTCCGTACTTTTCCTTAAGGTATTCAAACTGCTCGGCTTTATAGCCTGTTATGATATAAATATCTTTTATCCCTGCTTGCTTTATCTGCTTTATCTGACGTTCTATAAGAATTTCCCCTTTTACTTCTATAAGTGCCTTGTGTTTTTCGTAAGATAAAGGCGCAAACCTGCTACTTGTACCAGCTGACATTATGATTGCGTTTTTTACTAACATTATTATTGTTCGCCTTTTGATAACAAATCAGTTTTTATCTGTGTAGTACTTATTTCTGGGGTTCTTGGTAAATAAACGACTTCACACTGTTCTTTTAAGAAATCAAATTTTCCTTTCCAGTCATCACCCATAACAAAAGTATCTATATGATATTCTTTTACATCTGTTTTCTTTTGTTCCCAACACTCTTCTGGGATAACAAGATCTACATAACGAATAGCTTCAAGAAGCTGTTTTCTTTTTTCATAGGAAAAATAACATTTTTTTTGTTTTTCATTCCAATTAAACTCATCCGTACTTAAAGCAACAATTAAGTAATCACCTAAAGCTTTAGCACGCTTCAATAAATTAATATGTCCATAATGCAATAAATCAAAAGTTCCATATGTAATTATACGTTTCATCTTCAGTCTCCTCTCGAAACAGTTTCTGTTATTTTTTATTTTAAGGTCTCGTGCCTTATTGCCTCAATCAATAAATCATTATTCTCTGGTTCAAGAATTGCAAGACGCATGAAATTTCTACCTTCAAACAAATGCTTACGCACAAGATTCTTAACCAAAAGATTATGATTCTCTAACAAACTCTCTGTAAGTTCTGTAATATTCTGCTTTCCATTATATTCGCATAAAATATAATTTGCCTGACTTGGATATGCTTTTATTCCAGATATATTAGATAAAGCTTTAGAAAAACGTTTTCTTTCATCTGCAAGTTTATCGCAAGCTTCTTTATAATTGCTTTTATATTTATCAAAAATCTGTAAGAAATACTCACCAAATGAATTAATATTCCAGATAGAATTATTCTTTGTCACTTTTTCAATCAATTCTGGATTAGAATTGACTAGAATTCCCAACCTTAAGCCTGGCACGCCATAACTCTTACTAATTGATTTAATAATTACAAGATTTGGATATTTTTCAATAATACTTTCATCAATTAATGTATAACGTATTTCTTTATCAGCAAAATCAATAAATGATTCATCAAATATTAACTGAACATTTCTTGTTTTTAATTCATCAAGAAGTTTTAATACATCTTCTTTTTTTAAGAAGTGACCTGTCGGATTATCAGGATTTATTAAAAGAACATTATTTGCACCACTTTTATCAACAGCTGTTAAAATATCACTTACAGTATATTCAAATATATTTTTATTCACGGGAATCTCCACAATTTCTGAATTACAGAAACGAGCAGGATATTCATTAAAGGTCGGATAAGGGATTGCTGTTTTTCCTGTAACCATAGAACAAAAAGAATTTATAAGTTCTGCAGCACCATTTCCAACGACAATATGCTCTGGTAAGATATTAAATATTTTTCCTGCAAGTAAATTCTGCTCTTTCGCTCCGCTTGGATAAGCTCTTAAAAGAATATCAAAACTTGACTTTAATTCTTCACTCAGTTTTTTGGGTGGGAAGAATGGATTTACAAGATAACAGAAATCAATAATTTGTGGAAATCTCCAATATCCACCAAAACGATTTTCCATCATTGTGAGTTTTTCAGAAGTTGGAGCAAATCTATTTTCTGCTATAGCTAAATCAGCTGGATCATCAATTTCATACCACTGATCACCACGAACTTCAAAACCTTTTAGATTTGTTTTACTTAGGAAAGTAATCACTTTCAATACAGTTTCATAATATTCATTTTTACCAAAAGCTTTTTGATATGATTCCAAAAATGGAACATAATACTGTTCTGAAAATTCTTTAGAAAGCTTATATATATTTACGGTCTTGTAATAATTACTGATATCATTCCAATTAAAATGTGCCTTATCAAGCATACCTACAATATTTTTTTCTTCATCCAGCAAGGTACACGTCCCATCCATCCAAGGTTCAAAATGCGATACCATTGCCAGATTTTTATCTTGACTTTCAATTAAATCCATTAAAATTTTATCATCAAATATAATATCGCTTTCTAAAAGAACAGTATCGTCTTCTATAAGTTTATCTTTTGCCAGCCATAATGAATAAATATTGTTTGTTTTATCATAAATAGGGTTATCTATATATTCGATAACCATTCCATTTAATCTTTTTTCATCAAATTTTGATCTTATAAATTCTTTTAATACTTCACTTCTATAACCAGTTACAATAACAAATTTTTTAATATTTGCTTTAATCAAAGCTTCTATAGCATATTCAATAAGAGCTTTACCATTTACCTGAACCATACATTTTGTACCATTCTGAGTATAACGGCCTAAACGTTTTCCCATTCCTGCTGCTAACATTAAAGCCTGCATATTTTTGCCCCTTATTCTTTCTATTCAATGAATCTATTTAAAACATTTTGTTTAACACTCATTTTTTAATTGTCCTAAATATAAATATTTTATCATAATTAGAAAAAATAATAAAGCGATTAAAAAATCAAGGCAAAATATGACTCATATCTATGCATTCGTATTTTCCAACCATTTTTTGTTCCACTCAATTCGATACAAACCATGCTGTTCTACAGTTGACCCAAATATACTAAGACAACTTATTTTTGTAATTCTTTCTATACTAGTTTTCACCATATACGCAATAACAATCCATATTTTTGTTACAGTAAACTATTCTAAAATCTTGGAATATCTGCAAAATATTTCTTACGTAGCATATCCAATATCTCTGGATGCTGATCAAGAAAAATGAAAATTTTATCTTTATAATCCTTTTCAATTACTGTTGGCACAATTCCTATAAGTCCTTTATTATTGTATTTACAAACTCCCAAAGAATAATCTTTGTTTTCAATAATTGTATTTAAATCTTCTCTACGCTGTTTAATTAATGAATCAATATACTCAGAAGAATTATCTAATAAAGTTTTAAAATTTTCTTTTAATTCTTCTTCAGTTTTTGGTTTATCTATTAGATTTGCTTTTAAATATTCATTTATCGTTTGTGTAGCATACTCCAATAACTGAACTTCCATATTTTGTTTTAGATTCTTAAACAAGAGTTCTTTTGCTTGATTCAATTGTTCTTCATTTGCATAAAATGATTTATAACATGCATTCAATAATTCTTCGTCACATAGGATATTTTCAACTTCCTGTACATCAATACAGAAAATTGAATCCTTTTTCCACCTGTTTTTTTGTTCATCTGTATGAAAATCTCCATCAATAATACCAATCGCTTTATTTCCATGTATATTAGACGATTTATTAAAAGCTCTTGTATAACTGATTACTTGAAGATGTCCTTCTGCAGGAATAATTGTGTAATCAGGAAAGAGACGTGTATATAATTTATAATCGAGACTTGATTTTGTTCCTTCACAAAAAAGAATTGGTTTACGACTACCTAACAATTCCATATAAAGAATTTCTGGAAGTTCATCATCAATAGGGAGTCTTTCAATATCCCATTGAGCAGGCGGGGCATAACTTTTCATCCAAAGTTTTTCGGCATTAACTCTTGAAGTTGCAAAATCCAGATTATGGGTTAGATAAATGAATCTGCAATCGGTTCGTTCACGTTCCAAACGATTCCATAGCTTTATCACTAATGCTAAATGCAGATGATTTTCTGGTTCATCTACAATAATAAAACTGTTTGGTTTTGATAATAAAATATGAGCAATATAATAAAAAATTGCTTTTTCGCCATCACTTAATTCCATAAAATCATATTTTCGCTCACCATTTTCTATAGATACAATTAGTTGCCCTTTATTATATTCTAATTTTCGATGAATTAAAATTTCATTCCAGATAGAAATAACATGCTCTAATACAGTTTCTTCTCTTTGACAATTAATTCCTTTTTTATGATTTTCAAAAAACTCATTAGCATTAGCATTTTGTTCTTCGACTAGTGATCTATAAACATTTTGTAAATCCTGTTCTAAAGCTCTTGCAAAATCTAAATTTTTACATAATTTGTCATCAGTTTGATAACTCCACAGATGTTCTCTCGAACTATTTCCAAGAGAAACAGAATCTATTCTTGATAATACAAATAGTTTCTGTGCTGGAATTATTGCTACATTCTTATCAAGTACAACCTTTGAATTTCTAGCAAAAGAACTCTTTCCCGAACCATTTGCTCCTATAATCACAAAGTTCTTATCAGGATTGCTAAAATACTTAAATGCATATATTTGAGCTAATTGTAAATATTCAATACTTTCAATATTTTCAGTTTGATTAAGTAAATTAAATAAATTATTAATAAATCCATTTTTAGCTTGGAAATCAATATCATCGTGTATAATTTGATTATACCAATTGATACATCCTCCTAAATAGCTCTTTATTTTTCGAATTATACTTGATTGATTCAATGTATTGAAAACTAATTGTAAATACTGACCTGAAATGTTCTTTGATTCATCAATTGCATCAATAATACTAGAATATTTTTGTATAATATTATTTATGATCTCAGTATTTCTATAGGCGGAATGTACTAACCTTTCAAAATCGCAATTATCCGGTAAAACCAATGAATACATATCTTTTATCTTATTTTCATTTGGTTTTAAGGTAAATTCTATAAAATTCAGAAAAGAAATATAGGATTCTTTTTGTCTTTCTATTATCTGAGGTATTTTTTCTTTTAATTCATTTATTGTTTTCTCATCCATTTTTTCATTCCTCTGATAGTAAAATATCTATTTGAATAATAGGATTCATATTAAATTGATTTGTTTTCTTACAGAAAAAAAAGATTCTATCGATTCTCTCTCCATAAGAAAACAAATGTCAAAGAACTCAAGCAATGTAATTAATGACGTCCATAGGTTCTTGTGTTTTTATGACAATCTAAACAGAGAATTTTACAGTTTGAAAGAGTATCATGACCACCAGCACGCACAGAGGTTTTATGATGCGCATCCCAAGCACCTCTTTCTCCTTCTTCGTGATTTTGCCATACCAATTGTTTTCCGCAACACTCACAATGTCCACCAGCTCTTTTAAAAGCTTCCCATTTTACACTTTCTGAAAATGCCATTTTTTCCTCCCAAATTACCGCTCTTTATTTGCCTGAGCTAAAACAGATCCCGCTATAACCTTTGTTTCACGACTATACTTTGAACTTTTTAAAACCTTTGAAGCCAGATCTTCAATTTGGCTTCCCGTTTGATTACCCTTTTGTCTTTGTGACAAAGCTGATGCAGCAAGAGATTTTGCTGTTTGCGAGGCAGAGCTGCTTTTTAGTGTTTTGCCTGCCAGAGATGAGACCTTCTTTGAGGTCACCTTATTATTTGTGCTCATTACACATCTCCTGATGGGGCGAACAAACAATTGAATGTAGAGAAGTATTATGCTATAGTGGATTCATTGTTGATAAACAATTGCTGTTCCATAAGATTCTTAATCCATACGGATCAGTATTTTGGGTTGTTGAGGGATGGGAACTCAACAACCTTTTTTGTTTTCCCCTAGTTTAAATATAAGTAATATATAGAGAAACGGCAACTAAAAAAATTGAAATTATTGGTTTTATTGTGAATTGCGGTAGTTGTTATGATTAAACAATCCGAGAAAAAGTTGTACTCTAAGTTGACGGACTTAGAGAGCCGGTGGAAGGCAGGCATAGCCTAGTGAGATTAAAAAACTCGTGCGTTAGTTTTGTCAAAGCCAGCCATCGTATAACAAAGAGCGGCCCACCGCCCATTCCATTATTGACACTCGCAGCTTTTCTACACAAAATATCAATATGAATACCCAAAACAACCTGAAACACATAACTCTATATGTCTCAACTCAATTATATGAGGATTATCAGTTTCAAGCAAAGAAATTGGGTCTGTCAACTACAAAACTCATTCACAATGCACTACAGGATTATGCAGACACGCATTTCAAAATAAAAAACAGCATGAAAGCTATTGATTTTTCACGTTCGGTTACTCTTAAAGCCGGTGCTACAGATTTTCTAACCGATTATTATTGGAAATCAATATAACGTCTAATCATCAAAAATTTTTGTTTCTCTAATACATTTACTCCCCTTTTCTGTTAGTCGATATTTCTGTGTAGGGCTTCTTGGAGAATCTGGCTGTGTCATTTCTACAAAACCAAGTTCAAGTGCTGGATTGATATAATCCTGCTCCAAAGTTTGACGATGTTTCAATTCAAGACCCTCAAGAATCTCTTTTTTAGACAAAGTCTTTTCTTTCAAGCAAGCAACTAATTTTTTTACTTGTTCGGTTACTTGTTCGGTATTTGCAGCTTCTTCAACAAATCCATCAACCTTATATTCAGCTGCAAGTTTTCTATAAGTTTCAGAAGCATTACAAACAACAGAAAGTCCACCGGTTAATACAGTTGGCTCAGGAAGACTAGCCTTAAACTCCTCACAGATACTCTTAATCTTAAAATATCCACGTCCCCACGATTCAATAAATCCACACTTAAAGAAGATATCAGTAATCTTTGGATTCCTTGGAACAGAAGGATGCTTACTCCACCTCATCCACATCCTCATACAGCAAATCAAACCTTTTTCCGTCCTGCGTGAGCGTAGACTGCACCGTAATCTGCTTTTTCTTCCTGTTTACCGCCACGATATTGCCTTCCAACCCCACAAGCGGCCCCGAAACTGCCTTGATTTTCTGTCCGGGCACAAAAAGAACCTTGGAAATGCCCCAGTGCTCGCCGTTTTTGATGAACAGTTTAAGCTCTTCCAGCGATTCGCCGCAGATTTTTACAGGATTTTTATTGTCGTAGAGGATTCGGCAAAAGTCCTTTGTGCTTTTTAATACCTCGAAAAAAACTATTCAACATAAACAACAAAAAGATATTGTTAATACCTATATTCCATAAACTACTGACGATATAAATCAACGTTATCAGCTTTTTGAACAATATTAGCGACGTCTTTTATTCCTTCATATAATCCCATTTCTATTCTTCCCCCTATTAAAAACTATTATTAATCAAAATACGCTTCCAACACTTCTACAAGCTCATGAAAACGTGTTCCAGGATTAGCATCCATAGGTGATTTATCTTTCTGTACATTCATCAACTTCTTAAGATTTGAAAAACCTTTTTCTTTATTAGGAAGCAACAGGTCATATAAATTATTTATAGTCTTTAAATCTTCAATGACAGATTCTTCTTTTATTTTGCCGTCTTTGCACAACAATTCTAAAGCCTTTTTCTGAATATCTTTTCTATCGCCTCCTGTATCTCTGTACATATAATGTTCAACAATAAAGATTTCAAAACAAGGATTGGACCATGCTACTTCTATATTCAGTTTCTCTGCTTCGGTTAATGCTGTTACAAAGTTTTCCTCTGGATGTCCACTGGAATTAGATGAAATTGACCGAATCTCATCTCTGTCTATTACAATCCATTTTTTCTCAAACAGAGTATAATCATACTTGTAATTTACTAAATCATTTAGTACACCTAACGGATCTGTATGCTGATGATCTGCAATAACCACAGAACCTCGGGCTATTTTTATCCTGCCTTTTCATCAAACCCCTCCAGTCTAGGTATTGCATCGAATGAACCCAAAAGGTAAAGATCTTGCAATTTCTTTTTGAGTTCTACTCCAGAGTATTCATCTAAAGAATGGAAGATAGTTTGCCCGTCATCATCTTTTTGTGTAAAACAAATCTGTGAAATATTATCTTTTAAGAAATCCAACAAACTCACATCCTGACAGGATATGATAAGCTGTGCATTATGAGGATTTGTTTCTTTATTTCTAAAAAGATCAAATAACTTTCTTAATAAAAGCGGATGCAAACTGGCATCTAATTCATCATAAAGAACAACACTTCCCTGAGCTAAAGCAAATAAAATTGGAAACAAAGATGAAAAAAATTTATACGTACCATATGACTCTTCGCCATTCATATGAAAATCAACATAATCCGTAGAACCATCTGCCTCATTAATTCTTTTATGTCTTACTACAATATCATCAATATCTATCTTATTATCAGATTTTTCATTATTAATTCGAATATCGGTAATACCAAAATCTGCTTTCCGCATATACCCATTTATGATTTCTTTTAATGCCGCATTATTTAATAAATATGCTGATAATTGCGCATTAAGTGTATTACTTACATCATAAGTAATTACCATTGTTTTAAAGAAATCAAGAACATTCTTTGCAGGCTCATTATCAATTTGATCACACTTCCACAGATAAAGATAATTATCTGGTTTTGATTTAATTTCTTTCAGTTCTGGATAAGCATCTTTATTCAACGGTACTGCTTTTTCCATATCGAATACACAAGTTGGTTTTACTGTTTTGTATTCAAACAGATATTCATCATAAATCTTATTCTTATCATACTCAAAACCATATTTATATTGTCTGCCTTTATGGATAAAAACAATATCAAAGCTTGTAGATGCATTTTCTGTCTCGGTTGATAATTTAAATGGATTGTATGGTATTTCATCAGTAGACAAAAAAATTTTATCAACATTCAGCACGATTCTTTTCATCATAGCAAATGCATCTATAATTGTAGTCTTACCACTTGCATTGGCCCCAAAAATAGCAGCACAGGAAAGCAAATTAAGTTTTTCATTTATCTTGATTACATTATTAGTACTTTTTCCGCTCACCATTGAAAAAGTCACAGAATCTTTGATTGATTTAAAATTATTTATTGAAAACTCTACTAACATAACTACATAATAGTACCTATTTTCCTATTTTACAAGAAAATAGATGTCATTTTATGCGTTTTTTCGCACTTTTTTCATTTTATTTTCCTAGTTTTTGAAAAATTACATTTTCATTAATCAAAAGAAGTATGGCATTTTACTTTAGTAATTTGTGGTATTTTACTTTAGTGATTTGCGGTAGACTATAGAAACGCATAACCCTTTATCCACAATAATCCCTAATATAATCTGCAAAAAACGGTAAAGCAAAAGAAATATACGCCTGACGGCTCTCTAGGATTCCACGTTTTAACAAACGATCACGATACATGGAATAATTACCGGCTTTCTGCCCCATTAGCTGCAACACTTCCTCTCTCTTGTATTCTTCTTTTTGAATCAATAATTTTACAAAAAAACGATCAGCCTCTGTCAGCTCTTCCCAAATCTTTTCATACGAATACGCAAACAATTCTGATTTAAGCATAGGAATAAGATCGTCCAGTTTTTCATCCTCTGCTTTTTTAAAATACAACACCCCTAGTTCTTGGAAAGCATAAGCATATCCTTTTGTAAGCTTTGCCATTTTGAAAGCTTCATCTAAATCAATTTTTAAAAGCCGTCTATACATTTCCGAAACTCTTACTGAATTAAGAGACTCTGTTTGAATAGTTGTTGCTCTTCTAAAAAAAGTTAGATTCTTTACATTACTTACTTCCAGAATGTTTTCATATAAACCAGTACATACAAGATATACAGGAAAGCCCTGTCTTAACCATTCTCCATACTCAAGTGTAAATGCAATCATCTCTCGAGTTTTTGAAACTTCATCAACTGCCAACAGGATTTTGTTTTTCTTTTTCTGGGCAAGCTTTAGCATTTGTGTTATTTCAACACCTATATCAAAAAGAGAATCATCTTTTTGTGAAGATACCCCTATTCCTCCACCAGTTCCAAGTACAGTTGCAGAAACATTTAAGCTTTTATTCTTTGGTTGTACTTTAGAAAATCCCGCTTTGCTTAAAAAAGCTGCAAATTGAGCAAGCATGTCACGAGCCGGATTTATATCAAAAACCATCCAGCCATTCTTAACATTTTCTTCATTTCTAAGATATTCTTCTATCTTTGTTAGTATTACAGTTTTTCCAGACCCTCTAACACCTGTAATTTTATACACTGATTCTGATGGATTTTCATAAGAAAAATTTTCAAGGATTTCATTTGTTTTTTCTGTAGCAATATAGGAATATCCCGGATTCTTACTAAATGTTGTCGTAAAAGGATTTTGCATAATCACCTCTTTATAAGTCTTTATACTTTTACTTTTCCTTTATAACTCTTTATACTTTTCTCCTTATTTTATAACTCTTTATACTTTTTTACAAGCCTACTTCTCCACCTCATCCACATCCTCATACAGCAAATCAAACCTTTTCCCGTCCTGCGTGAGCGTAGACTGCACCGTAATCTGCTTTTTCTTCCTGTTCACCGCCACAATATTGCCTTCCAGCCCCACAAGCGGCCCCGAAACTGCCTTGATTTTCTGCCCGGGCACAAAAAGGACCCTGGAAATGCCCCAGTGCTCGCCGTTTTTGATGAACAGCTTAAGCTCTTCCAGCGATTCGCCGCAGATTTTTACAGGATTTTTATTGTCGTAGAGGATTCGGCAAAAGCCTTTTGTGCTTTTTAATACCTCGAAAAACTCGGTGGTTAAGGCTTCTACTTCGAAAAACACGTATCCGGGGAAAAGCGGCGCTTCAAACCAGCCTCGGCTCCGATTTTTGAGCTTTCGTTCAAACGTATAAAAGCGGGATTTTGGAAAATCGGCTTTTTCCTTTTCCGCAGCCGTTACAGCCGCCGTAGCCGCCTCTTTAAAAGCTTTTTCTTCGCCGGTGAGCACCATTGCGCAGTAATATTCCATACTGTTCATAACAAAATCATTCTAGCACAAGGGGAATTGAGTGTCTATTAAGGCCGACTTAGAAGTTATTTCTTCACATTTGACGAATTATCCCCCTTTTTACTGTTTATTTCTTCACTTTTGATGATTTGCTCTCTACTCTTTTTCATCTTCCATCCCCTTCACGATTTCCCCCCCACCCCTTCATTTTTTCTCCCCTTTTCCGCATTTATGGAGTAAAATATATCTTATGAAAAACATGGAATACGATGTTGTGATTATTGGTGCCGGGATTTCCGGTGCGTGTATTGCGCGCGAGCTGAGCAAAACGACGGCGCGTGTCTGTCTTTTGGATAAAGAGGATGATGTAAGCTGCGGAACGAGTAAGGCAAACTCCGGTATTGTTCACGCCGGCTATGATCCTGAACCCGGCTCGCTTATGGCAAAATATAATGTTCGTGGCGCAGAGCTTTTTGCCGACCTTGCGCAAAAGCTTCATTTTGATTACAAGCAGATTGGCTCCCTCGTTCTTGCTTTTGATGATGATGGCCTTGCCAAATTGAAAGTCCTGCTTGAACGCGGAAAGAAAAACGGCGTTAAAAAGCTTAAGATTTTGAATCGCGCCCAGCTGGAAGAGCTTGAACCAAACCTCAGCGAGGAAGCCCTTGGAGCCCTCTATGCGCCTACTGCCGCCATCACTTCTCCATACCAGGCTACCTGGGCAATCGCAGAAAGCGCAGTAATCAATGGTGTTACATTTTTGCGAAACACCGCGGTACACTCCATTACGCCGCCTGCTCCAAGTTCCAAAACCGCAGGTAAAAAGGATGATGATAAGAGCCCGTCCCGCGCCGCCACCTTCTTCACGCTCTCCACAACCGCCGGCGAGATAAAGGCCAAATACGTGGTAAACGCAGCCGGTCTCAAAGCCGACGAAATCAGCCGCATGGCAGGCGCCCGGGACTACCGGATTATCCAACGTAAGGGCGAATACTGTCTTTTGGATAACAAATGCATAAATCTTGTAAACCACGTGCTTTTCCAGACCCCGGGCCCGCTCGGCAAGGGCGTTCTTGTTACCCGCACCGTGGACGGCAACATTCTCATCGGACCTAGTGCCGACGCCGTTTCCAAGGACACAATCGATTACACCGGAACCACCGCCGCCTCTCAGGAAGCCATTCTCAAAGCGGCAAGACGCTCCGTTCCAGATATCCCTCAGCGCAATATTATCAACTCCTTTGCCGGAATCCGCGCCATTGCAGTTGAGCCCGACGGCACTCCAATAAATGACTTTATAATAGAAGAAGATGCAACGATTCGCGGCTTTATAAACGTTGGCGGTATTTGTTCTCCAGGTTTGACTTCCGCCCCTGCTATTGGCGAAGCCGTAGTAGACTTACTAAAGAAAGCGGGATTGAAGGTTTCTCCTGCCGCTCACTTTATCGAAGAACGCGAAGGCATTCCAAGCTTTAAGCTCTCTTCTCAGGAAGAAAAACTCGCCCTCATAAAAAAAGACAAGCGTTATGGTCAGATTATCTGCCGCTGCGAAATGATTACCGAAGGCGAGATTGTAGCCGCCATCCACAGTCCGATTGGCGCAGTTGATTTGGACGGCGTTAAACGACGCACTCGTGCCGGTATGGGACGCTGTCAGGCCGGCTTCTGCAGTCCACGCGTTACCGAAATCCTCAGCCGCGAACTGCAAATCCCAATGATAAACATCACCAAGCGCGGCGGCACCTCTTACGTGCTCGATTCCAAAACCCGCCCATGCGTTCCGGAGGTTGCAAAATGACAAAGAAGACTACAACAACAAAGAAACCTGTTGCCACCAAAAAGCAAACTGGTACCAGTGGCAGCATCATATATGATACCATTATTGTGGGCGGCGGCCCCGCCGGTTTAGCAGCGGCAATTGCAGCCAAGCAAAACGGCTTGAAAAACGTCCTCATCCTCGAGCGCGACAACCGCTTAGGCGGCATCCTCCTACAGTGCATTCACAACGGCTTCGGACTCCACTACTTCGGCGAAGAACTCACCGGCCCCGAATACGCAAATCGTTTTGTCAGCCAAGTTGAAGAGCTCGGCATCGAAAGCAAAGTAAATACGATGGTTCTCGAGATTCAGCGCGGTGACGCAACCGGTTCAACCACCACGGAAACCGCATCCGCCACCAACAAGGCCTCTTCCGCCGCGGCACCCGGCTCCACCACCGCCCCATCCCTCCACCGCGTCATCGCCATCAACTCCACCGACGGCCTCATGCTCCTGCAAACCAAAACCATCATCCTCTGTATGGGCTGCCGTGAACGAACCCGCGGTGCACTTGTTATTCCGGGCACTCGACCGGCCGGCATTTTTACGGCGGGCAGCGCTCAGCGATTTGTAAACATAGACGGCTATCTTCCGGGCAAAAAAGTTGTAATTCTTGGCAGCGGCGACATCGGTCTGATTATGGCACGTCGTCTCACTCTCGAAGGCGCCGAAGTCAAGGTTGTCTGCGAGATTATGAATTACTCGGCTGGTCTTGCGCGAAACCTTACCCAGTGTCTGGAAAACTTTGATATTCCGCTTAAGCTCAGCACCACCATCATCCAGATTCACGGAACGGACAGGGTTAGCGGTGTTACGATTGCCAAGGTTGACGACCACCGTAAGCCAATTCCTGGCACCGAAGAGTTTATTGAATGCGATACCGTTCTGCTCAGCGTTGGTCTTATTCCAGAAAACGAGGTAAGCATTGCGGCCGGCGTTGCCCTCGACTCTATCACCAGCGGACCTTCCGTTGACCAGTTTATGGAAACTTCCATTCCGGGCATTTTTGCCTGCGGAAACAGCGTCCACGTTCACGACCTTGTTGATTTTGTTACTGAAGAAAGTCTTCTTGCTGGAAAGAGCGCGGCTGAATACTGCAAAAATCCTTCTTACACCGCGGGCAATATCACAGTCCCTGTTCTTGCCGGAAACCGCGTGCGCTATGCCGTTCCTCAGCATCTTGATTTGATGACGGGAACTACATCTGAACCGACAACTAAATCGTCCGCCTCATCCTCTTCCGACGATACGATTCGTATTATGTTCCGCTCGACTGATGTTTACCGCTCGGTTACTGCAACGGTTTACGCGGGACAGCAGCTTCTTGCTCAGGCTAAAAAACGCATAGTCCGCCCCGGAGAGATGCAGACGATTGAACTAAAACAGTCCGCTGTTGAGCTGCTCAAAAAGTCTCCGCAGTCAATCACAATCTCTATAGAAATGCCGGAGGATTCAATCGACTAATCGTTCGAGGGATAAAAATATGGAAAATAACATGGAAAACAAAAATATACATCATCTCACTTGCATAATTTGTCCGATGGGCTGCCAGCTGGAAGCAACCGTCCTGGATTCATCATCCTCAGACTCCGCCCTGCCCGGCACCACCGCCCCAAAAATCACCGTGACCGGCAACTCCTGTAAACGCGGCGACCAGTACGCCTTCACCGAGCTCACCAACCCCATGCGCACCCTCACCTGCACCGTCGCCGTCACCGGAGGCACCCGCCCCCTAGTTTCCGCCCGCACCAAAGGCGAAATCCCCAAAAGCTTACTCCTCCGCGCCATGCAATACGTCAAACGCCTGGAGATTGCTGCTCCGGTTAAGACTGGTGATGTAATAGTGGAAGATTTTTTGCAGACTGGAGTTTCATTAGTTGCCGGGGAAGATGTTGTTTGATTCTGAAAAAGGTACCGAATATATGCTATGCGAATAAATCATCCATCAAGATGACATTAGAGAATACACTGCTGTATTCGTTCTTCTTCAGTCCAAAGGTTGTTACTAAGGTATTTCGAATTACAGTCTTCGGAGAAACTTCTTTCTGAAGAAGAGATTCCCTGTTAAGCAGAGTTTTATAATATTTATTGTCTACATCATATTCTCCGCTGTAAAACTTCATTTCACACATATTGATTACATTATCATCTCGGATAATAAGCAAATCGATTTGGGTTCCTTCTTCATCATCTACTCGTTTAGACCAGGCAGATGATGAAGTATTTACCCCAGATATTCCTAGAGATTTTTTTATCTGTTCAACATGATTGAAACAAACATTTTCAAAAGCAATTCCCCTCCAGGATGATAATAAATGTGAACTTGTATTTTGCTGCCAGAATTTTTCATTTGTTGTTTTTTGTTCTTTTACAAGTTTAAGATAGAATAAACAGAACGGATCTACGAGTTTGTAATGAGTTTCGCGCTTGCTAAAACCGAATGGAACATATTTAACAACAAAATCACCCGTAATAAGCGCATTTAGATTTTTTGTAATACCTATACCATCTGTTATATGTAATTTTTCAATAATTTCTGCTCTTGTAAAACCTGCATTCTTTTTCCCAAGTAAACTAACAATTGATTTTACGAAATCCGGATTTTCAAATACAGAAGCAAAAAGACGGTCATATTCATCTTTTAATTTTGCATTCTTTGCAAAAATTATATTATCAATGTTTTGTGCTAAGCTGTGTTCCCCATCTACATAGCCCAAGTAAAATGGAATACCTCCAAAAACCATATAACTTTGAACAATATCGTATCGAGAAAGTTTTACATTATTTGATTTATAAAACTCCTCACATTCAGAAAGGGTAAAAGGAGTAAGTTTTATTTCATGAGAAACTCTATCATAAAGTCCACCGTGTGCGTTTATAAGCTTGTCCAGAATCCATGAGTTTGCACTTCCACAAACTACCAGCATGAAATTTTTACGGTGGCAAGCCCATGTGTTCCAGAATCCTTCAAATGCCTGTAAAAATCCAGAGCGTGGAGTATCAAGCCATGGTAATTCATCTATGAATATAAGCTGACGAGATCCGTTATCAATTTTCTGTAAAAACTTTTCAAGCAGAAAAAATGCATCAAGCCATGATTTTGGTTTATCACATTCTTCCATTCCATGAAGGAGAAGTGATTTATAGAAATGCTCAAGCTGTTTTTTTAGTTGCCCTTTTGCATCATCTTTGTTTGGTGCAAGGCCTGCATGTCTGAATGTTATACGACCAGAAAATGTTTCATCAACAAGGAATGTTTTTCCTACACGACGACGACCATAAATCGCAACAAACTCTGCACTGTTTTTATCATAGAGTTTGTTTAATTCAGCAATCTCTTTTTTTCGACCAATCATAGCATTTATCCTTAATTAGAGGTGAGCTTATATTTTTATGTTTCACCTCTAATTAAGGATGATAGCACAGAAAAATAGAGGCGTCAATGAATATACAGTTTTCAGAACAAATAATAATATTTTGCTTTATGAAACTTTTTTTAGTAAAACGTTTTACTTTTTTTTCAAAACCATATACACTATAATCATGAAATCTATCAAAAATCTTTTTTTAGGTGTGGTTTTAATTATGAGTACAATAACATCTTGCGCAACCAATTCTTCTAAAGAAGAGGCTGCAACAACATCATCTCCTGCATTCAAAGCAACTGGCATGCAGAAAAAAATGGCAGAAAAGGCAGTAAAATCGCTTTCTGAAAACAATCCTATAAATGCCTGGAAGTTCACTGCGGACCCGGCTGTTCTGGTTTACAACGACACGATTTACATCTACGGAACAAACGATTTCCAGCAGGTAGAATATACGGCTGGTCTTGAGGATAATGGCTACGGCAGAATCAATACGCTGAACATTTTTTCTTCCAAGGACCTTGTAAACTGGACTGACTGCGGCGAAGTAAAGGTAGCTGGTCCGGACGGTGCAGCAAAATGGGCACGAAACTCCTGGGCTCCTGCAATCGCTGTAAAAAATATTGACGGCAAGGATAAGTTCTTCCTTTATTTTGCAGACAGCGCTAACGGAATCGGCGTTCTTTCTGCTGACTCTCCAACAGGTCCTTTTACCGATCCTCTTGGTGTGGCTCTTGTTAGTCGTGCAGCTCCAAATATGCAGGGCGTTTACTGGCTCTTTGATCCTGCTGTTTTCGTGGATGATGATGGTACAGGCTACATCTATTTTGGCGGCGGTCTTGATAAGGATGCAGCTCATCCAAAATCTGCACGCTGTGCTCGTCTCCAGCCTGATATGATTTCCCTGGATACTAAGCCTGCCGAAATTGACGCTCCTTATCTTTTTGAAGATTCCGGCATTAACAAAATCAACGGAAAATACTATTACTCATACTGCTCTAACTGGATTGACCGTGGCGACGCAAAAGGTCCGGAAGTTCCTTCAATCGCTTCCATCTGCTACATGACCTCCGACAATCCTCTTGGACCTTTTACTTACCAGGGCGAAACCCTTTTGAACCCAGGCCGCTACTTTGGACCATGGGGCAACAACCACCACTGGATTTTCCAGCTCAAGGGCAAATGGTACATCGCTTACCACACCCAGACTATGGAAAAAACTGTTGGCCTGCTCAAGGGCGGTTACCGCAACATATTTATCAGCGACTTTAAGATTGATGATGATGGAACAATCCCTGTTCAGAGCGTAACAAAAGCTGGTCCGGAAAGAATCTGTGCCTTTAATCCATACGAGACAATTCCTGCCGCAACTCTGCGCACTTCAAAAAATCTCGTAATTATGCCGGGCAAAGTTTTCCCAATCGCAGAAGATGCTTACCTCGAAATTGATGGCGCCGACTTGTCAAAAGGGGCATCCAGTATCACCGTAAAACCTACCCCTGGCAGCCGCTCCGGCACCCTCAAAATCACCCTCGGCCGTGAAAAAGGCCCAGAGCTCGCCACAATCACTCTCAAAGGCGACTCCGAAACAACAGCCAAGCTCACCCTCCCAAGTGATTTTGACTCAAGCGTACTCCACAAGATTTTCTTCATCTACAACGGAGACTTCGCGCTGGAGAGCTGGAAGATAGAGAAATAAATATTATTCTATACTGAAAAATTATTCACTGAATTTTTTTTCAGTATAAATAATTTCTCCACTTTCCTTTACGCACTTGATTTCTGTGCTATACTATTACAGTATGGCACAGAATGTTTTAAATCATAATCTTATCGAACAAACAATCAAAAATCATATTCACGAACAGACCTCTGTTTTTGTTTTTCCAACCCAAACTGCAGCCGACCTTTGGGCAGACCGCGCAACGAATCCGGCGGTCACAGATGTTTCGGCAGTTGCAATGGAACGCTTTATTGCGTGGGACTCTTTTAAGGGCACTTCCATTAAGACAAAACAAAAGGACAAAAAGTCTGTTCCGTCTTCAATGCGAAAGATTTTTGCTTCAAATATTATTTCCGAGAACGCAAAGGCTCCTTTTTTTAAGACAATCATTCCGCCAAAATACGCTGCCTCTGCAGAAGGATTTTTAAACTGGCTTTCTTCTCTGCTGCCATCGCTTTCTGTCTGGAAGGCTCATTTTGAGTCCTCACTGCAAGCCGGCAATAAAAAGGATGATGAAGATGATGACCTTCTGCTGCTCTACAACCGCTACAAAGCTTTCCTCGATAAACATAATCTTTTTGATCCTGCCTGGGAAAAGCCACCTTTTATTTCGGACGGAAATCATTATTTTGTTTTCTTCCCGGAAATCTATTCCGACTATACCGAATATAAGCCTCTGCTGGAAAACTCTCCTAAAGACATCACGCTGATTCATCTGAGCGAAAACTACGAAACTCAAGCTTCCGCAGACTCAGACACCAGTGACTCTTCTCCTTCCGTTGACTTCTTCAACAATTCGCGAACAGAAATTAAAGCGGTTGCACTCAATCTGCGAAAGCTCCACACCGAAGACAATATCCCCTGGAACGATATCTGCATAAGCATTCCCGACTTTGACAGCTACGGACCATACATCGACCGGGAGCTTACTCTTTATCAGATTCCACACGTAATGAAAAACGCAAGACCTCTTTCCTCCTCTGGGGGCGGCAGTCTTTTTTCTCAAATTGCCAGCTGTGTAAGCTCTGACTTTAGTTACGAAAGCTTAAAAACTCTTCTATTAAATAAAGAGCTTCCGTGGAAGGAGCCAATCCTAAACAACGACCTGCTGCAGTTTGGTCAGGCTAACAACTGTATCTGCAGCTTTATGTACGAAGGGAATAAGGTTGATGTCTGGGAAAAATCTTTTGCAGACCGTGGTGCCAGCGTTCATTTAATTAACTATTACAAAAGCCTTAAACGCAACCTTACCGATTTAGTCAATTCATCCTCCTTTGAAAAAACACGCGAGCATTACTTCAACTTCCGCGAAACCTTCTTCAATATGGATGAATGCCCCGAACACACCGACCGCCTTATAAGCCGCTGTATTGCTGAGCTTGGCGGACTGATTGACCTGGAACTGGAATACCCTGAATGCAAGGCGCCGTCGCCATTTAATTTTTTTGTTTCCAGCCTTGAGGATGTAAACTATCTTGCGCAAACCGAAAATCTTGGTGTTCAGCTTCTTCCATATAAAGCGGCAGCCTGTGCACCATTTGCGGCCCACATCATCCTGGATTCAAGCCAGAGCTCACTTGCCGTTATTTACAAACAGCTTTCGTTCCTGCGCGAAGACAAACGCAAACGGTTCTTAGGCGGCAAGGACGATCCGAATGTAACAGATTTATTTATCCGCCTTTACAATATGAACTCAACTGAAGCGCAATGCTACTTTACAGCCGCAAGTAAAACCTTCTCTGGCTACGCGCAGGCTTCCAGTTATCTTTCGGAAAATGATTATACAAAAACAGATGCCGCATCACTTTTCACCCAAGATCCTTACAAAACCGAACGCACCTGGCTGCTTTCTGACATTTCACAAAACTCATCCGCACAAAAATCACTTGAACCTGCGGAAATTACCCAGCTCCAGAAAGACAGCTTTATCTCCTGGAAAAACAGCAGCCGCTCAGTAAAAGCCACATCATCATCAATTACAAAAGAGACGATGGAAAAGCTTAAACAACAGCTGCAGGAAAAACGCTACAAGGAAGGCAACATCAAAATCTCCACAACTCACCTGAAAAGCTTTTTTGGCTGCCAGAGACTGTGGTTTTTGCAAAACGTCATCGACCTTAAGGAAATCTCAAACGAAGCGGAGCTTATGAATCCTTTTGCACTCGGAGAACTTTACCACAGGATTCTGGAGCTCTTCTGTAAAGAGCTTATAAAGAGCGGTCAGCAGCTCCATCTGGAAAATGAAGAGTTGACGGAGGCTCACCACGAGCTGGTGCTTAAATGCATTGACGATGCTATAAACGAAAAAGATAAAAACAGCTTCCTTGCCCGCCAGCTTTTGCAGACAACAAAAGAGGCGCTTACTTCTGTTATGCTTGAAACTGTTAAAGCTTTTTCTGAAATGTTTGAGGGTTGTACCATTTATGCGTCGGAGCTCTGGCTGGAATACGAGCTTCCGGAAAAAAATATTTTGTGCCAGGGAAAGATTGACTGTGTTTTACAGGAACCTGGTGACGGTACTTACATTCTTGTTGACTTTAAGAGCAGCGATGGTTCTATTCCAAAAAATCTTTATTATGAAGAACCGGAGCCCGGACAAAAAGACGAACTGCCGGACTTCCAGATGCCTATGTACATTTATCTGCTCAAAAATCAGACAAAGCCGATTGAGGTTGAAAGATGCTGTTTCTTTAATGTATCAAAAGCCGAACAGCATGATGTTAATTTGGAAGAGCTGAAATCATCATCGCAAAAGCTTCTTGAATGCATAGACTTATATGCCGAACAGGTTTCTACAGGCGATTTTTTGAATAACTCTCAGACTGAGTTTGCAAAGTGCAACGGCTGTGCTTACAGGGCAATCTGCAGAAAAGTTTTTGTAGTAGGAAAAGGTGAATAATTATGAGCAGCGAAAATAAATCAAACGTAAGAAAAATTGACCAATATCAGAGAGCCGCAATCGATACTGTAAAAAACTCTGTTGTAAGTGCAGGCGCGGGTTCGGGAAAAACTACGGTTCTTTCTGAACGCTTTACCGATCTTGTTATAAACCGAGGCTGTAAGGTCGAAGAGATTTTGACGCTCACCTTTACAAAAAAGGCAACGGTAGAAATGTCCTCGCGCATCTATAAGGTTTTAAAAGAAAAAGCCCCACAGCAGGCAGAGGAGTTTTACAAGGCTAACATCAAAACTCTCGACAGCTATTGTAATTCGGTTGCTAAGGCCGGCGCATATCTTTACGGAATCACTCCTGATTTTACACAGGACGAAGATGCTATTACACAGCTTGCACAACAGGCTGCTCTTCCTTTTATTTTACAGCACAGGGATAACCTTGCGATTAAAGCGCTTGTAAGCACAAAGAATTATGAAGAAATTGCGTCGCAGCTTTTTGTTGAATCAATCTTGCAGAACTCTACGGTTGCCGAACCGATTGATTTTGATAAATGCCTTGAACACCAAAAGGCAGAAATCCTTTCTGTATGGAACGAAGAAACAAAACATATTGATGATTTATTCTGGCAGCTTAAAAATGCTCTTGATGATTTTGAAGGCAACCGCGGAATTAAGTTTATTTCAGCATTAACTCCTCTTGTTGATGCAGGGCTCCCCGAAGCACCAGTGCTTACAGACAAAATTATTGAAGCCTCCGATTCCGATAAAGCTTCTCTTTCTGCTATGGCTGAGTATGTTAATGCAGTAAGCAATCTTGCTTTTATTTCACAGGCAGGAACCAGAGAAAACAGCCAGGCTCTCAAAGATATATTAAACGAAATGCGCGGAGAAAGCGGTACATTGGTTTCTGTTATAAACTTTGTTTCGGGCTATAATATTACAAAGCAACTGTTGCCGCTGCTCAAAGAGTTTCAGGACAAAATCAACAATATAAAACGAAGCACCGGAGTTCTTTCTTTTAAAGATATTGCTAACCTTGCTGTGTGCATACTGCGCGACTATCCCGAAATCCGCCAGATTGAAAAGGAACGCTACAAGGCGATAATGATAGACGAGTTCCAGGACAACAACCAGCAGCAGCGCGATATGCTTTTTATGCTTGCCGAAAAACTGGACCGCCACGAAAAAGGAGTACCTGAGGTTCAGGATTTGTGTCCCGATAAACTCTTTTTTGTCGGCGATGAAAAGCAGAGTATTTACCGTTTCCGCGGTGCAGATGTTTCTGTTTTCCGTGCGCTATCAAAAGATTTTAAAGACGGCAATTTGAGCATGTCTACAAACTATCGTTCGCATCCTTCTCTTATCACAGCGTTCAACACAATCTTTGGCGGACCACGTTCTGTTTTCTACACCGAGGCTGATGAAAACGAATCGGAGCCGCTACCAGATTACGAAGCTGTTTATCACAATGTAACTATGCCTGAGGATAAAGCAAAAGAAGTAAGCAAAAATCCTAATCTTATAAAAACACCGCACATTCATATTGCCCGCTACAACTCAGATCAGGAAGCTGAGTATTCTATGTTTATAGAAGAAGAGGCTGAAGCAATCTGGATTGCAAAAAAGATTGCGCAGCTTATAACAACGGGTGTAAACGGAAACGTCTACAAGCCGGATGATATTGCAATTCTTATGAGGAGCTATGCGCTGCAGCCTTTGTACGAACGAACCCTTTTGAATTATGGAATCCCGTACAACACCGAAACTGTTACTGGCTTTTTTGCAGACGGTCCTGTGAACGACATCATCTCTTTTTTGAGTATCTGCATAAATGATAATGATAATATTTCTTATGCGCAGGTTCTTCGATCTCCGTTTGTAAATCTCTCTATAGAAGAAACCGATGTAATTATTCTTGCCGGAAAAAAGCCTTTTGAATGTACGGAGGATGAGCTTGCCGGACTTCTTAATCCAGACAGCTTAAACCGTTATTCGCACATAAAAGCCTTTTTTGAAAAAATGCAGAGTGCTGTAAAATCCGAGCCGATTACAAAGCTTATAACTATGCTCTGGTACGATTCGGGCTATAGATTCGAAACTCTCTGGAACAACAAGGTAAATATGTACAGCAAGCTTTATGACCTTTTGTTTGAGCTGGCACATAATGCGGAACAAAGCAGCATGAATCTTACTGCCTTTATTGACAGTGTACGCGCTTACACCGACGAAAGAAGCAAGCTTGAAAATATGGACATCCCTATGGAGCAATCCTCTGGCGTTCACATTCTTACAATCCACAAAAGCAAGGGACTTGAATACAAGGTTGTTTTTATCTGCGCAACCCACAAAAAAGGAATGAACGATTCAAACACCTCTCCTGTTTTTTCCAGCCCTGAGTATGGAATCACTATCAACACTCCTCCTTCTGAGTTTTTCCCTGGTTCTAAATCGAATTATTTTTACGAAAAAATGAAGGCCCTAAACACTCAGATGAAAAACGCCGAGCTCAGACGTCTTACTTACGTTGCCTTAACCCGCGCCATAGATGAACTGTATATCACAAACGGAAAGTACAAGCTGAACTCAAACGCAGAGGATTCTTACTGCCCTGGTTCCGAAAAACAGCTTGATTCAATTTATCACGCACTTGAACCGTCAATAAATTACTTTGAAGGAGACACGTTTGACGGCATTAAGTTTTATGACACCGAAGATATTCCTCCTTATGTCCTGGATGCCGAAACCGAAGATGCTACCGCCCGCCCGAATACTGTCCGCGCAAAAGCCACCTTTATTGACGCTGTAGAAAAATCTGCCGTGTATGAAAATGCTGAGGTTATAATCACGGAAGCTGTGCCTAACAAATATGCGTCACCAAGTCAGCTTCATAAGGTTGATGATGAATCGGGCTTCTTCGAAAGACAAACTGCTTCTGCAACCGGCGACACTGTTTCCCCGCTGGACGCTTATGCCGCCAAGTTAGGCACCCCTTACCCGGAAATCAACGACATTGTAATCGCTTCAATTCCAAAGAAGGATGGCAAACCCGATCCACAAGCTGAACCGCGGTTTGGCTTTACTAACTTTGGTACAATTGCCCACGCCTATATGGAAGCCGTTGTCACCGGCGAGCCTGCAACCTATTCCAACCGGGATATTGTCGGACTCGAAAACAACACGAAAAGCTTGAACACAATAATTTCCATTTGTCAGGAAATGCAGCAAAAACTCCGCGACTCAGACCTTGGCAAGCAAGCAATTAACGCAAACTGGCACAAAGCCGAATATCCTTTCCGTAGCCGAATCGGAAGCAAAATCATCAAAGGAATAATCGACCTTATTTTCCAAAACGCCGACGGCACCTACACCATCGTTGACTACAAAACCAACCAGACGATTGCCCCGGACCTTTACTATAACCAGCTTGCCTGTTACCGCCAGGCCGTTGCGGCAACATTTGGAGTGCCTAACACCAAAATTAAGTGTGTGCTCTATTACCTGCGCTTTGGCCAAGCTGTGGACATTACCGAAGAGTGCAGTAAGGTTGATTTAGAAAAGGTTGTGGATGAGTTGTAAGGAAGGGAATCATTTAATACTCCAGACAATTTTCAAAATGCTTTCTATCAAGATTGACTGTGTAAACCTTCTTCTTATGTTGTAAGACCATTTCAACGGTTTCATAATCTTGTAAATCTTCAAGATTAAAGTTCTGCTGATTGATTCCGTTGATTGATAGCACATAATCTCCCAGCTTTATTTCTGGACAAAGTTTTTTGTTATTTTGATAATACAAACTTGAAACTCTAAGTTTATGATTATACTTATCTCTTATTAGATTTAATCCATAATAACCATATCGATTTCCTCCACCTGATGTATAAACAAGTAGCATACTGTGTTTTGGAAAATCATATTCTATAGGATTAAGATATAACCTTGAGTTTTTATAATCCAAATATATATCAAAATTACGGAGAACTGTTTCACCCAGCATAACAAAATTGTCCAAACCAATAATCATATAATTCTTTTGCGAAACAATAGGTAAGTTTTTACACTCTTTACCAATGAAATCCATTGAATCTATTAGTCCCATATAACGTCTTAAACCAGACATCCGTAATTCTATTTTACCATCTATCTTTTTAGACATTTTTTTGTATAAATTATAAGGAATATAATTTGTATTACCGCCAGTATCCAGTTTTACAAGATATCTTTTATTTTCAATTGTTAAAGGGATTTCTAATACAAAAGCATTTTTCTGTTCAAGCAAATATTCAATACCTTTTGGTTTAAAACCATTATCAAAAAAAATAAGCTTTTTATCTTTTGCAGAAAATAACAATGGTAATTCTGATAATATCCTCATTCCAAGAAAACCGTTAACAGGTGTTCCGTCATCAAGACAACCAAAATCATCTACATCAGACGGCATAAAAAGCACATCCTTCATAACAAAGCCTTCTGCAATAAACTCTGGAATAATCACACCTTTTACTTTACCGTTAGCTTGTGGAGAATAAGTATACGAATTATAAAACTTAAATCTTTCTTCAAATGCAATTCCAAAAGTTTTTAGTGTATTCTGCGAGATTACATTCCCCTGGGCTCCTGTATCTACAATAAAACAAACATCCCTTTCTTCATTATGATTTTTTATTTTAGCTTTGATAGCATAAGTTCCCAAAATATATTCATAAAGCTTTGTTGAACCATCTCCTTCAAGACTAAACGCCCCCAGTGAATTATTGATAACATCTTCATTACTCCAGCTGTCAACATTATCATGCGTATAATTAAAAGTGATATTACCGATTTTTGATGTTTTATTAATTCCTACTTTTTTTGTTGTTGTACATGAATTATAAATAAATAAACTCATAATAATTATTGGTATTCCTTTGATTTTATTCATAATTGACTCCAATAGTTTTCTCATTCCAATCATTGTTTGGTAAAAATTGTAATATTTTTGTTGTACCAACCTTTGTTAATAAATTATAGTTACTTCCTGTATCAACAAGAAAACGAAATGTTTCTCCATTTATTATAATATTTACAATAGGTCTACCTTCAGAAAAATAAAAAACGTCATCATCAAAAGAATTATATTTTATTTCGCTATCAATTTTTGATGTTGAACAATTTATGAAAACTATCGAAACAAACAGTAACTCCCAAAGAAATCTTTTCAGAAACAGTTCCTTTCTGTTTCTTCATCGTATTCAATTTCACCTTCCGCTTTTTTCAACATATCATTTGTACAAGTCAGCCTGATTAATGAACAAATCTACAAGACTCTTGTTTATATAATAGTTGCTTGTGTTTATTTTGATTTTTTCTGCAAGTCCGTTTTCAACAATTATATCCAGATACTTTGAAGCAGTAAAGCGGCTTACTTCCAAATCACGTTCAATATACTCAATTTTAGTGTAAGGATGTCTGAATAGATTATTCACAAAAGTTTTCTTCAATACCTTTTAACACTCGCTTTAGTTTCTTGTCAGAAGTAAGATACACAAGTGTCTTTAACAATGAATATTTTGTTACCCAATAATCAGGGTAAAAGCCCTTGTAATCTCCATGCCAATGAGGATTATCCTGTGTGAACTTCATCTCTTTATATGAGTCACTGCACAAATCAATTAAAATGTCTGAATGCGGCAGCTTATAAGTCAACTTTCCGCCAAAATCAAAACAACCTCTTGAATTACAACCGAGCAAAATTACATTATCAAACATATAGGATTCTGTAATAAACAATTCTGCAGCAGAAGCAGTATAGTAATTCATAAGGATAATGAGATTACCCTTGAAATTGCAGTCAAACTCATAGTAATCATAATTATCCTGTTCAAAATAAAAGCCTTCGCTCTTTTTCAGTTTTTCTTCTTCATTTTTATTATAAGAACCTGGATTATTATTCATAACCTCAAGAAAGTTTTGATTTATATAATCTGAATAATAACGCTTGTGCCCGCTGTATAAAGACTCAAGCTTTTTTTGAAACTCACGCTGTTTTCCATAATCTCTACCGGCGGCAAGTCTTTGCAAAAAAGGATAAAAGCTTCTTTCCATTCCACCGATATTTCCACGCAAATCAACAATAATATTTTCGTACTCATTTTCATCAAAGGATTTCATATACTCAATCAGAGTATTCTGAAGCTCCCGATATTTAGTAGCATCATCCCAGGAAAAAACAAAATCATTAAAGCTGATATAGAAGGT
Organism: Treponema sp.; assembly: GCA_017619795.1. GTDB lineage: Bacteria > Spirochaetota > Spirochaetia > Treponematales > Treponemataceae > Treponema_D. The sequence continues at coordinate 39,864 of JAFZRP010000106.1, forward strand.
TTTGTTGGTAGATTTCATTCCAATTCCAGATTCCTCATGCTTAAGAGTTGGCAATCCATAAAGCGGAACCGTATAATCATTGTTGTCTACAGAAACAATTCCTTCTTCTACCCAGTTTTCTGCTAGAATACCAAAACGATAAAACTCCCTTCCTTTACCTTCGTTATCTGTCAGCTTGAACAAGTTTTCAACATTACCAGTATATTTTCCGCCTTTTCTAATTTTAGTATAATCATTCTGAATGCAGTAATAATCACCATCACGCTTTTCAAAAATAATAAATGAATAATTCCACAACCAGTATTTTGCCCCATAAAAGTGATTTTGATTATAAACAGCAAAATGATTGTTCGGTATCTTCTGCGCATTTTCAAGAACAGTTCCGTAACAGGTAACTAACACATCGCTGTTTATTGCATCGTCAAAGTTACATTGTTCCAGATAGCTTTGTTTTATTTGACTAACAACTTCATCAATATCAAAGCCCAGCTCTTTTTCATACTCGTACTGTGCATTTGCCTGTATGTAGATTTCCTTAAAATACTGAAGATTTTCATCCAGTTCTTTTTCATTTGAAAAAACACTAAAAGCTAGCAAAACAGATAATAAAATTATAAAACTTTTTGATTTCATACAGACCTCACTTTTTCAACCCGTTTTTTTCATAAATCAAACATATAAAAAAAATACATTTTATTCCACATTATATCACACATAAATTATTCTCAAGGTAATAAAAGATACAAAAAGGCTGGTAATAACAATGCAAGAACGCTTACTTTATTTACAAAATACATTAAAACTATTCAGATTATTTGCCGTTATTTACGTTCGTTTCAAACTTAATATCAATTATCTTATTTTCAATTGTTGCTCTTTTTCCTGCCAAAATTGGAATATGCTGTCTTATCGCCTTTATATGCACGAGGTTATTTTAATAAAAAAGGAAAACTCAAAACTATTATAGTTGTAATTATCTATCTTAGTTTGATTTTCCTGACCTTATTTTTTGTTAAGGCTTATATAACAGATTTGTTTGAAGCTATAACTACAAACAAAAAGCTGGACATAAAAAAATATCCTGATTTAAAAAAGCGTGATGCAGAATGGCTTGCCGCAATTATTCAAAAAACAAAAATTGTATGTTGGCGACAAACAAGGTTTTCTAAACAAGTATTCTGATTATGAAATCCTATATGGCGACGAGTTTTCTTTTAAGGCTTCTGAAAAATAGTTCTTTTTGCCTTGTTTCAACACCCTCGTCATTTCATCTGACTTTCCTACAAATACTTCACTCTCTTTGAAATATCCAGTGAAGTAGAGTGTAGTTTTACTACACTCTACTTCACTAAAAACTTCATTTGTAGTAAAATATAGACAAGAGGTTCTTATGCTGATAGAAGAATTAATTCCTAGTATAAATATCGAAGATACTCAGAATGAGTTCAAAAGAATTATTGAAGAAGGAAAATCGGAAGATTCAGGAAAGTCAAAGGAAATTGGCTGGCTAAAAACAATTGCAGCTTTTGCAAATACTTTTGGTGGCACTTTGTATATTGGGGTTGATAACAGTACACATAAAATTATCTCTTTAGATCACGATTCAGCAGATAAAATCATTTTAATGATAAACCGTCAGATTAAGCAGCGAATAGAACCATCTATTTCTTATAAAATAGAAACAATTCCTATTAAGAACAAAAATCAGAAAACCAGATACATCATAAAAGTAATCGTAGAAAAGAATGTTATACTTCCTGTCACTTTACATGAAGAAAATCTTCTTGGGATCTATATCCGTAGTTATGGAAGTTCAGTTTTAGCTACTCCCGAACAGATTCGAGAACTAATTCTTTTAAGTAACAACAATCCTTTTGACCAGCCTTTTACCAATGAAACTTTTGATAAAAATAATTTTACGAAGATTTTTGAACTATACAAAGAACGGAATGATTCCGAATTATCAAAAAAAGCCTTAATTTCTGCCGGCTTTATTAATTCAAATGGAAAGCTTTCAAAAGGAGCACAGCTTTTTTCTGATAATTACAAAAGTGAAAAAACAAAAATTGTATGTACAGTCTGGCCTGAAATTACAAAAGGCAGTTCTGTAGTATTAGCTTCAGAAGAGTTTGAAGGAAATCTTGTTGATTCAATTAAGTTTGCAACTAACTTCATTCAGAATCACTCTGTAACAGGATTTAAGAAGACTGATGAAGGACGAATAGATTATTTTTCATATCCGGCACGTTCAATTACCGAAGGTATTGTTAATGCAATTGCTCACAGAAATTACTTCATTCAGGGGAGTCAAATTGAAATCAATATGTTTAAAGACAGACTCGAAATTACTTCTCCTGGAGCTTTACTGGGTGTTATTGCTTTGCAAAAAGAGAAAAATATTTCATCTATCATTCCTAGACGACGAAATGAAGTTATCTGTAATATTTTGGAATATCTTCGCTACATGGAATCAAAAGGTTCTGGCTTTGATAAGATTGAACAGGATTATGCTGGAAAAGGAGAAGCCTTCAAACCGTTTATTTCTTCAAATGGAAATTCATTTACATTAACTTTGCCAAACCTAACATATCCTAACGGTGTTATTGATGAAAATTCAATCCCAGACATTAATGTAAATGGTATTCTTACAGGGAAAAATGATACCGCAATTTTGTCTTTCTGTTTTGTAAAAGCACACACTGCAAAAGAAATTGCTGATTATCTTGGAATAAACGCCTCTACATATTTTAGAAAGGACATTCTAGGTGCATTAGTAAAGAGCGGATTTCTAATTGAGAATAAGACTGGTGCAAGCTCTGAGTTTTTATCTAACCGAGAAAAAGTGTTTACCGTTTGATATTCCCCACCTCGTCATTCCGAACTTGTTTCAGAATCTATTCTTATGCTAAAATATCCTCATGAACATAAACTCAAAAGACTACAAAGCACTCATCTCTTCCGCAATAAAAATGCTCGACTTCTCTTATGTACCATACTCTCACTTCCACGTTGGTGCCGCCCTTCTTACAACCCAGGGAAAAATCTACACAGGCTGTAACATAGAAAACGCCGCTTACGGACCAAGCAACTGCGCAGAGCGCACCGCCTTTTTCAAAGCAGTTAGCGAAGGAGAAAAAAGCTTTATTGCCATTGCGATTGTTGGCGGACCTGAGGATGAAACCGGCAAACCTGTAATAAAGGATTTTTGTCCGCCTTGTGGAGTTTGCCGCCAGGTTATGGCAGAGTTCTGTAAAAAAGATTTTGAAATAATTCTTGCAAAGAGTCCCGAAGAATATAAGGTTTTTACACTTGAGGAACTGTTGCCAGAGAGTTTCAGTTTATAGAAGATTGTCAGATCAAGTCCGACAATCTATCCTCTCTCGCACAAAAGCAGCAGTCCTTCCAACAGAGCCTCATGCTCGCAAGGTGCAATTCGTGCGTACAAAGTTTCAGGCGTATCACCAGGCATAACAGGAACTTTTTTCTGCAGCAGGATTTCTCCGCCATCACAAACTTCGTTCACAAGATGCACCGTACAGCCGCTTTCTTTTTCGCCGGCAGCCAGAACCGCCTCGTGCACATGATGTCCCCACATTCCAACTCCACCAAACTTTGGAAGCAGAGCCGGATGCAGGTTGATAATTCTATTTGCATATTCACTAAGGATTTGGCCGGCAAGAACAGTAAGGCAGCCCGCTTCAACAATGATGTCAGCCGCATGCTCACGACAAACCTCAAGCATTGCATTACTCACAGCCGTTCTTTTTTCATCACGACTGGCAGCCTGCGCAACTTCCTTTCCCATCACTTTGTAGGGAGAAGTTATTGCCGACGGAATCCCAGCCTTAGCCGCACGTTCAAGAGCAAAGGCATCCTTGTGGTCGCTTATAACAACCACAATTTCGTAAGGACATTCCTTTCCCTTTTCCTGCTGATAATCAATCAGCGCCTGAAGATTTGTCCCCCCTCCGCTCACCAGCACTGCCACTTTCTTCATCACCACTTCCTTCCTAACACCAAACCACTATACCTATCACCTAACACCTATCCCCTAACACCTATCCTACTAGTCCTCAAAAAGCACAGCATCCTTCTGTCCGCTCACTTCGCCAGCCGCATACGCTGTTCTACCAATTCTATAAGCCTTCATCGGAGCCTCTCCAGGACGAGCATACTTAGAAGCATTTGCATTAAACATATCGATGATTGCATCAGCATCCTTTGCAGCAACATCAAGAACAAAACCAATGCCCATATTAAAGGTGTTGTAAACATTATCAAAATCAGCACCGCGGCGGATAAGCTCACCGAATACAGCAGGAATATCCCAGGAAGCGCGCTTAATAACAGAAACAAGCTGCTTCTTGCCGTTCTTAGCCTTAGGATACATTCTAGGGATATTTTCAAAGAAGCCACCGCCAGTTACATGAACCATACCGTGAATTGACTTACGATATTTTCCAAGCACTTCCATAACAGGCTTTACATAAATGCGGGTCGGAGTCAAAAGAACTTCACCAATAGTTTTGCCGGTATCTTTTCCGTCAACAACAAATGGATCATTAGGATTTGGAACAAGCTTTCTTACAAGACTAAAACCATTAGAGTGAACACCAGTAGAGCTAAGGCCAATCAGAACATCACCCTCTTTAATATCCTCGCCGGTAATCATTTCTTTTTTCTCGCCAATACCTACACCAAAACCGGCAAGATCATATTTTCCAACATCATAAAAACCAGGCATTTCGGCAGTCTCGCCACCCAAAAGCGCACAACCAGTTTCAACACAACCGTCGGCAACTCCCTTTACAAGATCAGCAGCAACATCGGCATCAAGCTTACCACAGGCAATATAATCAAGGAAAAACAAAGGCTGAACACCAGAGCAAAGGATATCGTTTACACTCATCGCAACACAATCAATACCAACCGTGTCGTACTTCTTCATCTGAAAAGCAATATCAAGCTTAGTTCCAACGCCGTCAGTTCCGCTAACCATTACAGGATTCTTAATTCCCTTTGGAACCTCAAACATCCCGTTAAAGCTTCCCAGCCCAGTCAAAAGCCCCGGAATAGCCGTTCTCTTCGCATGCTCCTTGTACTTGTTTACTGCTCTGTAACCTTCTTCTACATCTACACCTGATTCTTTGTAGTTTGCCATTGTTTGCTCCTATTTATTTCTTTTAATTGTGTTTCTAATTCTGCCAGAGATCCTTTTGCTACGCCAATAAACCATTTATATTCTCTTTTAGAATTCCTGGATTTTCCTTCTGCAATATTACTAGGAATAGATACTGCGGCACGTCGCATTTGGTCACTTAAGGAATATTTTTCGTCACCAGGAAGTTTCTTGATAAGTCTATAAATCATCTCAACCAAATCCATAGATTTTTGCCAGACAATCAAATCCTTATGACTATCAATTCCCATTATTCTCTCCTCTCTCTTCCTATTCCCTAACTCCTAACACCTATAACCTAATACCTAACACCTATCCTTTAAAACTGAACGTCTAATCCGCCAGCCCTCGCATCCTCCGCCAACTTCTTCCTGAAAGCCACTAATTTTTCACGTAATTCCGGATACTTTATCGCCAGAATCTGAACCGCAAGATACCCCGCATTTTTTGCATTGCCAATTCCAACAGTTGCAACCGGAATCTGCGGTGGCATTTGTACTATAGAAAGAAGAGCATCCATTCCGCCAAGCCCGTTAGATTTATCAGAAAGGCATTCGAGCGGAACACCGATTACAGGCAATGTTGTAATTCCAGCAATAACACCAGGAAGAGCAGCTGCAAGACCAGCTCCGGCAATAATAACTTCAAAACCGTCAGCCTCAACCTGCTTTACAGTTTCGCGCAAAAGCTCACCAGCTCTGTGGGCAGAAATAATAAATGCTTTGTATTCCACACCGAACTC
>JAFZRP010000107.1 GCA_017619795.1 Treponema sp.
TAGGCTTAATTCTGGAAGCAGAACCGTCTACTACACTGCCCCGCAAAAGCTGGTCTTCTTCATCATCAGAAAGAGAAACAGTCCATTCGCCGTCTCTGTCCTGACTACCTTTTTCCATTGCAATTTCAAGCCGGCGCTGCCTTCTAATCTGATTGATATAATCAACAAGAATAATTCCGTTGTTAACAACAACACCCGCCAAAGAAATAAGCCCCAGCATAGACAAAAGATTAAGCGTAGAACCAAATATTAAAAGTCCGGCGGCAACTCCAATAAAGCAGAACGGAATGGAGAACATAATAAGCAGCGGCTGACGGAAGCGCTCAAACTGAATTACCATAACTACATAAACAAGGAAAACTGCAACAAGAAGTGCAATTGCCATCGGCTTTACCATATCACCAATCATAGCCATAACACCACCGGCCTTACTGTTTACACCGTTTGGAAGCGGATTTTTAGCAAGGTATTCGTTTACACGTCGGCTTACGTTTGCGGTATTTTCGCTTGTTAAGGTTGCGGTTACCGTAATCTTTTTTGCTCTGTCTGAATGGTTTATCTGCGAAATTGATTTTTCTACTTTTACGTCGCTGAGGTTTGCAAAGGAAACATTCTGTCCGTTCTGAGTGATGATGTGAATATTGCTGATTGTGTCCGGCGAAATGTTTTCGTCTGTAATATTTGAACAAAGGCGGATGTTATAACGCTTGCCGTTTTTTTCATCCTTAAAGCGGCCCGTGTCCATTCCCTGGAAAAGGATTGCACTTGTGATTCCGGCCTCATAACTTGTTATTCCAAGGCTGCTCAAATATTCCTGACTCATGTCGATTATCATAGTTGAAGTGTCAAAATCTGTATCGAGACGGGCTGTAACAACCTCTGGATCTGTTTCAAGGAACTCTTTGATTCCGTTGGCGGTTTGATAAAGAGTGTTCAAATCTTCGGAAATGAGAGTGAGTCCATAACCACCGCCGTCTGTTACATAACCCATAAGCTTATCAAAACCACCGTTCTGGACCATAACCTTTGAGTCCGGCAGAACTGCACTCCAGATTTCCTGCATCTGGAACATAATGTCGTGAACATCTCTTTTGCGCTCGTTAACCGGTTTTAAGACAACGTGAGCATAAGCACACTCTGGCGTACTTGTCCCAAAGCCACCCTTATTCTGACTAAGACCAATATAATAAACGGCAGACTCCATCTCAGGCACATACTTTTTCATGAGCTTTTGTGCAACTTCTATTTTTTCCTGTGTCTGCTCTATGCGCGTACCAATTGGAAACTCTGCTTCAATATAAAAATCACCATTATCTGTAGAAGGAATAAAAGCAACTCCAAGACGAACAGTGATAAAGCCGGAAAATAACAAAAGGAAAACTGCAAATACAATTACAAAGGTTTTATTGTTCAGCGCAAGATTGAGAGCTTTGTCGTAGAAGGTTTCGATTTTCTTCATCACAATATCAAACATGCGCGGCTTTGCCCTTAATTTTGGTCCGCTGTCTTTTAGGATGAGCTTTAAAAGATATGGAACAATAATAACTGCAACAAAGAAAGAAGCAAAAATTGAAAGGATGATTGCGATTGCAACATCATGAAGAACTTGTCCTATAAGGCCGGTCAAAAGTGCAATAGGAATAAATACAACCATTGTTGTTGCGGCACTTGCCAGAATACTTGCAGAAACTTCATCCCAGCCCCTGTAAATAGACTGATTAACTGTATATTTAAGCTCGCCGGTCTGCGAATCTCTTGCCCCGTAATAGCGGTAAATCTGTTCAAGCATAACAGAAGAGCCATCTACAACCATACCAAGCGAAATTACAAGACCGGAAAGAGTCATAAGATTGAGGGAAATATCAAAAAGCTTAAGACCAATAAGGGCAAACAAAATACAAAGCGGAATTGATATTGAAATTACAAGAGTTGCGCGCCAGTCTGCCATAAACAAAAGGATTACAAGAACGGCAAAAATAACGCCCATAATTCCCGAACGCAAAACTGTTGTAAGTGATGATCTTACAGAACGGCTGTCGTCAGAAACTATATGGAATTGAACTGCACCACCTGTTTCCTTTTCTGCCTGCGCTAAAACTTTCTTTACGTTTTTAATAATTCCAACTGTATCGCCGTCAAGACGCTTGCGGACATTTACTATAACAATCGGGTTGTCGCCGTCGTGAACATAATAATTGTGCTCTGGATGAACAAGCTCAACGGTAGCAATATCCTGGATTCGGATTATACTGGAGCCGTCTGCAAGTCCAACCGGAAGATTTTTGATGTCGTCTATAGAATCAAAGGAGCCCGAATACCTTACCTGAATGTCGCGGTTTTCAAACGAAGCGTTTCCTAAAGGAAGAGTGATGTTTCCATAATTCAAAACCTGGAAAACAGAAGCAACAGATATTCCATGAGAAATAAGCGCATCAATATCAACCTTTACAGAAACCTCAAGCTCTTCGCCGCCTTCTATGCTGATTTCAGAAACTCCGTCAATCTGGGTAAGGTGGGACATAAACTCATCGTTCAAATATTCTGTGATTCGTTCAGTGTCGTTACCGGCTGTAACTGCAAAAGAAATGATTGGAACCATATTCATACCGCCGACGATTGCAACCGGGGTTCCAGAGATTCCTTCGGGTAAATTGTCTTTAAGCTGTGTGATTCTATAGCGCAACTCTTCAATCTGGTCGTTTACGTCGTAGCCGTCCTGGTAGGTTATGGTAATCATACTAAAGGAATTGTAAGAAGAGCTGTCTATTGCCTTAAAATGCGGAACGGTAACAAAATCATCTTCAAGAATACTTGTAACTTCCTTTTCAATATCCTCTGCACTTGCGCCCGGATAAATTGTATAAACAATGGCCTGAGGCATATAGATTTCGGACATAAACTGAGTATGCGTGCCCGAAAGCGAATAGATACCGAAAAACAGGAGTACTATAAGGAGGATTGTGATAATTACAGGATGTTTTACCGAAAACTCAGATACTTTCACTCTTCTATACCGTATTCCTTTAAAACATCCGTGTACAATTTGACTTTTTGTCCGTCAAAAACAAAGTTCTGGCCGTCGGTAACAAAAAGATTGTCTGCGTACTGGGTGTCTACTATAAAGAACTCGCCGTCGTCGGGTGTTTTTTCTGCCTGGATATATTTTACGGTCTGAGATTCCGGCTGATAGATGTAAAAGCTGCCGTCCATCTTTTTTGTCTGAATTGGTAAAACCGCCACATTTTTGTGTGTTCTATAAGAAACCTTTACCTTAACGAACATTCCGGGTCTGAACCTGTCGCCAGGATTATCAAGGCGGCAAACAACCTCAAAGTTTTTGCTTTCCGGCGAAACATAAGGTGCTATATTTTCAATTGTAGCGGAGGTAACTGCATCCTCGTACATACCCTGCTCTGCCGGACGAATTATTGAAACTGAAAGATTTGGGCGCTCCATTGTAAAAAGGTCAAAATATTTTTCTGCAACCTTAAGGCGCACAACCTGGTTAGATAAATCTGCAAGAACGGCAACCGGAGTTGTCTGAGTTCCAATGCTTCCCACAGCCTGATTTGCCATAAGAATTGTTCCACTTACAGGTGCACGAACTTCTGTGTAACCCATCTGCAGCTTTGCAAGATCGTACTGAGCTTTTGAAGCATCGTACTGGGCGCGGGCATTATCGTAATTCTGTTGAGAGGTGGCACCCGATTTGTAAAGACTTTCTACTCTGTCGAACGTGCTTTTCGCCGCGAAATAGGCTGCCTGAGCCTGCAGCATCTGCTGGCGGAAGGGTTCATCATCAATTTTTGCAAGAAGCGTGTCCTTTTTTACAAAATCCCCGGCCTTTGCAGGGTACTCTGTGATTGTACCGGAAACAAAAGGTACAACAGGAATCATAGCTTTTGCTTCTACATAACCGCTTATTGTAATTGATTCAACAAGGTCGCGGATTTCCGGCTTCTGAACAACCACGCTTGGGAGAATATCTTCTTTTTCTTCTGTATCTTTTTTGTTTGTTACTAAAAAGCTAAGAGCGACAAAAATAAGGGCAACTAAAACAACTGCCATTATTCTTATCAATTTTTTAACAGCTGATTTCATAGTTATAACAGAATTTAATGCCAAAAAAAGTGGAATTCAATAGACAATTCTTGCTTATTGTCTAATAATTTAGGTATGACTAACGACCTTCAATCTTCAGAAACAAAGCTGAAAATGGCCCAAGCCCTTAAAAAGCTTGTAAATTATAAAACTTTTTCAAAAATTACTGTCGGCGACATTATTACAGAGTGCGGACTGAACAGAAACTCCTTTTACTATCACTTTGAAAACATGTTCGACCTGCTTTACTGGACTTATGACCAGGAAATTCAGAATATTGTTGCAGCTTTTCAAAACGCAAATGCCGACTACACTCAGAGCTTTGAGTTTATTTTATCCTACATAGACCAGAACATTAATTTGTGCCAGGCCGCCTACGAATCTCTTGGAGAAAATGATTTGGAAAATATGATTGAACGCGACTTAAAGCTTTTTCTTACCGGTTCTGTTGCCCATGTTACCGAAGAATTAAAGGTTGGAATTAGTGAAGATTATAAAAACTTTTTGATTTTTAACTTTAGCCCGATGGTTCGCTTTCAGATTGTGTGGTACATAAAATACAACGACAAGCTCGATAAACCTCGGTTTCTGGAATATATAAAAACTACGTTCTATAATTCGCTCACTGCTGTGATTATGGCGGCAGGAAAAAAAGGATTATAAGTAGATTTTATACGGGAGGAAGCTTACTCCACTACCTTCTTCTTGCCCCACGCCTGAATCAAGCTGGCAGGCTCTTTACTCAAAAGCACTTTTACTAGCAGCAGGTTAGCCTGGCTGAAAACATTCTGCATTATTTCCTGCTGTTCGTCGGTAAAGCGGCTGAGAACATAATCTGCAACACCGATGTTTGGGTTTTCAGGGCGGCCAATACCAAAACGGAGGCGCCAGAAATCCGGGGTGTTTAGAACTGCTTTTGTGGAACGCAAACCATTGTGACCGCCAAGACCACCGCTCCACTTTAAGCTTACAAAACCAAGGGCAAGCTCAAGCTCGTCGTGAACAACAAGGATTTCTTCGGGCTTGATTTTGTAAAAGGTTGCAGCTTCAATTATGCTTTCGCCGGAGAGGTTCATGTAAGTGAGCGGCTTTAGAAAATATATGTGGGCTGGAGCTTCTTCCGGTACAAGAACGGGGGTTCCGTCTTTTTTGGAACAGATTTTTGTATCGCAGGCCCACTGAGAAAGCTCAGCAGGAGTAAGCGAGGTGATTTCGCCCTTGAACTTATTCTGCCAGCTTAAACGGCCTGCAAATGGAAGAGAATCTTCAAAATACCAGGCAACATTATGGCGGGTCTTTTCGTATTCCCGGCCATAATTGCCTAAAAATGCAACTAACTTAATCACTTTGCTATGTCGCTGAAGTTTTTCTGATACTTCTGAAGTGTATAGCTTGGAAGCTCAAAGTAATATGGTGATTCGCTGCACTTTGCGTAGAAGGAATCCTTTTCGGCTTCTCCTGCGGCAGGGATTTTGTAAATGTCAATTGTAATATTCTTTGTGCCAGCTGTAATTCTAATTGTATTTTCTTTAACTCCAGCCGGAGTTTCATTATCACCATACCATCTTGTTGTAACAAGGGTTGCAAGACTCTTGAACCAGTCGTTAGCGGCATTAGAGTCAACCTCGCCATCAACACCAGAAACACTCCAGCTCAAATCTTCAGCTGTTCCTGAGCAGGAAACTGTCCAGGTATTTCCTTCGGCATCTGTGTTTGAAACTGCAGAAATTGCATCTTTATTAACCTGGTAAACTGTCTTACTGCGCAAATCGTCAACGGTTTTGTTGAAGGTATTAAGAAGATTTTCAGCAATAAGATAAACCTCATCTCCACCGTCAACTGTTGCATAACACTGAGTTCCAGTAGAAGACTCTTTACCAATGCTGATTTTTCTGAGAGTTTTTCCACCTGCATTTACAGTAACATTTATACTCTTTGTTTCAGTCAAATCGTAGCGGGCAGCAATAACCTCGTTAGAAGCCTTACCCATTTTGTCCAGAGCACGAATAGACTTCAAAGAAGAAACCATTGAATCAACAGAACCAACATTTGCAGGATACTTCTTGTCGCCGATAAGCCAGTCATCACCCTGCTTTACAAGCGTAAAGTTTCCGTTTGATTTTTCTATAACAAGCTCGTCCGGCTCTTCCTTAAACTCAAAGTTCTTAACACTATCCTTTGCGGCAGAAATCCACTGAAAAATACAAACAGCAAGCAGCAGAACATCCGCAGCAATTAAAATTATTTTTCTAGTCTTCATCTTACTTATCCTCACTTACAGCTTTTTCGTCTGTCTCTTTTCCAGCCTTTGTTCTGAATCTGGTATCATCAGGATTATACTTTCTGTTGATTTTTGCCTTTCTTCTGCTTCGCATTCGCCATACAATAAAGCCGGCAAGAGCAACCAGAACAGCAAGTCCAAACTCATTAAAGTACTGAACTGTTTTTGCTGCTTTCTGAGACTTAACCTCGAGTGTATTCAAAGAAAGACCCTTTGAACGCATTGTACACAAATCTTCGTTGCCGTTCAGATAATCAACTGTATTCAAAAGGAACATCGCAATCGGGCTTGAAGCAGTTGCATCCAAAACCTGATACGTTGTGATATAAGAAGTACCAACAACAAAAATCTTTCCAGGAATCTTGCTCTTTTTAAGATGATTTGAAGTTGTAATGTCAGATTCATTTTCTACAGGTTTCTTAACTGGTTTTGGTTCTGTAGATTCTTCATCCTCGTCCTCTTCATCATCATCTTCTTCTATAATTGGAGCCTCATCAAAAGCACTTTCAAACTTTCCTTCAAGAAGAACTGCAAGATTTTCTTTCTTGTAGCGGGCAGGATCGTTAGGATCAGTAATCATAAGAGGATTAAGCATTATATCTTCTTTATCGATTGTCCAGGCTTTGTCGGAAGTTGTAGCAAGAACTGTTACATTTATGTCCTTGTTAGCTTCTGCTTCTGAAACATCAAGAGAGCTGTTCTGAAGCATAATTACATAACCAAGGTTCTTTGTAATAGGATGATTTTTAGCAAGGTTCTTTTTCTGCAGGATTGGTGCCCAGTAATAATTGAGCTTTCCATACTGCTGATTTGCCTGTGTATAACAGTTCTGATCCATTACAAAGTTCAAACCGCGCTTAACACCGTATTTTTCCAAAAGTCGGTCAAGGTTGATTTCGTTTTTCTGATACTGAGGAGTACCACTGTTATAGTAAGCTGCGGCACCCATTGTGTTCATACCGTCAATAAGGAACATTACGTTTCCACCGCGCATAATGAACTGATCAATCTCGTAAAGCTCTTTTTCCTCAAAATCAAACTGTGGTCCATTGATGATAATTGAGCTCATGTTTGCAGGAATCTTGTCTTCTGAAAGATTAAGCTCTACAAGCTCGTACATACCGGAAATAATTTTTTCAAAGTTCTGTGCATATTTTTCTTCTGTAAGCGGAAGCTCGTTATGACCTGTAATGTATCCAACCTGTGTAGGCTTAGAAACAAGGCTCTGAATATTTTCGTTGATAGAGTCTACAAGTTCATCAAGACCGGCAACTGCAAAGCCAAAGATTGACTGCTGAACCTGTACCGGCAATACACGGAAATTATCTCCAGACTCAATTACAACACCAAATACACCGGTTTCTTTTACACCGTTACCGCTGTTGTAAGTAAGACCCTGAATACCATAGCGCTCAATAAGTGCAACAGCATCAGAAGCGGCAGGATGAATAACCTGGAAATCAAGTCTGTCCTGCTTCTGATTATTAACTTCCTTGTATGCATTTTCTACAAGCTTTTCAACCTGATCCATTCCGCTGATTCTAAGGTTCTTAAGTGTGTTTGTAAGATAAACTGTAATCTTAATCTTCTGTCCCTTAGGAAGACTTGCGAGAGAATCGGTTGTGCTGATCATTTTTGAAATTGTTGATGTAAGCTTATACTCAAAACCGTCTGTAGAACTGATTGGATCAATAAGCTCAACGTTCGGTCCGTAAGTAATAACAAGTCCCATATAAGCCTGTTTAAAGCCAACTTCATTATTCTTTACTTCCTGAATCTGAACCTGATGCAAACCAAAATCTCTTGCAAGAGCAAGGTTTTCATCCTTTGAAACATCCATAAAGGTAACCGTAAAGTTTTTGTTTGCGGCACTCTTGTATTCTTCAAGGAAGTCTTCTACATACTGAGCAACGCTGTTATACGGAGACGGAAGATTCTTATCAAAGAAAACTCGTACCGAAAGCGGCTCATCAAGATTTTTTACAATATTTGCACTTGCCTTAGATATTGAATAGCTTTTTGGTTCTGTCAAATCAAAGCGGACAAAAGCTTTCTGACCTGCAATGTTGATTAAAACCAAAAGCACAATGAACAATATAAAATCGCTGGAAGGTCCTTTTAACCAATTTAAAAACTTCTTCATTTTTCCTACCTCTGATTTTTATTTTTTTGCCTGCTGCTGGATTTTTACTGTGAACACAAAGAACAAAGCACCCAGCGAAATAAAGTACAGCAAATCACGTGTATCTATAATTCCCTTTGCAATTGAAGAAAAATGTACGTTTGCAGAAAGGAAAGACAGCGTACTTACGATTGAAGCCGGCAGTAAAACTAAAAATGAATCTATCAATGTAAGAACAATGCAGATTACAAAACCAACGAAAAATGCAATTATCTGATTCTTTGTTGCTGATGAAGCAAACAGGCCGATTGCAACAAAACAGGCACAAAGGAAAATTGCACCAATGTATCCGCCAACGATTGGACCATAATCCGGTTCACCAAAGATTTCGGCTGCAACTACGTAGAACAGAGTTGGTGCAATCATAACGAGTGTTTCAATAAATACGGCAAGGAACTTTCCTGCTACAACATTTGTTTCGGTGACCGGTAAGGTCATAAGGGTTTCAATTGAACCTACACGTTTTTCTTCGGCAAAAACACGCATTGTAAGGGCCGGTACAAAGAACGAAAGAAGAATTGGAAGCAGGGAGAAGAAGCTTCGTAATTCAGCTCTGTTCTGTAAAAAGAAGGTTGAAAAGAAGATAAAGCCCGAAATTATAAGGAACAAACCGGTAACAATATAACCGATTGGTCCAGAAAAATAGGATTTAAGCTCCCTTTTCATAATTATAAATGTAGGATTTTTCTGTTTAATATTTTTATCGCTCATTTTACTTTGCCTCCGATGCTGTTGTCAGTGTATGGAATACATCTTCAAGGCTGTTCTTCTGGATTGCCATTTCGTACAAGTCAAAGCCTTTTTCAACAAGCTTTTTAACAAGCTCAGGTCTTATTTCGGCATCTCCGTTTACAGAAACTACAAGCTCAAAGCTACCGGCTTCTTTTTCGTTCAAATCGTTTACAGAAACAGAAGCTACATTTGGAATTGATTCTGCAACTTTTTTTGCTTCTGCGGACTTTTCGACAAGGCTTGCATCACCCTTTGCACCGAGCGTTACGAATACTGAAGATGAAGTTCCAACGCTGTTTTTGAGCGCTTCAATTGAGCTGTCTGCAACAACCTTTCCACCGGAAATGATGATGGCACGGCTGCAGATAGTTTCAACTTCGCTCAAAATATGTGTAGAAACAATTACTGTTCGGGTTTTTCCAATTTCACGGATAATTGCACGTACATCTTCAACCTGGTTAGGGTCAAGACCAGAAGTCGGCTCATCAAGAATAAGGATTTCAGGGTCGTGCATAAGTGCATGAGCAAGGGCAACACGCTGTCTGTTACCGCGTGAAAGCTCGCTGATGTTTTTGCTCATTACTTCTTTAAGTCCACATTCTGCGCAGAGAGCAGGAACCTTTTCTTCCGGATTTTCGCCATACATTTCTGCAATGTACTTAAGATAATCTTCTACAATCATTTCACCATAAAGTGGTGCTGATTCCGGCATATAACCAATTTTTTTCTTTGATTCAACAGGTGCTTTTGTAATGTCAACTCCATCAATCAAAATCTCACCTTCTGATGGAGCAAGATAGCCTGTAATCATTCTCATTGTCGTTGTTTTGCCAGCTCCGTTTGGTCCTAAAAGGCCGACAATCTGACCTGTCGGAATAGAAAAGCTGACGTCATTTACCGCACTAAAACTCCCAAAAAATCGGGAAA
>JAFZRP010000108.1 GCA_017619795.1 Treponema sp.
CCCATAAATAAATTGCCTGCGGATTTTCAAATTTGAATTCTTTTTGCAAATCACTTACCTTTATATTCTTCTTTACACGGATTTCTTTAAGTTTAAGTGACGTTTTTTCAATATCAATTACAGTATCCAGTAATGAAGGTTTGTGTACGTTATAAGCATTATCCATATATGAAATTAGATTTCATTTTTCATAAAGTATCAAGTAGTTTAGTACAATATAATAAAAAAAAAGAGATTGGAAACCTCAGCGCATCAAATATTGACCCACTAACTCGTTCACAATCTCTTAATACAAAGACTTGAAGCCTGGGAAAGCGATAGCACAGACAAGTACTTAGGGAATGGATACCCCTTTTCCTGCAAGCACCCAGATTCCCGCCTGGCAGTCAAGTCAAATAAAATATATCAGCAAAATATCAAAATGTCATTAAAGTATTACTTTAATTAAATCCCAGTTCAGCAGGTGTTCCAGATTCATCGATATTCATTGATAAATCAATAATAATTTGAATAAGTGCAGCTTGTCATTTTTTTAACAAAATCCAAATCAAAAATTATTGGTGAATGACAATAATTTTCCTCTTTGAAAATATCTTCATTCCTAACCAAACCTTTCTCTTCTGAATTTATCTTGTCCTCAATCTTTCCGCCAGTTTCTAAAAATTCATCATCAAAACTGTCAGGAATAATATTCAAATATTTCGAATGAAAAAACGGAATGAGATAGCTTTCCCAACAGTTTTGAAGTCGTTCAAACCAAATCCCTCGTTGAAAAGGTAAATCAATAAAATAATTCCAAAGATATGACCATCTGGTATCAAAATCATTTTTGTCTATTTCAAACTCATAAACAAGATATGAATGTAGAAAAAAAACTATTTCTATATTAAGATGTTCGTCCTCATAATATGCTGATATGCGATTTTCATTTTTAAAAAGACAATTCTCAAGAGAATCTAAATAATAAATTCTCCAGCAGGCATCAGTTTCATCTTCTGACTGAACGGATTCTTCCTTTTTGTTTAGATCGCAAAAAATACATTTTTTCCCTGTCCGTCTTGAAAACTCTTGAAAAAAATGATCCACAGAATCTGTCGGCAAATCGTGGTCAAAATAAAATAAAGGATCTTCCATAAGTTATATCACCTCCAACAAAATTAAAAATCACCACACCTTCCGCATGAATAAAAAAGAGATTGGAAACCTCAGCACATCATATAATAACACGCTGTCACGTTCCCAATCTCTTAATCTCTTAAAAACACGATTGAAGTACAATCGCAAGGAACTTATTTCCTATTGAGGTTCTCCAATCGAAAAATATAAATGGAGCTTTTTTAACAAATTTGGCTCAAAAGCCTGCTCCATAAACAAACGCTTTACGAATCCAATGCTGAAACAAATCAGCCAGGTAACACAATAAAGCGTTTATTCCAAATTAAAAATATCGGTAGAGGGCAGCACTCCTCTGTCGCATAATCCTAATGGGAAAGCCGCAGTGGCTATCTCTGACGTAACCGACAATTAAATTATATCAGCAAGATATTGAAAAGTCATTAAAGTATTACTTTAATGCAGGATTTTTTAATGAAACAGAAACAGTCTTCCGACATCACGCTTATCGACCGAGATGCCTTTATGAAGGACGGGACCCTTGTACCTTCGGAAGACTAATTAAATACTGAAAAAAAAACTTGATTCCTGGGCAAAAGATAGCACAAACCAGTACTCAGAAAGCAAAGTTTCCTTCCCCAATAAGCACCCAGTTCCCCATCACAGAATCAAGTAATATTACTTTAGTAGTTGCTTGTAATTATGTCAATCTCATGAAACTCAACCACATCAAAAATTATTCATAAATTGAGTTCGTACATTACTGAGGGGAAAACATTACCAGAAATAGATTGTATTGCATGTTATTAGTTTTCAATAATTAAATAATTGTAAATTACGTCATGTTAAATAACAAAAGCTCTAAGCCTGATATTCAGATAGGAAAAACAAGTATCTCCGGAGAATTTCCGTACTTCCCTGTAGAACCCCAGTTATCGATTGGCTCAAGAGCTTGTTAATTTACTTTAGTAAATGCTTGCGATTCTGTCAATCTCAGCCATGATTACCAAAACTTTTCGCACTAAATTTTCCGTGACAAATGACATTAGCAATAATAAAATTGTATTTATAACGGCAATTTTTAGGAGGATTTACTATGGGCAGATGTTATTATTTGAAGAACGAAAACTTTGTTAAGTTGGATGCAGTATTAAACCTTCTTCAAAAAGTATTTGATGATAAAAAATGTAAAATCAAGCTGATCGAATTTAACCCCTCTGAAGTGGAAGGTGGCCTTTATTACATGGAAGGCGAATCGACTCGTGGTGTCCAATTAACTTACGAAAATGATAGCATTGTTGTTAGGCTGAATGTTCTTTGTAATGTTCCTGATTATATAATTGCTAAGTTTATTATGTATCTTTTAAGTCAATCCATGGAGAAGGATTTTGTTGATAAAGAAGGCAATGTTATAAATCCTGAAGACTATTTTACAGAAGAAAACATTCAGGATTTGATGGAAAAAGATGCTAAAACGGTTATATCCTCTATTACTAAAATGGAGGATCGCTATATAACAATTCCTGGTATTGTTCGAAAAATTTACTTGGGGAAAAAGATAGCGGGTTATTCCTTAGATAAAGAGATTTCACCAGGAGCCCTTGTGAAAATCTTTGAGACATTAATAAACTATGTACAGTATGAACTTCCTGATTATGATATGCCTAGTGCTGCATTAATTCGTCCAAAAGATTCTCAAAAAGAAGAAGACTTTATTAAAATACGAATGATGTTTGAAGGAAAGCCTTACATTTTGCAAGATTATGATTATCTTATGATTCGTGCAGATAAAAATAGTAACGAAATCATTTTTATAGATAATGATGATTTATTAGAAATTGCTCCAAAAGTTTTTGATAAAGATTCTGAATATTCAAATCCAGATGATTTCACAGTTGTATTTCCAAAGCTTGAAGGAGACAGCTGGAAGAGATTTGTAAATCTAGCAAGAGAGAAAAATCATAAAGAACTTCTTGAAGCTCAACCTGTTGCAAAACCTGTAAATCTTACTCCTGGTTATAATCCAGAAACTGACGAAGACGAAGAGGATGAAGATTCTTATCAGTGTCATGGAAATCATTGGGATTGTGTTGTAGCAGACCTGGAAAAAGAGTTTGCAGGATTATTGAAAACCGCTGTAGAAAAAGCATCTGTAATTTGTGGTGAAGTTGAAACTGATTATAATTTAGACGAGGGTACACAACACGGCAGAATAGCTGAGCTTGAGTATTCCGAAAAACCAGAGGATGAAATATCAATTAGATTAATAATTTGTCATACCGAAGAATCAAATCAGCTTATCTCTATGTATCCATGTGTAAAAGCAGGGGTATCTATCCTATTAAAAATCACAGAAATCACCGAATGGCAAAACGGAGTTGAAGCCTGGATTAGGGGAGAGCTGGCTGATGGACGATCAATCAGTTTTTTTGATGCGAATTATGCTGTGAATAAAGATAAATACAAAATTGACGAACAGTATAATTTTGTTATTGGTGCGTTGGCATATAATGCAAAGGAACCGGAATCTAAAGGTTTTTCTTTTGAAGGTCAGAAGGCAATTGACTTTAAGGCAAAGCTGGGAGAAGCTCCTGAATACGATGAAGATGGAAATGTAAAACCAATTTATTTTTCGACAGAAACGCTTTGTGCTCTTTTCCAAACTAGTCCTGCTTTAGATGATGCCGAATACATAACCACAGTTGAAGACATCAAAACAGTAAGCGCCTTAGGAAAATCTTTCTGGAAATTCGATACTCTCTATCGCAGTGAAGATGATGGTGACTCAAAGATTCCGACATTCGTGTTAAAGTCTGAAAAAAATAAAGCTTTAGACAAAGCTACACAAATACAGGGATTCCTTTGGCTTACAGGATATCTTGCCGAAGTATTAATAAAGTAGAGGTAATAAATAAAAAGACTTCAGATTTTCTTGACAGACACAGCTTTATATATTATATTTAAATTAACAAGCCCCCGCGCACTTGCTTTTGCAGTGACCCATGCGGGGTTATTTATTTTTAAAGGAGTTTTTCTGTGGCAAAGCCGATTTATAACAAACCAGCCTTAACAATTCAAGCACAAGCAAAGCTTCTTTATAGTCGAAATCTTACTGGAATAAATAATGCAGAACTTCTCAAAGAGCTTGAACGCACAAGTTATTACCGAATTTCTGGATATGCTTTTCCATATCAAGACAAAAAAAATAATGATCGGTTCACAATAAATAATGCTTGGAAAGTTATAAAATCTGATTATGATTTTGATTCTTCTCTTCGTCATCTTTTGTTTAAAGCAATTGGGTTAATAGAAATAACATTACGTACGCAATTGATATATCAGATGTCTATTACTCATGGAGCAAATTGGTACAGCGATACAACTCTTTTTAGAGATGCAACAAAACTTGCAAAAGATCATGCTGATCTTCTTAAAAACTGGAACCGTTCGAGTGATTTATTTGTAAATCATTACAATGCAACTTATGATACTTCTAAAGAACCTCCTGCATGGATGATTTTTGAGACTACAACTTTTGGATCGCTTTCCCGATACTTTGAAAATATTAAGATGAAAGATCCTGCAAAAAATGCTATTTGTAATTACTGGCATATAACAGATCGTAAAGATTACGCAACTTTTTCTAACTGGCTTAAAAATATAAATACAGTTCGAAATATTTGTGCACACCATTCTCGATTATTCAGTCGTGTTTTTCCATACAAAGCTATTCCATTACAAAAATGTCTGGACAAAAACTTTATTATGAACTGGCAGAATAACACAAAAGTTTACGCTTCTGTCTGTATAATCAGAAATCTTCTTTCAATCTGTGCTCCTGAGTTTAGATTTGATAAGAAACTAAAAAAAACGTTAAAGCATGTAACTAAAAATCAACTTTCTTTTATGGGCTTCCCTGCAGATTGGAAAAAATGGTTTTAGACTTAACAGAGAAAATTTCAGAGATTTTAAGTACGTAACAGATTTTAATATTTTTTGTTTTAACATTATCTAAATATAAAAGGAATAAAAAATGTGGATAGTATTATCAGTACCAATATTAATGATTTTCGTTGGCGGAGCAATTGCTACTTATGCATTTATAGGAGCTCTTACAATTGGTGCAAAACTTGTGATTTATGCTATATATGCTCTTGGAATTGTTTTTTTTATTGTTATTGTTTTAGGACTCGTATGGATTATTTTAATTCCATATAGAAACTGCGAATCAAAAGGTGCAAAGTTTTTTTATTGTTTATGTGTTACTGTTTGTTTTGGAATAATAATATTTTTAGTTCTAGCAAAAATTGACTCTACAGATATTTCTATTAAAAATGAGAGTAAGAATGAAATTATAACAGAGATTACTATGATTCCTATAGATAATGTATATCAATCGGAAGAACGAGAGATTCTGAAATCTAGGCATAGGGCAAAAAACATTGCATTTACAGAAGAAATGACAGATAAATCTAAGAAGCTTGGTATGAAATATGAAACAGGAAAAGAATGGTATTATGTAAATAGAGATGAAGAAGAATTATTGGGAAGCCTTTGGAATTCAGAATCTTTTTCCTATAGAATTCCTAAAGGACCTTGGATTATTGCAATCCAAACTTATAATATCTCTACTAGAAAATATTATTATGTTATTTATGATAAAAATGTTTTTAAAACACATTTTGGGGAACAATTAAATTTTTCATATACAGGAGACGACATTTCTTTGGTTGAACGTGAAAAAAGTCGATATATTCCAGCATTTGTAGATAAGCATTTAAAGAAAGAAATATCAAAAAAATTCGAACCGAATCTAATCATTATAACAAAAGAAATAAAAGGATTGAGTTCTGGTATTACTATCGATCATAAAACAGATTTTTGCGTATTTCCTGATATAAAAAAAGGAAAATATGAATTCTATTCCTTAGTTCCTAATTTTACTTATTCTGCAAATCTTCATATGTATGATATGAGTGGTGAGAAAACTGAAACTGTAATAAGTGAAGAAAAAATGCTTCCTATTACTCAAGAATATATAGTTTTTTATATTGATGAAGAAAACAAATCGATAAAACAAATACAATCAACAGTTAACTACAACAAATTTGAAATAAAAAAATAATTTTCGCACTAAATTTTCCGTGATAATTGGATTTACCTCTGTTATATTAAACTCATAAAGGTTCTCACAGCAAACAAAAATCCGCAACGATTAAGAGTTATCGTGCCGAAAGGTGTTGGTATAATGAACCTTGTTTAAAGTACAACTTTAATGCTTTTCTGAAAATCTTGTGATAAGGTAATAAATAAGGGGTGAACAGGTGCTGCTGTTTTCCTCTTTTTGTGTTTTCTTGTTTTTCCCAAAAGCAAGTGGTGGGGCTAAATTAATTTTACGGAGGTGCATTATGCACAACTACCACAAAATTGTTAGTCCTTGGAAGCGGACTGACCCAAAGTCTAAAACTGTTAATACAGAAGTATTTTCAGATGAGTACATTGAAATGTTGAAAGACATAAAGTGGATTGGAACAGAAAAAATCGATGGTGAAAACTTAAACTTTTACTACGATGGAAATCATGTTTCATATTGCGGGCATACAGAACGTTCCGACTTTAGTGGTGAAAAAAAGGCATGGTTAGATGCTCTCATTACACCAGAATTTGAATCCATCTTTGAACAAGTTTTTGGTGAAAAGGAAGCTATGATTCATGGAGAACTGTTAGGACCAAAGATTCAGAGCAACCTTTATGATGTTTCTGATTTCAAGTTCTATGCATTTGACATCTACAACAAAACAGACAATGTTTTCTGGAAACAGGAAGTTGTAGATATCTACGCAAAACAGTTTGGTTTTGAACGTGCTCCATTAGTAGCAACAGGAACTATAGATGAAATTGCAGCTATTGTTAAATCTGCTCCGGCATCAAAGTTAAATCCAAAGTAACTATTCAGCACTAAAAACTAAAACAAAGAGACGGTGTTTCTGCAAAAGCTAATTTAACAGCTTCAAATGCATTGACACCGTGCTTTCTTGCAGAATCAATATAAGAACGAATTGTGAGATACCACTTTGCTCCGTCA
>JAFZRP010000109.1 GCA_017619795.1 Treponema sp.
GCTCCCAGCCAGATAAAAATCTTTTTAATCACTTCCCAAACTTTCTTCACTTGTTACCTTCCTTTGAAACTTAAACTTCTGAATCTCTCTTCCGGCAATTACTGTAAGAGCCACAGTCAGCCATTCAGCGCCGCCAAGCACTCCGCAGCACAAAAGCACAGTTGCAACAATAAAGATTACAAACTTCACGCTCAAAAGCTTTTCAATAAGTTTTTGAAATCGAAATCCAATCATCCGCGAGCTCCGTCAATTGCGTTCCTGATTTGTTCAAACTGATAATCAGCTCCAAACAAATCCACATTGTCATCACTAGCTTTCTGCAGAGCCTGGCGATCCAAACCACGCACGATAATTCGGTAATCATTTGCCTGATACCAGGGCTTCATATCACTCAAGCTTCTGAGTTCCGAATAAGGTTCAACGCAGTTAAGCACAACATCACGGCCGCAGACTCCTGCTACATGACAGATTTCATTTTCCTTATAAAGCCTTGGTCCAAGCTTTCTGTCGTAAAGCGTCATAAAGAAAGCCGCCTGTATATCATTCTTGTCCGGATTTCTTTTTGTAAAATATTTTTTGAATAAGGCATCTGCAGTAACACGAATTGCACAGCCGGTTGCAAGCAGCAAGGCAAGACAAACCGAGCCTGAACAGTCCGAGCTTATAAGATTTTCTTTTCCGCTTTCGTAACGAAGAAACTGCATCCGTCCAAGAAAGTAGCGGTAGCGTTCAGCTTCGCTAAGTCCTTCTACAATTTCTTTTTCAGCTTCCAGCATAAGCCTCATTCTTAAATTGTTATTGTCCATTTGCAAACTCCTTAATAATCATCACTGCAAAATTAAAACACGAAATAATGCAGGCAATAATCGCAGTAATCTTTCCCTGTTTTCCCGCATCATTTTTCAGGTGTTCTTCGAGCCGCCTCGCATTAGAGCAGGTCGCAGGATTCATCTGGCATTGAGTTTGTTTTGTATCAATAGAATCAATACGCTTCTCAACAGTCTTTTTAAATTCCTTCATCTCAGCCCTAAAGCCACTAAGCTCAACTTGTAATCCATTCATCGCCTGAATCAACTTTTCGCTATCGTTAATTGTGTACCTCCCTAAACACGAGTAACCCAAATCTCAGAAGAGAAAGCCTCTTCTTTTTTATACCTGAAAGTAAGTTCATCAATTCTTACTTTCCTAAATCCGTTTTGTCCGTTCAGCCTTATTTCCATAAAAGCACCAACACGAGCATGAATAAGAGGAATATAAGTTGTAAGGTAATAAGCGCCTTTACAGTTCACACATTCATTAAGAAGATCTTTTGCACGTCTCTGGCAGAAAGGCTCACTTTCAAATAAATCATCACTCAAATATTTAGAAGTCACATTTCTTACAATCTGTCCGTGTGCTGAAATCTCGTTATCATCTTTTACAAAAACGCTGTAGTTAGTTTCACTTATAATTGCACGAGCTGTGATAGAAGCTTTACGAATTCCAATAAGATTTCCATCACGGCCCAGCTGTATAATTGCGCGGTCACGGTAAGTAGTCGTATCGTATTGAATAACAACTGGTTTATCCTCTCCGGTAACTTCCATAGCCTCTAAGAAGTCCTGCTCGCTGTCTATCGAATCTGCATAAACAACGTTGCGTGTTTTTCCTTCATCATTCTTTGCAGTGTAAATAGCCTGGTAATCATTGTCAGAAATAATCTTTCTTGAATCATCTGTAAAAGGATAATATGGCTGCATATCCTCGTCATACCACACAGGCGCATCCGAATAAGACCAGAGCTCCTGGCGTTCCGTCTGAACATAACGTGTATATTTAAGCCTTACATTATTTGCATACTTATCGCGGTTATTAAAAAAGCGATAATGAGTAATCTCATTTTCATTAAGACTAAAGCAGATTTCTTCGCTGTACTCATTCTGTAAATCATAAGGACTTTCAATAAAGCTTAAGGTCAAATCCTTACCACATTCCACAATAGCGTTATAAGCCTTAGCTAAAGAACAAAGCTCCTTCCAGGCAGAGCCGGCAACAACAACATAAGGTATATCAAAATTAAGAGTTCCGCAGTTTATCTCGTTGGCACCAATCCCACCGCGAGCCGCAATAATATGAACTAAAGAATTTTCCGGATGCGTTCTGTCACAAACAACCGAGTGTACAACCACTTGAGCATCAGTCCAGTTTCTCTGCAACTTTGTATCATCAAGTTTTTTAGAAAGGTCAATAAGCTTTACTTTGCAGGTTTTATTAGAATATCCGGTCTCCTGAATCTGAAAGCCGTCTGCATCCACAAACATATGAAAGCGAAAGAAAGTATTACTTCTCTCGCCAAAACAATACCAGATCTGAACTCCAAGCCCCGGTACAAGCTCGTCATTATTTTCTAAATCAAAATCATTGTGAGAATTATCAAGTAGAAGCTCACCAAGATTTATAATTCCGCCGTCTTCACTTTTATAAGAAGTCATAACACATTCAAGGATGTCAGAATCACGGATATAAACATCACCGCCTTCAAGTTCAAAAACAATTCTTACAAAGGGACGTCTTTCTGTATTTCTGATTGCGTTCTCAACCTCTGGCGGAACTTCATAAAACTTCATAGTAAAAGTTTAAGCCCTAAGTGGTTTTGTAAAGTGTAGATAATGTTTTGTTTTTTTAAGAGATTCTATAAAACAATCTGCAGGTATTCTTTTTCGTTTCTTACATTAAAAACAACAGGACCTGTAATATTAAAGCTTTGATTACATAACACAGTGTCTGCACAGTTTATATCAACCATTTCGCCATCAGGTTCAAGGTCATATAAATCAACACTAACTCCGTCCTTTATATCCATGACTAATGTTACTTTTTCAATTTTATTTTTCAAAGGGTACTGTTCATCACTCAAAGGAAAGTACAGTTTGATTTTATAAGAACTTGTTTCTTTAAATTCTCCGGTAAGTTCAAATCGGTAAACAAGCGGCAGCACTTTCAAATCAGCAGTTACTTTGTGCCCGTCAAAATAATAAGTCCGGCATCTGGTCCAACTCAAAGAAGGAATGTTTACCGGCCAGCTGTCTGTATAAGAATCTTCTGAGCTTCCTAAATCAAGCCGCATTTTAAAAGCTTCATTATTATCACCGCGAAGCTCAAAGCTTTTAATCACTGCATTTTTATAAATAATTTTTTCAAAGATACGGTCTGCATATAAATCAAAAGTCTGCTCATTATAAAACAGCAGAAGAAACAAAGCTTTTGCACACAGGTATTCAAGCCGTGTAACAAAACACCCCTGAATCATCTTTCCTGTTTCTATACAAATCTCTCTGTTTCTTCTGCCTATGCAAGATGGCAGCTTATAGTCTTTGGACGTTAATCTTACAGTTTCCTCGCTGTATGGTAATGGAATAAATTCATTGTCTTTTAATACCGTCAGTGTGCAGTCTCTGCCTTGTATCTTCATACAAAAATTGTAGCACCACTAAGGTTTTGAAAAGTGTAGATAATGTTTTGAGTTTTTAAGAGAATTATTGCTGGTTGTAAACTGAAGAATTTGAAACTTATTAATAGACACCTTTTTTATTTATTTTCCAATCTTTATTGCTTCTTGTTATTTCATCAAAAACATAATTTTTAATAAGGTTATATGCTGCAAGTTCATTATCAAGATAATTAGATAAAACTTCTTCTGGCAACAGTCCCAAGTTTCCATGGTCCTTTAAGTTTTCTTCCTGAGCTTTTTGAATGGCTTCTGGATCTCCTGAAAGCTTTCCTTTGGTATAGCTTAGAGAATATTCAACTTTGTTTATGGTTCCGATTAGATAAAACATTTCTACATCTTTTTAATATATGATTATCTTACACCCGAAAAGACAATTTTTCCATAAAAAGTTTAGACAGTTATAAATATTGAAAGAAATATCTCTTACAAAAAGTATATCACCAGACTATAATTGCAAAGTACCTATTATTTATCGCATTTTACAAACAAAAGATTTTTATATTTTACATGCAATTCTTTTTATTGATATAGAATTATTAAAATCAATTTTGAATCCATATACTTTCATTCCTAAACTTATACAATCTTTAAATAATAAATAAAAATCTGTATTTCTATTAATCTGAATCTTCTTTATATATGGATTAAGAGAAACAATAAAAAAATTGATCTTAAATCCATTCTTTAAAAATTCATGAAAGCTTTTAAGCTGATTTATAGTTCTTTCTGAATATACAGTTGGAAATAATCCAATTTTGTCTAATGATAATAAGCTTTTAATTTCTATGAAAGAATTTGTATCTTCAATAAAAATATCGCTTTTATAGCCTTGATATTTATATTCCTTGAATGGCTTTTTTCTTTTACCCAAAAAATTAAACATTCTTGATGAAAGTTTTTCAAATATTATTTTATTTGCTATTGATGTATTTAATAAAACATATTTTTCCTGAAACTTAAATGCAAATAAAGAATATGCTGTACGAGATTTTTCAGGATTTTTATTTAACAGTACAGGACAATTTAAAATATCAATAAAATTAGATAAATGACAAGAGGATGGTACATAACATTCTATACTCTTGCCATTAATCATAACTTCACAAAGAAAACGATTTTTTAATTCTTTTACAAAAACACCTTCAATGAGAGTAATATTATTAATGTCCATTTTATTTTTGTATTAAATTTTTGATAGATTCCTCTAATTGCTCTTCAGTTATAAACAAGCCTTGAAGTCGTTCAACATCACTTTCAGTAACCATCAGCATATCTCCTTTACCTAAAAGGTTCTCAGCTCCTGGCATA
The DNA here is from genome assembly GCA_017619795.1 of Treponema sp. Classification (GTDB taxonomy): domain Bacteria; phylum Spirochaetota; class Spirochaetia; order Treponematales; family Treponemataceae; genus Treponema_D. The sequence continues at coordinate 4,799 of JAFZRP010000109.1, forward strand.
TCTAAGATCGTTTGTGAGTCAGTGTGTGAAGGTAATCTAAATGAAACTCGACAAGGTATATTTGCCTTTAAAACTCCTGTTACAATATTTGCACTAGGTCTTTGGGTTGCAATGATCAGATGTATACCGAGAGATCGAACCTTTTGAGCAAGCATAGAAAGATTTTTTTCAAATTCCTTTCTATTTCCTTGCATTTCTGCTGTTTGTATTAAGTCAGCATACTCATCAATAATAACAATAAGACGTTTCATCTTTTTATTTGGATTCTTTTCATTATAAGAACCGATGTCTCGACTTCTTGATTTTGTTATTAAATCAGTTCGTTCTTCCTTATCAACCTCATTGATTCTTTGAAGCATAGCTAATGCCTCTTCTGCATCAGTTACGACATGCCCTCCATACAAATTGGGTAAATCTTCAAAGAAGACAAAATCGGTTCTCTTTGGATCTATAATCAGGAATTCCAAGCTATCTATTGGATATTTGTATAACAAGCTTTCAATAATTGAATATAAGAAGATTGTTTTTCCTGAACCAGTAGTACCAGAAACCAATAAATGAGGTGCTGTTGCTAAATCAAAAAATTTAAAATTTCCATCAGGCTTTTGACCGGCAACAAAGCTTAAAGCCCCTTTGCATTCTGGAGCATTTAATAAATGCAAATAATCCATTAAATTTATTGCTTTAGCAGAATCGGCAAAAGGAACATCAACAGAAATAAATTTAGTTCCCTTTATATGATTAATAAGAATTTCCCCATTTGCTTCTAGCTGAATAGCAATATCTTGTCTCCGCTTTTCGAGATTTTTTATTGTTTCTCCAGACTTTAATTCAACCTTAAAGCGAGTAAATCTAGCAGCTTCTTGTACCATTGAAATATCTAATGGCTGTGCTTTTATGTCATAATCTCTAAAGACTTTATTTAGCTTTTGACATTTTTTTTCAAGCTCCATTGTATCGACAGCTATATTTAAGTTATCTACACATATCTTTGTCCCAGATTTTTCTATTGCTTTTTCAATTTTATCAGTTGTAGCAACAGTTGAGTAATAAGCTTCATTCTCAGGTGTAGCTTCAGCTATACAATTATTTTCAGTTTCAGTAACTAATTTTTCATTATTTTCCACCGTAATTTCATTATCATTAACTTCTTTACCTGATAATAAAGCTTGAATTTCATCACTTCCAATTTTTGTTAAGAAATATTTAGAGCCTTCATATTCTTTTGTACCAGAATACTTTTTTGTAAATGATTCTCTATTTTCAAAATCGACAAATGCAATATTCTTTTTAATCGTAACTTTAAATTCCCCTGCGAAAAGAGAATTTAATAGCTCTGTATAATTTCTTTTATCACGAGGGGCAATATTTGATTGGAATAAGGTTTCAAATATTTGTTCTCTAAGTATTTCTTTTCTTGATACTGTTGTAATTTTCTCTTCTGTACCACAGAACATTTCTTTAATAAGATTTTCAAGTATTGAAACCTGTTCCACAGCATGTCCTTCAATCTTTGAGTCATCTAGTATTTTGAAAGATTGCTCATTGTTGGAATAAGTCTTTACTTCTATGAGATCTATTTGAGCTTCATTTGAATCAGTAAGCTTTACTTTTATAAGGTCAGGAAGCTTTCCATCTTCTCTATCAGCCAACCATTCTTTAGCTAACTGTGTATCTAAACCAACCATAAATGAATGCTCATCATTTCTCTTAAAATGCTGTGCAGCTAGTGCAAGTCCAAGACTTCCTTGACCATGTTTAGTATCAAAAATTCTATTACTTGTGTGAGATACAATACTTAATAGACCATCATTATTTACGCTTCGAATAGATTCAATGATATTTTTTGTACCTTTCTCATTTGGTACAAAATTACCCATTGAGGCAATTAAAGTATTATATCCCAAGACAAATTTTTTACAATTTCTGGAGTATATTCCAACAGAACGGTAATCATTTTCCTGATAAAATAATTTTTCGGAGGCTGCACTAAGGGAAACATCCCAGGTTTTTAAGCTTTGATCCAAAATAATTAACCAATCAGCATATTGTAAAAATTTGTCATAAGTATCCTTCTTTAATGGAGTATTAAAGAATACACTTGTGTGACTAAATGATGAAGGATGCTCATTTAATTTTTCAATTATTTTTGAATAAACTGAGAATATTCCACCTTCATTAGAAGGTCTAATAGAAACTGTGTTTTCTAAAGGATCATACTTGTAAATTTTGGGTATGCATAATGGATGTATATGGATATTTTTTTCATTTTGCGCAGTATCAACCTTAACCTCATTTGGATCAAAAATAATACATAGATGCTGCATTTGATTAATTTTGTCAAGGATATCATTATATGAATATTTTTTGTTTATTATATGGAACTTAAAGTTTAAATCGTGCTTTCCCTTTACCTTTCCCAACATTCCATCATTCAAGGAATCATCATCAATCTCAATCCAATCAAGAGGAACCTCTTTTGTTCTATAAATTGTTATTTCAATTCCTAGTATATTAAATTCTTTAGAATTGCTTAAATTTTTAAGCATAGAAACTATTACTTCTACTGAAGGAGGATCTATTACACATAATTTGAGCATCATACCAGCATGAGGGTATAAGCATAAATATCTGATTATACTTTTACTAAGAGTTTCGAGTCCACTTTCACTTTGATTTATTTGTGGAGTATTTGAATAAATTGGTAATGAACCAAGTCTGCCTGCTAGAGGAAGAAAAGCAGGTTCCTTATTAATTGTAGCCGGTAATAATGCAACTGTTAAAGGATCTGGTATATCCTCTGCCTTGCGTACGATAAAGTTTTTATCATTTTCATCAAGAGCAGATTCATCATCAATTGCAGATACACCTTTACTAGAAAGGATTTCCTTTGCCAATTCTACATATTTCCATAGATAGAGAGGATTCAAAGGTGTAGGAATTGCATAACTTCTCGTATCTCCTAAAATAAAAAGATAATCAAGTGAAATAATAATATTAATAATTTCTTTTGCTTTAGTTGGGGCATAATGCCAAATCTTCTTAAAATCCTCGTCAATTGCTTGTAATAATTTTTCATAGTAAGAAATGTAATTAGAGAATTTTTGGTGTTGAGCAATTACTTGAAGCATTGGAGCATCTTGCAAGCGTTTTTTATATGGAAGTATTTCTTTTCTTGCAGCTAAGAAATCAGATAAGCGCTTTGAAATAGTTATTTCCTCACCATTAGTAATCATTGTTGATAAGGTTGCTAAATTATCAAATACAGCATCAAGATAACCTTGCTGTAATGGATTATATTCATATTTATCTGAATCTCGAATTGCTTCATCTGGTGCCTGAACATCGGCTTTTATTACTCCACCGAAATTATTATCAGAAATTACTGCTTCATCTTCGGTAAATTTTTCAGTTACTGGTGTAGTCTTAAATTTAATCTTTGTATCATCTAAATCAATTTCAACTAATTCAGGCTTTGTAGAACTTGGTTTATCATCAATAATTGTTGCAATTTGATTTAATACATCCTCAACTGCTTCTGTGTCATCATCAAATATTATTTGTGCTGCAGCAGCGGTAGGTGTTAATACTGGCTGCTTAGCTTTTGGAGGCTTTGGAGGTTTGCCATTTACTTGTTTTGCAGCCTTTAAACATTCTTCTACCTTGTCTATATCTAATTTTGCTAAATATTCTATATTCTTATCATTGTAATATTTCAGAATGTATTCAGGAACATTTTTATCAACATCCTGTTTTGAATAATAATTTGTAATTCCTTGTCGCTGCTTCTGCTCCAGGTTAGAGATAGTTTCAACAATATTATGATTTCTTTTTATTTTATTTATAAAATCATCCTTAGAGGGATTTCCTTCATCAAATTTAGCATCTGAACAAAGTCCTAATTTATAATAATTTGAACGAATTGTTTGAGGTAATTCTTCATTTGAAGCTTCAAGTAATGTATTGAAATAATCTAATACTCTTTCAAAATTAAGAATATTACGTATTTGTTTAGAACGTAATGCCTGAATTAATGCTGTTAATACAGAATTTGAAGCATTTATATTTTGTTTAATATAATCACAACTTTCAATATAAACATCTTCCAATGAAATTTTAGGAATCCATTTCAACGAGGATAGCTTTTCTAATTCAGATCTTTGAATAATTAATATTCTAAAAATATTTTCATCGCCGCTATTTCTTGATTTTTCAGCTTCCTCAATTGAAAAATTAAAGCTTAATGTTGATGATTGAACAATACTTTCACTAATTTCTTTTTCCTTTGCTTTATCAAAGCCTAAGAAAAAAAGCTCTATTTTCTTTTTTGTTGAAACCTTTTTGGAAAACTCAGAATAATCAAATTCAGGAATATTTAAGAGAGAAACTCCATAATCCTCTGATGTTATATATTTATTTATTATTTTGGTAATTACAGTTGTTAGCAAAAAATTTTTCATTATAATTCACCTCCAATAAGAGTTACTCCATCTGCATATTGCTTTCCTAAACCTATTGAGATATAAATAGCTGCTAAATTTTGAGCATTTAAGCTCAAATCACCACGAAGATCTCCTGGTGTTGATTGAACAATGTTGTTTTCTTCAAGAATTTTATATTCATAATCAGAATCTGCTCCTAATAAGATATTATAGACATCAGATAATCGTCTGCTCAAATCCTTTAATTCAATACCATATTTAAAATCATCTTCAGTTAAAACACTTAATGTAATATTTTCTAAAGTAAAAGCATTTATTAAATAACGCTTTCTTGTTGCTCTATTTCCTCTTGGACCTATCAATCCACCTCTAACTCCCAAAACACGGCAGAAATCGGAAGGTGTATTATTACTGTATAATAGGGTATATAAAGCAATCTGCAAGCTTCTTGCTAAAGCTCTTTTTGGAGATTTTTCTTCAAGCAAAAAATTATTAAAATAGGAAATAATAGCCTTACGTTTTGAATCATCTGTATCCTTATCAATAACCATATCATTAATCCAGTCTAAACAGGCTTTCTCTGTATCAGCTGTTAATTCTACTTTAATAATTTTCTCAGAAACATTAACAACATAATCCTCAATAGACTTTTTTGCCATTATATATGTTTGTTCACTTGCTTTCTTAATAGATTCCAATTCAACACCAGAGTCTATAAGTAATGGAGGTAACTTTCCATTATGAAGATAATAATTACATGAAATCAAATAAAAAAAGGTCGCAAATAAAGAAAAATTTACAATTCTTTCTAAAATAAGTAATGAATTATTTTCTTCTTTACGTAAAACAATATTTGCTGCTAATTTGTCAAAACCATCTCTAATTATCTGTTTTGCATCATTCCATTCAATTTCATTATCAGTTATTAAGGAATTTACACCGGTTTTACGTTTTGCCTGATCTGATGGATATGTAATAATTGGCTTAAGTAGCTTAGTTAAGTCATCATTATCCTTTGCTAGAGTAGATTTTAATAGCTCTATTATTGGGGATTGTTTACCATTTATTTTCTTTATTAATACCTTATAAAGAAAATCTCCAATTCTTGCTTCTGGAGAAACAGAACTGTTAATTAACCAATGTGATGAAATAGTGAAAACAGAAAATTCATCTGAAGCATAAGTAGTATTATCTTGATTAAAAAGTTCACTAAGCAAAAATCGTAGATTTTTTATATTATTAATATTTTCATTCTTACCATTTGAAAAAATATCTTGATAATCATCAGCTAAGACTTCTGTAGAAATTGCATTTTTTTTATCTTCACTTACTACCCATGAATTGATATCATGAATATCACTATATTCATCACAGCACATTCTAAATAATCCATTTGCTATGTGTGGTGGCTTTGTAGAGTTTGAAGTTGGAATAAAACCTAATTCTTCTTTAAAGATTGAATCTCCAATTCGTGATAAGGTATCATTTGGCATAATTTATTCCTCCTCAAAGTTGTATTTATTATTTTGGATACAAACAGTTTGTCTGTAGCTTTTTCTGCGACTAGCAATAATTATTTCACCATCTTCATTTTCATCTGCTAAATTATAATTATTTAGTTCCTGTAAAAATTTCGAAGCAGCCAGCTCATATTTTGAGGATAATAACTCAACTGGATAACCATTTTCAATTTCATTTAAAGTTTGTAGAAAATCTATGTCCATATACAAAACAGGTTTATCACTATTCCTTGGCTTTAAAATTATATGATTTGGAATATATTCCATATTTTGTAACCAATCTGAAGGTCTAGGCATTAGGATTTCTAAATCACTTGAATCTATATATCTACTTGAGACCGCAGCCGAAGTCTCTAAGCTAACATCATACTTATGAGTCGTCCAAATAAGTAATTGCTTTTTATCATTTGAATTAGGATTAAAAAGCTTATTTATTGAACGTATTATTTTTTCTTTTATTTTTTTGTTATTATTTTCAAAGCTAATAAAGGTTTCTGAGATTTTCTTTATTTCATTTGGTTGTGTATTTAATAATTGATAACCTTGATCATTTTCAAAAAAGAATTTTCTTTTAATATTTTTAAAGCATTCAATAGCACCTTCAATATCCTCGTCAAATTCCTTTGAGTTAGGCCATTTATCAGGACGGGAAATTAACCATCCTCCTGTAATTTCACCATTCCATAGTCGTTCATCAAGCTCTGGAGAAGATAAATGAATAGGATCAAAAGCCTGTATTGTTTTTAATAAGTCATTTGTTCCTTCAAATAATGCTGAATAATAAGGCATATCTAAATACTTTTCAGAAAGTCCTGCCGTAAACATAAATGCAAAGGTTCCAAGAATATCTCTAATTGCAAAATGTTCACTATTAGCAGCCGCAAGCTCTAATATTTCTAATATTTGTCGTTTTACACTTTCATTTGTACAAGCCTTTAAATTATATTGAATTATTTTTTCATTACTATTGTCCTCAGTAAGAAGCTTTATAAACTTTTCATACAACTCGGGAATTAATCCTCTTTCAGGTGAAAGAATATTTCTTTCATTTAAATCTATAACAACTGTTTTTCCAGAGATTGTTTTTGAAATGTTATAGGTTATAATCATTTTTTTATTTTCAAAAATTTCATCTGCAATAGCTGAATCAATATTTTTAATTTCTTTACATAATTGAATAAAAGGATATTCATTAACAGCAATAATTCCAGGTTTATTTTGTTTATATAATGAGACAATGGCGTCGGCAGTTTCCCTAAAGTTTTTTACATTATTAAGGTCAGTTTCAGTAAAAATTTTATTCTCTTTTATAATACTATCAAGATTTCTAATAATATATGTTTTTCCATCACCTGGATTGCCTGTTAAAAAAACAATCTTATTTCTCTCAAGCAAATCCCTAACAATAGCTTCCACATTAGACTCTATTTTAAGAATATTTCTCTCATCTTCAGTCATGTGATCTGAATAACAATTTTTGCCATTATATAATTTTTTTATAAAATCCAGGTTTGCCATTTATCTACTCCTTATTTCATAAATAATTAGATAATAATACCTTTTGTAAATCAAAATCCTCTAATCTTTTGATGATATCTACTGTGGTAAGTCTTTTTTCTAACCATCTGTGTTTCCAGAAATCAATCATTTCCTGTGTTAGCTGCATAACCTCAACTTCATCGTTTAAATTAAAGCCATAATCAACTTTTTTATCATAGCCCATCAAATACTCTTTGGTATTCTTTGCTAAATCCATTGAATAAACAATTCTTGGAGAATAATGCTTTAAAAATGAAGTAGCTTGTATACCTATCGCACCCAATCCCCGACTAATCATTCTAAATCTTGGACTTGTTCCTTCTCCGAAAACATGATTTATTCTTTTTCCGCCGTCAATAGTAGTTAGAATCTTTGAAAAAGTCTCTGTCGTTTCCTTAGAGAAAAAAACAGTACCAAACCCCTCTGTAATTCCCATTTCTCGATATTTTAAGCAAAAGCCAGAACTCATTGGTACTTTTATTCTATTATATTGACTACTTCCAATTGAGTATAGGCTTGTAGTCCCTAGATAAACTAATTGACTGTCGCGAATAACTTTTTTTCCCTTCATTCTAGAAGCTATTTCACTTATTTGCTTACAATAATGCTTAGTATAATCTCGTATAACCTGAGGACTACAAGCAACAATACTTGTTAGCTTTCCTCCTAGTAATTCGTTGTATGGAGGTATCGCACCGCATACAATAATATCCATCATATTCGAGCCAATTTTAATTTTTCTATTAGCAATTAATGCAGTGCTAAAGGTTTGTTTTCCATCCTTTGAATTAATTAGATTCTCTAGACTTTCAAGCTTGTTTTTACCTTTTGTTTCATTAAGTGTTGCCTTTGCTTTTAATAACTTGGCTAATTCAGCACATCTTTTTCTTTTAAAAAGATTAGTTTTTGCCTCCTGTGTCCAGTCAGGATTTTTTTCATTATTTTTATTATTGATAGATAGATTTCTATATTTCTCTTTTAATTCTAAAAGCTTTTCAATTTGCTTCTTTGTTGGATTCTCAGTATCAATAAAAGTAATGTCCTCTTGATAAATATCCTTAATAGCATTTGTTATAGTCTTGCATAACAAAGGATAAAATTTGTTAGCAAATTCCTTTTTTCTTTTTTGATAATCCTTCTCAGTCTCTATTATTTTACTAACCTTAGTTGTAATCGTTTTTCCTTCTGTTCCGGAAACAATTTGATCACAAATAAAATCTTCTGTTTTTATTTGTAATTCCTTTTTTATAGAATTATAAGTCCAGCCTATATCATCATCTCTAACAGTTAAATTTAAAACCGAATTGCCTAATGCAAATATTCCAATTACTGGATGATATGGTTGATTAGAATCTCTAACTAAATAAAACAAATTTCTTCCAGGCATAGTTTTATATGGAATTGCCCAGGTATATCTAAAATATCTCCATATCTCTGAAAGCTTAAAGCCTGTAAACTCATCCTTTTCTTCTTTTACCAATTGAACATAGGGAGAACAAATAATATCATTATTTCTTATAGATTTTATTAAATGCTCCTTATCACCAATTAAGTTTTTTATTGAAAGCATTTCTCCTTTATATTCATGTGGGGCTTCTAATCGTTTTATAAATTCTGCAATACTTTTTTGTTTAAATTGCGCATTTCTTTCAGCACTTAATCGATAACGCATTTTAGCTTTATTATCTATGTTATCATTTTCCATTTTTAGATAAAGCTTTGAATCATATATATTGAAAACCCAGCCTTGTTGAGAAAGATCAATTAAAACATTTAAGCTGGCCTGATATTTTAGAAATTCTAAATCATGCGTTACATCTAATTTTTTTAGGTTATCAAGCTCCTTCTTAATAATTTCAACTCTATTTATATATAAGGATTTAGAAAGTCTTTTTAATAATTCATCATAGAGATCTTTATAGTATTCCGATAAGCTTGGGTTATAAAACTCTTCTGCTAAAGTAGCTTCTTCTTTACTTTTCATTTTAAAACCCAGACACCTGACTTTTTTGAACCTTCACGTTCAAGAATATTTTTTTCTTTTAAGGCTGTTATATCACGCTTGATTGTTTTTTCGTTTACATTAAGCTTATTTGCAATTTCTGTAACAGTAATATTTGCATCACTTGATATCAATTTCAAGATTTTTTCTTCTCTTTCACTTAAAGGGACATTTAAAGGGACATTTAAAGGGACATTTAAAGGGACATTTAAAGGGGCATTTTGTAGAGTCTCTTCATGTTCCTTCATAAGCTTAAGATAAGCATCCGAAGCAAAGCAGCGTGCAGTTACGCCACCCAGAGACAAATCAATTTCAGGAAGCTTTGCATTTAGCTCTTCACAAAAGGCTGTAATCTTTTCAAAGCCTCTTGCCCAGGATTCAATCATACCGCACTTAAAGAAAACATTAGCAAGATTTGGATTGCAAGGCTTAGAAATATGCTCTTTGTAAAGTGAATCAACAGTCACACCTTCTGGAAGCTTTCCGTCATTCCATAATCTTATTTTATCCTTATAAATGCGAATCTGTATTGGAGTTGTAGAAAGATAATCCTTATGAATAACTGAATTTAAAAGCAGCTCACGGAATGCATCCTTCGGGAAAAAGAAGGTTTCCTTTCTGTAAATGCCGTCATAAGAAACAAGAGCCTTCATATACTTTGTATAAATAAGCTCCATTGTCTTTTCTACCTGTAAGAGAAGTGGTCCGTGAATTTCATCCTGATATAAAATATCAGCTTCATTTTCAAAATATGCAACCTTAATATAAGCACCTGTTACCCATTTTTCAGGATCGGGATGAAACGCTAAAATTGCAGCTCTGGTAAGATATTCACCTTCAGTTACGTGAAGATTATGAAGAAGATTTTCATTTGTTACATCAAGAGAATCTTTATCCAAACGTCCAGAATCTAATGCTTTTTTTCTAAACAGGCGGAAGGCATCATTTTCTAAATCATCAACATTAACATGAGGAACAGGAACTGAATCCCATGTACGACCTTGAACTCTAAGAATCATTCTATCAAGCTCAATACCGCTCATTTCCTGCATTGTTGAACCAGAACGCTTGTAGTATTTTCCGTGATAGCTTACAGGGAACGGATATTTTTCAATCTTAATTTGGAAATAATCTAAAGAGCCGTCATGCAAAATCTTAATATCACAGATAAGTCCCATTGTATCCTTAATTTTATTCGGGATATCCTCAGAAAGCTTATGAGAATCCTTTACACCAATGACCTTTCCAGTATCTTCAACGCCAATATAAAGAATGCCGCCTTCTGTATTTGCAAACGCACAAATCCATTTAAGGTATTCATCTCTCCATGTTGATTTAAATTCTATATTTTGATTTTCAGGCTTTGCTATAGTCATTAAAAAATCTCCCGACCCCAAATACTTAAGAATAGTATAGCATATAAAGGTCATTTATTTAAGAGTTTTCTATAATATCTTTTTACCATTCCACATGAATCACCAAGTCAAATTTCTTTGATGTTAGCTTTGTTATTTCAATATTCTGCCAGTATTCAAAGTCATCCTCTGAAAGCATTTCTACAATAATTTGTTGATAAATCAGTGTTTTTTCAAAATCCGGTATTCCATCTTTTTCATAGAAAAACTCAAAGTTGAATTTATAGTTAATGTTGTTAATTATCCTGTCTTTTTTAGCCTGTTCTGCTTCACTAAAGGTCATTGCAAAATAGGGAACCTTATCTGTGCCGGGATTAATACAGATGTTTGTAAAGGTTTTAAGCTCAAATCTCTCAAACTCGAAATTTTCCTTTTTCCATTTTTCTATATATTCAGGAAACTTTTTAAGGAGCAATTCTTCAAGTCTTTCGTACATCTTTTCAAAGTCGCTCATCAGTAGTTCTTTCTCCTATAGCTGTCTAAGGTATTTTGAATGTCTTTAGGTATTTCAAAGGAGTAATCGTCTTCGTGATTTGCCTGCTTTATAAACTCTTTCTTTTTAAGAAGAAACAATTTAATGATTGCTTCTTTCAACTCAGCTGGCATTGTTTCAGAAGTAAAGCCTGCGTTGTAATTCAAGAATAAAACGTGGCCTTCATATTCTGTTGAGAGTAGGAATATTGTTCTTCCGTCTATTATGCAGTTAGGAACTCTTTCTTTGGTGTTCATATCTGTAATGTTCACCATTTCTGTTATGTTGTCATATTTTGTGAACACTTTTAAATCTTTTACTGTCTGTAATTCATTGTAATTATGATCTTCAAGCGGAAAGTCTAAAAGCTTTTCAACGTATGAAATTGTAGACTTAAAAAGTAATTCGTCTATTTCAAGTTCTGTATCTTTAAGTTCTAGTATCTTCTGGAGTTCTTCAAATGGGAATGGATGCATGTGTCCTCGCACTCGGAAAAGCAGGGCTCAGGAAAGTATAACCTTCGTTCAGTCAAATACAAGGCCAAGCCCTGTCGGGTTGCTGCGCAAGCCTTGCATTTGCCTTCACTTCGGTTCTTAGTTTTTCGGCCCCGCTTTCCAAAGGCCAATATTACAATTGGCTTTTGGAATAGTGATGTATAAGTCACGCTGTCTAGTGTAACTTATTCTTCTGCGGTCTTAAGGAGAACCATATTCTTCTTAGGTCGTGTAACGAGGAAGCCGTCACGCTTTCTGAAGCGCATAAAGAGTTCGCCGTATTCCAAGCCTTCTGTTGTTTCATCAAAGCGCTTGATTTCGATTCCCTTGCGGTTGCCGTGGATGATTCTTTTTGGATTCATAAAGATGGCAATCACACTGTCGGCTTCGAGGTCGGCAAGCTGTGGCATCAGGCGGCTTTCTACAACATCGTATCCGTCGATTCTTCCTGGCATTCCGTCGCCTGGCTTTCTCCAGATTGGGTTATGATTATCGTCCTGAATGTTTGCAATGTAGTTGAGAACTGTTTCGTTCAAGAACCATTTGCAATATTTTCTTTCTTCCGGCTCAACCTGCAATTCAGCATTTCTGAAATCAAGGTATGTAAGATGAGTTTCATCCGTTCCTTGAATGCGGCAGACTTCGGCCTGTGACATATTGATGGCTCCTGTGAATGGGTCATCATCAGCAATCAAACACTGGCGGTCAAACTCCTGGCCGTAAGCTTCGGTAAAGTCTTCCAGGAACATCTTTCCCAGGTCTACAAAAACATCTTCTCCAAACTCGTCAAAGAATGGAACATAGCCTGCAAGTGTGTAAGCTTTGAGCTCCGTTCTTGTCGGCATGTTTGATTTTGTAGCGTCGATTTTCTGTCCGTATGAAGTCAGCCACTTCAATTCAATGCCGCCGCGGTCTCTTTCCGGAATGAAGATTGATGGTCCATTCATCGGGCGATGAGTTACAAGATTCATCATTACAGACTGCTTTGCGGCTTCCTGCATGATGGTCTCTTCGTAAATCGGATTGATAAGATACTGGTCGTTGTTTGCCAGATTTCCGATTGGCTCACCAAAAACTGCTTTCTGTGGTACAAAGCCTTTGCCGGCTTCCCACTTAAAGTCTTTCGGATTGTTCCATTTTTCAGCTCTGATATTCGGGCAGAACTTCAAAGCTCCAAGAGTTTCGGCATCCTTGTTCCAGGCTGCAACAAGGCCCTTACCAACGTTGTAGCAGACATCACGATAAGTCAAAGGCTTCATTTCTGCATCAGTCTTTTTAAGAAGGTTACGAAGCTCCTTAACTGATTCTCTGATTCCTTCGAGCTCTGTAGTAGAGGCAGTCTGCTGACTGTCTGCCATTTTCAAAATTCCGTCAATGAGTTCTTCTGTCTCATTAAAGTATTTTGAAATCTGTTCCGGTGTTGCAGCTTCAGTTGGAACTAAGCTTTTCATATTGCTAAGTTTCTGCTGCAAAGATACAATTACTTCGTTCAAGTTATACCTCCAAGTGTATCTTGAATAGCAGGGCTGTCTTCAGGTCTCAATTGCAGACAGCTCTGTTTATTTTGCACTCCTAAGCCCGTGCAAGGCCCTTGCTTAATTTGTCATAAAAAGAACAGTCATCTTCCTGAATAATCTGTTCAATTTCCAGCTTTTTTGATGGTACATGAATTGCAAATGGATTTGCCGGGACCGAGCAGATAGAAAACTCTAAGAGCTCCTGCTTTCTGTAAATCAAATCACATTCGCGGTCTTTAGCTTCTAAAAACTCAAGCTCTTCAATACGGAATCCCACAGAGCCGCAACGAAGCACTCCGGCCTTAACACGTTCTCCAATGCTCCAGCCAAACTCATCAAACTCTTTAGAATTAAAAAGGATGTCGCCTTCAAGCTGCTGTTCGGCTTTTACATTCTGAGCAATTCCAATTGGTGGAATTGTGTAATCGTGACTCCAGAGCACAACAGGATTTGAAAGATAGTTCTTCAAATCCCAGCCGCACGGATCTACCTTCTCAAAGTCGCGGTCTGTATCAAAGGTACTCATTACCCAATGGAATGAATCCTTTTGAACATCTACCGCTTTGTAAACTTCAACCTGTGCAGCTACTTTGCCTGAGTTTGTGTTTTCCTTAAGGAACTTTAAGAAAAGATTTTTGTCTTTTCCAAATTCCTTGTTTTCAATACCATCAACTTTTACAACCATTCCATCCTCCCACATTTCTGTTTACCATCTGGTCATAAACCTCTTTGTAATCATTTAAAGTTCTTGCACCGATTTTACGTTTGAGCCAGTAAATGTGATTGCTTACTGTATGGGTTTCCACATGAGTTTCATTTGCAATTTCTTTTACAGATTTATTCTGAGCAAGAAGGACCGCAATCTTAAATTCACTTTTTGTAGGTTCTCCACAATAACGAGCATCCAGGTGCATTCCGCGTTCAATATCATCCTTCACAATTTCAGGAAAAGTCGGTAAACCATTCATTACTTTGTTTAAGTGTTGTTTCAAAGTTTCTGTATCCTTCATGTCAGGAATATAACCGGAAGCCCCAAGGTTATAGACTCTAAGCCCAAAGTACTCATTACAGTCACCTGTTTCAAAAAATACAAAACGCAGTTTCTGGTTCAAGCCTTTAATCCCTTCAACTGTGTCATGCAGATAAAAACCCAGGAAGAACTTATCAATCAGAAGAAGATTGTCTTCCGGGTAACCCAAGTGAAACATCAGGTGTTCATCATTCATCACATCTACCACTTCGATGTGAGGGAAGTACAGCTTTGCACATTCATAAACCAGGCCCTTTACAAAGTTACTGGATGTAGCAAGAAAAAACTTTTTCATTTTAAATTTTGACTCCATTTACTTTTAGATTGGTCAGAATCAACTTCCGTAACATTATTGGGCTTCCACCAGCTGTTGCCCCAAGGCTTGTCTTTCAAACCTCTCTCCCTTAAAACATCATTTATCGTTTTAAGACCGGCATTGATTTCTGCAATATCCCGGTTACTCTGGGCATCCTCAGATTCCTGTAACTCAGGTATATTGGCCAAATTAAATTCACCGGTTTCAGGAAGATTAAACCGGCGAAAAAACTGTACCTCCAGAATCTGCTCATAATTTCGCAGAAGAGGAATAAGGGTGAAGTTCCAGAACGCACGGTGCTGGCTGTCTGTGTCAGTGCCGCTCAGGGAACTTTTGGAATCTTGTATATTTGCAACTCTCGGTGGGATGCCGAACTTCGCAAGAAGCGTATAAAGATTCCACTGTTTCATATCGTAAAGCTTAAGAACATCAGGGCTAAATGTGAGAGGTTGATATTCAGTACCTTTACCCAAAACAGCCACTCGGTTTTTCATGCCGTGGCCATATTTTGAGTCCCAGGTACGAGCAAGTATTTCAGCTTCTGTCTCCGTAAGAATCTGGTCTGTTTTTAAAAGTCCCTTAGGAACCCCACCTTCTTTTAAAAGTCCTGAATTCTGTTTTGCAGCAAGCAAATCTTGTTCGACCTCAAGACCCAAACTTACCAGTGGACTAACTCCGCGGTACTCATTCCATGGATTCCAGTCCTTAAAGTGGATTATTTCATCGGGAAGAATAATGCACGGTTTACCTGTAGCTCCGTCTGTATAAACCCACTTGGTAATTTTTCCGTTTTCAACAACATGCTGTATATTCCTTGGATTAAGAATGTAAATCTCGTCAGGAATACCGCAGCAGTAATTTTCTCCGAACCACCAGAAAGCTTCGCCGTCTAAACTCCACCAGGCACAGGTCTGTTTCCATAGATCAAACCGGCACATACTTTTATTAGGATACATAAAAAGTTTTGAAAGCCTGGAGTTACTTTCTGTTTTTCCGTTCTTTTTAATTTCGTATTCAGCACGCGCCACATTTCTTGTCAGAATATCAATACATACCGATACCCACGCGTGTTGAAGATAAGGATCTGTGCAGGTTTTCTTTTCATGAACAGAAAAATCATCTGCAACAGTCTCATTGTTTATTTCAGAAAAGCTGCGTAACTTTTTTTCTTTCTGGTTCTTCTTACTAAAAAGTCCCATATAAATTATCGGAATGTCCTCACGCCATTACCACACCGGAGCTTGCTGCGCTAAAAATGGCATAACGCATCGCATCCATGTAGTGGTCATTTACTTTTACAATCTGATTATTCTCATCTCTCGAATAATCCCAAATCTCTCCAAGAACGCCGGTGCAGTCCTTACAAACAAAAAACTGTCCGCGTTCAATTTTTGCAATTATGTAATCAATTCCTGCATCCACAGAGTTATTCGCTTTAACGCCTCCTGGTACTTCCTGAATCCGCTCGCCACCTGCAGGGTCGCAGTAAGTAACAAAGCAGTCGTCATACCAGTTCTTTAACTGCTGCTGCTCAACAGAAGTTTTAGTCGTAATGTTAAAGCCGCCAAAATCAGAGACAACATAAACAGTCTCTCCAACCCAGCCAACTTTTACAGCTGCAATATGAAGTCCAAAATCCTGACCGCCTGTAAAACGGTCAAACTTTTTCGGAAGCTTATTACGCGGAAGAATCATAGACTCTTCAAACTTCTCGTAAACACTTCCTTCC
>JAFZRP010000110.1 GCA_017619795.1 Treponema sp.
AGAGCTTGGAATTATCACTGATGAAGATAAACGGTGTAAGGGCTTTGCATTTGCAGTTTGCGTCAGAACCTTGGAAGAAATTGATAAAAGAGGCTTACATCCAATTTGGGCCTGCGATATAGAAAACACAGGATCTATGCGGCTTGCAGAAAAGCTTGGATTTATAAATCCTGTGAAATACAATTTTATTTTCTTGCCGCAGACAAATGAGAATATGACAATTGAGAAGAGATCGGCCATATGAAAAAAAGTGTATTGTGTTTGTTATTAATATCTGTAATTACAATGTCATCGATTTTTGCACAGGAAAAGCAAGATGATTTAACAAACAAAGTTTTGATAGAAAAAGAATACACGCACGCTCAAGTTGCAGCGGTGGGATTTGTTCCATATTTTGGAAGTATGCTGTTAAATTCAAGTCAGCTTTTTCTGCCGCAAGATTTAATGATGCATTATATAAGCCTTGAATCTATATTATTAAATATTCCTGCTGCAATTGTAAATCCTTCATACACACTAAAAGGTTCAGCTATAAGTACGGCTAGTTGGGCTACGGGACTTTTTCTGAATAAGTATCCTGAACTTTATGGTAATCCAAGCATTTCAATGGTTTTTATGAATTCTGGATTCAAAACAAATATGTGGCTTGAATATAAGGGTTATGAAAAAGCCCGTTCCATGGCTAAGGACGGAATCTATAATAAATACGAAGACCTTAATTTTATGGATGCTTTTACAGCTCCTTTTAATCCTAATGTCCTTTCAAAAAAATCAGTATGGATTCCAATTGCAGCTTATAGTGCTGTTTTGGTTGGTTTTAATTGTTTAAGTGGATTTGATAATAGCGTATTCAAAACTGGCGAATCATATTTGGGAAATTATAAGATTCCAATTGCATTGGGTACTGCTGCTGTTCTTGCTTTATCTTGTTTTAACTTTACAATGACTGGAATAGGTGAGGAAGCCTTGTTCCGCGGTACAGGTTATGAAGAAATGAAGGTTTCTTTTGGTATTGTTCCAGCCAAAATTATTGATGCAGTTGTATTTCCTGCTGTACATATCCCTCAACAGGTTGTTGCAGATTATGATTGGTCTTCTATCCTTTTTACTACAGCAGTTCAGTCTGGTACAACTTTTCTTCTTCAGTGGATTTATGATAAGGGTGGTCTAAAAGATTCCATAGCCGTTCATGCATGGATAGATATTATTTCTTATACGCTTTCATATCTTTTTACATCCGGTCTTCAGGGAAATAACTTTTCTCTAAACATCAATTTCTCAACAAAGCTTTAAGTTTTACGCTATAATAACTTCATGCAACCAGAAATCACGACCTTAATTTCACAGCTTTTTGAAATTCTCTCACTCGGTACAGTTACGGCTTCCATCACACCGGTTTCTGGTGGCTTTATGCACAGAATGTATAAGGTACAGACGGAAAATCATACTTACGCCGTAAAGCATTTGAATCCGGAAATTATGAAGCGCCCGGTTGCAATGGAAAATTACAAAAAGGCAGAACGGCTTGAAGCAATTTTGGAAGGGGAGGGGATTCCGATTGTTCCGGCTCTTACGTTTAACGGTAAAAAGATGCAAGAGTTCTTGGGCAATTACTTTTATATTTTTGACTGGCACAATGGAAGCATAACGGATTGGAACAATATCACTCCGGAGCAATGTTGGAAGGCGGGAAATATTCAGGGAAGAATTCACGCGATTAAAACTGGGGAGATTGAGTTGTCGGTAAAGGAGGATTTCACACCAGAACTCAGCGCAATTGACTGGAATGAATATATTATACAGGCTACTGAATGCAAAGACATCGAATCTCTTCTAAAAGAAAATCTCTCACTTCTCGAATACGCGCAAACTGAATTAAACAAAGCTCGCCAATCACTCCCTAACATCACAACCATCATCGACGAAGACATGGATCCTAAAAATGTTATGTGGGATAACGACGAGCCTGTCGTGATTGATCTTGAATGTCTTGATTACGGAAACCCTGTTTCGAGCGCAATTCAATTGTCGCTTCAGTGGGCAGGAATTACGCTGTGTGATTTTGATTTAGAAAAACAGAAGGCTTTTTTTCAAGGTTACTTTCAGGCTTACGATAATGGCTTTAGAGATTACAAAAGTGTTTTTGGTCTTACCTATACCTGGATTGAATGGCTTGAATACAATATCAAAAGAGCACTTGGAGACTGTCAGGACAAGGCCGAGCAACAACTAGGTCTTACCGAAGTTAAGAATACAATCAACAGAATAAAATATATTAGACAGATGGAAGATAAGATTAAACAAAATCTTCAGTTTTAAGGAGCCACTATGCCAGATAATTTTTCGAAAGACTTTATAAACGCGCTTAAAAATCATGATACAAAAACTCTACTTACAATTCCGAAAAGTGATGTGCATAATCATCTTGGTCGTGGTTGCAGGGTGGAATGGCTTTCGGAAAAAATGAATCATACTTTTGCAAAACCGCCGGCTGTTTTTGATGGTCTTTTGGGCATGCAGGATTGGTACGTAAACAATATCAGGGATTATTGCCGGGCTCACGACAGCAATCAGACAGATGTTCGCCGGGAAGGTTGTTTTGCAGAGGCGGGCAGAAATCATCTTGCACGTTTTGCTCCAAGCTTTTCTATAACTGATATTGAAGATTACGGTAGCCTGCAGAACTTTTGCAATTATTATGATGCTCTTCACAAAAAGTATTGCCCGGATGCAGTTTATGAACCGGAGCTTGCTTTTCAATCCTACGCAGATATAGAGCCGGAGCTGGCAATGGCCGAAGAATATTTTAGTTCAGGATATTTCAAATCGATTGATGTTTGCTGCGGTGAAGGCTATAAACCTTTTTCTGATTACATCCCCCTTTACAAAATTGCAGAAAAATACGGAGTTTTAAAACGCATGCATGTTGGAGAAACAGGCTCTGCAGAAGACATGGAAGCTGCAATTGAAACTCTTGGCCTGGATGAAATCCATCACGGAATAAATGCAAGCCAGTCTCCAAGAGTTATGAAACTTTTAGCCGACAGAAAAATCACACTGAACGTCTGTCCTACCAGCAACATCAAATTAGGCTATGCAAAAAGCTACGCTGAACACCCAATCAAAATCCTTGTTGAAAACGGAGTTCCTGTTACAATCAACACAGACGACCTCCTTGTTTTCGACAGCTCCATTGATGAAGAATATCTGCGCCTGTACGAAGCAGGTACTTTGTCCGCTGAACAGCTTGATGAAATCCGTTGCTGGGGAATCAGACGAACAAATTAAATACGAAGCTAAGTCTCAAATCAAATCCCTTTCCATATACCCGCAGGTGAATGGAAAGAAATCATATTTTATCGTATTAGTGTGAACAAACCCGTGACTTTCATACCAACTGCGCAAAACCTTATTTTCTTCCACGATGCCCATCTTCATTTTCTTGCACCCCTTCTTCACCGCACACGCAACCGCATCATCCAGCAAAGCCTCACCAATCTTTTTATGCCTGAACTCCGGCAACACACAAAGATTGTTCAGCTCGCACTCGTCGTTTTCCAGAAACTGAATTGAATAATACCCAAGGATTTTTCCGTCATCATCAAAATAAGCAGCCATCCACCGGTGTTCATATTCAAGCTGATAGCCCAGCCACTCTTCTGTTGTTGCAAATGCAGTAAAGCGCGGTGCATTTTCTTGTGTAAAACCAAACTCATCTGCAACAGTCCGGAAGCTTTTTCTAATCACACTTACGCATTCAGGGATTTCATTTTTGCCTATCTCTTTAATCATATTTCATCTCCTATTTTTTTTTCAAAATCCAGATAAGGTTGCTTCTGTATTTTGCTGCTGATGACGGATCATTCAAATTTTCCTTGTCGCCTTTGTAGCCGCGGTAGATGTCCACAACTTCGAAACCGCAAAGGTCAGCCAGCAAAAACATTTCGCTTCGGTAAGTCTGCCGCATTAAAAGAGGACGAACGCGCTCACCAATAATTTCGCCGGCATCGTTGTACGTTTCAAACTTCCAGTTGCCGTACATCTGCTGAGTGTAAGGATTATAGGAAATTGCGTTATAGATTTTTTCACGGTTACCGTCTGCATTCACATATTCAAGGCGGAAGCTGTAATCTTCGGAACTTGTGTTCATTTGAGCTGCCTGAACTGGAGGCCAAGGGTCAAAGGTATTGAGCGTGAGGATGCCGCCCGGGGTAAGCTGGTCGCGGAGATTCAAGAGAGCAGCCTTTTGAGTTTTTGTATCTGGCAGATGCATAAAGCCACTTCGGGCAATAATCGCAAGCGAGTATTTTCTGCCGGAATTAAACTTTGTCATGTCTGCAGGATAAATGTTAAGATCCAATCCAAGCTTGTCTGCCTTTGCTCCGGCTACCTTGCACATCTCTTCGGAAATGTCGGTTCCGTCGGCAATAATTCCGTGTTCTGCAAGATAGAGAAGTACAGCTCCTGTTCCGCATGCAATATCAACAACGCCATCGCTGCCGTACTTTTTTGCAAGCTCAAGATAAAACTCCTGAAAGTTTTCGTGTCTGTCCAGCTCCTGCGAATACATTACGTCCAGGTAGCGGTCGTAATTTTCTGCAACATCTTTGTAGTCGTGTAAGTCCATAATAATCCTCTTTTGATAAAAAAAAGACCACTTACCGAAAAGATAAGTGGTCAGTTTATATCAGCTTATAATCTGCAATCTTATTCTTTTCTGTAATCCAAATGCATACTTGCACCTGTAGTAGTTGTGGTAACTGTGGTTGAGGTGGTTGTGTATGTTGTTTCGATTACAAAAAATTTCATCTTGTTTTGAACATACAGAAAAAAGCTTTTTGTGTCAATATTTTAAATAAATTACAAAATTATCAAAAAAAGAAATTTTTCCTAACCTTTTTTTCGGCGACTTACTATATAATTAAACAAAAAGATTAGTCGGCAAATCTTTCAGGTATGATGAAAATGGATAAAAAGTTTTTAAAAGAGTTTGTAGATAAGTATTCTTTGATTCTTCTTAATTGGGCAAAGGGAAAAACCAGCGGCGGTGAGCAGGCAGAAGAGCTTGTGCAAAATGTGTGGCTTCAGTTTTTTCATGCGGTAAAGGTGGAAGAAGAAAAAGGATATACGATTCAAAAACCGGAAAACTTTTTATGGAAAATTGCTCATTATGTCTGGTGCAGCTTTTTAAGTGCAAAGAACTCACAGAAGAATAATTCGGTTTCTCTGGATGATTCTGATTTTCAACTTTCCAGTCCTGGCAGCATTTCTGATTTTTTGGAAAAGCAGCAGGAGGATGAAGAGAATGAAAAACTGATTGCCTACATGCGTCAGAAAATCATGCAGCTGAATTATCTTCAACGCGAGATCCTGATTTCTTTTTACATCGATGGGAAATCCCAGAAAGAAATTGCAGAAAAACTAAACGTTTCTGTTAGCACAATAAAGTGGCATTTGTTTGATACCAGAATCAAACTTAAAGAGGAAATTACAATGGAAAAATCAAACGCAAAATCAACCACAACATCACAAGACTTTATTTACCGCCCAAAACACCTGCACCTTGCAATAAACGGTCAGTGGGCTGCAGAGATGGATATAAACAAAATCAACGAAAGTCTTACAAAGCAGAATATTTGTATTGCCTGCTATCAAAAGGCACAGAACTTGAATCAGTTGAATCAGCTGCTTGGAATCCCAAAGCCATATCTTGAAGATGATTTACGCTGGCTTGTGGAAAAGGAGTTCCTTACAGAAAGTAAAGGCAGCTATCAGACTAATTTTTCTATTACGACTTATCAACATGAACAGGATATTTGCGGCCTTTACTTAAAGCGCAGGAGCGAGATTTCTGATGTGATTATTTCTGAGCTGATGAAGGCCGAAGCAAAAATAAAAGCTTGTGGATTTTACGGCAGCGATCTTCCTATGGAAAAACTGCTCTGGTTTTTAATCTATTTTACATGCTCAGGATTTACGCCTGTTGAGGAAGAAGAAATTGAACGACCGATTCATTCTGATGGTGGAAAATATTTTACACTTGGTTTTGATACCAGCGAAAATGAAAATCTAAAAGTTAATCTTGATACTGAGGGATGGGCATTAAATGGTCCTATGTCTGCCGACTTTGATGAGATTGGTGGAGCTAGGTGGTTCGGTTTATACAATTTTGGAACTTCCGAAATCGTAGATATTATGATGAATAACTTCAAAATAGAAAATCGTCCACTTTCAAAAATGCTTTCGGAGATTCTAAACACTTATGATGGAAGGACTTTTGATTTTTCTGTTGACGGTCTTGATGAAAATCAAAAAGAGACACTTGCCCTGCTTGTTAAAAAAGGCTTTGTAAAAATTGAAAATGAAAAGGTTTTCCCGACTTTCTGTGTTTTTAATCGTAAGCAGATTGAAGAAATAACTCCTGTTTTCAAAGCAATTGATGAAAAGTTGAGAAAGCCATTGAACGAGCTGAAGGAAGATTTTTATCAGTATTATGAAAATAACATTCCGCAGCATCTGAAATATATGAAATCGGTATTCGTAAATCAGGCTTTTGTAAATCTGGTATGGATTACAACCTTGCTTGCTTTTAAGGACAAAAAACTTTATATTCCTGCAACAAAAGAAGAGGGACAATTCTTAACTTTGATGTTTGTGCGCAAATAAAATGCATAAATAAAGTTATGATAGGGAAGGGCAAATGAAAACTATAATCACAATCCAACACACACAATCGGTTCATCACACAAACGGAATGGTTGGTTCCTGGACAGACTGGGAGTTGACAGAAACCGGAATTGAACAGGCAAAACGAATCGGCGAAAAACTGCAGGCCGAGCTTGGTGACCGCGCAAAAGATTTTGTTTTGTATTCTTCTGATTTGCTTCGTGCAAAACAGACGGCTGAGTGTGTTGGAAAAGCCCTTCACCTTACACCAAAGCTGCAACAAGAATTGCGTGAGCGGAATCTTGGTAAATGCTGCGGAAAGTCGGTCCAGTGGCTGCGCGAAAACAAAGAGTGCGATGAAAAAAACATAGACGACCGAATGTTTTCCGATGGTGAAAGCCGCCGCGATGAATGGAACAGATTAAAGACTTTCTTTGATGAGATTATGGTGAGCGACGAGCAAAACATCATCATCGTTTCCCACGGAGATTTGTTAAGCGTGTTTAACATAATGTTCTTAGGGCTGGATGTTGAAGCTCTGAACAAATGCGAACTGCACGGTGCAGCTGGCGGTGTTTCTGTTATGTTCGAGTTCGACGACGGCAAAAGGTTTATCCGAAAAATCAGCGATATGTCATATATTGTGTAAAAAAAATCTTAAAAATCATTCTTGACTAATTAAAAATTGATCATAATAATCCAAAGAATCTTGGAGGAAAGTTTTATGGATAAGAATGAATTGCATGGATTGATTGAAAGGGAACAGCCGAACATCTGCCAGGTGGTGGCGTACAGGGACGGCGAGAAGGTTTATGAGGATTGCTGGAACGGGTACAAGATGGATGACTGCGCGCATGTTATGTCGGTGACGAAAAGTGTGTTTGCGCTGCTTGTGGGGATTGCGATTGATAAGGGACAGATTAAAAGTGTGGACGATAAGGTGCTGGATTATTTTCCGGAGTATAAAGTAAAGCGCGGGGAGAAGACGATTTACGAGGTGACGATTAAGCATCTGCTGACGATGAGGGCGCCATACAAGGGAAAGGGTGATCCGTGGTCCAAGGTGTGCTCGAGCGAAAACTGGACTTACACGTCGCTGGATTTTCTGGGCGGGCCAAAGGGGCTTACGGACGAGTTCCGCTATTCGTCGGTGTGCATCCATGTTTTGTCCGGTCTGCTTTACAAGGCAACGGGGATGATTACGGTAGACTACGCTAACAAGTATCTGTTTGGACCGCTGAGCATTCCGGCTCACAAGGTTTATATCGCGAAGTCTGCGGAGGAGCACAAGCAGTTTACGATTGAAAAGGTGCCGAAAAAGGCGGTGTGGTTTAGTGACCGTCAGGACCTGGGAACTCCGGGTTACGGGCTTTGTTTGTCGGCTGCGGATATGGCCAAAATTGGCGTGATGTGTCTGAACAAGGGTGAGTTTGGCGGGCAGCGAATTGTGTCGTCAAAATGGATTAAGGAGATGACGGAGCCTCGTACTGTAGAAGGCAAGCACTTCCGCGGAATGGATTACGGTTACTTGTGGTGGATTATCAGCCGCAAAAAGGGAATCTACGCTGCCATTGGAAACAGCGGAAATGTAATTTATATCAACCCTGAGAAGAAGATTGTTGTTGCTGTTGCATCGTATTTTAAGCCTACGATTTTTGACCGCGTGGATTTTATTCAAAGGGAGATTGAACCGAGGCTGCCAATTTTCTGATTATTTCACTCATTTTTTTAGCTCCTGCCAAAAACTCACTTGCGCATATTCTAACATAGACGTTCAATTAATTCATTAAGTTTCTAGTTTAATGATTTTTCTGTTATTGTTTGATAAAATATTAGAAGAGTTTGCAGGAGGTTTTCTATGGCAGAAAAAGAAATCATCTTCTTTGAAAGCGCAGATAAATCTTTAAGTCTTTCGGTTCCGTTTGATAATGAGACGGTTTGGTTGAATCGTCAACAGATGGCTTCTCTTTTTGATCGTGATGTGAAGACAATTGGAAAGCATGTAAAGAATGCTATTGATGAAGAATTGCAAGGTCTTCCAACTGTCGCAAAATTTGCGACAGTTCAAACTGAGGGTGAAAGAAATGTTGAGCGTGAAGTTGAATATTATAATCTCGACGTAATAATCTCCGTTGGCTATCGTGTAAAATCCAAGCGGGGTATTGAATTCCGTAAATGGGCTAACTCTGTTCTAAAGCAATATATTCTTAAAGGCTATGCTGCAAATGATCGTCGTCTTGAAGAACTCCGTCAAACTTTACAGATAATACGACGTACCGAAAGTCAGCTTGATACAAATCAGATTCTCTCTGTTATTGAACAATACACTTTCGCTCTAGATTTGCTTGATGATTACGACCATCAGAATGTAAAAAAGCCAGATGGAACTTCAGCAACTTATCGCCTTACTTATGAAGAAGCCCGAAAAGTTATTGATTCAATGAAGTTTGGTGATACAAGTTCTCTTTTTGGAAACGAAAAAGATGATTCATTTGAAGGCAGCATAAGTGCAGTTTATCAAACCTTTGGTGGAAAAGATGTTTATCCCTCTGTTCAGGAAAAAGCCGCAAATCTTCTTTATTTTATCACAAAGAATCATTCCTTCAGTGATGGCAACAAAAGAATTGCTGCGACAATGTTTCTTTATTTTCTCAATAAAAATGGTTTGCTTTTTAAGAACGGTCTTAAGCAGATTGATGACAATACGCTTGTAGCCCTCACAATCATGATTGCAGAATCTAAGCCAAATGAAAAAGACCTCATGGTAAATCTTGTGATGCATTTTTTGACTGATTAAACTACAGCCCCTTCACAAACCTTATTTCCTTTTCATTATATCTTTGGAAGATTTTTTCTGCACCTTCGCAAGTGTAGCCGTTTTTCAAATAGCAGTTTTTGCCGATTTCATTTTTTTGCAAAACCCAGATAATATATTCCGAAAAGCCCTGGTCCCTGCCGGCAGCCTCAAAAAAACTAATCATCTGCGAACCAATTCCTGCGCGCAAAAAAGATGGATCAACGTAAATAAAATGAAGCTCAAATGCATTTGCTTTATCTTCGTCGCCGCATTTTCCAAAGCCCATCATTCCTTTTATAACTTTTGTATCCGGGTCTTCATAAACATACAGCTCAAAAACATTTTTCGAAATCCATTCTTTGTAGCGAGGGATTCGGTTTTCAACAAGTGTATTGCAAAACAATATTTCTTCTGCGACAAAATCCTTATAAGCATATCGCGAACTAAAAACTTCAATTTCCGCGATTCTTGCAGCATCTTCTATTGTAGCCTTTCTAATCATTTTTGCACCTCACTTAATCATATTCTTTTAAATGCATTCTGACACCACTCAAAAACTTCTGATATTGCAGCATCAAAATCATAATCATCGGCAAGCTCGCTGAACTCTAGAATGTGACGATCGGCATCGCTTACTCTACTTTTCAAATCTTTTTTTGTCAGGATAAACTCACCACTTTCAAGGTAATGAAGATTTTGTATCAAAAAGAAAAAGCCTTTACACGTACCACGGAACTTAGCAATGTTCTTTTCCCTGTCTGCATGAATGTATCTGTGACAAAGCTCGTGATAAAGATTTCCTAAACTGATTTTTACAAAATTGATTTCGTCTTCTCTAGTTGACGTCGGAAGGTAATCGGTAAGAGTGCCAATAATGTCCTTTGTGGTAAACTTAAGCTGACAAACCTCCATCGGGTTCCAGTTTAGCATTTCATCCTTACCACAAATAAATCCGCACGACTTTTCGAACCAGCCGATTTTCTGCAATATTTCGCGGTAAGTCTGCATGTCTGTTAGTTTAAACTTATCAATAATCACCATGATGTCGATGTCACTGTTTTCATGAGCTTCCCCACGAAGATAACTTCCCTGCAAGCCCATGTACAAAAGTCTGCTGCCAAAAGCAGTTTTACATTCTGTGATTAGATTCTGGATGTAGGTGTCTAAGTTGAACATTTTTATTCCTCTACTTTATAAGATGATTCGCCGCCTCTTCAATATCTTCAAAATCAACTTCTTCGCCTTCGCGGACAGCACATTCGAACTCGTCCACAATATTTTCAATCAAAACCATACTAACAAAAAGAGGAAGCCGAATTAAAAGTTCGCTGGAAATTTCAGTCTCGGATTTATAACCTGCTATGAGTATGTCAAAATAATACCGCATTCCAGCGTCCTTTTTTGCCGGGTCACTTTCTCCTCGGAACCAGCCTTCGCTGTGAAGATAGAGATTTGCAAGATCGAACATATACCAGCAGTACATACAGTTGTCAAAATCAAAAACTGTGATGTCACCGTTTGACATGTCGATGTGATAATTTCCATCGCTGAAATCAAAATGAACTAAGCCGTAATTTTCTGCATCCATCGGAAGTTGGCGGAACTTTTCCAGCCGCGCAGCAATTGCTTTTTTCAAATCAACGTACTTTTCCGAAGCATCTGGAATCAAACGGTTGATGTATTCCATATTGTATTTATCAAAATAATCTGGTCGGCGGCAATTGGAAACGGGCTTAAAGCGTTTTGAAAGTTCATGGATTTTACCAATTGTTTTTCCAGTGGTAAGAAAATAATCTTCCAGAGGTGCGCCTTCCCGGTAGCGGTAACCGTTATCGCACAAAAGCATACCTTTCGCATATTCAAAAAGCGAAACAAAAAAAGGCCCCTCGCCCCAATCAGTGTCACCGCCATCAACCACTTCAACAAGCTTCCCATTCACACTCGGAATCACATCCGCAACAGGCGCCCCATTCGCTGCAAGGTAATGCACAAACTCCGTTTCCGCAAGATAGTCTTTCTCAGTCCTATCTCCCGTTGTAGAAATTCGCAGCACAAACTTTTTCTCATCACCCTTACTACAAACAAAAATCCTATTCCTACCGCCCTCGTGCCCTTCAACTTCGTGGCAGTCAAAATCTTCAAGCGAAAATAAATTTAAAATCTTACTAAAATCTTTCATCATTTAATTTACAGCACCAACTCCATCAACCAGCAGTCTTCTTTCGTCCCTGCAAAATCATAGAAAGTGGATACCCCTGATGATCAAGCGTTGTAAATCCGCCGCTGAGGTCGTAATCAAACTCCTGCAGGTCAGTAATAACAATTCCGTTCCTGCACATGCCCGAAATGATTTCCGACATAGAATGAGTGTAATCGGTAAAAGTCTTAGACTCGTAGCTTTTCTGAGTGATGTAGTACATACCACCATTTCCAGTCCACTCGTGCTCAAAGTAAGAATAAAGACATTCCTTTCTGTGACCAGGCTCAAAACCTTCATCGCCATCGGTTGCAAGCATATTAGTGCATGGATGCTGCTCATTGATTACGATGACAGATCCCGGCTTCATACATTTCGCAATAATTCCAAAGAAGCGATTCAAATCCTTAAACCAGCAGAGCGCGCCGATAGTGATGATGACAATATCAAACTGCTCTTTATAAGAGTCATCTATATCGTAAATATTTTTTGCTTCAAACACACACGGCAGCTGAAGTTCCTTTGCTTTTTCATTTGCAAACGCAACCTGATTCTCCGCAATATCAAACCCGATTCCTTTTTTTGCCTTTCCGCATTTTACCAGAGAAAGCAGCTCACGTCCGTTGTTACAGCAAAACTGCCCGATAACAGCTCCCTCAGTCGGAAGCGTTTTCAAAACCTTCTTTGTTTCCTCATTGAAAAAAGGGTAGTCTTCTTTTTCTATGCGCTCGGTAATATCAGCTCCCCAGGAAGCATCCCTTTTATCAAAAGCTTCTTCCCAGGCCGCTTTATTTCCTTCAATATACTTTTCCATAACTCTAGCTTAATCCTCCTGTATCATATAAGCATAAAGAGTTATCCATTTGTTTTCTACCCCAACATCACCAACTTTAAATGCAGGAACACTTTTCGAATCAGTCAAAACATATCTGCCGTTTTCAAGCTTATGCTGATTCAAAACTCTAACGCCTTCCTTCATCGCTTCTGAATCAAGCGGGCAGCCAAGAGCTTTGAGTGCATAAACAATATTCTGCGCTCCGATTTTGATTGGGTCCGGCGTGTAGAAAGTTCCAAGCATAACGTCAAACACAGGAGTTTTCATATCGTCAGTTCTGTAAAAAATATTGCGCTTTGTAAAATAGTGGGCGAGGGCATCTTCGCATTCCGTTTTGATTCCCTGCAGATGAAGCTCTGCCACAAGCATAAGATATTCAATAGTATACTTTATACAGCTTTTGTGCGGCTTCTTAGGATCGTTGATTTTTTTATTTGTACTGATGCATCGGAATCCGCCATCCTCCTGAATCAAAGCCAGCTGCGCATCTATTTCTTTACGAACGATTTCTTCATCATAATATCCAAGCTTCACAAGATTTCTCAGCAGCAAAGGTTCACCGCAAAGCATCTTAAAACCGGTAGCTTCAATCAACCCAAAAACTTCATCGTCAATGTCTTTGCCAATATCAGCTCGGGTAAGCCCCCATTCAGCAAAAGCTAGAATCGCATCATACTTATCCCAGTTCTTTGGTTTGTGCAGTCTGTTCAAAGCCCGCGCATAAGCCTTACTTTCAAGAAGCTGCTTTTTGCACTTGATAACTTTTTCATCGCTGTCGGGCAGATGAAGTGCCTCTTTAAGGGTTCTAAGTTTTACTTCCGGGTTTTCATCTTCCATTAACCAGTTCAAAATCGATTCGTTCATATTCGCCTCCTGAGTAAGCCGCCCATCTCGCGGTCTGTTAAATAAAGTATAACCCATACCTCAAAGAAACGCTTGTCAAAAATTGCTCAATTTTGTCCACGCCAAACAAACTTTCCAACCACGCACCCAAACCTATTTCTTCAAAAAGTTCATCACGTCAACCTTTTCCAGCACATCAAACGTAATATTTCCCTTCTTGATATAATACATCGTATGACACTTTTCCCAATGCACACCTTTCTGCCCGCAAGTCCCAGCGTATTCAAAACCAAAGCTCTGCACTTCATCAATAATCATCTTTAACGAATACGTTTTCTTCTTTCCTTCATGGTCGCGCCAGTTGCTCAAGTGCACAGGTAAAATTGAAAGACACCCTCCAGCTTTCAGTACCCGGTACGATTCTTCAAAAAGCATATACTTGCCCTTGCCATCGCCGCCGTGAAGTGCATCATACAGCAGCACCAGATCCAACGAAGCATTTTCAAAATCCCCAAGATCATGCACCTCTTTGTTAATCAGGCAAATATTTTTCAGTCCCCGCGCCGTAATCTTTTCTCCCACCTCGTTCTGGCAAACCGGACTGCAATCAATTCCATAAACCATCCCCTCCGGATAGGCATTGTTCACCGCAAACAGATTCTCTCCAAACCCATACCCAAAATCCAAAATCTTCGGCGTCTTCTTTTCTGCCAGTGGCATTTGCGTAAACAGTTCCTTACCATCTGTCTTTTCCCACAGAGCAATATCGTCGTAGAGATGTTCATTCGTATTTGAATAGTTCATATCTTCCTCATACTAAAAAAGGGGGAAGTCTCCCCCTCGCTCCAGCCTCCTCGCTTCGCTGCGGTGGCTTCTGCTACCCCCTCAGCGGGCTAGCCGCCCGCAACGCCCGCTTTTCATAGTAGATAAAATCTCTATCTCGTCGTACCTCTACATACCCAAGCTTCTGGTAAAAAGCATTTGTACGAATATTCCAAACAGGCGTATCAAGTGTAAACGTTTGAACCTCCGGAAACATCACCTCTATCCGTTCCATCATAAAAATGCCATACCCTTTTCGAAAATGCTCCGGCGAAATAAAAATCCTTCCGACATTCATTTCATTATCTTTTACAAAAAGAACCGCCCCTCCCACAGTCAATCCGTTATCATCAACTAACTTATACAGACAATTCATCCTCGCCATCTTTGTATAAAAAGGAAGCGACTTATATCCCGGAGGTCCACACAATTCAGAAGCACCAACTTCAACATCACTGTCAAACGCATGCTTTGAAATACCAACCAGTGTTACAGCATCCGCGCTACCGGCTTTTAATAATTTCAAGCTCATGACTTCCCCCGTATCACACTGTCCGTATGAATAAAAATATCCATATAATGCACACCATCTTTATCATACTCGTATTCAAAACAAGGGATAACATTTTCCGGAAATCTTTCTTTAATATTGCCAGCCTGAAGATATTCCATAATCCTCTGATACCCACCAGATATTCTTTCAAACGACCTCACATGCGGATCTGTTACAGTGATTACCGCGTACTCCGCTTCATTGTTAGTTGCAAATTCCACACCCGGACAAGTTGTTTCAAATCCTTCTGGAAGAACGTAAGCCGCAACATAACCGTGCAAGCCAAACCTCATCTGCTGCTCCTGAGACACAAATGGAAAATCCCAGCCAAGAAGTTTAGCATCAGGACAAGCCGCAAGAAGCCCGCTGGTTTTACCCCAAGCCATCATATAGTTCAAAACGTCCTGCTCTGGGTTAGCAGAAATAATCACATACCGAGCCATCCTGAATGCCGGCAACTTTCGTACCTCAACCGGTGAATAAATATTTTCTTTTGTAGTAAGATCTTTTCTAACAAGGTCATCCATTGTGCAGGCAAAAACAGAGCACATCTGCTCCAGTCTGTCCAGCTCCGGCACAACTTCATCAGTTTCCCAGCGCGACACCGTCTGACGGGTCACCTCCATCATCTCTGCAAACTGTTCCTGAGTAAGCTTTTTCTTTTTTCTCAAAAAGCTGATGTTGTTTCCTAACTTCATAATCATTCCTCGTGTCATTGCCGTGTTCGGCACGGCAATCAGTGTTCAATTTCCAGCTGGTATCTTCATTATTGCACACGTTATGCGTCAAATCTACCAACTGCTATATGCTTTTTGAGGAAATTATGTAACATTACATGTTGCAGCAAAACATTCCGTATTCTTTTGGAACCATGAGCACACCATCCACCATGTGCTTATTCAGAGTCGCCCGAATTTCTTCCTTAGGCACAGAACTCAAACTAGACATACTGGAAAGCGAATAAATATATTCAATCAAATCTTCAATTTCAGTTACGGCAAGAGAATCTTTATAATTCAATTTCTGGACTTTTGGGAAAAATGATTCAAGAATAGCTTTTCCGTTCTGCAGGGTAAAGTTTTTATTTATGTTATCTTCAACACCATAACGGCCCAGAACCTTTGCCAGATATTCAACAATTCCATGCTCGCCGTAAGTAGCACAATAAAAAGCCCCATCTTTTTTCAAAACCCTGCGGACCTCAGCCAGACCCTTTTGAATATCCGGCACATGATAAAGCATCATATTTGCAATTACAACATCAAAGGTTTCTGCTTCATAAGGAATATTCTGAATATCAATAATGCGGTATTCAACGCAAGCCTTCTGTCCAAGATTCTGTCTCGCAGTTTCCAGCATCCCCTCAGAAAAATCCGAAAGCACAAGCTTCGAACATTTGTCCATCAGTGCCTCGTGCCCCTTCCACATATCGCCGGTTCCGCAACCAAGCTCCAGAACCTTCATCCCTTCATTAATTTTATAATTTGAAAAAATCCAGTTTCCAAACCCCAGCTTGTTAGTGGAATATTTTTGATGAATAGAAATCCTCGTGTTCAGATTCCCCGCATTTGCATATTGATTTTTTACAGTTTCCTGATTATTTATCGTATTCATTATTTACTCATTTCCTGCAGCACAGCTTTTGTAACTTCCTTGGCAATTTTTGAAGATTCCTTGAGATTTTCTTCAAAGGTTCCTGAGCCACTGTGTTCTGCTGTATCAGTTACTGTTCGAATTGCAATAAAAGGTATCTTATTTACATAACAAACGTGTGCAATACTTCCAGTTTCCATATCAACAGACAGCGGATTAAACTTATCGATAATTTCCTGACGGCCATCATCTGTGATAAAAGCTTCGCCGGTGACCATCCTGCCAAAATAAATCTTTCCTTTTGTACTGATTTTTGGAGCCGCTTTTTTTGCATAATTCAAAAGCTTTTCATCTGCTGCAAAAAATACAGACTTCATCCAGGGATGGAACTCTGTAAGGATTTCTTCTTCAACATCATGGTAGGCAACTTCTGTGGAAATTACCGTATCAAAAATCTTTAGCGCAGGATCCATCCCGCCGGCTGTTCCCGCATTAATTACAGCATCAACATGAAAATTATCTATAAGAATCTGAGTCGCAATTGCCGCATTTACCTTACAGGCTCCGCAAAACAAAATCACAACTTCAAAACCACAAAGTTTACCTTCATAAAACTTAAGCATTGCTTTTTCAACAGTGCCGCTTACTTCCAGCTCTTCAAGAAATGGAGCAAGTTCATCATCGCCCGCACAAATAATTCCAATCTTTTTTGACATAATCTTTCCCTTATTTTTTTTCCAAAACTGTGATTGCCCCATAATGAAGAATCTCAAACTTTTCCGGTGCAATTTCATCCAGCAAAGCCCGGTGTTCTGCATCCCACTTTGCCAGCTCTTCCGGTCCAAGAGAAGCACCAATTCCGCGGCTTGCCCTTACACGACCATGCCAGCTTTCTCTTGTAAAAGGAACCATCAAATCATATTCTTCGTGTTCAAGCTTTTCAAAATATTTGTAAGCAACATCAGGCACCCAGTTCTCGCGACGTGTTGCACCGCAGCCTGTCCATTTCGGACTGTATTTCAAAATCATCTCTTCGCTCTTGCCGGCAATTTTATCTTCATCAGGGAGCCACGCCATATATAAGATTACAAGCTTTCCCTTTGGCTTAAGCAAATCTGCAAGAACAGGCATAACCTTTTCGTGGTCAAAATACCAGAAGCACTGACACGCTGTAATTACATCAAAGCTTTCTTTTGGAAAATTAAGCTGTTCTGTTGCAGCAGCGAGGAAATCAATTTTCATATTACCGTCAGCCGCCAGCAGTTTAGCCTGTTCAATCTGCTCTGGAGAAATATCTGTGCCGGTCCACTGGGCTCCGTATTTATACATATTGCGCGGAAGCACACCGGTTCCTGTTCCAAGATCCAAAACCTTCTGACCAGCCACACACAAGCCGCGGTCCACAAGCTTTTTATAAAACTCTACCGGGTAAATGTCGCGGAACTTTGCATATTCCTTTGAAGTTCTTCCCCAGTCAAAGGCTTTTCCGTCATCAATTCTCTTATCTATAATTTCCATTTATTGTTCCTCAAGCGTAAGCCACTGATGCATACCAGGTCCAAAGATTTCACTCGGTCGTTTTATAAATCCGAACTTTTCGTAAAAGCCTTCCTTATTTTCTGCGGAAACAAGTACAGCCATAATTCTATATCCAGGTTTAAGCTGGGCCTTGATATACTTCATGATATTTTCCATAATCTGCCTGCCAAGTCCCTGTCCCTGATATTCCGGCAGCACAATAACATCCGCAATATAAACGATATAACCGTGATCTGTAACAATACGACCAAGTGCAATCGGTTTTCCTTTGTCACGGATACACCAGATGATAGAGTTCTTTAAGCCTTCTGTTGCCTGTTCAATAGCAAAAGTTTTCCAGCCAACAGCGGCGCGCATATTCAGATAATCCTGTACATCAATTGTGTTTGTCAGTTCAAAATCGTTGTTCATTTTAAAACTCCATAGTCTAATCAGTAAAATTATACTATAGTTAATGAAAATGGAGAACATAATGCGCAACAGAAGTGTGGTTTTTGTAATCAGAAATAAAAAGATTCTTGTGGAAAAGCTGAACTATCCGAGCGAAGGAAAGGATGATTTTTATTCTATCCCCGGTGGTGGAATTGAAGATGGTGAAACTCCTGAGCAGGCAGCCATCCGCGAGCTGAAAGAAGAATGTGGTCTTGATGGAACAATTGTACGCAAGCTCTCCGAATCCTATAATCACAATAGAACAGAGCATGCTTTTGAAGTAAAAGTTCCCGATGATCAGGAGCCGATTACAGGTTACGATCCTGAAGAGGCAGGAAATGAAAATCCACCGCTTAAAGAAGTTTTATGGCTTGGTTTGGACGAGCTACCCGAAAAAGACCGTGCATTTTTATGGGGTTATGGTCTTATGCAGGTTCCAGGCTTCTTTGAGGAAGTCAAAAGCTGGGGTGATGAAATCAGTTATCCGGGGAACTAATTATGACTAAAAAACTTATCCGCAAACTACTCCTTGTCTTCATCATAATTTTTTCAATTGTATTTCTGCTTACTCATTACGACAAAAATGAATATTCACGCGACAACCTTGAAGCCTATGTTCAGAAGATGTGCAGGCTTTATAAAATTTCGGGTTTATCTGCTGCAATAATTGATGGTACCAAGGAATATTATATCAATTATGGAAATGATAACGGAAAAGCGATTGATGAAAACAGTTTTTTTGAGCTTGGTTCCACAACAAAAGCTTTTACAGGGCTTGCTATCATGCAGCTTGAAAAAGAAGGCAAGCTAAAACTTACAGATTCTGTCTCAGATTATCTCCCGTGGTTTAAGCCGACTTATAAAAAATCAATCTGCGATATCACAATTGAAGATTTGTTGTGTCACACAAGTGGAATTCCTGTATGGACAATTACAACAATCCCAGTCGGCACAGAAAGCGATGATAACTTGCTGACAAAAACAATTCAGAACATTAAAGACGTAAAGCTAAAATCAAAACCGGGAACTCATTATGAATATGCAACCATAAACTTTGATATTCTCGCCCTGATTCTTGAAGAAGTTACCGGGAAAAAATATGAAGATTTTGTTACAGCAAAGATTCTTAATCCTCTGAATATGAAAAGTTCATTTTTTAGAACGAATGATGAATGTACAGAAAAACTTGTTCAGGGCTATAAAACTTTGTTTTTAGGCGCTCATCCATATAATGCTCCTTCTTATTATGGAAATACTGCGGCAGGCTATCTTGTTACTTCCACCTCAGATTTAATGAAGTGGCTCAAGTTTTGGGGAAAGAACGCTAGTAGTTCGTCGAACACCTTAGATTTGGTTCCTACAGTTTTAAATCACGATGTTTCAAAATCAGATAATTATTTTGCCGGCTGGTATATTCATGATGATTTTATTGCGCACGGTGGTAATAATCCTAATTTTTGTTCGCAGGTAATTATCAGCAGAAAAAAGAATCAGGAAGTTTCTGTACTTTCAAATATGGCCGGTGCTTCTGCTACGATGATTGCTGACGGTATTTACAGGATTCTTCTTGGTGAAACTGTTAGAATTGGTTTGCAGATTGATTTCCAGGCGCTAGTCGATGCTTTAAGTATAATCTTTATTTTATTATTGATTTATTTTGTCCTGTTATTCTGGGATAAAAAAACTACGAAGTCAAACATTGTGCGGATTACATTCAGCGTGGTTTACATTCTTGCCGCACTCATTCTTCCTTTTGTTTTCCACTATCCGTACAGCGCAATGTATGTGTGGCTTCCGTTTACTGTAATTATTGCAATTGCTTTTGCCGCGGTTATAGCAGTATTTGAATTATGTAGGATTGGAAAAAGATTAAGGAAATAAGTTTATTCTTACATAACTTTATTCTTGACCGTACGTACATTCCATGTTATTTTGTACGTATAGAGGTATAACCATGGAAGCAAAATTAACGTTAAAACTTAATAGCAATTCAATTCAACGTGCAAAGGAATACGTTTCAAAAAAGAAAACATCCCTTTCTTCAATTGTAGAAAACTTTTTTGATAGCCTCACAATTAATAATGAATCAGAAAAGTTTTCTTATAGTCCTCTTGTAAATGAGCTTTCAGGAATTATTCATCTAGATGAAAACTACGATTATAAATCTGATTATGCTTCCTATCTGGATAAGAAATATGAATAAAGTTTTTGTTGATACAGATGTAATTTTAGATCTACTTGCCGAACGTGTTCCATTCTTCCACTTTTCCGCAGTGCTTTTTACCTTCGCTGAAATGAAGAAACTGGAGCTCTATACAAGTCCATTAGTTTTGGCAAATACTTTTTATATTCTACGGAAACAACTTGGTAATAACGAAGCTAGAAACGCCCTAAGAAAACTCCGCATCCTTCTTCATGTTGTTGATTCATCAGAAAGTATTATTGATAAAGCACTTAATTCTGATTTCTCTGATTTTGAAGATGCAATTCAATATTACACGGCTTTGGAACACGAAATAACAGTAATTCTGACTAGAAATCTGCGCGACTACAAAAATGCATCAGTTATTGTTCAGACTCCAGAAGCTTTTTTAGTAACTAATAAATTGATTTAGCTGGAGAAATATTTTATGGAAAACAAAATAGAAAATAAACTAATCCAATTGCTCCAAACTCAATATGGACTTGAAAATGTTAGTCTGAACTTTTTAAGGGAAGGTGGTTGCACAACATATATCGTAAATGGTGAAAAGAAATATTTACTCAAGGTGATTAGTAATGCCTTTAAGGATACTGCAAAACAATCAGTTATGATTACGCGGTATCTGGAAGAAAAAAGTTTTCCCGTTCCAAAAACAATTTTGACCAAAGCGGGCGAAGCGATTGTTGAAGTTTTTGATGATGATGAAGCGAGCCTTGTTCTTCTGCAAGAGTTTATTGAAGGGGAAGAACCAGACTTAGAAAAATCTGAAACTGCACAAAAGGTTGGTGAGCTTGTCGGAAAGCTTCATAGTTTAATGAAGGATTGTCCTGTTCATCTGGTTGTTCGTGATAAACAATTTTTCATTGGGCGTTATCTTGATTTTCTGCGTCAGAAGGCTTATCCGAAAATTGCTGATTATGAAAAGCTTGGTGAGCAACTTTGGGATAAGGTGCAGGGGCTCCCTTACGGTATTTGTCATGGTGACCTTCATCGTGGAAACCTTTTGCAGACAAAGGATGGTCAGATTTATTTTTTAGATTTTGACACAGTCTGCCAGGCTCCTCTTATGTTCGATGTAATGGTTATGTGCGATATGACAAATTATTTTAATCTGCAGCAGGAAGATATTGAAATCACCCGTTCGGTTTATAAAAACTTTATTTCCGGCTACACCAGAAATCATCCATTATCACAGGAAGAAAAACTTTCGTTTTACGAATGGGTTGCAATCAGACATTTTCAGTTGCAGGCAACAATTCTTGAAGTTCACGGCATCAATTGCATTGATGAAAAGTTTATAGACTATCAGCTTTACTGGTTGAATAAGTGGATGGAACTGCAGGAGGAAACGAAATGAACTTTTTGAATAAATACGGCTGGCTGCTTTGTACAATAGCAATGATTGGAGACCTTGTTGTTTCGCTGATACTTTCATTTTTTTATAAGGGCTACAGCAGCACAAAGATGTCTATAAGTGCTCTGGGAAATCCAAGTAGTCCTGTGCGTGTGCCGTTTAATTTATGGATGATTTTGGAAGGTCTTCTTTTCCTTTCGGCAATTCCTGCAATTTACAAAGGCTACAATTCAGTTTCGGGTGGATTAACAAAAGTACTGGTTGTATTTATTGCAGCTTTTGCAATTGGTGCCTGTATATTCACAGGATTTTTCAGCGTAAATGAATCAAAGGATGTCGTTACAACCGCTTCTAAAATACATGGTGCAGGTTCTGCAATCGGCTTTATGCTCTTCCTGTTTGTTCCGCTGCTGCTTGCAATTCTTTCACTTAAGAGCAGCGAGTCTGGCATGGGTATAATCAGTATTGTATGCTTTGTAATTTCGCTTGTCTTTTTTGTTCTCTTTGTTATGTCAGACAAACCTGAGTTTAAAGACACATTTATTCAGAACGAAGGCTTATGGCAGAGACTGAATCTAATCTTCATGTATTTACCGCTGATTATTATTTCTATAAAAAATATCAGAAGCTAAAGGGGCTAATTAAAATGGGCAAGATTCAATGTGTTTATGATATGAATAATAATTTCTTTTTTCATTTAATGTCCGTTTCTAAAATTGGTTACGATAACGATTATGGGAAGAAATACGCGAACACAATTGAAGAAAAAGATATTGCTACCCTTAAGAAATATGAAAAAGAATTGACCATGAAGGGCGGTGAATACGACGGAAAACTCTTCTGGACCGGAATGTATGCCGGGAATGCAAGTGACGCCATTGAGCAAATTAAAAACGGGCAAGGCTTTCCGGGTTTTGAATCCTACACAACTGCTCTTTTAGAAATCTTTGAGGTTTTCCAAAAATATCATGATGATTATTGCAAAAACATCTGGCCACAGGAAGAAAAAAAACTTTCAAAAATCGTACTGGAATGGCAGAAAAACTTTGACGAAGAAAAGCTTGAAGAAAAAGCAGAAAAACTTACAGGAATAAAATCAGACACTATATTCTACGCAACACTAATCACTTCAATCGCACATGGAGTTGAAGCTATTCTTTATGATGGAGGTGATGGCAATATCTATGATCTTTTCGGAATTGACCGTGATTATAAATCAGCAAGATTTATGTTTTTACATGAATACATCATCACTCTGTTGCAAAAGCAAATCCTTTTTTCTATTGAAGATTATTACAGAATTGAAGGTCTTGCTGAATATTATTGCGAAGAGCTGATTGGAAAATCTTACAATTTTACAAACATGAATAAATACATAGATTTTTATCGTGCGAAAAGGGCAGAAAAGACTTACTCACCAAAAGAACTTTTTGAAGCAGCAAAAGAGTTTTAATTTTCTAAAACCCAAGAAATCTCTTCATATACTTCATTCAACAATTCTGTAGATAAACGGGAGTTCTTTTCTAAGAGAGCTTGTTTATCTACTGTTGTAATTTGCGAACACAAAGCTACAGAATCTTTTGGAAGTTTTGAATCAGATTTATTGAAAAAAACATTTCCTTTGTAGTCAGCCAATCTACAATTTGTTGTTAAAGGAATTACAATTGTTGAGTTTAATTCGCTGCTATTCAATTCATCATTCTGAATAATAATTCCAGGTCTTATAAAAGCAGGTGTACTACCACGCGGTTCTTGAAAATCTACCCACCAGATTTCACCATTCATCATTTTTCAAAATCTCCCTTATAGAAGCCAGGCTGCTCTGTCTTGCCTTTTGTATTTCTACGGAATTTAATAATTGATTATAAGCAGCATCCGGAATCTTTTTAATTTTCTTTGTTTTTAATACAGGTGATTCTGGAGCACATGTCTGATTTTCAATTATTACTGCAAGCCTGGACATTAATGAAATCTGTTCATTCAAATGTAATAAAGGTAAAAGTCTGATTAATTCTGATAACAGACTTTTTGAATCCGATTGTGAAGATGCGTTTCCGTAAGGAACAGCAGGAGAAGCAACATATTTGTCAGATGAAGTTTCAAAATTATATGAATATGTAACAGGTTCGTTTTTTTCTTTCTCAATATTATTTAATAACAAATCTGCAGAGACTTTATATAATTCGCATAATTTTTTGATGTTTTTTAATGAAGGTTCAGCCGTGCCAATTTCGTATTTGTTATACATCTGCCTCGATATTTCAAGATAATTTGCCACAGCACTTTGAGAATAATTATGCTTGTTTCGTAAGGAACGAAGTATTTCTTTCATAGTAAAAGTGTAAAATAGAAGTATTTTAAAGTCAATAAAAAATTTACATAAAATGTAAATAATAGATTGACACTTAAAAAAGCGAAGATAATATTATATAATAGACAATAGTATTATGAATCTTGAAACAAATCGTCTTATAATCACAAAGTTTACTCCCGATATGGCGCAGGCTGTTCATCAGAACTCGCTTGACGAAGACACGCGCAGATTTTTGCCGGACGAGGTTTTTGAAACTGTTGAGGATGCAGCAGGGACAATTGATTTTTTGATGTCGCAGTATGAAAGGGTAGAGGGTCCATTTGTATATCCTGTGTTGTTGAAAGATAAGACAAATATTGGTTATGTGCAGGCAGTTCCAGCTGAAGGCGGTATTTGGGAAATTGGTTATCATATTGCAAAACAGTTTACAGGTAAGGGGTACGCGACAGAAGCTGTTACTGCTTTTCTCACGGTGATAATGAAAAAGCTGGAGATTCAGAAAATATATGGAATCTGTGATGCAGAGAATGTTGCTTCGTGTAAGGTGCTGGAAAAATGTGGATTTAAGTTTGAGTACGAAGGGAATGGGATGTATCAGGGAAAATCAACTCAAATTAAAAAGTATATGTATGGAGAATAATTTATGGAATACAGAACAGTAGAAACCAGTGATATAAAATCTCTTGCAAATGCAATGTCACAAGCATATTCAGAAGAACCGTGGAACGAAGAG
This sequence comes from Treponema sp., assembly GCA_017619795.1. Classification (GTDB taxonomy): domain Bacteria; phylum Spirochaetota; class Spirochaetia; order Treponematales; family Treponemataceae; genus Treponema_D. The sequence continues at coordinate 24,882 of JAFZRP010000110.1, forward strand.
TGGACAGAAGAAAAAGCGATACGGAGAGTTTCTGCAATCTTGGGAAATTATGAAGCATTTGGAATCGCGGCTGTCGAAAATGGAAATATTGTTGGCGGTTTGTTGGGGTATGTTGATCCGTATGCAAGCGAGGATTTCTTTTTTATTTCTGAGCTTTTTGTAATTCCGGAGTGGAAAAAACATGGGATTGGAAAGCAGCTTCTGGCAGAATTGGAAATCATTCTTAAAGAAAAAGATATTCACGTAATCCAGTTGATTTCGATTGATTATAACGAAGCCTTTTATTCAAAATGCGGGTTAGACAGGGATAGCTGTTCCGTTCAGTATAAGAGGATTTGAGAATATCTGATATTATAAGTTTAATATATTATACAATATATTCTAATATATTTGACATTTTCAATTTATAGTTATATACTATACATTATGGAAGGTCATATTTCTAAATCATTTGAAAACTCTCTGATTCGTACTGCTTGGAATGAACAGGAAGAAGAATGGTATTTTTCTGTTGTTGATGTAGTTGGGGTGCTGACGGAACAGGAATCTATCCGTTCTGCAAGTACATATTGGGCAGTTTTAAAAAAGCGTCTTATAGATGAGGGTGCTAATCAACTGCTTACAAATTGTAAGCAGTTGAAAATGAAGTCAGCTGATGGCAAAATGCGTCTCACAGATGTTGCAAATACAGAGCAACTTTTGAGGATTATTCAATCCATCCCTTCAAAAAAAGCAGAGCCTTTTAAAATGTGGCTTGCACAGGTCGGAAGAGAACGTATAGAAGAAACGATTGATCCCGAACAAACTATTGACCGTGCTTTGGAAACTTATGCAAAGAAAGGTTATACTCGCGAATGGATAAATCAGCGTTTACAGGCAATACAAGTGCGTAAAGAACTTACTGATGAATGGGAACAGCATGGTGTAAAAAAAGGTATTGAATACGCAATTCTTACAGATGAAATCACGAAAGCCTGGTCAGGAATGACAACGCGGGCATATAAAAATCATAAAGGACTTAAAAAAGAAAATCTTCGTGATAACATGACTACTACCGAAATAATTCTGAACATGCTCGCAGAAACGGCAGCAAAGAATATTTCACAAACAGAAAATCCAGTTACCTTTGAAGAGAATAAATCTATTGCACACCGTGGTGGAAGGATTGCAGGAAATGCAAGAAAAGAACTTGAAGCAGAAATAGGGCACTCTGTTATTTCCAATCAAAATGCAGCACAAATTAATTCTATCGTTACAGATTTGATAGAAGACGTTTCAAAGAAAACTTCAGAGGAGGAATAATGGAATCAGTTATAAAGATCTTACGCGAACAAAACAGATACACACAGGTAAAGCTTGCCGAAGAGATAGGGATTTCCCGGCAGGCACTTATAAAATATGAAAACATGGAGCTTGAACCACCTCTCTCTGTGGTCCGAGCCCTTTCAAAACTATTTTCTGTAGATTATGATTGTTTCATTGATAATAAACTTCCAGATGAATCGAGTTCCGAGGAAAGTGAAATGATTTCCAAACTTGTAAAAAATGTTATGAAACTTAATGATTCAGAAAAGCGTGCTGTTTTTGAAATGGCTAGAATTATGGCAAACTCATAGTTTTTTCCGACAAAACTCCGCAAGATTGTTCGAGTAAATAATTTTTACTGATACTAAACTTTCCGTATGGTGTCACGTTGTTTAAGTAAATCGGCACATCACGGAGGTTTAGAAAATGAAAATCGCTATTTTGGGAACAGGGTTTGGGAAAGAACACGCAAAGCTTTTTTGTAAAGAAAAACTGGTTGATAAAATCATCGTCTGGGGACGCAATCCTGAAAAGCTTAAGGAAATCGAAAAGGAACTCGGCGTACAAACTACAACAAATCTGGATGACATCATGCGCGACCCTACTATCGAACTTGTTGATGTATGCCTTCCGACAAAACTTCACGCGGAATATGCCATAAAAGCCTTGCGGGCAGGTAAACATGTTTTTGTAGAAATGCCTCTGGCAGATACTGTGGAAAACGGACGGAAAATCCAGGAAACTGCAAAAGAATGTAAGCGCCGGGTTTTCGTGGATTTATTTTTGCAGTATGAATATCCGTATCAGCTTTTGAATCAAATCAAAGAAGAAAAACGATATGGTGAATGCAAGGATTTTTATATAAGGCGGCAGACTCCACACTGGTGGGGCAATCTTGATTTAGAAAATATTTCAATAAATCTTATGCACCATGATATTGATTTTGTGCTACAATTACTTGGTAAGCCGGATTCAATCAATGTTGAAGGAAGAAATGTTCGGCCTGAATGTTCTGTTGTAACAGCCCTGATGAGCTTCAAAAATGTGGCTGCAACTATTCATGCAGATTCATCAATTCCTGGAACCGGCCCTTTTAGCGTAGGTTTTGAAGCAACTTTTGAAAAGGCTTTTATCCGCTATTTTGAAGACGGGTATCAGGATGGCCGGACAGAAACAAGGCTTGAAATCTTCACCGAGGAAAAGCATGAAGAAGTAAAGCTTGTTCCGCAGAATTGTTATGAGCTTGTGTGCCATAATGTTGTAGAATCAATTCTGGAAAATAAAACGTCCAGGCTGGATATTGAGCACGCCCTGCTTACGCTGGAAACAATTGCGGCAATCGAAAAGATTATAAAAGGAAAAAAATGATAGGTTACGAAATACTGCAAAAGTCCGTGGATTTTATAGAAGCTCATTTACTTGACAATATCACTTACGTTGATGTGGCAAAGCAGGTAAACATGTCGCCCTATGAGTTTCACAGAACCTTCCGCTTTATTTCGGGTATAACACCGGGCACCTACATCAGAAACAGAAGGCTTTCGCTTGCCGGGCAGGAGCTTTTATACACCGACATCAAAATCACAGACCTTGCAATGAAATATTGGTTTGACTCTGCCGACGGATTTACAAAAGCTTTTTCTCGCTTTCACGGCATTACACCAAGTGCGGTAAAAGCCGGAAGCAAAAGTCTTGCAATGTATAATCCGCTTTCTATCAGAGTCACGATGGAAGGGGCAACTCCAATCAAATATAAAATGACAGAACTGGAAACTGTGACTTTCCTTGTAATTCCGCGTTCATTTTCCGTAGATATAATTGAAGATGATGATGACCATAGCATTTCTGATTTTTGGGGCGAATGCATCCAGAACAAAAAGCTTGAGCTGCTCAAATCCTTCCGGGCAAAAAATGATAATAGGGTTTTCGGTCTCTGCTCAGAACTAAAAGAAAACGATACATCTTTTGTATACGCGCTTGCCATTGTTGTTCCGAGTGATTTTGATTTTACTCAGGTACCAGAGGGCTTTGCAAAATGGGAAGTTGAAAAAAGCCGTTATGTAGTTTTTAATTGCTACGGTAAAGATGGAGACTGTATCTCAAAAGCCTGGGAGAACTATTTCCAGAACTTCCTTCCACAAAGCGGACTTACATCAAAAGCCTCGCCAGACTTTGAAATTTATTTTGATGATGGGGATCAGGACTTAATGTGCGAGCTTTGGATTCCAGTTGAATAAATTGGGATAATCACTTTAGATTCTCATCCATTCTGACAATTGTTTTTATTGTTGCCTTAATATCTTTTTCCGGGATTCCCTGGAACATTTTCTGCATTATCTGACTGCTGGCCTGGTTGTTATTTTCGCAAAACTTGAGGCAAGCTTTTGTAAGGATGATGCGCTGCTTTCGTTTATCCTGCTTGTCTTCCTGAAACTTTATAAAGCCTTTCTTTTCCAATTTGAGCAGCAGTTGTTTTACATTCTGATGAGAACTGCCAAGGATTTCGGATAATTCATTTATTGTAGGCGGTTCTGTACACATATTAACGCAGATGATTGCGAAGAACTGCTTCCAGCTGATTTCCTTCATCGTATTATCTGCAATTGTCTGGAAGCGGTTTTCAAAAGCACTCAAGAGTCCAATCAAAAAATACTCAGGTGGGATTTCAGAAAAATCAACCTTATCGCTTGTAATAACTTCATTCAATTTCATGATTATTTTTCAGTTCCAAGAAAATCAAGAATTGGATCGATGTATTTTATATCAGTTGCATCATATGAGTGATCGATATATGCACCCATTCCTCTCTGCTTTTCATCTTTTGATTTTTTCAAAGCCTTTACAAACATCTTCAGTGCAAAACGTGAAAAAAACTTCATCTTGTCATAATCAAGTCCGCCCTGACAATAGAAAACCTTTATGTATTGTTTTTGTTCTTCAGGAAGAAGATTATTCATAGCTACATCAACATCCGGATTATCATTTGGACTGGCACCAACTGCAACTACAGCAAGTTTTTTGTTTTTTAGATTTTTGGTCTTATTGAAAAACCAGTCAGCTTTAACTACCTTACCGGCCATACACCAGCTGGCATATATCACAGAATCATACTCTTCAAGAAAACCATCATTCTTTTTCTGTGCATTCTTTAAGTCTAAAATATCTGCTTTTGCTTTTTCTGCAATCCAGTCTGCATACCTTTTTGTAAAACCTGTCTGTGATGTGTAAATAATCAGAGTTCTCATAGTGTCTCCTTTGTAATTCAATTATATATGTAATATATTACCCATATAAATAAATGTAACATATTACATAATTTAAAGCAACATTTTTGTCAGACTTTTACTTTCAGTGTTCTTAAATATGCTTTTCTTTCATCGGGTACACGGAAGCTTTCGCATGCTTTTTGAATTGCTTTGTTATGAGTCCAATCATCTAGTCTGTGCGTCTCAATAAATTTAACTGCGCTATCCCACTGTTTTGTAAGCGCTTCAGCAAAAAGCCAGGCTGTCATCATATTTACATAATATTCATTTGACCGGAGATCGGCCGGCAGATTCAGATACTCAGGTTTAAAATCATCATCAAGATAATTGGCCATAAGGATTTTCATACCACAGCGGCGAGTGTAAGTTGCCTCAGATGAAATCCACTTCTGCACAAGATCAATCAACTCTGTGCGGTGTTTTTTAAAACAAGTTGGATTTACACCGTCATTTACAGCCCAGTTATCAATGTAGGGCATAAACTTTTCGAGCGATGCTACACATTCATCAAAATCCTTTATTTTATTAATAAGTGCAACATGAAGACAGTTTTCTTCGTGGTAAGTATGGGGTAGAGTAGAAAGAAACTCTGGAATTACAGGATCGTCCTTAATACGCTTCAAAATATTTTTATATTCAGGAGCGCGGATTCCAATAAACTTTTCCCGCGGTAAGGTTGGAATAAGCTTTGCACCAAAATCACCGTATTTTGTATCTTCATATTCAAAAAGCAGCTGCTGAAGTTCTTTAATAGTCATATAAAGATTATATCACCAGAAGAGAACTGTCGAAAGAGTTTCTTGAAGAAAGATTTTAAATAGGCTTGAACAAGAATCTGCCTTGTGATAATGTAAGGATATTCTATCACTGACCGTAAGCGGTCTTATAAAGGAGGTTGAGAAAGATTTATGATTGCTAATTTTATTAACGTTTCGACCTCCGCTTTTCATGCGTAAGAAATAATGTCATTATCGGACTTAATCCGATAACCCTTCTAACCTAAAAGCGGAGCTGCACTGGATAAAGTGCCCGAAATGAATTCGGGTGATACTTACTTTATTAATTCATGCTTTTAGGGAAAATCAAATTGAAAACAAATAATACTATTATCGCGCGCGTATCATGCGTGCAGAAAAATCTTTTTACACTTTTGCCGTGTGGAGAAGACAAAAGCGTAAATGCAGATGCAGACACAGAGTTGCTCGGAAAACTTAAAGGAAAATTCTACAATCTTGGACTAGAGCCACCTGTTGTTGGTGACTACGTAAAAGTTATTACAAATGATTATGGGGATGCGATGATTGATGAAGTGCTGCCTCGTACTACAGCGTTCAAGCGTCCTAACAGAAGCGGCCACTCTGAAGGTTATGTAAAAAATCTTCTGGAAGAAACTATTGTCGCTAATTTTGATTACGTATTCATTGTCACTTCGCTGAATCAAGATTATAGTGAAAACAGAATTGCGCGTTATGTTTCTATTACGTTGCAGACTGGTGCGAAACCTGTTGTAATTCTTTCTAAGGCAGATTTGTGTGATGATGTTGAGCTGAAGGTTGAAATCACACAGGCTGTCTGCGATAAGGCTGATGTAATTGCAATCAGTTCTTTGACCGGCTACGGCATTGAAAAGCTGGAGCCTTATTTGCAGAAGGGTAAGACAATTGCTATTGTTGGTTCTTCGGGAGTTGGAAAATCAACCTTGCTGAATACTCTGAATGGCGACAATTTGATGAAGGTAAATCATATCCGCGATGCAGATGGCAAGGGTCGTCACACAACAACTTACCGTCATTTGTTCCAGCTGCAAAACGGTGTTTGGATTATGGACACTCCGGGCTTACGTGAAATCGGCGTACTCGACATGGAAGATGGAATTGACGAAACCTTCTCTGATGTTGTGAGCCTTTTTGATCAGTGCAAGTTCAACGATTGTTCCCACACAAAGGAACCGGGCTGTGCAGTTCTTAAAGCTCTTGCAGATGGTACACTCAGTGAAGAACGCTGGGCAACGTATCTGCAGCTTCATCAGGAAAATGAATGGGGCAAAGCAAAAATGATGCAGATTGCAAAGTTCACGCGTGAGTATCAGAAAAACCGGTATAAGGGCTGGGATGTATAGGACAAAACGATGGAAAAAAGAGGAATAAAAGAATGGATTTTAAGGTCTCTGATTCTGGTAATAGGATTGATTATTGCCCACTTTGGAGTAACGCTTTTTCTGTTATCGAATCTTGGAGCAGATCCATTTAATGTTTTTGTCCAGGGTTTATTCAGAATCTTAAGCTCGGTGATGCCCGGCAGCTTGATAACACACGGACGAACTCACATGGCTGTCTGCCTTATAATCATTTTTATTCTTCTTTTTGTAGACAGGTCGTATACAAAAATCGGGACTGTTATCTGCATGGTATGTGGTGGTCCAATCATAGATTTTTTCACCTGGCTTCTGGGACTTTTACTTAGCAGCGAGCTGGCTTTGTGGAGCAGAATACTGATGCTTGTTTTGGGTTGTGTAATTCTTGCTTACGGAATGACAATCGTCATAAAATCGGATGCGGGAACAGGGCCTAATGATTTAGTGGCAGTTGTAATTTCAGATAAGACAAAAAAGAAGTTTGGAATTATCAGACTTGTTGTGGATGGAGTTTTTGCGACAATCGGTTTTGCTTTAGGTGGCGTGCTTGGAGCCGGTACAATAGTTTGCATTGCTCTTGTTGGACCAGTCGCTGGAGTTTTCCTGCCTATAAATGAAAGGATGATTAATAAGATTCTTAAGAAAGAAAAGAAACTGGAAAAAATGGGTGACTTCTTTGATTCCCGAACACAGGGTTACGAAGAGCATCAGTTGAATACGATTGATTTTGCAAAGGAGTTTTACCCGTTTACAGCCGGGTGTCTGCCAAAGGAAAGTGGCACCCGGATTTTGGATTTGGGCTGCGGAACAGGACTTGAGCTTGATGAGTTTTATGCCCTGAATCCGAATGCAAAAGTAACTGGTATAGATCTGGCTGCCGGTATGCTCCAGGAATTGAAAAGAAAAATTAATGATAAAGATATTACTCTGATATTGGGTTCGTATTTTGAAGTACCTTTTGGAGAAGCACAGTTTGATGCGGCTGTGTCGGTTGAATCTTTACATCATTTTACAAAGGAAGAAAAGATTCCGCTTTACGTAAAGCTAAAGGCAGCATTAAAGTCAGACGGATATTTTATTCTCACTGATTATTTTGCAATGAGTGATGAAGAAGAAAGCACTCGCAGACAGGAGCTGCTTCGTTTAAGAAAGGAACAAAATCTGGCAGACGGCGAGTTCTATCATTACGATACACCGCTGACTGTTGAGCATGAAAAAGAAGCTTTGCTGGCGGCCGGTTTTTCAACAGTTGAAGTGCTGAAAAATTGGGGACATACTTACACGCTTAAGGCGACTGTTTAAGGAGGAGTGAACAATGGAAATATCTTTTATAAAATGCGGACACCCACTTTGGGAAAAAACAATTGCTTTTGCAGAAGGCTGTTCCTGGGTTGCCGGTCCTTTGCTTGCGCGGATAATGAAGAAGAATGAGTTTTCGGAAGAGGAACGGGTTATTGTCGCACACGAAGATGATAAAATCCTCGGCTATTGCACCTTTTCCAGAAAAGATGAAATGCCTGAGGATTGTGACTATACACCTTTTATAGGCTTTGTTTTTGTTGATGAAGGCAGCCGGGGAAAAAGAATCTCGGAGAAAATGATTAACGCAATTTCTGATTATGCAAAAGAGCTTGGTTTCAAAATCATTTATATTATGAGCGGTGAGAAGGGGCTTTATGAAAAATATGGTTTTGAAAAGCTTGGCGATTTTAAAACAATTTATGGAACGGTAGACCAGCTGTTTCAGAAGAAGCTCTAGGTTATGGTAAACACTTGCTATAATCTCTAAAAAGAAGTATATTTGTTACTATATATAAGAACATAATAATTAGGAACAAAGTATGGCAAAACAAATGATTATGGGAAATCAGGCGATTGCTCTTGGTGCCTTGAAGGCAGGGGTAAACCTTGCGGCTGGGTATCCGGGAACACCGTCGAGCGAAATTATAGAGTTTATTGCAAAGTACAAGGACAAAACTGGAACTTACGTAGAATGGTCGGTAAACGAAAAGGCCGCTGTTGAGGTTGCAGCCGGTGCAAGCTTTGCAGGTAGCCGTACGCTTGTTACGATGAAGCAGGTTGGTTTGAATGTTGCCAGCGATCCTGTTATGTGTCTTTCGTATGTAGGCATGAAGGGTGGAATGGTAATTGTTGTCGCCGATGATCCGGGTCCAATCTCCAGCCAGACCGAGCAGGATACCAGAAACTTTGCGCTCTTTTCAAAAATCCCTTGCTTTGATCCTTCAACTCCGCTTGAGGCTTACGAAATGGTTCAGCAGGCTTTTGAGCTTTCGGAAAAATACAATACGCCTGTTCTTCTTCGCCCTACAACCCGAGTCGATCACGCTTACCAGAGCATTGAGTTTCCGGAGCTTTCTCCTTGTCGTACTCCCGGCATCTTTGAAAAGGATTCTGCCCGCTGGGTAATTTTTCCACGCGCTTCTTATATAAATCATAAGCGGATTTTCGAACGGAATGAAAAAACTTTGCCGCAGGAGTTTTCCGAAAACAAGTGGAATTATATTGAAAAAAAAGACAGCTCACAGCTCGTGTCCGTTGCTTTTGCTGCCGGTGGTATAAGCTGGAGTTACCTGAAAGAAGCTCTGGAAATCATCGCTTCGGAGAACCCAAAGCTTCAGGTTTTGAAAAATGTACCATGCTTAAAAATCGGAACTCCTTATCCGTTCCCAAAGCCTCTTGCCGAGCAGTTTATTCACGATAATCCGGAAATAATCGTTTTTGAAGAGCTGGATCCTGTAATAGAAGAAAACCTTATTACTGTATGCGGCGAAAAAAATCTTAAAGCAAAAATCCACGGAAAAAAGGATGGCTCGGTTCCAGAAGCAGGCGAGCTTTCTGCAGATATTATTAAAAACGCTATTTTGAGTTTTGTTGAAAAGGAACTGAAACAAGTTCAGCAGGACGAGGACGTGGTTCTACAGGACGAGAACAAGTGTCAGCAGAGTGATACTGAAAAGTGTAAGCCGGAGCTTCCTGTTCGTCCTCCTGTTTTGTGTGCGGGCTGCCCTCATCGTGGTGCTTTCTACGCAGTAAAACAGGCAATGAAAGGAAAGAAAACTGCGTTCTGCGGCGACATCGGCTGCTACACTCTTGGAAATGCTAAGCCTCTCGATATGTGCGACACCTGTCTTTGTATGGGTGCCGATATCACAATGGCGCAGGGCTTTTATCATAACGAGCCGGATAGACTCTGCTTCAGCTTTATTGGCGATTCAACCTTCTTCGCCAGCGGAATAACCGGTGTTGTAAATGCGGTGTACAATCAGTCACATCAGACAATCTGTATCCTCGATAATTCTACAACCGCAATGACAGGTCATCAGCCGCATCCGGGAACAGGTATGACGATGATGGGCCAGGTGGTAGACAAAATCAGCATTCCAAAAATCCTTGAGGCAATTGGTGTAAACCCGGTAATAGAAGTTGATCCATTTGATCAGGACGCTTCAGTTGAAGCTGTAAAAACTGCAGTTGCTGCTCCTGGTGTTAGCGCGGTAATTTTTAAGTCACCGTGTATCAGTATTGCAGCAAAGCTTGGTTACAAAATGCCAGGTGTAAAAAAAGTTGATACAGCAAAATGTATTGGTTGCAGAAAATGTATAAACGAGCTTGGTTGTCCTGCTTTGAGTGTAAGCCTTAAAGAAAACGCAAAGGGCAAGAAGCTTGTAGAAATTGACAGCTCTTTGTGTACGGGCTGCGGCTTATGTTCTCAGCTGTGTGCGGTTGATGCAATAAAATAAGTTGGTGGTGAAATTATGGCTAAAAATATATTGATATGTGGCGTAGGCGGGCAGGGAACTGTTCTTGCAGCAAAAGTTTTGTCTCAGGCGGCTATTTCTGGTGGAGAGAATGTTCTTTCGGCAGAAACAATTGGTATGGCGCAGAGGGGCGGTTCTGTTGTGAGTCATGTTAGAATTGGTGATAATGTTTATTCGCCGCTTATTCCAAAAGGTCAGGCAGATATTATTATTGCGTTTGAAGCAGCCGAAGCGGTAAGAAATATTGAATATCTTAAGAAAAATGGAACTGTAATTATAAATACGAAGGTCGTTCAGCCGTCTACTGCGAGTCTTGAAGGAAAAGTTTTTGAGGCAGATACGATGATTGAGTTCCTTAAAAAGGATTACAAGGTTGTTGCTGTTGATGCAGAGAAAATCTGCGAAGAGCTTGGTTCGTCAAAGATTGTAAATATGGTTCTGCTAGGGGCGGCAAGTACAGCTGGAATTATTGACCGTGAAGAGCTAAAAGCAGCAATCAAGCTTCTTGTAAAACCAGCTTTCTACGAGCTTAATGTTAGGGCAGTAGAGTATTGTAAATAGATTGTCGGATCAAGTCCGACAATGACTCTGTTAGATTATTATTCCTCCAGCCAGAACAACTCCGCTAATCAATAAAAAGAAAATATCGCTTACGTGGATTTTGTAAACCTTACTACAGGTTTTGCTGTTTCGAAGGTAAAAGCCTCGAAGTTCTGCAGCTGTAGCAGTAGATTCAATCTTTCTTACAGAAGAAATTAGCAGGGGAAGACAAAGTGGCAGAATCATCGCAAACTTCTTAAACGGATTTTTAATTTCAAAATCAATTCCTCGGGCTTTCTGCGATTCCATAATACCATTCATTTCTCTTGCAAATACCGGAATAAAATGAATTGCAGAAGTAAATGTGAATGCATATTTAAATGGAATGTGAAGATTCTTTACCATTGTATTTGAAAGATCATTAAGATTAGTAACAGAAATCAAAGTGGAAAGGGGCAGAGTCGCTGCTGTAAGTCTTAGAACAAGCAGCAAACCGTTTCTGATAGCAACATCGGTAAAGCCAAACTTTGGTCCAAGATGAATTACAATTTCACCTGTTCGGATTACAAGAATCTGAAGGATAAAAAGGAAAATCGACATCTTAATAAGTCCTTTAAGGATTCCGCAAACTCTTTTGAACAAACCATTGTGATGTCCTTTTTTACCGTTGCCAATTACTCCAAGCAGAAGATTTAAAACAATTATTCCCAGCAGGAAAAAGATATTTGAGGAACAAAATGCTGCTGCACAAATTAATACAGAGGCTGTGATTTTTGTAAGCGGGTGCAGCTTATGGAGAACGGAATCTCCTTCAAGATAATCTAATAATCCTTTCATAATCTATTTCCTTTCTGATTTAATTTCTTTAATTCGGGTAATCATTTCTTCTGTAGTGAACACTCCAGAAAAATCGTTTCCTAAAAGCATTGCAGTTTCTGCAATCTGTGGCGGCAGAATATGAGCCTTGTTCATAAGCTCTTTGTTGGCAAAAATCTTACGGGTTTCATCAACAGCAAGAATCTGTCCTCTATCCATAACAGCAACTCTTTTTGCAAAGTCGAGTACAACTTCCATATCATGGCAAACCATAATAACTGTTGTTCCCTGCTCATTAAGCTCTTTAATGCGCTGCATTACATACATACATTCGCGGTAATCAAGACCGGTTGTAGGCTCGTCCAAAACAAGGATTTCTGGATTCAAGGCAATAAGTCCTGCAAGACAAAGATGCTGACGCTGACCTCGGCTCAAATTGAACGGTTCTGCATCAGGTGAAAATCCAAAATCACTTATTATTTTATTTACACGTTCTTCCGTTTCCTTTGCCGGAACACCGTTATTTTTCAGGCTGAATGTGATTTCTTTTTTTACTGTATCACAGCAAATCTGTCTGTCGGGATTTTGAAAAAGGAAGCCAATGTGTTTTGCAAGATTGCTTACCTTTTCTTTTTTTGTATTTTTTCCAAGGACAAAAACATCGCCGGAATCTGGTTTTATAAGACCGTTGCAAAGCTTGGAGAAGGTTGTTTTTCCGGCACCGTTTGAACCAATCAAAGAAATAAAGTCACCCTTCTGTACGGTAAGATTTATATCCTTAACAAAAGAAGCTTCGTTGTAAGCGAAGCAGATATTCTTGAACTCTATTACCGCATTTTCATTATTTCCGGTATTGCCATCATCCTTTTTATCATTATCATTTTGTGAGAGATTTGCTTCTGTTTTGGATTCTTTTGAGGGTATGTTGTTTATACATTTTTGAATAAGTTCAGCTGCTTCTTTTGCATTTACGCAGGTTGAGTTTGGCTGTAAAACTCCGTCAGGAATAAGCTCCTGCTTTTTCATTTCGGTTGTGAGTGTTACTACGCGCGGACAGTTTATACCAGCTTCTTCCATTTCGCGCTGATGAGTAAGAGTGCTCCTTATTTCTCCAAGGTGAACCATCTTTCCTTCTTCCAGAACAAGAAGCTTTTTTGCAAACTCACACAGAAGCATAATTTTCTGTTCTGCGATGATGATGGTAATGCCTTTTTCTTCGTTCAGCTTTTTGAGCAGTGTAAAAATCTGGAAGCTGGAGGCAGGATCAAGCTCGCCGGTAGGCTCGTCTAAAACAAGAATATCTGGCTCAAGGGCCAGAATTGCTGCGATTACAACCTTTTGTTTTTGTCCGCCACTTAAAGAAGAAATCTCCCGATGTCTCAACTCGCCGATTCCAAGCGCATCCAGAGCAGAAACAATCCGCTGTTCAATCTGGTCGGCTGGAACGCCAAAGTTTTCAAGCCCGAAAAGGATTTCTTCTTCTACAAACTGGCTGATAATCTGGCTTTCAATATCTTGAAATACGGAACCAACTTTTAATGCAAGCTTGTCCGGCTTAGTGTCAAAGGTATCAACACCGTCAATCTTAACGCTTCCATAAAAATCACCTTCGTAATGATGCGGGATAAGTCCGTTCAGAATGGAGCAGAAAGTTGTTTTGCCAGCTCCCGATTCTCCGATTATACCAATGAAATCTCCATCATCAACTTTCAGGGTGATATCCTGGAGTGCGTTTTTTTTGGCATTCTTGTATTTAAAGGTCAATTCCTGTACTTCAATCATTTTATTCTCCAATTACGGATGATATTGATTATTCAGCTTTTTCTGCTGGAGCTTCAGTTGTCTCTGTCTTTGCATCATCCTTTATCGGAAGCTCTTTTTTAAGAACCTTCATAAGTGGAAGATAAAGAAGTCCAACGATAATTGCATTCAAGGTAGCTGTTCCAAGAACGATTGGTACATAAGCAACCATTGCAGATGGATCAGACTTAATGAATACGAACAAAAGAACGGTGTAAAGTCCGCCAGAAATAACTGTACTTACAAAAGTTTTGATTGCAGCAGAAATTGTTGCAGTTGATTTTGATTTAGAAGGAAGTAGAATCAAAAGTCCCATACACAAAGCACCAGCTGCTTCTGAAGCAAAGTTCAGGTAAGGTGTTCCTGGGAAGAACTGGCAGATTCCACCAGCCAAGATACCAATGATAAGGCTGTAGATTACCTTTGGTCTGATAAGAACAATTGCCATACAGTACATAGCAATTACAAAGTTAGGCTTCATTCCAAAAAAGTTGATGAAAGAACCAACGAAAAACTTTAATACTGCACCAGCTGCAAGAAGAACAGCAGTAAGTAATAAATCCATCAATGTAAGACTCTGTTTTTTCTCTTTTACAATTTCTCTCTTTTCCATAATTTTACTCCTTGCCGCTCTAAAGCATTTTATTAGTGCACGTGTTTCTATGCAAAGAAACGGCGTTCTTGTTGATAGTTATACAGGATATAGATGTTACTGTCAATAGTAACAAATAAAAAAGTTTTAAATATTTTGTTATTTTTTTGTGAACCAGTTTTGCTTTGCAAAACTGGAAGCGGAACAAGAAAAAGTATTTTCTAATAAATAAATGAACAGTTCCGCTATTGACAAATAATTTTTCTTGCGTTACTATAAACAGTAACAACGTTACTAACAATAGAAACACAGAAACACAGAGGTATTTATATGAAAATGAAAGAAAAACAATTAGAGTTAATAAGAGAACAGATTCGCAGGGTAAAGAAGTGTGGGAATCCTTTTTATACTGAACGTTTTAAGAACGTAAATCCAGAAGACATTAAAACTCAGAAAGATTTTGAAAAGCTTGTACCATTCTGTTCAAAGCAGGATCTTCGCGATGCCTATCCGCTCGGACTTGCAGCAGTGCCGGAGGAAGAAATTGTCCGCATTCATTCATCATCAGGAACAACTGGTTCGCCGGTAATTATTCCTTATACAAAGAAGGATGTTGAAGACTGGGCTATTATGTTTGCCCGTTGCTACGAAATGGCAGGAATTACAAATAAAGATCGCATTCAGATAACACCGGGTTACGGTTTGTGGACTGCTGGTATTGGTTTCCAGGCTGGCTGTGAAAGACTTGGTGCAATGGCAATTCCTATGGGACCAGGTAATACAGAAAAGCAGCTTCAGATGATGCAGGATTTGCAGGCAACTGTTATTTGTGCAACTTCTTCTTATGCTTTGCTGCTTGCTGAACAAGTTGAAAAACGCAATCTTATGAACAACATCAAACTCAAAAAAGGTGTTATTGGTTCTGAACGCTGGGGCGATAAAATGCGCGAAAGAATCAGCAGCATTCTTGGAATTGAGCTTTACGATATCTATGGTCTTACAGAATGTTATGGTCCTGGTATTGGTATTAACTGTACAAAGCAGACTGAGGGCATGCATATTTTCGACGACTATCTCTACATTGAAATCCTTGATCCTGTAACTGGCGAGCCTGTAAAGGACGGTGAGATGGGCGAAATTACTTTGACTACTCTTGTAAAAGAGGGTGCTCCTTTGTTCCGCTTTAGAACTCACGACCTGGCTTCTTTTGTTACCGGTGAATGTCCATGTGGTTCAAAGTATCCACGTATTTCTCACATTATGGGCCGAAGTGATGATATGGTTAAGGTTAAGGGCAACATCATCTTCCCAAGTACAATTGAGGATGTTATAAACTCTGTTCCGGGAACTTCAAGCGAATACCGTGCTGTTATTGAACACGTTGACGGCAAAGACCAGATGACTGTTATGGTTGAGGTTGAAGGCGGTACTGACCGAACTGAGGTTTCAATTGCAATTCAGTATACATTTAAGCAGAAGTACAATATGACTCCGCTTGTAAAGGTTGTTGGAATTGGTGAGCTTCCTCGCAGCGAGAAAAAGACAAAGCGAATCGACGACCGACGTTTTGAATAGAGCAGGAAAATGGAAGTTCTACGCGCAGAAGCTGAATGGCAGAGGGCAGGGGCTTACTCTGTCAGAATCCAGGGAATGAACAAGCAGCATCATATTTCCTTGCGGGAAGAGTTTGATGAGCATGACTGTGACGGCACCCGTTACATTGTTTTGCTCGATGACGGCTACCCGATTGGAACCTGCCGCTTTTATGAAGCTAGGACTAACAGTGATGCTGTAATTCTTGGGCGCGTAGTTGTTCTTCCAGAATACCGTGGAAAAAAGCTTGGAGCTAAGGTTGTCCTTGAGGCCGAAAAGTGGATTAAGGAACTTGGCTACAAGCAGATTATTATTGACAGCCGGACAGAAGTAGTGGGCTTTTACGAAAAGCTTGGTTATAAGCTTGTGGACGGCAATGTTAAACAGAACAGTGTTTTTGAATGTGTGTGCATGAAGAAGTGCTTATAGCTGATTTCTTTGTGCCTTAAACTTTTGTTCCATTTCTATTTCGTTGTTAATATCCATTATAAGTCGTTTTACTTTCTTGTTACCATATCTACCGGCAAGCTCTTCGGCAAGACGTTTAGCTTCTTCATATCTTCCCATTGCTTCAAGAAGAGCAGCTGCATTATAACCTGCTTCATAAAGATCTTCATTTTCATAAATCTTAAGGAACAGTTCATAACCGGTTTGAGTTTCTCCATCTCGTACATATATATCAGCCTTTTTGAACTCATCAGTAACATTTTTTGGCTTAACAAGGAAGATTGTCTTGTTTACATCATACGGCAGAATCTTATGAGAAATATTGTTCAAATATGAACCAAGAGATTTTGTTACTAAATCATATGGAGAAGGAACATTGGATTCATCCTTTGTGTCGGAGCTGGTTTTAGAAAAGTAGAAGTTATCCTGATAAAGAACCTCGCTTGTTTTTCCATCTACAACCTGGTAATCAAAGCGCATGTAAACTTCTCGATTATAATAAGTCTTTATGACAGTTTTTTCACCGCTTTTTTCTTTTCGCTGTTCTTTATTAACCTTTGTAGAAAACGAAGTTATGTCGCCGGTTAAGTAGAGGTCTGCCGGTAAATCGTTTCCTCTGTTTATTGCGCTCATTACAGCATGAGAATCAATAAGCTTTACATATGGAGATTTTGCCATATCTGATTCCAGCTCATACTGCATAAAGCTTGCTATGTCGCGCTGTTCGCCTTCCTTGTTTGCAGTATTAAGAAAGAAATCTAAAACAGGAAGCTTTTTTCCATTTCTTCTATTAATTCTAACAGAACCCTCTGTACCAAACGGTAAGATTGCAATAGATTCTGCGCCATAAAAATCAACTTCTGCAGGGCGTGTAACTATAACATTAACTGTTGTTGCACAGCTTGTAGCAAAAAGCACAAATCCAAGAACTAATAAAAACTGAGATATCCTTTTAAGTTTCATAAATTACTCCAAGAAAGATTATAAAGAATTATCCGTTTTAGGTAAATCTTTAAATATCTATATTATAACAATCTATTATTGTGATAATTACGCAGAAAAGGGGTAATGATAAAAAAAATTGTCAAATTGGTAAATGACGCTTATAATTAAAGGATAGTGGGAGTAGCATAAGGAGTAGCGTAGTGAAAAGTATTAGATTTAAGATTCTTTTGGTTGTTATTGCAATTCTTATTATTACTTCTGGTTTTCAGAGTTTCCTTTCTTTTAAGCAGACAAATGATTCTCTGCAAAACTCTGTATCTGAAACCTTGAATATAGTTTCTTCAAAGGCAGAACAGCAGATTCTGGATTTGAACGAAAGGCATTTTACAATGCTTCGGGCAATAGCCCATCTTCCATTTTATTCAAGTTCAACAGTTTCTCTTGAAGATAAGTGTGCTGAGCTTACAACCCTTACAACTCTTGATCCTTCTGTTTATGTAAATGTTGCGTTTTACGACAAAAACGGAATGACGATTTATGGCGACGGTACAAAGGTAAGCTTTGCTGATATGGAATATGTACAGCGTTCTCTTAAGGGAGAAGAGGTTATTACCGACCCAATAATCTGGTCTGCTCAGGATATGGCTGGACGAGCAGAGGACGGAACTCACGTTGAAGATTTGGAAACAGATGTTCAGGTTCTGCTTTTCTATGCAATTCCAGTTTATAACGAAAACAATCAGATTGAGGGCTCTCTTGTTGCAATTATAAATGGTGGCTGTTTTACCGATATAGTTCGCAATATTGATATGGGTGATGGTCATCATCCTGCAATTGTTGCACGTACAATGGCAGAAATCTTCGGTATTGCAAAGAATGATAATGAAACCTACATCAACCTTATGGAGCTCTTTAAGAACGAAGAGTTTGAGCCGTATAAAAAAGAAATGCTTGCTGGAAAAGAAGCCAGATTCAATATCAATTATCCGGGAACAAAAAAACAGACTATTGTTGAATATCTTCCTGTAAAAGGTACAACCTGGTCTATTATGGCTGCAGTTCCTTATGATTATTATTTTGGTGAGCTTAAGTATCTGATGAACTTTGCCATAATCAGTCTTGCTGTTTCAATTCTTCTGGCTACACTCGTTCTTATTCCTGTGATTCGTGTAATTGTAAAACCGCTTAAGGTTGTAAGTAAATCTATTAACCAAATTGCTAGCGGAAATGCGGATCTTACACAGCGAATTGAGGTTACCACAAAGGATGAGGTTGGTACTGTAGTTGAAGGCTTTAACAACTTCACAAACAAGCTTCAGGATATTCTTAGAAATATTAAAGCTTCTCAGGCTAATCTTGAGGTTGTTGGTTGTTCAATGGATTCAAGTACACAGGATACGAGTGCTTCTATTACAGAGATTATTGCAAATATTGAAAGTGTTCATAATCAGATTGTAAACCAGAGCGAGAGTGTTCAGCAGACAGCTGGTGCAGTTAATGAAATTGCATCAAATATTGCTTCTCTTGAGCGGCTTATTATGAATCAGGCAGAGGGTGTAGCAAGTGCTTCTGCTGCTGTTGCCCAGATGATGGGTAATATTGAATCTGTAAACCGTTCTGTAGATAAGATGGCTGTTTCTTTTGACAAGCTTCTGGATGATACAAATACTGGTTCTTCTAAACAGGCTGACGTAAGCAAGAAGGTTGAACAGATTGTTACTCAGTCGCGAATGCTGCAGGAAGCAAACCAGGTTATTTCAAGTATTGCAAGTCGAACGAACCTTCTTGCCATGAATGCGGCTATTGAGGCGGCGCATGCGGGAGAAGCAGGAAAAGGCTTTAGCGTTGTTGCTGACGAAATCCGAAAGCTTTCTGAATCTTCTACTGCTCAATCAAAGACAATTGGTGAACAGCTTACAAGCATTAAAAACTCTATTGAAGAGGTTGTTGTTGCTTCCGAGGATTCTAACAGTGCATTTGTTTCTGTATCTGAGGCTATTAAGGAAACGGACGAGGTTGTTCGCCTTATTAAAGCTGCAATGGAAGAGCAGACAATTGGTTCTCAGCAGATTAACCAGGCTCTGCACGATATGAACAACAGTACTGCTGAAGTTCAGACTGCTGGACACGAAATGGCAGAAGGTAACAAGCATATTCTTTCTGAAGTTAGAAATCTTCAGGATAGTACTTTGCAGATGCGACAGAGTATGGAAGAAATGTCTATTGGTGCAGAACGTATTAATATTACAGGTGCCGGACTTAATGAGATTTCTTCCAAACTCAAGGAATCTATTAAACAGATTGGTGATGAAATCAGTATGTTTAAGGTATAGATTAGAAGTTGCCTGTTACAGCTTCAGCCTTGGAGAACTTATAATCTCCATTTTCATCTTTATCTGTATCATAAACCTTCTTACACTTTGTAAAGGTAAATGTACCGCCATCAAGCTTAATAAAGTGCTTTGTATCTGGATCATCTTTTGAACTATCTGTTTTAAGAGCAACCTTTGTAATGTTTTCAAAATTGAATGTACCAGAAGCGATTGTTATAGTTTCATCAGCCTTAATTCCGTTCTTGGAATCTTTGAAATTAGCTGTGAAGGTCTTATCATTTTCTACAATAAACTCATTACAGTTAGCAGCTGAGCTGTCTGCACCACCATCGAAAGTGAAGGTACCACTTCCTTTAAGAACAATCTTGCTTGCTTTTACACCGTGTCCATATTCGCAGGAAACTGTTAAAGTTCCTGAACCACCGATTTCTATAGCTTTATCGCAGTAAACAGCTGGTTCTGAAGAAGGATCTTTGGTAGCATCAGGAGCTTTTTCTGGTCCTGTAACAGTGATTGTATTTACAGATTCTTTTTCGGCTTTAATTTCTGTTTTTAATTCACCGTAAATTGCAGAGACACCAGTTTTATTTGTAAGTGTAGCATTGTTCAGAACAAGTACAGTATTTTTTGTTTTGTTAATAATCTGACCGTCAAAGGAACCGGTGATTGTGTATTCTGCTTTTTCAGCAGCTGGAGTTAATGTAATTGTTTTGTTTGTATTATCAACAGCAATTGTGTCTTTGTTATCTTTGTTTGTTGTAATTGTACATTCACCAGCAGTAACAGTTATAACCTCGTCTTTATCCTCAGTTTCTGTTCCATTTTCAGGTTCAGTCTCAGTTCCAGATGGATTATCTGTGTTTACAGGATCAGAGCCGTCGCTTTCGTTGTTATTGGTGTTGCTGTTATGCTTGCAACCAGAAAAAAGCAAAGCAACTGCCAAAATAGTAACCAAAACAGAAGTTTTTCTCAAAAGTTTTTTCATGTGTTCCTCCAAAATAATTTATTTAGCTTCTTCTGCGGCTTCAAGAACACCGTAGAAGGCTGGTTTACAGGTATAAGCTCCGCTGAACAACAATGGATGCTGTTTTGTTCCGTTGTTGTTGTAAATCCAGGAACGCTCGTCAATAATACCCCAGAGAGTTACACCGCGGATTCCGTAATTTCCAGGAGTCTTTCTGTTGTTTAAGAACATTGTAAAGAACTCTTTGTATTTTGCCTTAAGTTTTTCTGAGTTGTAGCGCTGACCATCCTGTCCAATATCCATTTCGGTAATCTGAACATCTACACCCTTTGCGATGAACTTCTTAACAGAAGTTTCAAAGCTGTTTGGTCCTGTAACTGGAGTGTTCATTCCTACGTGAGTCTGCATACCTACAACATCAATTCTAGCGTCTGGTGCAGCACGGATTGCATCAACAATCTTACAGATTGCATCGCTCTTTGCAACAGAAGCACAACCATAATCATTATAAGCAAGAAGAACATCCTTTGGTGCATATTTATTTGCATATCTGAAGGCATTTACAATATAAGAATCGTCATGATAGATTGCATACCAGTTTCCGTTTGTTCGGATCCAGAGCTTTTGTGTAGCGGAGTCAGAAGCGGCTTCGTTAACAACATCCCACGCAATTACAATATGTTCGCCGTTATTATTCTTAACTTCCCAATCCTTAACAAACTCAAGAACAGTTTTAATATACCATTCAAGGCGGGCATTCATTGTGGCACGGTCTGCATAAGCTTCCTTTGAGTTACCAAAGTTTTCTCTGAAGAACCAGTCCGGAGTCTGATTATGCCATACGAGAGTGTGACCGCGCATCTTTATTCCAAGATATCTTGCAATTTTGAGGATGCTTGCAACGTTTTCCATAGATGGAGTGTTTCCAGGAACCTTGTAAGTTTTTCCATCTTCGGCAACAAAGTCCTTAAGATTACCAGGCTTTTGCCATGCGAAAACAAAATCAGGTTTAAACTCATTTTCCATTGTGATACAGCTTGCCTGATGAACAAGACCTTCCTGAACCATAGAGTTATTAAGAACACCGCTCAATGGAGTTGCAAAACCGATGTAATCAAAGTAAGGCTTGTAAGCTTCTGCAAGACTTGGCTCGTCGGTCCAGCTTTTCTGAACAACCTTTTCTTTGCCGATATCATCACTGTAAAGGGTAAGGTTAAAGTTTTTTATAAAGATTTTGATATCGTCCTTGTTGATTCCTGCTGCCGAAAAGTAGAACTGTCGTTTGCCCGAAAAAGCAATTGTTTTATTTCCTGAATAATGAGTCCATTCACCAGAAGCAACCTTTTTCTGATCAAACTTAGGAAGTCCGGCATCAATTTCATTAACCATCCAGATAACATCAACTTCTTCGCCTGAAGCATTTACTACTTTCATGTCGCAGGAGAACTGAACCTCGGCTTCCATGTCCATATAGTCAGAAAGGTCTACGGTAGCAAAGTTTCTTTCGTTAGATTTTGCACAATTAATTACAGTTACGTTATCATAGCCATCGATTTTTTTGCCGAATAAAACAGCACCGTCCTCAGAATCTACATTTGTATAAACAGCTTTTCCGCCGCCAATTGTAAGATAACTGTTCTTTCCACCAGCAGTTTTTGTTGTGCCAGAGGTAGATGCACAGCTAAGTGTTGTAAAGCATAAGAAGATAGAAAATAAAGTTAAAAAAATGATTTTGTTTGTTTTCATTTCCAAATCCTATAAGTTAGTTTTATGATTTATAATAATATAGTAAAACGTTTTACTAGTTTTTTCAAGCCTTAGAAATGTGCTAACGGGTAATGTCCTTAAGCCAACCTTTTTTAAAGTAGTGGATGATGACAACCGGCATTTTTTCAAACTCGTCTAGGTAAAGAATTACATATACCCAGATTGGTGGCAGCTTTAAGACAAAGGCGGAAATCAATCCTAACGGAACAGAAACGGCCCACATACAGATTGTGTCCATAATAAAGCCAAACTTTGAATCGCCGCCTGCACGGAAAATGCCGCAGATTAATACTGTGTTGATTGCTGCTCCCACGGTTGAGAACGCATTTATGTAAATTAAAATGTTACGATAATGAGAAGCTCCTTCCGAAAGCTCTGCAAGGTATGGGAGGAGAGGATTAAGACAAATTAAAAGGATGCCACCTAAGACTCCTGCAAGAATTGTACTTTTTGCAAGACGGGAAGCATTTCTTTCTGCGAGTGCCATATTTCCGCTGCCAATTGTTTTGCCGATTACAACAGCTCCACCGTATGCCATTCCAAAACAAAGAACACTGCAAAGCTGGCGGACAGTGGCAACAATAGAATTAGCTGCAACAATATCCTCTCCCATTCTTCCAAGGATTACTGAATACATGGAAAAGGCGGCTCCCCAAACAAGTTCGTTTCCAAGTGCCGGCATAGAATATTTGAAAAAATCCTGGCCGAGAAGCTTATTAAAGCAGAAAAGGTTTCGTAGAGAAAAACGAACATCCTTCTGGAAATGTGCATAAATAATACAGAAAACAAGCTCAATAATTCGCGCGATTGTTGTTGCAAGTCCTACACCCGCAATACCAAGCTTTGGCAGTCCAAGCAAACCAAAAATAAATACAGCGTTTAAAAGGATATTTAAGAGCAGGGCAGAAGTAGTGATTATTGTTACAATCTTAACTCGTTCTATACTCTTAAAGCCAGCCTGGAAAATCTGGGAAAGTGAGAACAGAAAATAAGAAACACAAACGGCCCTAAGATAAATGGAGCCTGTTTCTATAAGCGCCGGCTCGTTTGTAAAAATCTTCATAAGGAGAGATGGAACTGCTGCCGCCAGAATAGAAAAAACAAGACCTGCTGCTCCCGAGATTCGGAGTGCTATTCCGTGCAGAACTCTGATTGATTCAACATCCTTTTTGCCCCAGTACTGCGCCGCAAGCATAACAAGCCCGGAAGAAAGTCCGGTGGAAATCATTATCAGAATGAACTGAATGTTAAAGGCAAGAGAAGAAGCCGCAATTGCAGTCTGACCGACATAGCTGAGCATAATAACATCGGCAGAGCTTACGGCGGCAGCAATGAGATTTTGAATTGCAATTGGTCCTACAACGTGGAACAGCGATTTATAAAAGTCTTTGGCTTCCTGATTCATTTTGCTCACATTTTAGAGGGCTATTAGGCTTTGAAAATAACCTTTATTTCTTTTATTTCACCCGTACGTGCAAAGATTTCTGCTGCAAGCTCGTTTCCAATTGTATGATTTTGAATAACAACAGGTTTTGCATCATCAGCTTTGTTTCTGGTGATGATTATTTGCGGCTGCTCGTTAGCGGAGAAATTATAGGTTACAGGGATTCCACACCAGGTAAAATGCAGACTGCCATCTTTGCCTATTTCTTCCTTTTGCAGGAGAACTGGATCGAATGTTACAGTGCCATTTTCGATTGATAATCCAAGCTCGTTCCAGCGGGTAAGAATCTCTTCTTTTACCTGGCCAGTCATACCAGGTTGCTGTGCGCCTTTAAGGTAAGGTGTGTGCGAATATGGATCTGCAGGGAATGCACCATAAAGCTCTGGAGCTTTGTTAAAGCCAAGTCCACTTCGAACCTTGTAGTACAAATCCTTAAGCTCGGTGAAGAGCTTTGGTTTCTGTTCTTTATATGCCTTAAGTGCATTTTCCTGAACTGCAAGCAGAAGCTTTGAAACCATGTGCCAGTAAATGCTGCCAAGTCCTTCGTATGCGAAGAAGGTTCCTGAGCGGCCGGTAAACGACTGGTGATTAAAGGTTTGTTCATAAAGCTCAAACAACAGTTTTTGTTCTTTTGCATTCGGACGGTTTTCCGGTTCCTGATTCTGGATAAAGGCTTTGATGAGTTCTAAGTTTCTGAATTCCGGATTAAAATGCCAGGTATTGCAGCTGTCCTTCTGGAGATAAAGAGAACCTGTTCGTTCAACAAGCTTTTCGAGTGCAGAAAGATTTTTGTTTCCTGACTTAACGCTGTTTTTCTCCCAGAATTTCGGAAGCTCTTTATTAGGATAAAGAATAAACGAGTTCTGGTGTGGCTCATACAGCTTGCTTTTGTAAAGCTTGTTGATAATGTCGGCGGCTTCTTCTGTAGTAAGCAAACCTGAAGAAAGAACGGCAACTTGACCTTCGAGCATTTCATTCAGGTTTTCAACATACATTTTATCGCCATCAATTTTAAGTGTGTTGTAAGAGTGATAAAGTCCATCTGCACGTTTATTCAAGGCAATTGAAGCTTCAACAAGTTTCTTTATTGTAAGGAGACAAGAGATTATTTCTTTAGTAGGAATGTCTTTGTTATTATCAGCAGCTCCATAACCGTTTTTGTAAAGTTCTTTTCTCTCTTTTTCAAAAGCAAGTCCGAGCTTATCGGTAAAGGCTTTTCTTAAAACAGGATCAGTGCCAACTGCCTTAACAGCTTTATCATTATCATACTCTGAATAAACTGCTTTTACTGCACGAAGGAACTTAAGCTCTGCGTTTGGCATTGTAACAGCTTTTACAGGAGATTTTTCAAAAATATCCAGAAGAGTGTTAATAAAGCGGCAGAGATAACAGAGAGTAACAACAGAAAGTCCGTAGCCGGCAAGGGCATTGTTTGCATCGTTCCATTCAGGGCGCTGAGTGTTAAGCCAGATTCCGCCACCTGGAACAAAGTTTGCAGCCTTTGTAAGAACAATCTGCATAACCTTTGCGGCAAACGTAAGCAGATAAGGCTGACCATTTGTATCTAAAACAAGCTTCTGATCGGAGCCGTATTTCTTTGTGGCAGCAGCAAGCTTGTCACTAAGCTCGTAATCAAAAACAAGAGAATTGCGAGGTCTTTCAAGAATCTTTTTATAATCTAAAAGACGGTAAGGTACATTAGAGCTTGTGTAAACTCTTTCATTTATAGAAGATAAAAGCTTTTCGTAATTTGTTTTTGCATAGAACTCAAGCAGCTTGTCAAAATAAATAACCTGATGGTCGCCCCAATAACCAAACTGAGCCCAAGGGTTTGAAGGATCTGGAATTTCCCAGTCTATACCGGCTCTGTTTATTTTATACGGATTAAAGCCGTCTACAGTCATTGCATTTAGGAACTTGGCACACATATTTTTAATGTAGTCAGGATAAGACCAAACAAGTGCTTCCCAGTTCTGGAAAATGTCGCGCCAGTTTCCTTCGTAGTTCAAAATTGGTTTACCTTCTGCCGATTTGATTTTGATGGAGAAAATGTTCCAAGGTCGGCTTGGGTCTCCGTGACGACGCGAGAAGGTGAGTGGAATGTATTCAAGGAACAGGCGGAGATACTGAGGATTATTTGTTTTCTCTATAAGGGCTTTAAGCTCATTGTAAGGTACAGATACGGAAGCCTTTGCAGAAGCTTTTTTGGCAAGTAATTTTTCCAGCTGTTTTCCAAGCTCTTTGTTGCGCTGCTTTGCAAACAGAACAAAATCTGCAATATCAATTTTTCCATTATCAAGAATAATACCGCCGCGCATAATATTAAACATTACGTTCTGACGGTGATGGAGACAGGTAATTTCGTCGGCAGTTGACTGGATTCCGTCGGCAGCGCTGAGGAAGTCTGTCATCTGTTTATCGCAGAGGGCAACGTTGTTTTTAAGATCCTGTACCGCAGCGGCTTTGTTTTTCAGGGTATTTATTAATTCTGCAACCTGTGTTGTAGAAAGAGAAGTGTCGAAAACCTGGTACCATTCTTCGGAAGAGTGGGCTTTTAAGTTTAAGTTTTTGCAAATAAAGCAGGAACCTCGTTCACCTTTTGAGCAGGAGTTTGTAACAAAATCCTTATATTTAGGAAGAGCAGAAGCAGCAGCGTTAGAAAACTGTAAAGGGGCATTTGGTGCAAGAATAACTTTATCTTTAGTAGAAAACCAGCAGGTGTTTGCGTAAAGTCCTTCGTTTGGTTCTGCCTTATCGCTTACAACGGAAGAAAGTCCGACTACAACAAGTCCGGTGTTTTCTTCCAAATCTGTTTTTTTGTAAGCATTAAGAAGGTTACTGTTTGAGTTCTGGAGGGCAGAATCGCAGCACGCCGGAAGAATATTCTGGCAGCCGTCGAGAATAGAGCATTCAATATCATTATCAGAAAGATTTTCTATGTGGCTAATACGTACAAGACCATATTTTTCGCTGGAGGTCCAGCCGGTTATAAACTTAAGGTTAAGCTTAGTATTGATTTCTTCAAAAAGAACTTCAGTGCCGTTATAGCTTTTGTAAATATTTCTTATAAGATATTTGCTGGCTTCTGCCTGAACAGAAGGAGAGGCTTTTAAGGCAGTAAAAGGCTCCCAGCATTCGGAAGAACCAGTTTGTTTTACTGCAATACCGGTATAGTTTCCTGTGTAAGTAGAAGCATCGCTTACTTTATCTGAGGTGTAATACGGAAAGACAGAGTGATTAGAATCTATTCTTCCGGCAGTAATTCCTCCTTTTGACCAGCAGAAGTTCCAGATATCTGAGGAACTGGTGATGGTCATAAAGAAGTCATCCATACAGTCATAATTTTCAATCTTGTAATACTTTTTTCCATTAAGTTCGCAGAAGGAACCGTTTACTTTTTTTTCCATAAATTAATCCAATTTAAATGTATTTATAATGGCTGTCAGGTTGTTAAGGGCTTGCTGCATATCGTCTGTGCCGGTAGAGGTTTCGCTTACAATTCCAGAGATTGAGTCGGCGTTGGTGTTGATGTCGCTCATGCTTTCATCAATTTCTGTAGTAATAGCTGTAAGCTTAGCCATTTCTTCTTCAATCTGTTCACCGTAAGAAAGGATTTCTGTAGAGCTTTCGCGTACAAGATTTGAAGAGTCGGTGATTGAGTGCATACCTGCAAGAACCTGCTGGTTACCGGCAGTCTGTTCAAGCATAGCATTAGCAATAACCTCTTCCTGTTTCTTTACAGCGATAGTCATGTTATAGATTTCTGAGAATACCTCTTCAACATCCTTAATGTCTGTAGAAATCTGCTGGATAGATTCTGAAAGGGAAGTGAG
This sequence comes from Treponema sp., assembly GCA_017619795.1. Classification (GTDB taxonomy): domain Bacteria; phylum Spirochaetota; class Spirochaetia; order Treponematales; family Treponemataceae; genus Treponema_D. Next base: position 52,440 of record JAFZRP010000110.1, read on the forward strand.
GTTTTCATCGATTGTTTTACTGTTTGTTGCTGTCTGGATAGAAAGCTTACGAATTTCGTCTGCAACTACAGCAAAGCCTTTTCCTGCTTCGCCGGCGTGAGCAGACTCAATTGCGGCATTCATAGCAAGAAGGTTAGTACGAGAAGAAAGATTCTGAATTACGCTACTTGCCTGTAAAATACCCTCAGATTTAGTACGGATAATTTCTGTACCATTAACTGCTGCTGTAACAACCTTCTGGCCTCTGTCTGAAACTTCGGAAAGGTGTTCAACGTTCTTTGCGTTTTTAGCAAGAATATCTTTTACACTGTTGATGTTTGCAATCAATTCTTCAACAGCGGCAGAAGACTGTGTAATTCCAGAAGACTGGTCTTCGATTGCAGCATTAAGCTTTTTAAGGTTGTTGATAATGCTGTTTACAGAGCTGTTAGATTCGTTTACACCGTCAGACTGAAGTTCTACCTGATTGTTTACGTTCTGAATGGAAGAAGCAATTTTATTAACATTATCATTTGTAATCTGCATACTTGCATGCATTTTTGTAGACTGTGAAAGAGATAATTTTGTAGCAGCTTCGATGCTCTTAAGAATCTTGGCAATTTCATTTTTCATATAGTTGATATTCTGAGTAATAACGCCAAGCTCACTTCTGTTTGTAGGAAGAGAATCTTTTACAGTGTAATCCTTTGCAGAAAGAGAATCGGAAATGCGGTTGATGTCTTTAAGACAAGTTCTGATATCGCTGAGGAGCAGAGCTTCAATTGCCGCAAAATCTGCTACCGAATATAAAAGAATAAAGATTGTGTGATTAATAAGATACTGATGACCTTTTTCAATGTTCGTTGGAATATAAATGAAAACAAAGATGAAAATGAAAGCAGCAGAAAGTACAAAGAGCAAAGTAAGAAGGTTTCTCTTTGTAAGAGACATTGTAATTTCTTTTGTACTGAATGGTACGCTGGAAACAGCTGTTTCAAACATTCGTATGTAGATTACGTAGAAAACTAAACCAAAAGAACATTCACTTGCATAACCGTGAAGGATTGTGATAATGAGTGTGTTGTACCCCTGGAAGTTCTGGAGCGGCTGCCCTGCCATATTAGGGATAAGAGTTGCATTCAGACCCATAAAAAGAGCATTTATAATAGGTGCAGCAATGTTGAACAAGGCTATGAACTTTGCCTTTTTATTAAAGTATCCTGCAGTGATAATGCCATCCTGGAACTTATCGAAAAGCTTTATCATCCAGAGGCTCATAAGGGAACATTCAATAATAGAAATAGCCAGAATCAGTAACGTTAGCGGATGCTTAACAAACATAACTGTTTCTGCATCTGTAAAGATGCCAAATAATTCAGCGCACAATATAAAAAGAACAAGAGGCAATACATAAACACCAGCTAGACCAAGGAATGTCCAGAAGGGAATTGTTTTTTTGTCTGTGGAAGAGTTCATATCAATTACTCCATAAAAAATAAAGAATGTGTAAACCTTTTTGTAATTGATTCTTTTTGAATATTCTAAAATTATACTATAAAAATAGAAAATCGTGAATAATAATATCTTTATTTTTTGTATTTTTCTATTTTATGTGCACTTATACGCACTTATGTGCACTTATTTCTGGCGATTCTTTTCTTATTATGTGATAAAATACAGGTATGTTAAGATATTGTCCTAAATGCAAAAAAGATATTGATTTTCCTATTAAAAGCATGCGCGACCTGGATTCTCTTGTTTGCCCTGTATGCGGCAGCAAAGTGGAAAAAAACAGCAAAAATCCGGAGCGTGTTGATGACAGTGACAGCATAGAAACTGGAATTGGTAATGCAATTTCTATTTTTTTCAGAATAATTTATTTGTTTTATTTTCTTTTTGCGCTGCCTTCTATGTTCTTTTATTTTTTCTCTATGTCCAAGGCGCTTTATATTTGCACAATCATCAACCTTGTTTTCTATTTGTGGCAGCTTATTTTCTGGGGTGGCCGGTTTAAGCTTGGGCTTGTTCTGTTACCGCTTGGTGCGGCAGTTGCCTTTTATTTCCTGCATTCACTTCAGGCGGCGTGTTTTGGCGTACAACTGGTGTTCCTGGCCTATTTTGTAATAAGAGGCCTGCTGTATGAGCTGTTGTTCAGGATTATTTTTAAGGCAGCTGAGTAGAAGGGGAGTTTAATTATGGTAATTGAAAAATACAATCCGCTTTGGCCGGAGCAGTTTAATACTCTAAAAACAATTTATGAGCAGAATTGTACGGAATATATTTCGATTGAGCATGTTGGAAGTACGTCTATTCCGGGGATGAGTGCAAAGCCGATTATTGATATTGATATTGTAGTAGAAGATGAAACACAGTTTTTGCGGCTAAAAGAAGAGCTGGCAAAGCTTGGATATAGTCACGAAGGGAATTATGGGATTCCTGGAAGAGAAGCCTTTAAGCTGGAAGGAATAAAGAGCCCGGTTTATGAAACCTTGACTGGAATCGACCATCATTTATATGTCTGTACAAAAGATAATGCGGAGCTTTTAAGGCACCTTAAGTTTAGAAATAAATTGAGGACATCGCCGGCACTGGTGGACCAATACAACAAAATCAAGGAAGAGATTTTGCTGAAGGTTGGTCCGGATAACAGGGCCGGGTATGTCCACATGAAGGAAACAGATTATAAATGGTTCTTTGAGCAGGTTCTTGAGTAGATCTAACCTGATTTATAATCTGTCAGTTTATGCGTTATATTGCAGCAAATCCGTTTTCAAGATCAGCAATAATGTCATCAATGTGCTCTGTACCAATTGAAAGGCGGATTGTATTCTGCTGGATTCCCTGGTCAGCAAGCTCGGCATCATTAAGCTGAGAGTGTGTTGTACTTGCCGGGTGAATTACGAGTGATTTAACATCTGCAACATTTGCAAGCAGGCTGAAAATCTTAAGATTATCTATAAACTTCCAGGCTTCTTCGCGTCCACCCTTGATATTAAAGGTGAAAATACTTGCACCTCCGTTAGGGAAATATTTCTGATACAAAGCATGGTTCGGGTGATCTGCGAGGGAAGGGTGATTTACCTTTTCTACCTTTGGATGCTTGCTCAGGAATTCAACAACCTTTTTTGTATTTTCTGCATGGCGATCGAGACGAAGACTCAAGGTTTCAACACCCTGGAGCAAAAGGAATGCATTGAATGGTGAAATTGTAGCACCTGTATCACGAAGCAGAATAGCACGGATGTAAGTTACAAAGGCAGCTGGTCCAACAACATCATAGAAAGAAACGCCATGGTAACTTGGGTTAGGAGCCGCAATCTGAGGATAATTGCCGCTTGCTTTCCAGTTGAACTTACCGCTTTCAATAATAATTCCACCAAGAGTAGTTCCGTGTCCACCAAGGAACTTTGTAGCTGAGTGAACAACAATATCTGCTCCGTGCTCGAATGGACGGATAAGGTATGGTGTACCAAAAGTATTATCAACTACAACAGGAAGCCCGTGCTTGTGAGCAATTGCTGAAATAGCATCAATATCTGGAATGTCGCTGTTAGGATTTCCAAGGGTTTCAAGATAGATTGCGCGTGTGTTTTCTTTGATTGCGCCTTCAACTTCCTTAAGATTGTGAGCATCTACAAAAGTTGTAGTGATTCCGTACTGAGGAAGAGTGTGAGCCAGAAGGTTGTAGCTTCCGCCGTAAATTGTTTTCTGTGCTACAATGTGACCGCCGTTTGCAGCAAGGGCTTCAATTGTATAAGTAATTGCTGCCGCACCAGAAGCAAGTGCCAGCGCAGCTGAACCGCCTTCCAAAGCAGCAACTCGTTTTTCCAGAACATCTTGTGTTGAGTTTGTAAGACGTCCGTAAATGTTTCCGGCATCTGCCAGACCAAATCGGTCTGCTGCGTGCTTTGAATTGTGGAATACATAAGAGGTTGTCTGATAAATTGGTACTGCGCGTGCATCTGTTGCAGGATCTGCACTTTCCTGTCCTACGTGTAACTGTAATGTTTCGAATTTATAATTTGCCATATTTGTTCTCCTAAATAATAATTAAACTCTCTCAAATCAGTGATTTAGTTGTGACACATGACTCCGTTTCTAAAGTTTTCCCGTACAAGCTTTTCAAAATATAATTTCATTATGAACCTCCAAAAGGTTTATAACCTATTATTAAACTAGGTAATAAGTGGAGTATAAAGTGTAAAACCTACTGTGTCAATAGGTAATATAAAAAACTTTTGTTATTTTTGCAAAAAAATTTTTTTCTTCAATTTTATATCCTTTTTTATTTATTTTTGTTAGAATAGGGGACGAAATCAATTTCTAGGATAGAGTTAGAATGAAAAAAACAGTATCAAAAATCCTTTCATTATCATTTGTATTGTGTACTGTGGTATTTTCGACACCGCTTTCTGCACAGGTAAAAACAACCTTCACTAAAGAAACTCGCCCTGCTGATTATAAGCCAACTGGTATGGTTGCCAGCGAAGGACAAGGTACACAAAATAAAGTAGACGTACAAATGCCGGCTAAAACAAGGGGTATTGAACGTTATCAGAAAAAGAACGTTTTTGGTCAGGATATTCCAGATTCATTTCTTTTTTATAGAAGTGTTCTTAATGAGCGCCAGAAGGTAGCTTATGATATTGTTTATAAATGCGTTATGAATGCACAGCATGAGGTTGAGCTTACAGTAAAAACTTCGGTTGATGAGTTTGCACAGGTTATAAATGCAGTTCGTTACGATAATCCTGAGGCTATCTGGTGGAGTGGTTATTACACTTATTGGACGAACTCTGATAATGTTGTAACAAAGGTTGATCCTGTTTATTGGGTTGAAGATTCTCAAATTGAGAAAGCATATAATGATTTCTGGTCTATGACTGTCCCTATTATCTTTTATGCTTCAAGACTTTCAGACGAAATGAGCAAAATCAAATATATTCACGACTATATCTGCCTTTCTACAGAATATGATCATGAAGCCGCAGATTCAAATAATTGTGGCGGAAAATATCAGACGGCTTACAGCTGTGCAGTTGAATACAAAACTGTTTGTGCCGGTTATTCTGCCTGCTTCCAGTATTATATGCAGCAGCTTGGCATTCCTTGTGCAAGCATGTGGGGAAGTGGTCACCAGTGGAACTTTATACAGGTAGACGGTCACTATTACCAGATGGATGTAACCTGGGACGATACTATGATTGTTCCGTGTTATTATAATCTTATGCACGCTGATATGCAGAAGATTGACTCTCATACTCCAGATCCTTTAGCAAAGAATGTTATAAAAAAATATCCGAGTAAAACAAATAAAATGACTTACCTTAAGTACTTTGGACCTTTAGTTGAAGGAAGCCCCTATACTTATGCGGAGCTTGGTAATTTTGAAGAAGAAGTAAATAATCCGGAAAAAGCAAAAGTCTATGAAGATACTCCACAGATTTTGCCTATTATAAGTAATAAAAATGATTTTGAGCAGCTTGTAAAATACGGTTTTAATTCAACAGGAAATTCTACGGTAGATTTTTTCTTCTTTATTCCTAATGAAAAGAAAGTGGATTACGTTGTAAATCCTATTACTGACGGTACAGTAGGAAATTGGCTCTATTCTTTAGGAAAAAGTGGAACTTATAGCTACGGTTATAATTCCACCACAATTGATGGTTCTTTAGTTATGAATTTAACACTTGAGGCAAATTAAGTTCATTTTTGGTGAGGTTTGAGGTTATGATGAAACAATATAAAAGAATAATTTTATGCGGCTTGCTTTTTGTCGCCGTAAGTACCTTTATGTTTTCTGCCAAAAAAAAGAAGGCTGCTTCAAAAGCAAAGTCATGGGAAGAATCTTATGCAGAGCTTACAGCATCTACCTTTGAGATGGCACAAGAATTTTTTGAACTTGGAATGACCTGCTACTCTGAAAAAGAATATAAGGATGCCGCAGATTATCTTAAAACGGCCTTTGAGCTTTACGATGTAAGCGAAAATTATGAGGTTGTTGTAGATAATGCACTTAAGGTTTTCTTTGAGCTGAACGATTATCCTGAAAAATACGATAATTCTTTTTTTGATCTAAAGCTGGATGTTCTGATGTCTGGTATTCAGGCATCGGAGAATGCAAGACTTTATCTTTCTTCTGAAAAAGAAGATGTTATGCAAAAGGCTTTACCATTGTACTATGCAACAGTTTCTTTATGCGCCGAATACAAAGACCCAAAATCTGCATTTTATTATTCTGAGCTTTCCAGAAGCCGTGGATTTTTGGATGAAATTGGTATTGAAACCGGCTTAACCCTTGATGGAATTACGGACGAGCAGCGTAAGCAATACAGGGAGCTTTCAAAGCAAATCCAGTCAACTACAAAGAAAATTGCTGAGCAGAACTCAAAACCAAAGGACAAAGTTGACGCTAATGCTCTTACAAAATATAAGGATGAACTGGCCGAGAAAAATAAAAAACTTTCCGAACTTGAAGCGCAGATTCTGGAATATGAACCACGCTTTGAATGGTTTAAAAATCCTGAGCCAGTAGATTTCCAGGAAGCAAGAAAGTGGTGCGGAAATAATTGTGTTATTCTGGAGTATGTAATTTGGGATGATGATAAGACAAAGAAAATCAATCCGTATTGTCTTGTTATTTCTAACAGAAAGGTTGTTTGTGTTCCTTTGGACAGCGAGTTTGATTTTTCCGGTGCTTCCAGACAATTCCGCGAATTGCTTATAAACAGAAAATCTCTGGCAGATAAAGAGCTGAATGAGCAGAGTAGAATCCTTTATGAAAAGCTTATTGCTCCTGTTCTGTTGGAAATCCCATTTAAGGCTTATGATCTTGTAATTGTACCGGATGGCGCAATTTCCTTTATTCCATTTGATGTTTTAAGCGAGGATGGAAAGACGTTTTTGGGCAGTTTATTCAATTTGAGTATGTCGCCGTCTGTTTCTGTAAGCATGATGACGAGCTCAAAGGATTATACTTTCTCTGAAAAAATGCTTGGAATTGGAAATGCAATTTATTCAACTGAAGATGACGGTACAGACCGTGCTTTTACAATGAAGTTTCTTTCAAAGGCATCTGCACCAGCATCCAGCGCGAACTCTAGAGAAAATCTCTTAAAAAAATATGTTGAAGCAGAAGATGCAGGCCATTATTTTGCTACAAAAAATATAAGCTGGTGCAATATTCCGGGAACAGGAGAAGAGATCCATAATATTCAAAAAAATGTTTTTGGAAAAGATTTGTTCCAGATAGTGGAAACTTCAAAGGCAACTGAACAGACAATAAAAGAGCTTTCGGAGTCAAAAAAGCTTGCAGATTATTCTGTAATTCATTTTGCGTGCCACGGCTATTATGATATTGATTATCCGCAGATGTCCAGCATTGTTTTTGGCGAGGTTTCTACAGATGTAGATTCGCGCAAAGGACAGGATGGTTATCTTACTTTGTCGGAAGCAGCCGTTCTAAATCTAAATGCAGACCTGGTAAATCTTTCTGCGTGCCAGACAGGACTTGCCAAAATACAAAAAGGCGAGGGTATGTCCGGACTTGTCCGTTCGTTTTTGATAGCAGGAGCCAGAAAGGTTGGTGTTACGCTCTGGTGTGTTGATGATGAAGCAACCTGTGAGTTTATGACAAGAATGTATTCTAAGGTAAATGATTACGGAATGACTTATCAGGAAGCTTATGCTGTGACAAAGGAAGAGTTCCGCAATATAGAAAAATGGTCCTCTCCGTATTACTGGGCTGCATTCATTTTGTATGAATAATTTGTAATTAATTGATAATATAGATGAGACAAAACAAGAGGTTTTTATGAGTGAAGAGAATAAAACAACAGACATTGCAGAAAACAAAATGGGTACAATGCCACTTGGTAAGCTGCTTATTCAAATGTCGCTGCCAATGATGGTTTCAATGTTTGTTCAGGCGTTATACAACATTGTAGATAGTATTTTCGTTGCAAAGATTTCGGAGCATGCTCTAACAGCAGTTTCGCTCGCATTTCCAATTCAGAACCTGCTTATTGCGGTGGCAGTTGGTACAGGTGTTGGTATAAACTCTCTTTTGTCGCGCAGATTAGGTGAAAAGCGTCAGGACCAGGTAGATAAAGCCGCAATGAACGGTATTTTCCTTACAATCTGCAGCTTTATTGTTTTCTTAATTATAGGTATTGTTGTTCCGGAGCCATATTTCCGCAGTCAGACAGATAATGCAGAGATTATTGAATACGGAATTACGTATATGCGAATCTGTCTTATTGTTTCTGTAGGTATCTGTGGCTCCATCACTTTTGAGCGCCTTTTGCAGTCTACAGGTCTAACAATGCTTTCTATGGTTTCGCAGCTTGTAGGAACTGCCTTTAACCTTATTTTTGACCCGATTTTGATTTTTGGTCTTCTTGGTTTTCCAAAGCTTGGCATAGCAGGTGCCGCAATTGCAACCGTTATGGGACAGATTGCCGCAATGACCGTTTCCTTTATCCTCAACATCAAGAAGAATAAAGAAATCCACTTCACCTTTAAGGGCTTAAAACCAGATTGGGAAATTATCAAAGGAATATACGCAGTTGGTATTCCTTCTATTATTCTTGGTTCAGTTGGCTCGATTATGGTTTACTTCTTAAATCTGATTTTAGGAGCCTTTACAACAACTGCAATCGCTGTATTCGGCGTTTACTTTAAGCTGCAGAGCTTTGTATTTATGCCGGTTTTCGGTTTGAATAACGGTGCCGTACCAATTATTGCATACAACTACGGTGCAAAAAAGAAGAGCCGTATTATTGGTGCGGTTAAGCTTAGTGCATTAACTGCTGCTTGTATTATGCTTGTAGGCACTTTAATTTTCGAGATTTTCCCGGCTCAGCTGCTTATGCTATTTAATGCGTCACCGGAAATGCTTTCTATTGGTGTAAAAGCTATGAGAATAATTGGCATTCATTTCCCGATTGCCGCTTTCTGTATTATTTTTGGCTGCGTTTTCCAGGCTTTGGGGCAGGGAATCCAGAGTATGGTTATAAGCTTTGTACGTCAGCTCATAGTTTTGCTTCCGGCAGCCTGGCTTTTGTCTCTTACCGGCAATATTGATAACGTATGGTGGGCTTTCCCTATTGCAGAGATTTCGTCACTGGCGTTGAGTGTATTCTTTTTAAGACAAGTTTATAAAAAATATATTAAGCCAATGGCTTAGCCTTCTCAAACAGCGAATCATAATCCTTTGTTTCCGGGTTTACAAAGGCAACGCCAACTCGGCAGGAAAGGATTATGTTGTTGTTTTCAATACTGTATTTCTTTCTGATGATGTTGTTCATAGCCTCAGCTTTTGCAAGAATTATTTTTTCTGTATTTAGAGAAGAGTTCTTTCGCAATCTTACAAAAATGGCAAATCTGTTCTCGCCAATTCGGGCAATTGTATCATCACTGGAGCTGATAATGCACAGATGCTTTGTAGTTTCAAGCAGAACATAATCACCTACAGAATAACCAAAGTCCTTTACAATCTGCTTGAAATTATCAATATCAATAATCAGCATTGCATATGAAAACTCCATAAAATTGCAGCGTGGAAGAACTTCTGAAACCCTCTGCTTGAACTGTTTTTCGTTCAGAATGCCGGAGAGGGAATCGATTTCGTGTGCAATCATGCTGTTTCGGGCCATTTTAATCTGAGAATTGATATTTTTAACACCAACAACAAAATTGTGATTTTCTTCAAAATTGATGGAACGGAAAATCCTTGTCTGGAAATATTCGTAAACATCGTTGTACAGCATTCTGTAGGTAACAAAGAACATCCTGTGTTCTGTAAGCTCTTTTGTAACAATTTCGCGGGAAACTGCACGCTTGAAAATCTCATAATCTTCAGGGTGGACTACAAGCTTGTGGAAAGGAGTAAGCTCGTCTGAAAAACAGTCCTCTAAAGCAGGGAATGCATCTACAGGAGCATCTTCTGGGAAAGATTCTGGATTGTTATAAGAGTAGAGGACTTTGCCAGAATCGAGGTTTGCAAGATAAACCGCATCATAATCAACTGCAAGTGTTTTGATTATTTCTTCATACATTTCTCGTCTCTTGCTGATTGCAGCTTCAAGATCACGGTTAATAAAGCCCATTGCAAAGCAGAAATCTGGAGTATCATTAATGCGGATGCAGCGGATTTCGTACCAATGCTCTTTGTTATCCAGGATTATAGTAAAGAAAATAGAAAATGATTTTCGCTCTGAAAGAACCTTTTTAAGATTTTCAGGAGAAAGCTGTTCTTCTACGTTTTTCTGATCATGCTTAGCGACAAACTGCTTATTGTATTTAATGTAACTCTCTGAATAACAGATTGTCTCTGTTTCGGTTTTAATGTATTTGTGCATTTTGCTGTTGTTGAATCGCAACAGGTACAACTTGTCCTCTGTAAGGTTAACGAGATGAGCCGAATCATATTCTTTTGTAAGCATATCTATGATGTACTGGCGGCCAAGAATCTCTTCCTGCTTCTTTTTCTCTTTTTTAACGATGTCATCAACGGTTCGTACAAGGAAAACACCTACAGGCTCTGTATTTTTGTTTACAAAGCAGACGGTGCACTCAATCCAGGACGAGTTGCCGGTACCGAAGGAGTGTAAATTACGCAAAGAAACCTTTTTGTTGCCTTCTTGCCAGAGGTGAATAAGGTTTTTACGGCAGAAAAGAGACTGAAACTTCTGCTTTTGCTCAAAATTGTGGATTGATTTTGAAATATTTTTAATAAAATCGTCAATTGAGCCGTCATCGCTTATGTCTTTGAACCAGTTTGTGTCGTTGTAATTAAGAAGGCGGTAGGTATTTTCTCCAAGATTAAATACGAAAATCATCTGGTAGAGGTTTCCAAATGATTCTGTACAGTAGCGGAAAGAAACATCGGAGTGGGTGTTTGCCATCAGTTCGTTAAGCTCTACCTTAAATAACTCTGCCAGCTCAATAATTCTGAAAATATCGGGTACGCTTTGCCCGTTTTCCCACTTTGCAACAGCTTGTCGGGAGATTCCGCATTTTTCGGCCAGCATCTCCTGAGTCCATTTTTTTTCTTTTCTTAACGCAGTTATCCTTGCAGAAAAAGTGTCTTGCATAATACCTCTTTAGAAATATTTTAATACAAGATTTAAAAAAAACAAGTCCAACATATCCGTTGGACCTGTTTGCCTGAAAGGACTAAGCTGTATCTTACAAGCCTTGAAATGTGAAAGATTTTCTAAAACACACCCAAAACAAATTGTAAATTTAATAAACTTTTCGTTCTGTATTTTTAAATTATTTTTAATTTCTTCTTACATCAACTTTTTTCAATTAAAATCTTTTTTATCTATATCAACTTTTTTTAATATCCTACTTTCTTTTATTCCTCTTATTGCTAATATTTTTTTTAACCGAACTTTTTCTAACTGTCTTAATTCTATAATGAGTCAAGTCAGAAGTCTATCAACTGCTAGTTGCATTTTTAAAGTTTTTTTACAATTTTTGAATATATTTATTCTGTTTTGCGGTTGCTATTGTTTTGTACTTGCCGATGGGCTGCAGTTTAACTATTATAGAAGGAGTGATAGGGGTTTATAGAAACAGGCTTAGGAGTTCTTAGTGTCTATTTTTTTAAAGGTTCTTTATATTCTTTTGATTTTTATTGGCTGCTTTATTGCGCTTATAACGCTGACCGATTTTAAGTATAAGTTCAGAGAATATATGGAAAACAGATCCAAAAAGCTTGAAGATAAGCTTGTAATTCTTGAGCGTGATTTCCAAAATCTTGAAAGGGAAGTGTTTGAAAAGGACTTTTATATTATCACAAAGTTTATGTCCAAGCAGGTTTCTAAAGGTCGAACCCCGGTAATTGAGCTGCATTTTGAAAACGAAAAGATAGTTTACAGAATTGTAGGCTATAAACATCACGTTTCTTTTGTCCGCTGTACTGTAAAAGAGAATCAGGAAGAATCTGACAAAAAATATATAGAAAGAAAACCGCCAAAAAGTATTTTTAACAGTAAAAAATGGCAGATGAAAAAACCAAAACCTACGGTTGAATTGGAAGAATCAGGAAAAATGGATTATAATAGTCTTGAAGAGTTGTTCTGTGCCGATCTGGTAGACGGAATCTGTCTGGAAAGAGACTGGAACAAGCTGGTTTTCTGGAGCATGGGAATTGGAATAGAAGATCAGCCTAAGAAAAATGATATTGTGTAGGGGAAAGTCTATGAAAAGCTTATTAAAAAAATCTTTTTTAACTGGAACATTTTTTACAATTGCAATATTTGCTGCTTCTCTGGTTTTTGTCGGCTGTTCAAAAAAATCAGATTATGCAAATGATTATGGTATAGCCGAACAGAAGACCTTTTTTGGCGCTTCAAGCGGGTCGGGTGCAATGCCAACCATGTCAAAGAAAATGTCTGTTGCAAACAGAAGCATGGAAGCTCCCGCTATGAGCGACAGCTTTATTATGGCTGATTTTGATGACGCTGAAATGGAAATGGAAGAGGCTTTTTTTGACGAAGGAGCCGGAAACAGAGTTGCAGGAGCAGGCAGTACTAAGGAATATGAACGCAAGCTTATAAAAAATGGAAACGTTACCCTGCAGGTTCAGGATTTGTCGGAAGGTGAGTCTGCCGTTGAGAAATGGTGCAAGGAATTAAACGGCTACATAAGCTATTCAAGCAGCGATGAATATTCTGCCTATTTTACCGTAAAGATTCCGAGCGCAAGCTTTGACAAGGCTATGGAAAGCGTGGGCGATTTTGGACAGGTTAAAAACCGAAACGTTTCAACACAGGATGTTTCCGAACAGTATTACGACCTTAAAACACGTCTCGAAACCAAAAAGATTCTTCAGGCAAACTTTAAGCAGTACCTGGAAAAAGCTTCCAATATCACTGATATTCTAAAAATTGAACGCGAGTTGAACAACGTAACCTCAGACATTGAATCTATGGAAGGTCAGCTCCGTCGTCTTTCTAATCAAATTGATTTTTCTACAATTTCTATAAACCTTATTCTGCCACAGGGAAAAACAGATCCTGTTATTCAGCCGCCGACCTTTGGCGAGAGAGTCAGCCGCTTCTTTACACAGGTTAAAGATTTCTTTATGGGCGTGGCAAAAATCCTTCTTTATGCAGTAATTTGTGGCGTACCTTGTATTGCGTTCCTCATTTTCCTGTATTGGCTTTTGTTCGGAAAGCTTGGTTTACTTAAGAAGCTGTTTAAGAAATTAAAGTAATTTTTTTGTGGTATGCAGTTATACATTGGTACAAGCGGTTACGATTATCCTGAATGGAAAGGGGAGTTTTATCCGCAGGATTTGAAAAGAGCAGATTTCCTCGCATACTATGCGACTATTTTTAATGCGTTGGAGCTGAACTTTTCTTTTTACGGCATGCCTGTACCAGAAAAAATGCTCAGCTTTTACGAACGAACAGACGGAAAGGTTGTTTTCAGCGTAAAAGCAAATCAGCTGCTTACCCATAAAATTGACGGCAACTGGCGAAATTATGCAGAGGATTTTAAAAATGCAGTAAAACCGCTGCTGGAAAAAGGTGTTCTTGGAGCAGTTCTTTTTCAGTTTCCGGAAAGCTTTCACTATACAAAGGAAAACAGAATATATCTGGCAATGCTTGTTTCTGCTTTTGACGGGTTTCCTGTTGTGGTAGAGTTCCGTCATAAGGAATGGATTAAAGATACCGTTTTTATGGGACTGGAAAGTTATAAGGCAAGCCTCTGCTTTTGTGATATGCCGCGACTGAAAAATCTGCCGGATGGAACATTGCTGGACGCTCCTTTTGTAGGAAATATAGCTTATGTGAGGCTGCACGGGAGAAATGCAGAGGCGTGGTATGCGTCGGAGCCGGAAACTGATTCCAACGGTTCGGAAAGATATAAGTACGATTATTCGGCGGATGAACTGGTGCAGTTTGTCCCTGTAATAAATACAGCCATAAACGCGGGAAAAAAAGTGCATGTATATTTCAACAATCATCCCTGCGGATTTGGAGCAAAAAACGCTAAATTATTTAAAGAAATGATGCAATGGAGTAATCTTCAGCTTTTATAGGAGGTAAAGTATGAGTTGCGAAGTTTTTACAACAGTAAAATCGAATCTGGAGAAAAAGGGGTATGCTGTTTCCTGTTTTGACACAAAAGAAGCTGCCGCCGAGTATCTGAAACAGAGCATTAACGGAAAAACAGTTGGAATTGGTGGTTCTACAAGTGCGCAGCAGATGGATTTGTTCCACATTCTTAGTCAGAACAACACTGTTTATTCTCATGCTTATCTTCCGGAAGGAAAAACTGTAGCCGAAATAAGAGGGATCGCTTCAAAATCACAGATTTATATTTCTTCGGTAAATGGTATTGCAGAAACCGGCGAACTTGTAAACATTGATCATACCGGCAACCGCCTTGCAGGAACCTTGTATGGGCCGGAGAAGGTTTATTTCATCATCGGAAATCAGAAAATTACAAAAAACCTGGACGAAGCAGTTCATTATGCAAGAAATGTTGCTTCTCCAAAGAATGCGCAGAGATTGAATAGAAAAACTCCGTGTGCCGTAAAGGGGGACAAGTGTTATGACTGTAACAGTAGCCAGAGGATTTGTCGCGCCCTTTGTATTTTCCTGGAAAAACCAGCCGGCTGTGAGTATGAAGTAATTCTTGTTGATGAAGAGCTTGGATACTAGGTTGTGATGAAAAATAAACGTTTTTTTCTGGGATTGATTTTGCTTGTATTCTCTGTGTGCTTACAATTTGTGTGGGCAGAAGAAAAGGCTGAAGAGCAGGTGATTGGTCCAGTTTTAACTAAAATTGGTTCGTACAAGTGTGGAAAACAGCCAAAGCAGGTGCTTTTTTCGCCAGACAGTAAGTACATTATCATGCCGCTTTTAGCAGACACTGGCTTTGATATTTTCAGCGTTGCAGAAAAGAAAATTACAAAACGAATAACTCCGCCTGATTCAAAGCAGACTGGCTTTGCGGAGGGGCTTTTTGTTCCCGAAAAAAACGCTTTTTTTGTTTCTCAGATGACTACCGGTAAACTGCACGAGTATTCTTACCCCGGTTTTGAATATAAAAGATCCATTTCAACCGAAGCGGAATGGTCAAAGTTTATTGCGTGGTCTCCGGAAAAACAGATTCTGGCGGTTTCTAACTGGATTTCCAACACTATCTCTATAATTGATTATGAAACAGGAACCGTTCAGAGGCAGATTTCTACCGCAGCGGCTCCTCGCGGGCTTTATTTTATAAACAGCGGGAAAGAAATAATCTCGCTTGCGTTTGATGGTGGTAAAATTGAAAAGTTTGATGTTGATACGGGAAAGCTTCTGGACAAAATCACCATTTCTAAGAGTGCAATGCGCCACATTGTTGTGAACAAGGCAGAAACAAATGCTTATATCAGCGACATGTATTTTAAGACTGTGTATGATGTTGATTTGGCCACCTTTGCTATCTCTAAGCAGATAAAGGTTTTTAATAACCCGAATACTATTGATTTATACGCCGACCGCTGGCTTTTTGTTTCTTGCAGAGGACCAAATAACCCCGAAGATTATACAAAGCGGAGTCCAAAAAACGGGCAAATATACATCATCGACACTAACGATATGACAGAGTTGACTCATTTTGAAGGCGGAAACCAACCGACCGGTCTAGACATTTCTCCGGATGGCCGTTTTTTGTGTTTTTCTAACTTTCAGGACAGAAACATTGAGCTTTATTCGATTGAGCTTGGAAAACTTGAAGAAAAGTCTGCGGAAACAGAAAACGCTCAAACTTCATCATCAGAAGCTAAAAAATAATTTGTAAACTCCTTTAGTGAAGGGAAGATTTTGTTACACAGAGGTTTAATTTCTTCCGTCGGTTGAATCTTATCGGGAATCATTACAGTAAAAAGTCCTGCGGCACTGGCACTCTTTACACCATTTGTGCTGTCTTCTACCGCAACACATTCCTTTGGATCCAGACCAATAGACTTACACGCCATAAGATAGATTTCCGGATCCGGCTTACTGTGAACTACCTGTTCGCCGGTGGTGAGAGTTTCGAAAAAATTAAGCAAACCGTTTGCAGAAAGCTCACTTCGAACATCATCACCTTTTGTAGAAGAGGCGAGTGCAATCTTGTATTTAGGCTTCAACAAAGACAAAGCTTCCTGTGCATACGGCATAAGCGGAATGCCTTTTGTGCGGGCAATTTCGTCAAAATAAACACCTGTGCGGGCGAGAAAGCCGTTTGCATCAAAATCCTGGCCGTAAATGTTAGTAAGCTTTATTAAGATGTCATGTTTATTAGACCCTCGGCAGGAATTAAGAATGTCAATTGTCATTTTTATATTAAAATCCACGGCAGCTTTTTCCCAGACAATGTCCGAAATGCTTTCTGAATCGATAATTACGCCGTCCATATCAAAAATTATAGCTTTGAACTGTTCTGCTTTTATCATAATATCGCAAATATATTTTATTAGGTGACTTTTGGCAACCATTCGGACAATTGAACCATCATTTTTCTAACATTTTTTTGATTTTTTTAAATGTTCAGTTATAATGATATAATAAACAAACTAAATAAAAAGTGGAGACTTGGAATGTTTTTAGTAAGCGGCAAAAGAAAGTTCCTCCTTGATTTTGACAGCGTTGGAGCTCAAGACGGCTGGCTTAATATGAGGCTTATTCTTATTGACGGTGACAAAAAGTTCGAAGCTGTTGAACCGGTTTTGCAGCTGAATGAGTTTTCCGAGCTTTCAAAGTGGTTTGTTTCTGTAATTGAACGTCCTTTTAAGAATATAGAAAAGACAAAGTTTAATAGACCGGAGCTTTGTTTTGAGTTTTCTCCCGAAAAGTTTGATATTGAAAGAGGAAGTTTCCTGCGAGTAACCTTTGCAGGAGAGTTTTTTCCTGATTTTATGGAAGAAGGGGATGATGCTTCTGCGTTAGCTTCTGGTAGTGAAAAAAGTTGTTATGTTTTTGAAGGTTATTTTCCAAGACCTCAACTTACTAATTTTTTGCGTCATTTAAAAATTGAAAATCATATTGCACGGTCTGCCTGCGACGGACAGCCGTATCCTCCAAATTCACCGGGCAGAAAGTTCAGAGAGTTTCTTTTTTATAATTATGAAAATCCTGATTACGAATATTTGCAGGATAATTTCTTTCTTGATGAAGTTGAAAAAAATCTGGATTCTATTGAAAAATCATATAAGCTGATGGAAGAAGACGGGCAGGTGAATCAAAACAGCCTTAATTTTATTTCTGTTATGGCAAGTCAGCGTACAAATCTTTTTGAAGAGGCACTTTCTAAGCTGCTCAAGGTTGCTGCCATTCCGTATTCTGCCTGGTATATGGTTTACGATGTGTTGGGAAAATCGGCACTTTATTACAAGCTTTATGCACCGGCGATTGAAATCTTTACTCAGGGAATGAAAACAGCCAGAAAGGTTGGAGATGAAGAGCATTTATCGGTGTATAAAAAATTGTTTGATCAAGCACTGGGCGGTTTTATTGAGCTTTGTAAAGCTTCCTTTAAGGCGGCTGGAATAGATTCCTTGAGCCAAAATGTGCTTACATCAATGCTGCCGCTTGCATTTTACCTTTATTCGGAGCATGGGGCCACCGTATTTGATAAAATGGGAACCTTCCAGCTTATTCACGAAAGTGTGGTACATCGTTCAACTACGGAAGATAAATATGTTTTGACGGTGGGCTCCTGTATTCTATGTGCAATTATTATACAGCTTATTATTGGAAATCCTCTTTTTAATGACTGTCTGGAAGTTGTTCAAAAGCAAATGCGAAAGTTTATTCGTTCTTATCAGCAGTTTTTTCCACAGGATAGCTCGGGTTATTCAGCTGCATCTGAAAAGTTCAGACCTATTTTTTCCAAAGATTTTGCCAACACAGGTAAAAAAGAGCAGCCCGAAGTTTTTGATTTGCTTTCCTTTATGGATTCAGATGGGGCTGATTCGGCTGGGGTAACTGATTCATCCACAGGTATGTTTGGGGCAACTAACTCTACAGGGGCAATTGGTTCTGCGAGTAGCACTGATTCCACGGGCGAGGATTTTGTTGCTTCTGTTACATCATCAGATTCAAAAATTGTATCTGCGCTTGAGATTGCCATCTGGTGTAATTTGAACTTTCAGGATTTTGATGAGTGTGTTTCTATGGCAAGCAAAATGGTTCAGAAGGAAGAGTTTGCCGATGAAGATGCAGTCGAAGTTACAAGGATGATTGCGTTTTTTGGGAGTGTGGGGGAGAAAAAGGAAAACACTTGTGGTGGCGAGACGGTTGGTGCTGAAGCTGGTGCAACAGAATCAGGGGCTACTGAAAGCGGGAAGAAATCGTATTCAGAGAGTATGGCGCGAATTGTGGAAAGCAATTTGAGAAGGATGATTGAGGTGTAGGGGAAATGAAAAAAATGGACAGAAAATTATGTTGTTGATTTCTGAAATCTGAGCTTATCCCCCAAGATAATCCCCCAGAAAATGATGTTATTCCCAAGGATTTTCAAGAAAGGAAAACCGTTGTATAAAATAGACAGATATATAGATGGTAAATACAAGGGCAATGATCCGATTGGCGACCTTATGCATGACTTTCATTGCAAAAAGGCCGATGATATGAAAAACAAAATTCTGGCAGAAAGAGCCAGATACCTCAAGGAAAACGAAAAGGGGGTTAATCATATGTGTAGAATTATGGAAGATTTTGCAAAAGAAGAAAGAAAGGAAAGAGATATTGAAGTTGCTACAAAAATACTTGAAAAAGGCGAAATGTCTGAAGAACGCGTAAAAGAATTATTTAATCTCACTGATAAGCAAATAAAAGCAATCAAAAAAAAGGTTGCTGTGCTGGCGTAGTTTTATGAGTCGAATCATGGAAGAATTCCTTAAAGAGGTAAGGGAAGAAGAAAGAAACAAAACAACAATTAAAATGGCGGCAATACTTCTTGAAAGCGGAAAAATGACAGAAGAACGCATTAAGGAATTATAAATGCCTCTATAAAAAACAAATTTTATGTTATAATAAAAAAATGAAGAATAAACGGAAAAGAATAAAGAAAAATGATTATAAAATCTTATATTTTCTGTTAATTATTTTAATTTCAGTCGTAATAATCATAAAAGATACAATCCTTTACTTTTATGATACTTTAAAAGAACAATGGAATAATCTAGAAAACCCAACAATTAAAATTTTTATAGTTGTATTATTAATTTCTTTAATTATCCTGTTCATTATTCTTATTACAAGGAAAAATAAAAAAAAGAAATCACAAAAGCTCGAAGAAGAAAAGAAACTGGAAGAAGAAAAAAGAATACTAAATAAAGAAATAGATGAGTTTTGGAAAAAACAGGAACTATCTATAAAAATGGCTAAACAAAAAGTTATAAGTGAAGCTTTCAAAGCTCATGAACGCCAATTGATGCAAGAGCAGGAAGAATTAAAAAAACAATACCAGTATGGTTATAGAGATGATATGACCGGTTATGAATACGAACAATATTGTGCAAAACTCTTTAAATGTTATGGATGGGAAGCAGAAGTTACACCCAAGTCTGGCGATTTCGGCGTAGATGTAATAGCCAAAAAGAATGGTATTAAAATTGTTGCTCAATGTAAAAAATGGAATGGAAATGTCGGCTTTAATGCTGTAAAAGAAGTTTTTACAGGAAAAACAATCAACAAAGCCGATTATGCAATAGTTATTACAAATAGCAATTTTTCACAAGCTGCCAAAAAGGGTGCAAAAGATACGGGAGTAATTCTTATTAAACATTCCGAATTAGAAGATTGCTTAAATGGTTTACTACGATATGAGAACAAATAATCAGAGGGCTCCTTTAATGAGCTATTTGTAAGATAATTTAGCTAATAAACCAGTTTTTTCTATTGTGAGGTCATAGGTTATTTGTAGCGTATTTTTTTGGATTTATCTTTTGATAAGCATTGTCAAAGTTGTTAATTTTGACTGTAGCTATAAGAGAATTCCAAGATACAAGGAATATACATTCAATGTTATCATTAATATTCCCCCATTCTTTTCTTGTGTAAAAAACATTTGTTATTTTATTATCTATACAGAAACGTGTAAACTCATCAAAATCTATAAATTCTATATGACGACTTTTGTCAAAATCATAATCATTTAAATAATAACAACTAATACCTTGCTGCATTAATTGTTCAACACACCCTTTTATTGATACTAATTCCCTCATTTTTCATACTCCTTTTATATATAGATTAAAGGCATTCACTCTTAAAAGCAATTTTTTTTTATTTCTTACACAATATGTAAATTATCTTACCTACCTGTTAATAATTATTACCATTCTGTAATGTAATCCTCCTATAAACTATACCCATGATGATTCAGGAAAAGAGCTGCAAACTGACTGTGGCAAAAAGACGGTTACTATTGGGTGGGGACAATTTGTCCCCACCCTGTTGACTGAACATACATAAAGAAACAACGTTTTAGCGGGCGGTGAAAGGGTATAATAACTAAAAGTTATATAATTATATTTGAATTTCCCAAAATGAAAAAAAATTGATTTACTGAACTAATGCTTTACAAACGCTATAAAATGCTTTACTATTAGAATAGGAAGTAAAACTATGGCACAGTCAATGATAAATATTAGAATGGATACGGATGAAAAAAAATCATTCGAAGAGGTATGTAATCAGCTTGGACTCACAATTACAGCGGCTTTTAAAATGTTTGCCAAGAAAGTTGTACGCGAAAAAAGAATTCCTTTTGATCTGAGCTTGGATCCATTTTATTCTGAAAGCAACATGAAACACCTTGAAAAAGTAACCAGCGAAATTGACAGTGGAAAAGCAAAGCTTTCAGAACATGAATTAGCAAAGGTGTAGCCGGTGAGGATTTTATGGCACGAAAATGCTTGGGATGATTACTGCGCCTGGCAAACACAAGACAAGAAGACTCTCAAAAAACTAAATGCATTGATAAAAGATATTCAGCGCAGTCCCTTTGATGGAATTGGCAAGCCTGAACCTCTAAAAGAAAATCTTTCTGGTTGGTGGAGTCGCCGCATTGATGATGCTAACCGCATTGTTTACAAGCAGGAAGGGGAGAACATTATTATTGCTGCTTGTAAGGGGCATTATGAATAACGAAACAGACGAACGTATAACTGCAATTGAAATGAAGCTTGCTTACATGGAAGACTTTGTAAATCAGATTCAAAATGTTGCAGTTGAACAGGCTAAGACGATTGATAAGCTGCAAAAAGAAATAAAACTGATGTCCGATAAAATCCGTGAAATGTCGAATGCGAATGAAAATGAAATAAACGCGGGGTTTTAGGGGCGCAGCGCCCTAGGAGAGAGGGTAGAGAGCAATAACGCAAAGCGTTAGTGCGAGCGAGGGGGAGACTTCCCCCTCCTAATGTTAAAGCACCGCCTTTAAGAACTGCTGCAAACGTTCGCTCTTTGGGTGGCTGAAGATTTCTTCTGGAGTGCCTTCTTCGGCAATAACGCCACCGTCCATGAAAACAACGCGGTCGGCAACTTCGCGGGCAAAGCCCATTTCGTGAGTTACAACAACCATTGTCATTCCGTCGTTTGCAAGCTGCTTCATAACGGCTAAAACTTCGCCAACAAGCTCTGGGTCAAGGGCAGAAGTAGGCTCATCAAAAAGAATTGTTTTAGGATTCATTGCAAGGGCGCGGGCAATGGCAACACGCTGCTGCTGACCACCGGAAAGGTTTGCAGGATAAACGTCAATTTTATCTCCCAAACCAACGCGTTCCAAAAGAGCAATTCCGTCTTTTTTGGCTTCTTCCTTAGATTTTCCAAGTACGTGCATTGGAGCAATCATAAGATTTTCCAAGGCTGTTTTGTGTGGAAAAAGATTGAAGCGCTGGAAAACCATTCCAACTTCCAGAAGGATTTCGCGACGCTGCTTTGAGTTTATGTGCAGAAGACGGGTTCCGTGATCGTAATGTGTAAGAAGCTTGTCTTCTATGTAGATTGCGCCATTGTTTATGTGTTCAAGGTGATTTAAGGCTCGCAAAAAGGTTGATTTTCCGGCACCACTGGCACCAATTATACAAACAACCTCCTGAGGATGCACATTAAGTGTTACGCCCTTAAGTACCTCAAGCTTTCCGAATGAAACGCAAACATTTTCAGCTCTAATCATGTCCATAATTCTTTCCTCCATACCGTCTGTAAATTACTCGTAAGTGTTTTTCTTTTCCAGCCAGCGGAAGAGAAGGGTGAACACTGCAGTGATAATCAGATAGAGAATCATAGCAGGAATGTATACAAGCGAAGATGCTGTTGAAGACTGAATACTTCTTGTAACCTTTGTGATATCGGCAAGAGCAATGATAGAAACCAGGGAAGCATCCTTAAGCATCATAATGAACTCGTTTCCAACCGGCGGAATAAGGCGTCTTATTGACTGCGGAAGGATGATGAGGCGCATTGTTTTAAGGTAGCTTAAGCCAAGAACTTTACCGGCTTCGAACTGTCCTTTATCTATAGACTGGATGGCTGAACGGAAAATCTCGGAGCAGTAGGCACCGCTGTTCAGACCAAAAGCTATAAATGCCGCAAGAAACTTACTGTTAATAGTGAGGGAGCGGCTGATTTCCGGCAGACCGTAATAAACAAAGTAGAGCTGCATCAAAAGCGGGGTTCCGCGGAAAAAGAAAACATAGGCTTTGCTGATTCCGCGTAAAATCTTGCTCTTGGACATTGAGCCAAGAGCAAGAAATATTCCAAGAACAAGACCTGCACAGACTGAACACAAGGTCAACAGAATAGTGATTTTTGCACCGTTCAGCAGCTGCGGTGTCCAGCCAATTATTTTTTGTATAACATTCATAAACAGGTCCTTTCTTAAAAGTAAAGATTGCCGTGTCAAGCACGGCATGTCATATTCGGGCTTGTCCCGTATATCTATTTAATGCTGTCAGACAAATCCATTCCAAAAATCTTGATGTAGATGTTCTTCAAGGAACCGTCAGCTTTCATGTCATCAAGAGCTTTGTTGATTTTTGAGAGAAGAGCAGCGTTGCCTTTTTTCATACAAATACCGAAATATTCATCTGGAGTACCAGCCCAAACCTGCTTGTACTCTGAATCTTTCTGTGCAAGGTAATCAACTGCAACAAGGCTGTCGCTTACAACTACGTCAATTCTCTTTAATCTGAGGTCGTCATAAGCATTCATAACTTTATCGTAAGCATTTTCTACATATTTGAAGTTTTCTGCTGCAGAAACCTTTTTTGCATAGAAGTCTGAAGTTGTTTCTGCCTGATAACCAACTTTAAGTCCTGCAATGTCAGAGAACTTGTTGATAGTGAGTGGAGAATCTTTACGAACAATTAATGCCTGTCCATTTCCAATGTATGGCTGAGCGAAGTCGAAGTTAGCTTTTCGTTCATCTGTAATTGTTGCAGCAGATATTACAACGTCGTAGCGGTCTGTGTTAAGACCAGCAAAAATACCGTCCCAAGCTGTATCGATGAAAACTGCTTCGAGACCAAGACGTTTTGCAAGTTCTTTACCAAGTTCAACATCAAAGCCGATTGGAGTTTTTCCATCATCAGCATAATACTCAAAAGGTGGATAACCAACTTCCATTGCAATGCTCAGTTTTCCCTTTTCAATAGTGAACTCACCTTTTTCTGTTTTTGCTTCTTTTTTAGTACAAGAAGTGAAAGCTGCCAATGTTAAAACAGCACAGATAACAGAAACCAATTTTTTCATAATGAAACCTCCGTAAAACGAAAAAAGGGCAACACTCTACACAAAGCAGACGTCTTTGCCCCTCATTGAATTAATTATAATTATTTTAAGTTTTAGGTCAATATATAGAACAAATTTAAAATAAGAAACCGCAGATCCTATACAGAACCTGCGGCTGGGGAGATTTTTATGACCTTACATCAGCTTATGCTGCAGTTATTGCAATCTTTCTTGGGGCAGCCAGAGCTTTTCGTGGCATTTTGACTGTCAAGATACCGTTTGTAACTTTTGCAGTAAGGTTTTCGTAGTCAACATCTTCTGGAAGAGTAAAGCTTCTGCTGAACTTAGAGTAGCTTCTTTCCTTGATAAGGTATTTGCCGGCTTCTTTAGCTTCAGCTTTTTCTTCCTTCTTTTCTTCTTTTTCTGTTTTTGTTTCAGAAGAAATTGTAAGGACGTTGTGGTTAAGCTCAATGTTTACATCTTTATCTGTTTTTCCTGGCAAATCCATTTCCAGTGTGTAGGCATCTTTTTCTTCCTTTACATCAACCTTTGGTGCTGCAAAGACCTTCTTGATATTGAAAGATGGCAACGCGAAGGTGTCATCCTCAAATCCATTAAATAAATCATTAAAAAGTGCTAATTCGTTCATATCGTTACCTCTTATTTTTTATTAGCCGCCGGAGTTTATACAAACTGTACTGGGCTCCTGCTGGTTTTTAATTTCCGAAGCTTTTTTGTGGCTTCATACATTATATAGCAATTTCCGTGCCAACTTTTAGAAAAAATAAAAAATGATGATGATTTTTGCTTTTTTTTGTGATTTTGCACTTTTCCCAGATGATTTTTCGCTTTTTTTGGCTTATTTTCGCATGATTTACAGTTTAGTTTTGGAGGCGTCAGCTTATTTCTGCGGTTATCGCGCGTTCTACAGGCTGATGATGAACGCACCTTTAGCGACAAAGAGGCTCATTTTCTGTCGGATTGACACAGTTGGATGTATCAAAAATACCCAATTTTCAGCGGATCGGGCAGGGTAGGAAATCAATTTGTCTCTTTTACAAAGAAATAGCTGCCGATTGCGGTAGGATGATCAAAAAACAGAACATCTTTTCCTTTTGATTTTATTTTAAGCAGATTATGAATCATTATAAAATCACCTCCGCCGCCAAAAACCATAACTACCGTAACAGCAAAGAACCAGACATTTCCTATAAAAATAGCGACAGTTCCCAGGGCAAAGCCCAGAACTATGGTTGGCATTACAGCCGCGATAATGTACTGCTTTTTTGTAAGGGTTTCCTTTGTTGTGCAATATGGAGCAAAAGCTGCTTTATTAAACCCAAACGACACCGACTTCCAGCCGTTTTTAGCAAATATTGCAAAGAAAATACCGTGAATAAACTCGTGCAGAAATATACAGGCCGTCATTCCTAATACAGATAAGAAAAGCCTAAATTCATATACCCAAATAGAGGTGGATTTAAAGTCAAATTTTGTAGAAAACACCTTATTGTGTATACAATATAATACAATCATAAGAGCGGCAAAAGGCAGCATATACACGATAGACATTGTATTTGCATAAGTTGGGGTAAGAATCTTCTCGTGGCAGACATATCCCTGAGATTCAAGATCTGTGCGTATTTGATTAAATACTTCGGCACGTTTTTTTTCGGCTTCTGTTAGTTCTTCTTTTTCCATAATGATATTGTACAGGATTTTTGCAAAATTTCCAGTAAATTTGGGTATTTTATAACTGTGTATAATATATGTTCTGTCGACCATAATATTATTCTATAATAATCCTTCCTCTATTTCATATACACAACTAAAACATTCGTATAAAATAGGCCTATGGACAATCTTGTTTTTATTCTGGAGCTTATTGGTACTATCGCCTTTTCTCTTTCTGGAACCTTAACCGGAATACAGAAAAAAATGGATTTGCTTGGAGTAATAATTTTAGGTGCAGTAACAGCTACAGGCGGTGGAATTCTTCGCGATATTCTTCTTGGTACTTTGCCACCAAAAGCTTTTATAAATGGAATCTATATATTGGTCAGCAGTATTGTTTCTGTTGCTGTATTTTTTTACATATATTTCCGCATAAAAGGATATAGAAAGATAATTCATGCTGATTTTCTTCCAATTTCTCTGATTGCAGATGCTATCGGACTAGGAATATTTACAGTTGTTGGTGTTAAAGCTGTTTTTGATGCAGATATGGTTTTGAATTATTTTATTCCTGTCCTTTTAGGAACAATAACTGGCGTTGGTGGTGGAGTTTTTAGAGATATTCTTGCCGGAGACAAGCCGTATATTTTTGTAAGACATATTTATGCGAGTGCAGCTATAGTTGGAGCTTTAATTTCTACCGTTCTTTGGATTCCCTGCGGCCAGAATATAGCAGCAATCGTTGGATTTTTTACAGTTTTAATTATCCGGATTGTTGCCATTAAGTTTAATCTTAATCTCCCTAAGGTTGATTTGCCAGAAGAGAACAAAACGAACGAATAAAGCTTTCACTTACCTTTGGTAAACGGTCATACGTTAAAAATCCGTTAGTTTCATCCTCAACATCACTGAGCTGAGTATAAATTGCGGCACACAAACCCTTTCCCTTATAAGGTTTAATCTGTGTGTTGTACAGCTCATAAATTGCCTCTTCCAGACTACCCTGCTCCTTAAAAAATCTGTAGCCGTAATTCTGATTCTTATTAAAATAGTGATTCGGCTCCAGCTTGAACGAATAACCGCCAAACTCAGAAATTACAATCGGTTTATCGGATTTTTTGATTTTGATTTTGCGGAAATAGATGTGATCGCTTTCAACATCAGTTTTTTTCTGCTTAAACCAGCCGGAGGTTGAATCAATTATTCTTGTGGAATCAAGTGTTTTTACAAAATCATACATTTCATCTGCGCAGAACTGACCCCAGCCTTCATTAAAAATGGTGTAATAGCAGATACACGGATAATTGTACAGGGTTTTGATTGTATCTTCGACGGTCTGCTTGAAAATACGGCGGGTTTCCGGTGATTTATGAAAATGCCTGTCATTAAAAAGAAGGCTTTTTCCGGAATGGAAATGGCTGGAATCACCAAAAATAGTTGGCAGAATTGTATCGTGAAAAAATGAATAGTCTGCGTTGTTCACAAAATCCTGGAAAACAACCATTCCAAGACGGTCGCAGGCTTCGTAAAATCCCGGCGGCTCTATTTTTATATGCTTACGCAAGGTATTAAAACCAAGCTTTTTCATTGCAAGAATATCGTTTTCCCACCCGTGCTCAGAGTTTGGAAGAAAGATTCCCTGTGGCCAGTAGCCCTGATCGAGCACTCCATTGAAAAAATAAGGTTTCCCGTTCAGTAAAAGTCGCTGATAACCGTCTGAATCGCGACCAATTCCAACTGTTCGCAGCCCAAAATAACTTTGTACCTTATCCTGCGAACCTTCAATTGTTATGTCGTATAATTCCGGCGATTCAGGTGACCAAAGCCTTGGGTTTTCAACTTTTATATATGTTTTCAGACTACTAAAACCTTTTTCCACTTTAGTTCCAGGTTCATCATCATGTGTATTTATGCAAACCGTCTGCTTTTGTTCCGTACCATCTGCGCGCGATTTTAAAATAACCGTGTATTCATCATCATCACCCTCAATTTCAAGCGTAATTCTCTCTAAATCCGGAGTGATTTTGATTCCGCGGATATATTTTTCAGGCACACTTTCCAGCCAGACCGTCTGCCAGATTCCAGAAACAGGAGTATACCACATTCCTCCCCTATTCTTTTTCTGCTTACCGTAAGGATATTTGTGATCCAGATGGTCAACAATATCAACCTTAAGCTTATGCTGATTTTGAGAGATTGCAGTACCGGCTGCCCTGTCTCCTGCAACAAAATCTGTAATATCAAAGCTAAACGGAGTATAACCGCCTTTGTGCTCGCTAACAAAATGGCCATCAATATAAACCCTGGCAATCTGATCTACCGCACCAAAATTAAGCAGCACACGATCTTTGATAAAATCAGCAGGGAGAGAAAAAGTTGTGAAATATGTGTATTCCTCAAAGGATTGTTGTGTCGAATCCGACAAGGACAATTGTGCATTTTCCGATCCCAGCGGAAACGGTACAACTACTCCACAATCCCACTTTCCGTTCAGATTGAAAAAAGAGTCTCTCTTAAATTGCGGACGCGGATATTTTGCAAACGGGACGTTCCCAGAACCAATTGATCCTATATTCTTTGCATCCCCTACTTCATCATCTATTTTGAGCTTGTTGAACTCTTCTTTTTTAGCCACGAAACACCCCAAATTGCAAGGAAAATAAACAAACCGGCAATAAATGCTGCAAGATAAATATTATGATTTGGAATAAACGATTCAGTTCCATCGCCATTTGCAATTTTTTCTGCATTTTTTAATACTGCGGCACCAATTGCAGGTCCAATTACGCCAGGAATAAGTACCTGAGCAATAATTCTTACGCCCTGGAACATACCGGTTTTATCCTGTGGTGTATAATCGCGCACCATTGCACCAAAAACAGCCATTCCGGAAAGGAAGCCCGAAAGCATTAAAAGCGAACCGATAAAAACAAGGACAATGTTCGTAAAGAAATACAGGAAAACATAACCTACAAGCAGCGTAACAACTGCCGGAATTACCGATTTTTCAAAACCAAACTTATCGTAAACGCGGCCATAAAAAAACGTAACAAGTGCAGCGGCAAGAATTGCAGGCGCCATAATCAGGACGTAATTTGAAAGCTTAAGACTCTGCTCGTAATACAAAATCAGATAAGGCATAAAAATCTGGATTGAAATATTAAATACCGCAAATGCCAGCAAAATCACATAAAGCATATAATTCTGCTTGATTACAGAAGGCTTAAAGCTGTAGAAAATGTTTTTGAAGTAATGAGAGTTTTCTTCCTTCGCATTTTGCAAAAGCTCGCGGGATTTTGAATCATCAATCAGGAAAACACCAAGTCCACCAACAACAATTACAACGCCACCAATTATAAAGAAAATGCTTGTCCAGGCTTCCGGCTTGTTCAAATCAAAGGACATAAAGCTGCCAAAAACAACCAGAACCGAAATAAGCGGCATCATCGCATTTATACCTTCGATTTTTCCACGGTTTGTTTCATCACCCATATCGGTGAGCCACGCATTAAAACAGGCATCGTTGGCAGAAGAACCGAAGAAGGTCATAACACAATCCATTATGATTACGATATTACAGCCTAAGGTTGCAGCGGCTACTACACTACCCGTAAACTTAGTCAACACATCCATTTTGATTAAACCGAAGCTCAAAATAGAAACACCCCAGAAGGCATAACCGGCACAAAGGAAAACCTTTCTCCGCCCTACTTTATCTGAAAGTGCGCCAATAAGAAGTGTTGTTACAGCCGCAGTTACTGCACTTGCCGCAACCATCACAGAAATCTGAGCTGCACTCGCATGAAACATCTTGTAAATAAATACATTGAAATACATGTTTTCAATGACCCAGGCAATCTGACCAATCAGACTGAAAATTGTTAATGAAATATAAAACTTCTTTGATAATTTATCGCTCATAATATTTCTATTTTAACACGAAAATGGGAATTAATAACAAATTGTTTAAATAATTTAAAAATATTATTTCGCTTGCCTTTTTTGCAATTTGGATTAAACTAACTGTAATCCCAATTTTTCGGGGAAACTTTATTTTATTAAGAGGAAATTATGAAAAAACTTTTATTATTAGTAAGCACTCTTCTCCTTTCGGCTGCACTTTTTGCCGCAGATCCAGCCGCAGGATTGTGGAAGAGCATTGATGACAAAACTGGCGAAGTAACTGCCATCTGGCGGATTTACGAAGAAGGCGGAAAGCTTTTTGGTACAATTGCCGCAACAACTAACGATCCACAGGACGTTATTGCCAGCGCCTGCAAGGATTCCTACAAAGGCTTCCCTGTTGCCGGTGCCGTAAACAAGATGAAAACTGTTGGAACTCCTTGGATTTTCAATATGGAAAAAGAATCTGAAGGAAACTGGAAAAACGGTAACATCATCGACCCAAGTAACGGTAAAATGTACGGCTGCGTAATCAAGTACCTTAATAAAGGTGAAAAGAACAAAAAATATACTGCTACCGAGCCTACCCTTGCAATGGCTGGAACTGTAGGACCAATCCAGGTTTTCCAGTATTGGGTACCAGCTACCGAAGCAGATATTAAAGCTGCACAGGAAAAGAATCCACCAAAGAATAAATAAAAAAGAAAGGAGACGACTGCAGCCTGTTCTAAACACACACAGAAAATGTTCAGGCAGTCTGCAAGCCGTCTCCAAATTTAAGGAGAAACAAAAAAAACTTTATGCAAGTAATCGATAGGAATCATCCTGGTTGCAAATGATTCGTTCTTTTACTAGCGCATGTAGAGCAGATTCTATGACGCCCGAGGGAGTGGAGTTTAGGTCTCCCTTGACGAAGAATCCTTTACTATGAAGTATGCTCAGTATTTTATTTTCACAAATTACTTCTTCACGGGTACTATCCAGCATTTTGCTGCGATGTAAAGCGCTAAGTTTCTGTGTTATTGGAAGAAGCATCTGTTCAAACCCATTTCGGCACTTTAAATAAACTGCATTTTTATCTTCTGTTCCTGAGTTCCTTATAAAAATAAGTGCACATTTCTTTCCTTTTTCAAAAATAGAAAAAACAAGAACGTTCGGATCTTTCATGCAGATTATTTCAGTGGTAAATCCGTTTAATTTTGCAATTTCGGATTGAATAAGGCCTAAATCTGAAAGCCACAAAGAGCTGCCGTTATAGAACAGCTCTTTCTTAACAAAATATGTATATAAAGTGTTGGAATAACCTTTTTCAAAAGAGGTATTTCCGTATTCCATTGATGCAATTGTGAGCAGAGCGGTTAAAAGTCCGTTTCCTGTAAGTAAGATTTGCGGATTTCCAGCATTTTCTGTCTTGCATGGAACTATTGCGTGTCCGGAGGATTCAAATCCAACTGCAAGCTCTTCAGGATTCTGGTTGCAAATCCATTTATCGCCAACATCTACCATTACAGGCTTAAGTCCAAACTTTTCCTGCATTTCAATTCCAACCATCAGGTCAGATTCAATTGTAAATACGGCGCTTTTGTTTTCATCAGACTTTTTGTAAATAAGCGATTCAATAAGATAAGCTTCTGCATCACCATCATAAACAATAACTTTGTCCGAAGCCCTGTCGTATTTCATAACAAAACCACGATCGCCATCACCATCAACTGCAATTCCGTAAACTTCGTTAGCAGAACTCTTGCCTTCTGCATAAACCTTACGGATAACCTCAGGCGCAGAGCTTAAAGCTTTTTCATCAAAAGCCGCATGACCTTCAATTTCTGCAACACCGCAGTTATGATTGATATTTTCACCTTCCGGCTGACAGTTCAACAAAAGGACGTTCATCTTGTTGCGCTCAAAAAAGCGCTTTGCATACAAAGACCACGCACCGTTAGCGGTATCTGCAATAATTCTGCAGCCACTGATTTTCTGTAAATATTCAGCAGGAATTGTCTTTTCAAGGAAATCTACTGCCTGGTCAACGTAATCGAGCTCTGTATATGCAGAATAATCGGCTGATACTGAATCGAGTTTGCATCCATTATCAGTGTCAAAAGCCATAGCATATTCAAGCATGTAAGCAGAAAGGATAAAGTCACCATCTGGACCATCACTAAGGAGCTTTTTTCCTTCAAAAAAGAACTTTATTCCGTTCTGGTTTGAAGGATTGTGACTTGCCGTAAGCACAGCTCCCCCCTGAATGCCGTTCTCCAGCATATACTGAGGAACGTAAGGAGTTGGTGCCACGCCAAGATCCACAACCTGAACACCGTTTTTTAAAAAGCCTTCTTTAACGGCATTCACAAGTGCCCAGTTAGTGGCTTTATCCCTGCTATCGTTGCCAATGCAGACCTTCATCTTTCTGCCGCTTTCCTTGAGCATGCGTACAAAAGCAGCAATTGAAAGCTCAAGCAGAGGAATAGTGATTAGATTTTCACCGGTATACTTTCTTAAGGCTTCGAGGTAAGAGAACTTTTCGACACTCACCTTCCCGCGCATTCCGTCTGTACCCATAAAGGTAAAAAGCGAAAGCTTAAGAACTTTTTCGCAATCTTCCTCGGTAGGATTTGGCGTTAGTAACGAAGCAGCTTTTTCAACATCAACCAGAGCAGGAAGCTTAAAGGAGGACACAGCTCTACTCTGTTCAAAGCATTTCAACGCATCGATGGTGAAATTGCCGGTTGTGATGAAGTTGTCGAAATTGTTATAAGTCTTAAAAGTACGGTCAATAAAACGAATCATTTTCCCCTGCCCTTATCTTACATTTCTACAGTTACTTTGTGCTTCTTTCCGTCGAACCACTCTTTTGTAATGCAATTGCCTTTAATCTGCTTGCCGTCAATCTTTACGCTCTTAACGCCCTTCTGAACCTTGTTCTTGTTGATATATTTGAACTCAAACTTAGTTCCACGGAAAATACGAGATGCAGAGAACTCTTTCCAGCAAGGAACACAAGGATCAATTACAAGACCATCATAATCAGGCTTAAGACCAAAAATATTTTCAGAAACTACTCTATGGCGAGTTGGTGCTGTACCTGTAAGCCAGGTATGGCCTGCTCTTCCGAAATCCTGGCTTGCTGGACCTGCAACATATTCAGGATAAACAAATGGTTCTGCAGAATATGCTTCTGTTTCTTTGTAGCAAACTGCCGGTAAGGTGTTATAGAAAAGGTCCCAGGCTTTTTTGCCTTCACCGTAGTTACAGTAAGAAGCAATTACCCAAGATTCAAGATGACGGAAGAAGCTTCCATTCTCTTTTTTACCTGGTGCGTTTCTGATGTAACCACTTTCAAAATCTGGGAGCTTGCCGTTTGCAAGGTCGTTGTTTGTTGTACAGATACAGATACCGCCCTTTGCAGCGAGCTTCTTTTCTACGATTGCGGCTGACTTTAAGAACTGCTCTTTTGTTGCAATTCCACTGTAACCAGCCCAAGCTGTTGGCTCAAGGAATACGATTCCGTCTGTATCTGAAGAACCAAAGCTCTTTTTAGGATCCTTGCCTGGTCCAAGAAGACGTGTATAAAGTCCTTTTGAGTCAATACAGTAATCGTTTACAGATTTAAGAACGATTTCTGCTTTTTTGCCGCAGTCTTTTCCGAAGGCTGCCATTTTTGCATTCTTTTTATCCAGATCTTTAACGTGAGCACAAAGCTGTTCAAAATCTACAAGTGCCTTGTAAAGCATTTCGGCTGCCATTACAGAAAGATGATCTGGGAAACCGCTGAGGTCATCGTTCCAGTCTGCATCATACATGATTGGAAGTCCGTCTACTGAATATTTCCACATGTGCTCAAGGGCTGCAACACAGTGCTCCATGATTGTAGCCTTTTTGTCCGGCATACCCTCTTTTACATCTGCATAAGGAACAATTTCGTCAAGGAAAGCGAAATCTGCTGTTTCTTTTACATATTCGCAAACTGCGTAAATAAGCCACATTGGGTCGTCGCAAGCGTGGAAGCCGCGGGTTCCTGGAGCAGAAACGTAGAAGTTATGATAAACAGAACCATCAGAGAACATCTGCTCTGCTGTGTAAAGCAGGAAGTCTCTTGTCCGCTTTGTATCGTATGGAAGAAGTGCGAGCATATCCTGAAGAATGTCTCTGAAACCAAAGCCGTACTCAAAGCCTGAGTGGAAGCGTGATTTCATGCGGTTAAGGCAGCATACCATAGCACACTGGTACTGGAGCCACTTGAACGAGTGTACAAACTCCTCTTCTCCAGAAACGTTAAGCTGAAGCTTGTTGAGCTCATCCTTCCAGCCATCAGAAACTTCTTTATAAAGCTTAAGAGCTGCTGCAGGAGTTGCAATCATCTTCATTGCTTTTTTAAGCTCTGCCTTACCATTGCAATAGTAATCTTCTGTATTGTCAGCAATCAGGGCAAAAACAAGTTCTTTTGTCTCGCCTGCTTTCAAAGTGATGTCGTTAGCAAGTACAGAAAGAGAGCTACACATTTCCTGTGAATCTTCTTCAGAAAGTTTATCTGCAAGAACTCCATCAGGATTTGCCATTGTATTTGTATAATGACCAACAAAATCCTTATAGCGTGCAGAATAAGTAGATTTCTTTTCAGATGATACGTGAACAAGAACCTTTCCAAAAAGTCCTCTAATCTTTTCTTCATCAGCATCAAATGGAATACCATAGTTGTTGCGCCATACAAGACCGTCAATCTTCTTGTCAAAAAGTCCGCCAGCCATCATAAGAGAATTAAAGCCGGAGAACTGTGTACCGCGTGCATCACCTACGTTTACAGGCTCTACAGAGAAAACACGAAGCTTTCTTTCTTTATCTGATTTGTTAGTAATCTTTACATACTGAATAAGACCATAAAACTCATCAGGAATAAACTTAATTGTTTCTACATTAAGATTAAGATAAGAAGTCTTTGTCTCTACCGAACCAAATCGGAAAATAGTTTCGAGCTTCTGATTCTTGTGCATTACAGGATACCAGGTGCTTGTAAAATATTTCTTGGCTTCCATATCTGTAATATAGAGATATGAACCTAATAATCTTGTCTTATAAGGATCTTCATGAACATAGCCATTAAGCAGATCCCCTTCCTGGGTACCAATTCTGGCAAAATCGGAACCATTGTTTGTAATACCCCAGCACAATGTGTTTGTAAGCGAGCGTTTGCGGCTGGCTTCAAGCATAAGCCACGGCTCTTTTGTCGTTTGTTTGATGTTCTCTCTTATCTGAACTGAACTATCGGAAAGAAAAGAGAATAGTTTCTCTTTGTTTGCCATACAAAACCTCCAATTTTTTTCTTTTTCATTTAGAAATTAGTTTTTTACTGTAGTTTTTTCTTTAACTTTCACGTGAAAACTTTAACACGACAATTAAAGAGTTGTCAACTAAAATTTTTAACATATTTTCAGAATATTTTAAGGTTTTTTGTGGAAAAAACGGGAAAATAACAAAATTTTCAAAAAATTTTACTTTTACGTG
Organism: Treponema sp.; assembly: GCA_017619795.1. Classification (GTDB taxonomy): domain Bacteria; phylum Spirochaetota; class Spirochaetia; order Treponematales; family Treponemataceae; genus Treponema_D. The sequence goes on from JAFZRP010000110.1 coordinate 87,230, forward strand.
AAAGTTTTTTCTTGACAAATGCTTTTTTGTGGTCATAATTAGAGTTGTAGATGACAAAAAAATCATACGAAAAAGGAGATTTACCGTTATGAAACAACTTTTACGTAAAAGCGGAAGCGCTTTAATCGCAGTTGCAGCTTGTTTTTCAATGCTGTTGTTGGCTGGATGTGATAAAGATAAAAAAGCATCCAAGGAAAAGAGAGACAAGATTCAGGTTATGGTTGGTTTCGGTACAGGTACCGATCCTTCCCAGGTTGCTGTTCACGAAGCTCTTGCTAAAGAGTTCAATGACACAATTGGTAAGGAAAAGAACATCACACTTGAATTTGTAACAGTTCAGTATGCAGATTCTGAGCAGAAGTTCACAACACTCGTAGCAGGTGGAATGACACCTGATATTTGTGGTCCTGTTGGTGTAATGGGTGTTGGTAAGTTCATCGATGAATGGATGGACATTGAACCATATCTTAAGAAAGATGGAATTGATCTTAATGCATACGACGATGCACTCGTTGACAGCATGAGATACAACATTAATGGCGAAAGCAAGCTTGTTGGTCTTCCAATCGGATATTACCCATCAGCTCTTTACTATAATGAAGACATTTTTGACCGTGCTGGAATTGACTACCCTCCTACAACTTGGGGAACAAAAGACTGGACTTATGAAAAAATGATCGACCAGGCTAGAAGAATGACTTTGGATAAAGATGGAAACAACACTTATTCAGCAGACTTCGACATGGAAGGCGTTACACAGTTCGGTTATGATGGTACAGACTGGGCTCCATTCCGCGCTTGGGTTGGAAAGTATTTTGACAAGAATGGAAACTCTGTAGCTCTTGGTATCTCTGAAGATATGAAGACAGCTCAGATGAACTCTCCAGAATGGAAGAAAGCATTCAAAGACTTGCGCGACCAGGTATTCGTATACAAAGTACGCCCAAGTTCAGATTCAAATGCCGGTGCTGCCCTCTTTGGCGACAACGATCCACTTGGTTCAAACAAATGTGCTATGTGGGAAATCTTCTCTTGGATGAGCTATGCTTACGAAGGATGGGATGCTAACTTCAATTGGAACATTGCTCCAATCCCTTCATTCAACGGACACATTGTATCTGCAACAAACATCGATACATTCGTAATGTGTAAGAGTGCTAAGAACCACGACAAAGCTTGGGAAGTTTACAAATGGCTCTTCCAGCCTGAGAACTACATCCGCCTTAACAAGAACTATGGTGGTATCCCTGCTATGAAGCAGTTCCAGAAATCTTGGATCGACGAAAGAAAGAATGGGGTAGTTGACGAGAATGGCGAAGTTATTGAAGAAGGCCGTCCAAACATCAACTGGCAGGTTCTTATCGATGCAGGTGCTTATGCAGACAATCCTAACAACGAAGCTTGGGTTCCAAACTTTGGTAAAGTATGGGATGCAATGGAAACTGCAATGGCTAACGTAATTTCTGGTTTCGAAGAGGACACAGACAAAGTTGCTGATGACCTCAACGCAGAAGTTCAGACATATCTTGATGAGTACTGGGAGAACCAGAAATAAATTGCAGCGCGATTGCTCGCGTTTCTTTTAGAAAATGTGGCTTTGAAACGCACTTGCGTTTCAAAGCTGCTATTCTGCACTTCTAGGAAACGCTGCGCTATTGCTTGCGTTTCTTTACACACAGGAGGTTAACAGATGACAAGTAAAAATCGTATGTTAAGAAACAAAAGATCAAACAGCTTGTGGGGATATGTATTTATTAGCCCTTGGTTGTTAGGATTCCTTATCTTTACTGCCGGACCAATGCTGGCCTCGTTATTTCTTTCTCTTACAAGATATGACGGACGTAATGCCCCTGTATTCATAGGCTTCGGTAATTTCGTCAAAATGTTCAAAGACCATTATGTTTGGAACTCATTATTAAAAGTAACGCTTAAGTTTTCTATGCTCTCAATTCCAATTGGAATTATCTGCGGCTTCCTTCTTGCATATCTTCTTAATATGAAAGTAGCCGGAATGAAGGCTTGGAGAACCCTTTATTATCTTCCTTCACTTATTTCCGGTGTTGTTATTGCCATGCTCTGGCGCGGACTTTTCGACGACCAGTATGGAATTATAAACTATGTAATCAGACAATTCGGCGGGTCTGCTCCAAAATGGTTGCTCGACCCTAAATATACTCTCTACTGCTTCCTTTTCCTTTCTGTATGGAGCTGCGGTGGCAGTATGATTATTTATCTTTCCGGACTTCAGGGCATTCCTACAGAACTGTACGAAGCCGCTGAACTTGATGGCTGTAATAAATGGCAGCAGATGATTCACGTAACCATCCCACAGATGACTCCAATCTTCTTCTATGAGTTGATTATGGGTATTATCGGATCGTTCCAGTACTTTGCAGAACCAATGGTTTTGACAAAAGGTGGACCAGCCCACTCTACAGAGTTCTTCAACCTGTATCTGTACAACAACGCATTTAAGTATCAGAACATGGGTTATGCCTCTGCGCTTGCCTGGTTCCTGTTCGTCATCATCCTTATACTTACATTGCTTGTATTTAAGAGTTCAGATCTTTGGGTATTCTATGATAGTGAGGTGAAAAAATGATCCGTTCAAGACAAACAATAAGAAGACTTGAATTACAAAGAAAAACGTTTGCATTAATAATACTTATTCTGGGAAGTATTTTCGTACTCTACCCGGTTGCAAGTATGCTCTGCGGTTCTCTTTCATCAAAAACAGTTATTAAAACAGTTCCTGCTTCACTCATTCCTCTCGAAGGAAAACAGGTAGCAATCCCAGAACTTGGAAAACCAGATCAGAAATACTTTGTTTACAATGTAGAAGTAAACGGCAAAAAGCGCGAGCTCGCCTACGTAGAAAAAGTAGACAAGATGTGGAAGTATGTAAATCCTGAATATCCTTCAGAAAGCTATCTTCTTCCACCAGCAACACCTGATCAGCGAGTAAGAACAGTTCGCTTTAACTGGAGAAACTATTCAGATGCTTTGAAAAAATCTCCATTCCCGCGCTACATTCTTAATACCCTGTTCATTTTGTTCATTGCTACTTTTGGTGCAGTTTTATCTTCCGTACTGGTTGCATACGGTTTTAGCCGCTTCCATTTTAAGGGACGAAACGTACTGTTCCTTATTCTTCTTTCAACAATGATGTTGCCACCACAGGTAACACTCATTCCAAGCTTTATTATGTACAAATGGCTCGGCTGGTATAATACGTATCTTCCACTTACAGTTCCTGCATTCTTTGCAGTTGGTGCTATGAACGTATTCCTTATCCGCCAGTTTATGATGGGCCTTCCATTAGAGCTTGATGAAGCAGCAAAAATCGACGGATGTGGACCAATTAAGATTTTGTGGTACGTAATTATTCCTCAGGCAAAGCCGGTTCTTCTTACAATCGGTCTTCAGACAGCAATCTTCTGGTGGAATGACTACTACTATGCTCTTATTTATATCCAGGACAAGATGAAATATACAGTTGCGCTCGGACTTCAGTCTTTCAACGCCCTGTACTTTAATAATAGTGGACTTATGGCAGCAGCAACCATCATGGTTATGATTCCGCCAGTAGTTATATTCTTTATATTCCAGAAATACTTTATCCAGGGTACAGTTATTTCGGGTGTAAAGGGATAATGATATTGACAGGAAAGCCTTATGTATGGAGTAAAACTATATTCTGTTCCAAAAAATCTAGATGCCACTATCGATTTGTGGCATCAACTCGGGTTTGACACCCTTTTTATAGGACAAGCCTGCAAAACCGATTCCGATTTTTTGGAACGTCTTCAGCACGAAGGCTTTTTTGTAAACCTTATAGAACCTGTTTTTCTGGCAGACGAAACAACAGACAAAAGACTACTTGCAGTTACAAAAGACGGAACCCCGGCCGTAGACAGCTGGGTTCGTTTCGTCTGCCCTACAAACAAAGAATGGCTGGACAGCTTTTACGATCGTTTCACAGCAGATTCAAAGCTCAATGTAAACAGTCTTAGCCTCGATTTCATCCGTTTTTTTCAATTCTGGGAAGTAATCAACCCGGACAGCACTCATCCTAACTTAAGAGAAACCTGTTATTGTCCCCGTTGCCTTGAACAACGCAAAGCATTTAGAGAAGCAAATCCTACAAACAGCCAGCTGGAAGATGATGAACTTTGGCGCTGTTCAATAATAAATCAGATTGTGAGCAACTGCCTTCGAATTAAAAACGAAGCTATGGACGAAAAAAAGCTTGGACTGCACGCTGTTCCATGGAAAAAATCCACTTTTAATGGTGCACTTTCTCGAATATTAGGCCAAAATCTTAGTACTCTTTCTAAGAGTGTCGACTTTTTTACACCTATGGCCTATCATCATATGATCCACCAGGATGTTTTTTACATAAAAGACCTTGTAGAAGACATTGAAAACCAGATAAATGTAGTGGAAGAAAAGAATAACGTAAACTGCAGAAGAGAAATTGTTCCTTCTGTTCAATTAAAAAAATACTATCGTGACGAAGATATCTCTCTGGAAGAAAACTTTCAGACAATAATGACAGCCATGGAAGCTGGACGCGGCAATGTTGTCTACTTCCAGTGGACCGATATTGAAGAAAATCCGAAAATTACAGCCCTTTTAAAGGACTTTTACACAACATACAAGAACTATAAGTAAAAACAAGTAAAAAACTGGAGGAAAACTAACAAATGAAAAAAATTATCGCTAAAACAGCTATTGCACTCTTACTCATAAGCGCAGCTTCAATCAGCTTGTCCTGTTCAAAGAAAGCCAGCGCACGTATTCCTGAAAAAACTGCTCCTGTAAGCTTTGCCGGCTGCAGAAGCTCAAGCTACGGAATCCGCCCATTCCCATCAACCGACGAATGGCTTAAATATGCTGCAAAAATCAGCGAACAGTTCCCTGGCAGCGCACCAGCTTTTGTCTGGATTGTAGGACACGTTGAAGGAAACGGAACCCAAAAAGGCTGTATCCTCAACTTCCCTCTTGAAAAACCAATCGAAGGTGTATGCGACTTCCCTGCCGACGAAAACGAAGCTTTCCTTACTCTCTGTGACCAGAAGGGTTACCAGGTATGGCTGCAGGTAGAACCGGGCGACGCAGATATAGTTGAATTGGCTTATCAGACAATGAAGCGCTATAAAAATCACCCTAGCGTAAAAGGTTTTGGCGTAGATGTTGAATGGTACAAATGTGGAAACACAGACGGTTATGGTACTCCGCTTACAGATGATGTTGCAAAAGCAATCGACAAGGCTGTAAAGAAGGCAGATCCACGCTTTAACTATTTTGCAAAGCACTGGGACGAAAACTGGATGCCGGAAACTTACCGTTCAGACATTATTTTCGTAAACGACAGCCAGGGACACGGTTCTTTGGCAAAAATGCAGAAAGGCTTTAAGGCTTGGGCAGACCATTTTGCTCCAAATACTGTTGTTTATCAGATCGGCTACGAAGCAGATGCAAACTTCTGGGGAAAAATGGAAAATCCTGTAAAGGAAATAGGCGACGTTCTTGCAGAAGGTGTTCAGGAAAATCAAAACTGTGGAATAATCTGGGTTGATTTTACTTTAAAAAAGGTGATGAAGAAGATAAAATGAAAAAGAAAAGCTTAATAACAACAATTTTATTGATTCTTGGAGGAGCCGCTTTTATGGCTGGTATTGTTTCTTGCTGCTCAAATGCGGCTAATTCTGCAGAATATTCTGCTGGCAAAGGCGATGTTGAATGGGCCGGCTGCAGAAGCTCCGAATATGGCATTGATCCGTTCCCTTCCGCAAGCAAATGGGTTTCTTATGTAAATAAAATGTCCGGCTACTATGAGGGCAGCAACGGAGCTTTAATCTGGATCGTAGGAACAATTAGAGAAGACAGAAAAGACAAAAAGAAAAACTACTGTCGCCTTAATTTCCCAAATCCATCTACAGTTTCCGATACTACAAATATATTATTTTATGAAGATGAAGATGAGAACGAAGCCGCTCTTACTGCTTTTGATAAAGCAGGCTTCTCGGTATGGCTGCAGGTTGAACCTGGTGACGCCGATTTGGTTACTCTTGCAACAATTGTAATGAATAAATACAAGTCTCACCCTTGCGTAAAAGGCTTTGGTGTAGATGTTGAATGGATTAAACCCGCAGGAACCAATGGTTACGGCACAAGGCTTTCCGATTCTGATGCAAAAAAGATTGATGAAGCTGTAAAGGCAGTAAATCCAAACTACTCTGTTTTTGTAAAACACTGGGATTCAAGATGGCTTCCAAAAACCTACCGTTCAGACATGATTTTCGTAAATGACAGCCAGATGTTTGGATCTCTTGAAGAAATGCAGGAAGATTTCCAGGATTGGGCAAATCACTATGCGCCAAACGGAGTTATGTTCCAGATTGGTTACGAGAATGATCGTGATTTATGGAAGCCTTCTTTCAAGCTCCCTGCCCGCGACTTAGGCGCATATCTTATTGACGGGCTTGAGAAAAACGGACAAAAACGTGGCATTATCTGGGTAGATTTCACCCTGACTGAAGTGTTATAAATGAAGCTGCATTCGGCTGAGACCTTTTTTTCTCAGTTCGAATGCTGCATCCCAGTCAAAAGCTTTGATCCAGGATTCATTATCAGTCTCCATAACAACAAACATCTGCTGTAAATATTTATAAGCCGCACCTTCCGCAAGCTCAAACTGATTGTAATCGTTTATGTAAAGCGCAGAATTATACTTTTCCAAAGCCTTATTAAACTGTGGAACATCTTCTGCAATAACCTTTCGTATAAAATCGGCCTTCTCCTGAGGCTGTCCATACAGGAAAATCTTTTCAGGGTAAAGCAACGGAATAAAAACTGTAAGAGTTTTGAACAAATCTGCAACCCAGAGCCGGTACGCATCATCATCCTTAAAAAGAGAATCAATTATTTCTTCACTTAAGCCCGACTGCAGGGAATTCTCCCCTTTCCAGGTTGTAGAAATATATTCTCCCGCACAGTATTTTCCACCGTGAACCAGCGAACCCTTTACCGCAATAGCAAGACCTATACCAATACCCTTCTGCTTAATACCTCCAAAAAGCTTTGTACCTTCTGTTTTCTTTGTAAGTACGCACAGAAAATCCTCTTTCTTTACATTTTCTCCGCGCTGCATTGCAAACTGCCTCCAGGCAAGACAGCGTGCATCGTTTTCTGCAATACAAGGCACTCCATATCGATTATAAAAAGTATCTGCAAAATCAAACTCACGAAGTCCAAAAACCTCAGAATCTTTAATAATTCCCTTATCACAGTTAACAATACCAGGAATACTAACGCAAATACCAAGAACTGGAATATTCAGATTTTTTACAGGCTCAATAATTGCCGCAATAATTTCATCAAGAGCAAAAATAAAACACTTTTCCGGATTATCCTTATTTTCTTCGTCAAGCGGAGTTTCTTCACGAACAGAATACAGCAAAGAACCATCTACACTAAGCACAACAACCGAATACGACTCCGGATGTAAATCTATACCAACAATACAGCCAAAGTTTTTGTTTATGGTAAGATAGATTGGACGTCTTCCACCCTTCGAGGTTGAGTTCCCTACTACGCCCTCAAGAATCAAATCCTTTTCAATAAGCAGCGAAATAATATTTGTAATAGTTGAACGGTACAGCTCAAGATTCTTAGAAATGGCACTGCGGCTTATATTTGTGTTTCGCCATACAGCTTCAAAAACCGAAGAAATATTAGTGTTTTTCTGGTAATAATTATTGCTGATATACATTTTATTCCTCACAATCATCATAAGACGAAAAAAAAATTATGACAAGTTGAAAACCCCTATTTTTCTGTTATATTTGTTGTTTTGTTGGACAAACTAATAGAATCGTGGTATAATATAATCATGGAAAAGATTATATCTATTATCCCTGCACCTCAGCTGATTGCAGAAAAACCTGGGGTTTTGCAGACAGAAAACCGCTTTAATTTGTGTTCGGACAGCGAACTCACCTCTTACCTTCCATTTCTTGCCAGCCAGCTTGAACTGTGCGGCTGTGAATGTGTTGTAAACAAAAAAGGCTCTCCATTCTGTAGTATTAAACTTTCACTCGACAAAAGCCAGAAACCAGAAGCCTATGTTCTCAACATCACCGACAGAGAAATTGTAATAGAAGCTGCCGACAGAGCGGGCTCTCTTTTTGCCATTCAGAGCTTAAAGCAGCTCATTATCTCAAACAAAAATACTCTTCCATGCCTCGAAATCTGCGACTACCCTGCCTTCAAATGGCGCGGCTTCCTTTTAGACACAAGCCGCTTTTTCTTCTCGGTAGAGTTCATTAAAAAGATGCTGGATGTGCTCTCGTTCCATAAGATGAACCGCTTCCACTGGCACTTAACAGACGATCAGGGCTGGCGCTTCAACGTTCCGGAGTTCCCTTTGCTTACAAGAGTAGGTTCTCAGCGCAATGCGCATACAATGCCGCTCATGAAAGATACCTACAACGATTACAAGGATCACCAGAATTATTTTTACACAGACAAAATGATAAAGGAAGTTGTAGACTACGCAGAAAAGCTTAACATAACAATTGTTCCTGAGGTTGAGCTTCCTGGTCACGTTTCTGCCCTTCTTGCTTCTTATCCTGAATATGGCTGTACCGGTGGTCCATACCAGGTAGAAAACCGCTGGGGTATTTTTGAAGATGTTCTCTGTCTTGGAAACAAGGGCATCCTTCAGCTTTATACAGCCGCCTTCAAAACCCTTATCAGACTTTTCCCTGGACAGTGGATTCATATTGGCGGCGACGAATGTCTTACAGACCGCTGGGAGAAATGTCCAAAGTGTCAGGAGCTTAAAGCAAAGCTCGGCTTAGATTCAGAAAAACAGCTCCAGTCGTATATTACCAAAACAATGTCGGAAATCATCATCTCTCTTGGAAAAACACCAATCGGTTGGGATGAAGTTTTGGACAACACCGAAAAAGAACCTCTTCCAAAAGATGTTATTGTACAGTCCTGGAGAAAAGCAGACGGCGGTAGAAAACCTGTTGGCATGAAGCATTTTACAATTATGTCTCCACAGGACAAGTGCTACCTGAACTTTAAAAACTACGACAACTTTGAAGAGCCAGGCCGTCTTAGTGTTACAACTGTAAAGAAAGCCTATTCGTTCTCTCCTTCTGCCGACGACTTTGGCGAGGAAGAAAAGAAATATGTACTCGGCGGAGAATGTAATCTCTGGACCGAAGATTTACCTGCATCAAGAGTTGCAGAATATATGATGTTCCCTCGTCTTTGTGCTCTTTCTGAAAGCATGTGGCTCGATAACAGCAAAAAGGATTTTGAACGATTTAAGAAATCTCTTGATAATCATAAAAAGCGCCTCAGATTTATGGATGTGCTTTATTATGATGGAAAAGTGGAATAAGAGTTTAATATAAAAAATTGAATAAGGAGGAAGAAATGGCAATTTGTATTCATAATGGAACACTTTTGAATGGAGTTTCAAATGAAGGTCTTTGTGCTGTACTGATAAATGACAACGGCAAAATTGAAGATGTTTTCAGTGAGACTCGTTTTAAGCAAAAAACCTTCCCTTCCTCCGTTCAGATTTTTGATGCACATAAAAGCTATATCGCTCCTGGTTTAATAGACACCCACATTCACGGCTTTAACGGAAACGGTACAGATATTCCTTCTACTGAAGGAATCCTCCAGATGTCAGAAGATCTTGCAAGATACGGAGTTACAGCCTTCAACCCTACAATGTACCCTAGCGACGAAGAGGTTATGATAGATACTATCAAGAAGATCGTAGCTGCCATGGGACACGAAAAAGGTGCTAAAATTAAGGGTATTCATCTTGAAGGACCTTTTATTTCTCCAAAGAAGCTTGGAGTTCAAAAACCGAGCACAGTAAAGCTTCCAGACTTAAACCTTATGCAGCGCTTATGGGATGCTTCTGAAGGCCACATTGTAAATATGACCGTTGCCCCTGAGCTTAAAGGAATGCGCGAGCTTGCCCTTGATTGTATTTCAAAAGGAATAATTCTTCAGGCTGGACACACAGATGCTGAATACAAGCATATGGTAGAAGGAATGCAGGTTGGAATCCTTCACGTAACCCATTTTTTCAACGCCATGAGCCATCTTCATCACCGAAACCCGGGCGCAACAGGAGCCGTTCTTATTCATCCGGAAATGTCCTGCGAAATAATTGCAGACGGTGTTCACGTTCACAAGGATTTGTTCAAGCTTTTACAGCGCGACAAGTCCATAGATAAAATAGTACTTATTACAGACTGCCTTACTCCTACAGAGCAAAAAGCAAAGCATCTTTTTGCAAATGGAGAAGAGGTTGTAATGCACGGCGGCTGCTTCCATCGTAAGTCTGATGATGTTATAGCCGGTTCTGCACTTACCTTAATGCGGGCAGTTAAAAATACAACAGAATATGGTTTTCCACTTAGCGATGCCGTTAGATTCGCAACCTCAAACCCGGCTCGAATTATGAAATACAACGACATAGGTACAATTGCACCAGGCTATGCTGCCGACATCATTATATTCGACAAAAAATATAACGTGCAGACAGTATTCATAAACGGAAAACTTGTAAAAGGAACCATGTAAAATGAGCGAACAGTTAAAGATTTTTTTTAAGAAACATCACTTTCAGAGATTCTCAACAGCTTCTCTAATTGAAAATATACTTAATGATATGGATAAAGGCCTTAAGAACGATGCAAACTCCCCTTCTAAAGCCTGCCAGCCTATGATCCCAGTTTACGGCTTGCTCCCTGACCAGAATCAGAACACTCACTTCGGGAAAAGTGCAATTATTATAGATGCCGGAGGAACAAACTTTCGTTCAGCTCTCGTAAGCTTCTCAGAGGATGGAACTCCAACTATTTCTAATCTGGAAAAAAGCTCTATGCCTGGCATTGAAAAAGAGCTCTCCAAAGAAGAGTTCTACAATGCAATTGCAGATAAAATTGAATACCTTAAGGACAAGGCAGATAGAATCGGTTTCTGCTTTTCGTACGCAATGTCCATGACAAAGGATAACGACGGTCAGGTTATTGTTTTCTCAAAGGAGATTAAGGCACCGGAAGTTGTTGGAACCTTTGTTGGCGCAGAGCTTCTCGCTGTACTTAAAAAACGCGGCTGGAAAACTGTAGAAAAAATTGTTCTCTTAAATGATACTGTTGCCGCTCTTCTTGCAGGACTCGGTCAGAAAACAGAAGCCGGAAATCCTTTCAGCTCGTACATTGGCTTTGTATTTGGAACCGGAATGAATAACGCTTATATAGAAGAAAATAACATTCCTAAGATTGATGATGATGGTAAAAAACACATAGTTGTATGCGAAGGCGGAATGTATAATAATCTTCTGCTCAGTTCTTTTGATGAAATGCTCGATAAGGACACTGTAAATCCGGGTGAATCTCTGCTTGAAAAAATGTGCTCCGGCGGATACTTTGGAACGCTTACCTACATCGTTATAAAAACAGCCTGCGAAGAACACATTTTCTCCGCTCCGTTTGCCGCTCGTTTTAAACAGCTTACTTCTCTTAAAGCCGCAGACATAGACTTATTCCTGGAAGACACCTCTAATCCAGAAACTGTTCTTGGTGCCGTTGCCGCAGAAGGCTGCATTACCGATATTAAGAAGCTTAAATATATCCTTACAACAATTATAAACAGAACTACCTGTATTGTGACCGCTGTACTTGCCGCAACAATAATTAAATGCGGAAAAGGAAAAGACCGTGAAGCTCCAGTTGCAATTGTATGCAATGGTTCTACCTTCTGGAAATGCCATGGACTTGCAGAAAATGTTGCTAAGAAACTGGAAGATAAGCTTACAGGCAGTTCAAAAGCTTACTTCAAAATCCTTAAGATTGATGATGATATAACCCTCGGAACTGCGCTCGCCGCTATAAATGGTTAGTTTGCGTTATTCAAAGCTGTTGTTACAGCCTTCTGAAGTGTACAATATGCATCGTCATCGCTAGCAACCCATTCCATTACGCCACCGTAATTTTCTGAACAGGACCAGTTTACTTTATTAGTAAGAGTTGTCTCGTTATCGTAAACATACAAGTCGTGACCTTTCAGGCTAAGTGCAACTCCATCATTATCATCATAAGCCTGAGGATTAGCTGCCCCTTCTCTACCGAGTGCCGCACTTGTACTTGTATAGTTTGAACCACCGCCGTAAGAATGGCAAGGCTCACCATTATAGTGAATAACATCATCTTTAATCTTAAACTTTGAACCGTAGAAAGGAAGACCCGTATTAAGCTTTTCCTTAGGACAGCCGGCGTCAACATACTTTTTCATAGTAAGCTTTGTTTCTGTAAAGTTACCATTATAGCCGATTCTCTTTGTCATTCTGCCGTTGTAGTCAAAGTCGTAGGTCATTACACTTGTAAAATCGAGAACATCTCTCATCATCTTTACAATAGATTCTTCTGAATAAAACTCTGCAGCCTTCTGACCAGCCATTGTAAGTAAAGTTCCTTTTGGCATTGTTTTTCTAAGCTGTTTTGCAAAATCAAGATAAGCGGCATTTGCTTCAACATAATCATCATAATATTCCCAGTCCAAATCTATACCGTCGAGCTTATAATTTTTTACAAACTGACCAAGCTGGATTGCAAGAGTTTTTCTCTTTGCAGGATCCATCATAACAGGAGTTAGGAACTCACTGAAGCTTCCTCCGCCCAAAGCAGCCAAAACCTTTACTGTAGGATGATTTTCCTTAAACTCTTTTACAGTATCTTTTGTATGAGGGAAGCTGCTTTCCATAAGGTTGCCTTCATTATCTGTCTTAAAGAAAGAGATGATTACGTGTGTATACATTTCCGGATAAGCTACTTCGCCGAGTGTATATGTATAAATTACATTTCGGTATTTGCTCACCAGATTTGTTGGCGAAGGCTCTCCCTTTGAAACAGTATTTTTCGAGCAGGATGTAAAAAGCAAGGACATAGTCGGTATTGTAATAGCAAGGAACAGCGCCAGCAGCTGTGTCAGTAAAGATAAAATCCTAAATTCTGAATGTCTTAAATCGCAATGCTTCGTTTTTCTCATAATAATCCCTCTTTTTTTATTTATGTATATTTTTTAATAACCAGATGATGTCGCGGCCTGTCTGGAAATTTTCCACCGTAACACCAAGGCTTCTTTCCTGAAACTTTAATTCAGCACCTGCTCCAAAAGCAATTACGGGAACCGGCTGAGCAGAATGCCCTGAATCCATACTTATAATACGGGTATAGTCATCCTCCCAGTTTTTTCTGAAATGCAAATCTGCATTTTCGTGGTCGGCAGTTACAACAAGAAGTGTATCCGGATTTTCCAGCACAAACTTTGCTGCAATTGCTACACCTTCATCAAAGCACTGCACTTCATTAAAAATCTGAGGAACCTGTTGGGCGTGTCCCCAACCATCGCAACAGGTATTTTCTATCATGCAGAAAAAGCCGCAATCGTTGTTGGCCTTTGCTTTATGATCCATGGATGTAAGGGTAAAGGCAACAAGCTCTGGGAAAGTTGGAAGCTCATCATTCTTTCCCATGTTAAAACCGGCAGGAGTGTTTTCTTCATATTCTGCAAAGTTTCCATCCCAGAAGCTTATTTCCTTATTCTTGTAGCCGCACTCCTTCTCCCCGTTGCACATCTGCGGAAAGGTTTCATAACCCTTCATCCCAGCAGCCTTACCCTCTTCGCTTTCCACATATTGTCTTATTCCGCAATCTGCTCCTAAAAGCAAATCCGGTTTAAACTTAAACTCTTTTTCGTAAATCAGTTCTTCGTGCTCGCGCGCCTTATCGTGAACTAAAGCACAAGCTGGAGTTGCGTCTCCTATATGGTCGTTAGTTACAACTCCGACAAACATTCCACGCTCGCGGGCAAGCTCACTAAGATTTTTTATTTCGTGTCCGTCTTTATCAAGCCCGATGTAGCCGTATCTGGTTCTTTCGCCGCAGAGGATTGCTGTTCCACCCGCACTGCTGTCTGTTACAAGGAGGCGGTCGCCATTGTCCGTTTCTCCACTGTAAACAACATCATCATCACACACGTTGTCATTAACATTGTATGGAAGACAATCTGTTGTAGCTGAACGGTAATAAGGAAGTTCATCCATAAAAAGCGGTCCGTAAAAATGACGTGAACCTTTTAAATGACTTTCTCCCATTCCATCTCCTATCATAAGGATGATGTTTTTTACCTTCCTGTCCTTAAACAGTCCTTTTTCCTGTGCAATACGAACTGCATCCTTTAATTTCTGCGTTCTGTTTGTTTTGATTAAATCAGACAAATCTGTCTGAATCTCATCCAGATCTTCAAAACCGTTTTGCGCTGTATAAGAACCTGCCTCTTTTGTCCAGCCCTCAATCTGTACTCCAGTACCAGATGGAAGCTTCATTTTTGGCAACGGTTTTTTAATTCGTTCTGGAATCATTTTAATATCTCTACATTATCACCAGTTATAGTTACGTAGCCTCTTGTTGAACCATATTGAACTGTAAAATCATCAAGACTAACTTGAGAGCCTGCAGCAATTGCACCAGTTGATCCGTCTGCACTATTGGTTATGCTGATTTTCAGGCTTGGAGTATTAGCTGCAGCACTAATGGAGAACTGATACCAACCTTCAAGCTCACCGCTTTTTGTATCAAAGGCAAACTTGTAAGCCTGACTTATTGGTGTAGTAACATTACCACTATCATCAGTCTTAATTTCTGCCTTTTTATTTGCAGAGAACTGAACCGCATCTACAAGCTTATTTCCGTTGCTGTCTGTTATTGTAATATATGCATCCTCTGAATAAGGCTTAAGCTTGAACTGGAGCAAATCCTTTTTATACATAGGAAGAGTTGATTCAGTAATTTCAAAGTCAAAGGACTGTGATTGTGTTTTTGATTTTACAGTAAAGGTATCTCTTGCACGACCTTTTGTTGAACTTTCAATATCACCACCAAAAGAATCAGCAGCATCGTTCATAAGGTTTCCAATAATCTGACCACAAATAGCGTTATCAAGAACAGTACCTTTTTCTCCATTGAGCATTGTGCAATCATCTTTTGTATAAGCAGTTCCCTTCTTTGTATCCAGGCTTTCTAGTCCATAACCAATTGCAAAAATCGGTACATTCTGGTTTGAATGACTGCCGGAAGTTGCAAATACTTTATTATCAGTTATAGCATAGTTTTCCCAGTTCTTTTTAAACTGCATATCGCCAGTTTCGTGGTCAGCTGTTATAAGAAGAACTGTGTCCGGATTTTCAAGAACAAACTTTAATGCAATTGCTACAGCTTCATCAAAGTTTCTTACTTCATTAACAATGCCAACAACATTATTACTTACCTTTGTTGTTTTCATAAACTTATTGTTTGCGTGTCCGTAAATGTCTGTGTATGTATTTTCAAACATAAGGAAGAAGCCTTCGTCACCACTTGTTTTCTGTAAACGAGTTAAAGAAAGTGCCATTGCCTGCTGTAAGCTTGGACTCTTTGTTGAAGTTGAATCCCAGCGTGCATAAGTTGTATCGCCACCAGAGAAAAGATTCCACATTAAATCTTCAGAGTCTAACGCAGGAATGATAGTGCTCAGCTTTGTGTATTTTTTGATTTTTTTACCGGAAAGAGGTTGCAGAGCACCTATTGAATCTGTAAGACTGCTGTTTGAACCGCCCATAAAAAGGTCTGCTCCAAACAATACCTGCATATCGCAGATTTTGTTCCAGCCCTGGCTTCTGTTTTTAGAATGAACAGAAAAATCGGCAGGGGTTGCATCTGGAAGCTCTGCATTTGTTACAACTCCAACCTTCTTTCCCTTTGAACGAGCAAGTTCACTTAGATTCAAAAGCTCATTTCCCTCACCATCCATTGAAGCAAAAAGCTTTGTTGTTCTATAGCCTGTGGAAATTTTTGTTCCGCCTGCACCACTATCTGTAACAACTCCACTCATATCGTTTACACCACGTAAAAAGGAATTAGAAACAGCTCTGTATGGCAGTTCATTCATAAGCAGATCGCCACGGAACTTTGAAGCAGCAACTATTTGAGAAACACCCATTCCGTCGCCAATCATTACAATGTAGTTCTTTGGTTTTTTGAAAAAGTTATCTTTTTTTAAAGCATCAGCAAGAGCGGCTTTTAGTTCCGGTGTAATATTTGAAGCTTCTCCATGCAAGCTCAGCTCCGGCAAAGAATATGTGTTGTCAGATTTTGTCCAGGCAGGGATATCTCCTTCTGCACCAGTTGGAAGTGTGTAATCGTCTATATATTCTTTTTCTTTATTTTCAGAAGGAGTATTATTGTTTGGCTCATTTGTATTTGCGTCAGTCTTGCAGCCAAAAAATAAAACTGTTGAAAATAATGATAATGTAAATACAACCTTTAATAAAATCGACTTTCTTCTATTATATAGCATCATAAATGCAATCTCCTATCGTATTACTCAGCTTCAAACATAGTCTTTGCAAAGTCCAAAAGTGTTGTACAGTCTTTAGCTTTTTCTACTCCATTTCCAAGAACAAAAGCAGGAATTGTGCTACCGTCAAGAGCGGCAGAAGTAACTACAAGAATTGTGTCCGGATTTTCAAGCACGTATTTAGCAGCTGTTGCAACACTTTCATCAAAGTTTTTAAGAGCAGCTTCCTTATCTTCCCGGTCTACAGAATCATAGAATACAAATGCAAAACCATCATCAGGATCTGCTTTTGTTTCTGTCCAGGCAAGACCAAACTTTACAGTCTGAACTGCAGAAGGGAATGCCTTTACAGTTGTATCAAAAATGTTCAGAACACCATTTGCTTTTGTTTTTACATCCTGATGATCTTTCGTATCAAAGCCCTGGAAGAAAACTTCATCATTATTGTAGCAGGAAACAGCTTCGCTAAAATCTGATGTATACTTATAAGAGCTCTTGTAGATTTCATTTACATAGCTAGGACTAGATTTAGCACATTCTTTTTTTGCATTATTATTTGCAGTATCTCTTGCAATTACCATAACAGGACGAGGTGAGTCTATTAACATATTGTAAACAATATTGTCATCAGTTTCTGTTGAAGCATAATGCCCCTTGAACTGCCTGAAAACAGAATTAGTAATTACTCCTGTTGTTGCATAGCCAATCTTTTTATAGCAGGATTTTGCCAGATAAAGACCGATTACTTTATTCTTATCTGTATTTTCATCTTTCGCTGCGGCGGTAAGACTCATTTTCTGTGGTAAATCATTTATTATAAGTTCACCATATTTATCTTCTGCAGAAGCAATTAAATCTTCTGTCAGGTCATCAAAAAACATAAAGATTACATTTTTTACAGCTATATCTTTTGCAGGAAGATTCTGTATTCCTGCCATTATTTTCGCGTTAACATTACTTGCCGAACCATCTTCTTTTACAGAAGGCAAATCGGCTTTCCCTTTAGGATTCTTTGTCCAGTCTGGAGTTTTTACAGATACTCCTGCGTCCAATGCAAGAGCTGTTTTTCCTTTTTTAAGTTCCATTGGTTTCTCTTTGTTTTCAATCTCTGGATGTTTGCAGGAAACAAAAATTGCTGCCACAAGGCAAAGTCCTATAAGTTTTCTATTTTTAAAAAGATTTTTCATATTTTTCCTCCAAACAATTTTTCTATTTTTTTAACTAAAAGGGGTGTCACTGCCGTACTATGGTAGGAGCTTGTTCAGTACGGCAGTGACTTATGTTGTTTTTTATGAAAGCTTATTTATAAGTAAGTAATTACTCTGGAAGCTTGTATGATATAACTGAGTCTGATTCAGTTTCTGGATCAAGAACACCATTAGCATTCAAGTCACCATATTTTTCAAAGCCCATAGCCTTTCCGATTCTAATACCAGTCTGGCGATTCTGATAGCTATAGTCTGTTCCTTCTCTTGTACCGGCTACATAATTTGCCCAGTCAGTTGCTGTCCAAGCAGATGTATCTTCAGGTTTACAATCACTCCACAAATCAGCTTTAGCACCGAATGCATATACAGGAACTGGCTCTGAAGAATGTCCAGTATCTGTAGAAACGATTTTCTTGTAGTTTGTATCCCAACCCTTTTTATAAGTAATAGCACCTGTTTCATGGTCAGCAGTAACAATAAGAAGAGTATCTGGATTTTCAAGTACATATTTAAGAGCAATTGCAACACCTTCATCAAAGCACTGAACTTCGTTCAAACAGTCATAAGGCTTCTGAGCGTGTCCCCATCCATCTGAACAGGTATTTTCAATAAGACAGTAGAAACCACAGTCACCTTTTGCCTTTGCTTTATGATCAAGAATTGACAAGGTTGAAGCAACCATTTCTGGATATGAAGGAAGTGTAGTATTCTTTTTACCATAACCAAGCTTATAACCAAACTTCTTAGCAGTCTGTCCCTTAGATGTATCATAAGTATACTTTGCTTCATAAGCATAGTTAGAAACAGCACGAATGCTATAATCAGCCTGAACTGCAGGAATAAGCTTTTTGAATGTTGTGTAAGAGTGCATATTTCTGTCTGCTGCCCAGTTGTTAAAGTCGTAAGTAGTTCCTGTTATAGTCTTATTGTCATAAATCTTGAGCATCTGAATAGCCCATTTCTGCAAGTCTGTTGCATTAGATTCATACCAAAGCTTAAGAGAAGCTTCTTTGCAAGCCTCTTCTAATCTTTCGCCAGAATAATCATCATCGCCAGCTAAATCTGCTTTTGTATCTTTATCCATCTCGTCATAAATAGCAGCAATAGTTTTTCTTGCATCACCAGTCTTGTCTTCCTGGATGTATTTGCTGTAACCATAATCAGAACCCATAGCAATATCAGGAGAAGAAAGGAACAATTTTCCATAAATCTGATTCTGATAATCTCTGTTTATAGCGTGAATGCTTACATCAGCAGGAGTTGCATCGCCCATGTGGTCGTTTGTTACGTTACCAACAAGCATACCTTTTTCGCGAGCAAGCTCTGCAAGATTCTTTACTTCTGTTCCATTTCCATCAAGACCAATGTAACCATAGCGTGTCTTAAAGCCAGTTGTAATTGCAGTTCCACCAGCAGAAGAGTCTGTTGTTTTTTCTGCTTTATCCAAAGTACCCTGTCCTGGTTTTGGATATGAATCATGATTTACCGGTGCATGATATGGAAGCATATCCATAATCAAATCACCATAGTAATGTCTTGCACCAAGAAGGTGGCTTTCGCCCATTCCGTCTCCAAAGATAATAATTACATTTTTTGGAGTTCTTCCTGCAAAGCTGTTATTATCTATTGCTTTTTTTACTGCAGCCTTAAGCTCTGCTGTTCGGTTTGTTGCTCCGCTAAGTGTTTTGTAATCATCCTCTGTAAAACCAGTTACAAAAGCAGGAAGATTTTTATCCAATGCATCTGCAGCTTTTTCCCAGGCATTGATTTCTACACCTGTTCCAGAAGGAAGAATCATCTTATGAATTGTGTCACCGTCTGCATCTGGAGCAAGCTCTTCTGGTTCTGTTGCTGATGGCGCTTTTGACTCCTCTTTAGGAGTATCTGTAGGCTTATCGCAAGATACTGCAACAAAAGAAATAAGGAATGCTGCAAAAACTGCACCGGCTATTTTCTTATAAATACATTTCTTCATATTTATCTCCATTAAATATTTTTAAATTATTGTTTAGTTAACTTTCTTGATTACAACGTTATCAACATAGAAAGGACGTGTTGGTGCATCAATCTTAAAGTAGATTGTTACATTAACAGCTTTTCTTCCATTAAGCTGATTCTTAATTTCTTCGCCGCTGATAATTCCGTTTACTTTTACGTATTCCTTGTTAGAAAGCTCTACAGAAGAACCAGAATATTTATCGCCAACTGGATCAAGACCCATGTAGATAAAGTCGTCGTAATCTTCTTCAGTACAATCGTCCGGCTGAATTGCGAGTGCAACATCTGAATGGCGCTTACCCTTGTCTGCGTTATCTGCTTTGAACCAAACTTCAACGTAGTAATCAGAACCATCAACAATGTTCTTTTTTGTAAGATCCTTGCCTACACCACTCCAATTAAACTTACCGCGTACATAAAGTGCTGTTGAACCAGAAACACCTTTGCCTGTTGGAAGAGAAAGTGTACTACCTTCTGCAATCCATTCATTAACAGAACCACCTTCCATATCGCCATGAGCAATAATGTTGTCCTGTGCAAAAGCAAGTCCTGCACAAGCAAATACTGTTAATGCAGCAATAATCAGTTTTATTTTCTTCATATTTTTCTCCGTGTTATAAAATTATTATTTTACTTTTGCCTGAACAGCCTTAACTGCATCTGTAATTTCTTTTGCAACGGCTTCATCAAAATCCTTTACTTCAACACCCTTATCGTCTTTGCCATTAATGTTTGTACGATCAACGTTTGTTGGTTTCTTACCACATACAACGTCTGTCTTATCTTCACGGCTTCCATAAATACGAGCAAAAACAAAACTATCTTTTACAGTAGCATCTGTATCGGCACGTCCAATAAGACCACCAATGTATTCATAAGGAGAGCCACGATCAAGAGCAGTCTGTGAACCAACAACACCTGCAAAGAGACAGTTTTCAATTGTTACACCTGCACCATTTCCGTCTACAACACCAACAAGTCCACCAAAGCGGTCATCGTCTTTGTTGTCGTGTGGATAACTAGAAGATGTATCTGGGTTTGGAATAAGATTTCTGTTAATTACACAAGCATCAACAAGGATAACATTCTTAATAGTTGCACCATCAACAACACCAAAGAAACCTAAGCCCTGATGTCCCTGATACATATAAAGACCAGAAATTACTTTTCCGTTTCCATCAAAAGTTCCGCTAAAAGAACAAGCTTCATAATCTTCTTCTGGAGATACACCTCTACCAATTGAATCAAGGTTCTTGAACTTAGGATTTGGAGTTCCAGGTTCTGCACCTTCTGCTGGCTCTTCAAAATCTTTTGTCAAAACGTTTTCGTTGATAACGATATCGTTCTTTACAGTGATAGTCTTTCCTGCAAAATCGTTACCAGCATTTACTGCTTCTGAAAGCTTTTCAAGGTCTTCTACACCATAAACAGACCAGGTTTTTACTTTTGAACCAGATGTCCAGTTACGCATAGCATCCTCTGGAATTACTACTGGCTCTGATTTTCCGTCATTTTCAATATCGTTATTGTTGTGTTTACAACCAAATGATACTAATGGAATAACTGCTACTAACAAAGCAGCTGTAATTTTTGTAATTTTTTTCATAATTCTTTCTCCCGAATGTTTTTTACAAACAATAACCGGGAAGCCTGGGCCTCTCGGTTATTGTTCAAGTTTTATACTTGATTAGAGTCCTGCTTTTGTGAAGTAATCTGTAAGATCAAGACCACTAGCTTCTTTTACTGTAGCAATAATATTTGCCTTTGTAATTCCGCCTTCTGCATCAAGAGTTACACTTGTAGAAGCATCTGAATAAACCTTCTTATCCAAGCTAACACCAATACAATCTGTACAATTAGCTTTTCCAGAAACTTTCTTTACAAGAGCTGCTGATGAACCGTAAAGCTTTACAAGACTTACACAGTTCTTAAGATTTGCAGTTGTACTAGATTCAACGCGTCCAACAATACCACCAATGTATTCATAAGGATCGCCTCTGTCTTTAGCAGCCTGAGAACCAACAGTTCCTACAAAGATACATCTTTCGATAGTGCTTTCACCTTTTGCTGTAACTCCAACAAGTCCACCAAAGCGGTCATCATCGGAACCATCGTGTGAACCATCATCCTTTACCTGTACATTCTTATTTACAACACAAGCATCAACAATGATAACGTTCTTAATTGTAGCTGCATTCAAACCACCAAAGAATCCAAGACCCTGCTGTCCGCCGTAGATATAAAGACCGCTGATTTTCTTTGCATTTCCATCATAAGTTCCAGCAAATGGTTTTTCCTTGCTACCAATTCCTGCAAAGTTCTTAAGACTTGCATTAGCTACACCAGCTTCTGCTTCTGCTGGTTCAGCAAACTTATCGCCAAGAACAGCTTCGTTAATTGTAATGTCTTCTTTCTGTGTAATTGTAACACCTGCAAGGTCCTTTCCACCATTTACAACTTCTGCAAGCTTTTCAAGGTCTTCATAGTTATAAACAGACCAAGCTGTTACTGTTGATTCTGCTGTCCATTTGCGGAAAGCATCTTCTGGAACTACAGGAGCTACAACCTTGATTGTGTAAGCTGCCTTAGAAATCTCAGAAACGTTTGTGCTCGCTTCACTTTCTGCAGCAATTGCATAAAGAGTTCCAGCTTCTGTTATTTCAACAGGCTCTGCATACTTCTTAATCTTGAAGTTCTCTTTTGTAAGAGTTGCTGCTCCGTCAGCCTTTACAAATTCATAGTAAATAACTGCACCGTCTGTTGTTGTAGCAAGAGTGATTTTTGTTCCTGCTTCAACTTCGCCAGCTGCTGGATTAAAGCTTACTGCTTCAATCTTCTTAGGCTGCACTGGATCTGGTGTTACTGGATCAGATGTGCCTGGCTCTTCCTGATTATTCTGCTCATCAGGTGTGTCTGAATTGTTGTGCTTACAAGAGAAGAACAACATACCAACCATTAAAAGTCCTACTAATACTTTAGTAATTTTTTTCATAATTTCCTCCATAAAGGTTTTTTTATTTATTGTTATTTTGTATTGCAATTTTTTCTAAAGAAGCTTTCGTAATTAAATTACTCTTCCTCTTCTTCTGTTTCCTCAGGTTCCTCTGCTTCTTCTTCAGCATTTGGATCTACCCAAGTCATTCCGTTGCGCTTTAATTCAGAATTCAAATCCTTTATGCTGATATCATCGATAAGGAATGAATATCCAGCTGGACCGTCTTTTCCTGCATAGAAAGCAATTGAGAACTTGTAAACACCAGAGTTGTTTACCTTCTCTTCAATAGCTGTAGAATTGATAATGTAACTGATTTCCTGCCATTCATCTGTAAGCTCAGTAGGAACGTTGAAGTCATCTTCTGAATAACCATAAGCAGTTCCCTCTGTGTCAAGGGCTCCACCCCAAGGACTTACGATTGATGGATCAGATTCGTTATAATCATAGTATTCTGTTCCAGAAATAGCATCGGCCCAGTTCTTAACATCGCCAGAATAAAGAGTCCAGGCTACTGTGAACATTGCATCCTTATGAGCAGTATTTTCAGGATCATTCTTTACCTTTGCAGAAATAAGGTATGATTTTCCCTGTCCATAAACAGAGGTCAAATCTATTCCAAGTTCTGACCACTCTTCTTCTGTCTGAACAACCTTCCAAGCCTGTCCTTCAACACCGCCGTTTACCTTAGTCTGGGTAACACCGTAATTAGAGAAATAGATTTCTCCTTCTGTTTCATCAGCATCACCATCGTCAAGAAGGTTAGCACTAACGGTTCCAAGAGTATCCTCTCCCTCATAAGGATTTTTAAGTCCGTCTGGAAGAACAGTTTTAGGCTTTTCTGTATTACCTCCACAAGAAATCATCATTCCTGCAAGAATTGCAACCATTCCACCCAATAAGATTTTTTTAGTACACTTTTTCATGTAATCCTCCATATTTTTACATACATTAACGTTATAGTAGTTTTCACTTTCACGTGAAAGCTGTTAACATTATTTTATCCCGAATTTCCCTGTTGTCAACAATTATTTTTAAAATTTTTCACAAATTTCGTTGATTTTTCAAAGAAAATTACTTAGAAACGCCTTTATACATAGCATTTAACAGTGTTTTTGACATATCCTGACCGTATTCCCAGGTCATAACACCAGAAAGTTTATTTTCACGTACAAGTTGTGTTGCAAACCCGATTTGTTTTTCATCTGTATATGAAATAAACACTTTATCCTTTGCGCTATAAGCATAAGGAGCCTTTGCTTCATCATCCCAATACGTTTTGTAGTTTTTATTCTTCAAAAGCTTCACAATTTCCGGATACTGAATTCCATAATCGTACCCATCCTTGTTTGGTGTTACTGAAGAACCAAGCCCGTGATTGTCGCCTTCCTCTACTCCGGTCCACTTCTGTCCGTAAAAAGGAATGCCAAGAACAAGCTTGTCTGGCGAAGCTCCTGCTTCCAGAAATCGTTTCAGAGAATCTTCTATTTCATCAAGCGGAGCATTGTGGCCGGTTGTACTGCTCCAGGCACCGCTATAATCATACATCATAAGATTAAGCCCATCGCATACCTTCTGGATTTCCGCCACATTATCTGTTATTGATTTTACATCAGCAGGAAGCGCAGTTGTAAGTCGGTACGAGTTTCCATTTTTAGAACCAAGCTCCGTCATCATCGTCTTTAATTCACTCAAAAGACTCAGATAATTATTGAACTCTGTCTTCCAGGCACCCGATCCCGCCTTAAGCCTTTGTCCAGGATATTCCCAGTCAATATCTATACCACGAATATTTGTATTACCTTCAAGAAGCTTTTTTACATTACCAACAAACTTTGCGCGCAGCTCTTTATCGGAAGACATTGCTTTAAAATCGGCAACTCCTTCTGAACCGCCGCCTATTGCCACGCTCACGCGCAGGTGCGGGTATTTCTTTACAAGAGCGCTGACCTCTCCGTAATAATCTTCAACCTCTTCCGTAAGAAGTGTCACATGATCCTTATTGTCTAATTCTGCAAAGGAAAGAATTAAATCGCTGAGCTTTGATCCGTCAATGTCAGCGGCAGTCCAGGCTCTATACTCTTTCTTTGTAGAATCGTAAACACCCCACGCTGCAATATAGGCCGCACAGATTTTATCCGACTCGAACTTTTCAGAAACACCTTTGTCCGAGTCCTTATCTGTTTTCGTTCCATTAGCAGGATTTTGTTCCGGACTCTTACAATCAGTTACACAAGAAACTGTCGCCACCGGAAGAATTGCACAAGCTGCCGCTAAAATAATACTACTCATTTTTTTTATCATCACTTTCCTACTCTCTATAAAACTATTCTCACAATACTTGTATTAGTTACCGCTAACTGCTTTAGTTACCAAAGCCTTTAAATCCACTGCGGTCACGCTTATAAACTGTACAGGTATCGCATTCCTTACCGTTTGCACAAACCAGATGCATTGTCATTTTTTTGCTGGTAACATTAAAATACAATCCACCACAACCACCTTCTGTTCCATCAAAAGCAGAGAGCCCGCCGGTTTTTCTATCTACAATTGTTCCCAAGCTTCCTTCTGTCTGAGGTGTAGTCAGATAAATTGTTCCAACTGTTTTTTCCGCAGTACTGTCATCTTGAGTTTTCTTCTGATAAAGAGGTTTTGTTCTGCTGTAAGTATGCTCGTCTGAACCGATGGCAAAATCAACCATACATTCATCAAAAATCTTATACCAATCAGTGTAGTCACCATAATCAGAAACGGTATTTCCGTTGATAAAGGTATAATGCTTTGCTACAACAAGATATTCGTACTTTCCATTGTTTGCATTTACAACTTCCTTAAACCACTGCTTTTGTTTCTCAAAAGAAGTTTCATACTCACCGCTCATTTTGGAAGCTTCCATCATCATTGTATCAAGACAGATAAAGAGCACATTATTGTAAATAAAATAATAGTTTGTTGGTTCAATATTTGTAGTAATTGATTTGTTGAACAAGGAGTCTTTGGCATTTGGAATTGCTACACAATCAAGATACCAGGTATCTGTAACGCGGTCTTTGTTTTTATATGGATAATAGTCGTGATTTCCTTCAACAAAAGCATAAATTGTTTTTGCAAGAGAAGGCTCCTGTCCCCAATAATTCCACTGCTGATAAGTCTGTCCCTTGTTTACCATATCTCCATTAAAAATACAAAGCGGCAAAGTCTTGTTTGTAGCTGTATCGTCTTTCTCAATATTCTGAAGGGAATAATTAAGCAGATCACTAATATTTTTAATGTATGATTTTGAACCCTTTGGTGTATGAAGATCTGAAAGAACCATAAAATTAAAAGCTTTATCATCATCTGTTGCTGTATCATTGTTTGCCTTTGCAGTTGTAAAAGTACGAACATCTGATACAGCAGAATCTGTTTTTACTCTATATTTGTACACTGCACCAGGCTTAAGTCCAGTAAGCTCATAGCGACAGCGATAGAAGTCTGCCTTATCTGCCCAATCGCTTGTTGTTTTTGTTCCAACTACATCTATTGTGTTTTTAAAATTTTCGCCGTTGGCATCCGTATATTCAAGAACGTTTTTTGCAGCATCTGAATGCCACGAAATTACCATTCCTGTAGAACAGTCGTAAGCCGGGCCGGCAGTAATAAAATCAAAACCTTTGTAATTAAAAACCGGTGGGAGCGCAAGGTTTACAGTAACTGTACAAGTAGCAGTTTTTTTAGAACCATCCTGAGCAGTACACTTTACCTTTACCGTCGCCTCTTTGTTTCCAGTATTATTGAACTTAATCTTTCCGGTGTCCTTATCTACTACCGTTGCATAGTCTTTGCTGTCTACCGTGAACTTTACCGTTTTATTTGTTGCATCTTCTGGTAAGACAGTTGCCTCAAACTGATAAGTGTCGCCCGAAGTAACTACAAGACTTTTCTTATCAAGCTTAATAGACGTAACAAGGACTTGTCCACCCTTATCGTCGTTTGCAGAATTGTTGCAGCCAGCCAGCCCCAGCACAAAGGCTGCAGACAGAATAAGCATTAACAGCTTCTGTAAAAATGTCTTCTGTAAAAGTGTGATTTTGTTATTATTCATTTTTTAATACCTCCTGGTGTGGAACCTTCTGCATTCAGATGAATTATTGACATTCGGTTTGTTCCACCTTTGAACAATCTAGATTATAAAACCCTTTTTATGTGCCGTCAATAAAAAACTTTCACGTGAAAGTGATTTGCTACTTTACAAAGAAACAATCACCGTGCTATACTTTTCACATGAGTATAACGATTCACGACGTGGCAAAAAGAGCTGGCGTTTCCCATACGACTGTATCATGGGTAATTCACGACAATCCAAGCATCTCTAAAGCAACAAAAGAAAAAGTTATGAAGGCTATCGAAGAGCTCGATTATCATCCAAACTTTAGTGCAAGAGGTCTTGTAAATGGCAACACCGGTATTATTGGTGTTGTAGCGAACTTCTTCTCTTCATATTTCGAAATGGAAATCCTTAAAGGTATTGAACAGGGAATCCGTACGAGCAAGAGTCACTACTCTATCAACCTCTTCTCTACCCTTGAAGAAAACGAAAAAACTCTTTCCAAAATTGTTCTTGAAAAACGCGCCGACGCCGTAATCCTTTTAAGTATCAGCCCTTCTACAAAGGTTTGCGAGCTTTATAAAAAGAATGATATCCCGCTCGTTGTAATTGATGAAAGCGCTCCAGATGCCGTTGAAATGAGCCTCAATAATTTTGAAGGCGCCTATAAGGCAACAGAGCTTTTAATACAGTCCGGCAAAAAGAACTTTGTTCTTGTTCTTGGTGACGAAGAAAACATGGTTCTTTGTCAGTATGAACGAAAGCGAGGCTTTATGCAGGCTCTCGTAGATAATAATATTCCTTTTGACGACTCAAAAGTTTTCTTTATTTCCGATTACTATTTTGAGGAAGGTCAGGTTGTATTCAAACGAATGGAACGTATGTTCCCGGAAACAGATGCTATCTTCTGTGCAGCTGGTGATATTGTTGCAACCGGAATTATGCTGGAAGCAAAAAAAGCCGGTAAAACAATTCCAAAGGATCTTGCAATTATCGGCTATGATGATTTTATTGCTTCTGCAATGATAAGCCCTTCCCTTACTACAGTACATCAGCCGCTTACTCAAATAGGAAAGGACTCATATCTTACAATTCTTAGAATGCTGAAAAAGGAAGATCTCGGCACAAACGAGTTTGTTTATTCTCCATATCTTGTACGCCGAGAATCGACCTAATCATTTTTAAAGTGCTACCGGTTTCTCCAGCCACTTCATTACATTTTCTGCAGTTGTAACGCGGCAGTCTGGTTTCTTAGAAATATAATCCAGGAACTCAATTACTGCTTCACGACGCTGAGCTGCATTTGCTTTAATGTGATCCTTTTCATCACCCTCTAAATCATAAATGTCGTATTTATCAGAATAGATGTCGGTGTGCATTCCAAAGGTAAATGGACAGCGGTTTCCATCGTAGCGCAAATCAAAGGAATACTTCATTGTAGCAAGAGCATCCTCTTTGTTCATAAAATACTGGAACCAGATATTCCAGTCCATTCCAGTGATTTTTCCAGAATCCATATCAAGCTCACCGGCAGCATCTCTTGCTCGAGCTCTTGCACCCTTTGTAGTTCCATATTTTTCACACAACTCATCCGGCGGAATTATGAGAACGTATTCAGGAAGAAGCCAGAGACCAGGATGTTTTTGTACAAACGGCTCTTTTCTTCCATACATTACCTTTGCAACATATTCGTCACCAGGGCTGCCTGCATCAAGAGTATATGGCCACAACAGATGAGCGCCATCCATATCATCCTGCCAGCCTTCCTCAATTGTTGCATCATACTTAAAACCAAGTGACTCAAGTGCTTTATATGTATGCTCATTATAATCAAGGTATGGAGTACGGAAGCCAACAATATCCTCACGAACAATACCCATTCCAACACTTTCATCATCACTTGCTGCATTCGGATTAAAAGGCTTTGTCAGGAGATTGATACAGTCTGTTAATTCCTTCATCCAGTCATCATAGAAAAGATTATCGATTCGCTGTGCCGGTTCTGTATCCCAGTTAAACTTTACGCCTTCCGGATGAGTAAAGGTATGACAGCCGATTTCATGTCCACGAAGATATGCTTCGTTTACGATTTTCTTTACAAGAGCTGCATCCTCACGATCATTTTTAAGAGCATTGTTTCCCTTAAAATACAAGGTTACTTTATAAGGTTCTCCATCGAAGGTAGCTTTATTTCCCTTACCTTCCGGGTTTTTAAAACTCTCAAAAGTATCAATAATAAACTTCATACCGCCAACAGCACCAGACTCTTTGTAGCCGGAATAAGCATTGTCATCAAAAGCAAAAGACATAAGCTGAGGCACCTGATTTACCTTTAATCCCTCTGGCGGAAGAGCCGACGGGAGCCTGCAAAACTTTTTATCCATAGTTATTCTCCAATAAAAATAATATTTTTTAGTACTAAATCTACTGAAATGATATTACTTTCACGTGAAAATAGCAAGAAAAATGTTTGTTTTTGAATAAAATTTTATTTTTTTCTAGCCTGTGAATGATTGGAAATGATTAAAATTTGGTGGGAAATAATATTTTAATTATACCACACCTTGTTAAAAAAAGATATAGACAAATTCTTCTTGCAAGAACATTTTATTGTGTTATTATTAAGATGTAATCAGGAGCGAGATGAGGACGCACACCGATTCATGCTAGGGAGGCATTATGAGAAGTCCGGAAATTTCAGAAAGCGTGTCGACGCTTTACAATACGATAGTGTAAAAAAGTCAACCAGCAGCTTAAAGAGCTGGATTATATATAAGTGCCAATCGACAACTAAATGATTGAAAGCACACATAAGGCCGGGGAAAACCCGGCTTCGTTTTTTAACTCAGACTAAGCCAAACAGTTTTTTTACCCGTGCAAAGGTACCTTCCACACCAAGTGCTTCATCCCGCAAAATTACATTAAATCCAGAATTATAGTATTCATTATAATTTTCCTGTGAATTTATCAGCATTAAGGTTTGACGGTAATTTTCCAGTGCAGCCTGAGGATCTGGTTCCTCCATCAGAAGCTGATAAATAAACTGCTTTTCCTTGTCTGGACGCTCAAAAAAACGCTTTACAGATGTTTCTGGCGGAGCAAGCATTATCAGCACATGATTTTTTTCTGCAACCTTGCGAAGTGTTTCTAAAGAAATATTCGTATCAACAAAGATTTTTTTATCAGGATTTTTCTCACAAAGCTCCTTCAAAATCTGTAATTCAAGAACCTCACATTCCTTTGCGGCTCCATCAATCCAGTCAGAATATTCCTGCGGAGTACGACGAACAAAATCGTGCCAGTCCTGCAAATCCCGTGTATACGTAAGGCACGGAAACTCCTCTTTATCAAGCCCTTCCAAAAGAGAATTATGATAATTTTCACCGCATTCAATTCCATCACATCTTTGTGCAAGAAGATGAACCATTGTCGACTTCCCGGCGTATGCATTCCCAGTTATAAAATATACGTTTTTAAAAATCATTTATCCTGTTTTCCTAATCAAAAAGCTTTCTTTCTTAAATAATAAAAAACTTGACAGATTGTCAAGCGGTGTTATACTTATTATACAGTGTCTTTTACTAAAACGTTTAACAATTGACTCTCTGCAAGACGTTTTGGTAAAAGACTTTTTTATTCTAGGGGGTTAAACGTTTTACTTTTTAGTTAAATTAACTTGGTAAAAGGCTTCCCTAAGACAAAAAACTATTGAAAAAAATGGGGTTCCCAAAAAATGAAAAATAAAAGTGAAAGAAAACAGCTGACTGTCAGGCAAAAAAACAGCATCAAAGATTTTCTGCTGGTTATTCCTTTTCTTCTCCTGATCCTTGTATTTTCGTACTATCCGCTTTACGGATGGGTATATGCATTCTTTGATTACAAACCTCCTTTCCCACTTGACTGGAATAAGTTTGTAGGTTTTAAGTGGTTTGTTTCCATGGTTGAAAATCCTGTAAAAGTAAAAAAGCTTGTTCAGGTTCTTACAAATACCTTTGCAATGAGCGGCTTAAGTCTGTTCTTCTCCTGGTTCCCAATGATTTTCGCAGTCTTCCTGAACGAAATCAGCTCGGTTCCATTTAAGAAGTTTGTACAGACTGTAACTACCCTTCCAAACTTTATCAGCTGGGTTTTGGTTTACGCAATTGCTTTCAGTGTTTTCAATAGTACGGGTGCTATAAACAGTGTTCTTATGAGGCTTGGTATTATAGAAGAACCTATTCTTTTCCTGCAGTCATCTGAGCACGTATGGTTTAAGCAGTGGCTGTGGCTCACCTGGAAAAATGCTGGTTGGGCTGCCATTATGTATATTGCGGCAATTACCAGTATTGATGATTCGCTGATGGAAGCTGCAAAGATTGATGGTGCTTCCCGAATGCAGTGTATCTGGCACATTACAATTCCTTCAATCCTTCCAACTTATTTTGTTCTTGTAATGATGAGTCTTGCAAACTTCCTTTCAAACGGAATGGAACAGTATTTTGTATTTGCAAACTCCTTCAATAAAGCAAAAATAGAGGTTCTTGACCTTTACGTTTATAATCTGGCAATGGGTAGCGGTGGTTATTCATTATCAACTGCAATCAGTATTCTTAAAACCTTTGTGAGTATTCTTCTTCTTTGGCTTACAAATGTAGTCTCTAAGAAAGTTCGCGGCGAAAGTCTTATATAGGAGCATGGAAAATGACTAAGATTAAGAAAACAGTTGAAGACTATATCATCGACATCGCCACATACGTTATCTACACCTTCTTTGCTTTTGTTTGCGTTTATCCTTTCTATTACATTCTTATAAACTCTGTAAGTGCAAACGATTTAAGTGAACGTGGAAAGGTTCTTATTGTTCCGCTTAAGTTCCATTTGAATAACTACAAGCAGGTTATGAAGATAAGTGGACTTCTTACCTCGTTCAAAATCTCCATTCTGCGTACAGTTATTGGAACTTTGTTTACAGTTGTAGTTTCTGGCTTCCTTGGCTATATGTTCACAAAGGAAACTCTTTGGAAAAGAAAGTTCTGGTACAGATTCGTTGTTGCAACAATGTATTTTAATGCAGGTATTATTCCGTGGTTTATTACCATGAGAAACCTTCATCTTACAAATAACTTCTGGGGCTATATTTTCCCGGTTGCCGTTCAGCCATTCTATATCGTTTTGTGTAAAACCTTTGTAGAAGGCGTTCCAAAAGAACTGGAAGAAGCCGCCGTTATTGATGGTGCGGGCACACTTCAGATTTTCTTTAAGATTATTGTACCTGTAATCAAACCGATTATTGCAACCGTTGCCGTTTTTGCTTCTGTTGCTCAGTGGAACTCTTTCCAGGATACATTGCTTCTTGTTACAGACCCTAAGCTGTATACACTTCAGTTTACTCTGTATCAGTATATAAACCAGGCAAGCTCCCTTAAGGCACTTGTAAACAACAGCTCTTCTGCTACAGCTCTTGCAGCAAGCCTTGCTCACGCACAAACTGCAACCTCTATCAGAATGACTGTTTCGGTTATCGTTGTACTGCCGATTATTTGTGTCTATCCGTTCTTCCAGCGTTACTTCACAAAGGGAATTATGATTGGTGCTGTAAAAGGATAATGATTAAGGATAATACAAATCACAAAAAGATTTGGGTTATATAAAAAAACTAAAGGAGGAATCAAAGTGAAAAAAGGAAAACTGATTTCTGTAATCACATTGATGGCTGTTTCTGCTGCTTTGTTATGCAGCTGTAATGGCAAGAAGGATTCAAAGGTTGCGGCTGCTGATGATAACGCACCTATGACTTTTGAAATTTACGACGTAGCTGCTAACTATCAGGGTATGCAGTCAGGTTGGTTTGCTAAGATTGTTAAAGACAAATTTAACATTGAACTCAACATCATTGCTCCACAGGTTGCAGGCGATGCTATTTTCCAGACAAGAGCTAGTTCCGGCAATTTAGGTGATATCGTTATCCTTGAAGCAACTCAGTTCAATGACTGTCTTGAAGCTGGACTTATTAAAGACATCAGCGACAAGATTACAGGCTGCTCAAATCTTATGAAATTCGAAAAGCAGCTTACAACCTTTAACAAGGCTATTCCTAACAACGCTGCTGGAAAATATTATGGTATTCCAACAGAAATGATGGATACTTCTCCAACATCTGTAACAGCTGAAAGAATCTACTCTCTTCCACAGCTCAGATGGGACCTTTACAACAAGATTGGCGCTCCAGAAATCAAAGATCTTGATGACCTCTTGAAAGCTTTTGTTGAAATTAGAAAAGTTCACCCAACAAACGAAAAGGGTGATCCTGCTTATCCACTTTCATTGTGGCCAGATTGGGACGGCGGCGACGGTATGATCGGTATCGCTAACGTTGTTCAGCTTACAACCTGGTACGGCGACAAGATTAAAGGTTCTGCAGTTCTTAGACCAGATAACACATTCTATCCTCTTACAGATAAAGATGGTTCTTACTACAAAATGCTCAAGTTCTTGAACAAGGCAAAGAGAATGGGCGTTGTAGACCCAGATTCAGGTACACAGGACTGGAACTCAGTTTGTGCAAAGATTTCTAACGGTCAGGTTGACTTCATCTGGTACACATGGGAAATTGGTTTCTGGAACACAACAGCTCGCTATCAGGATGGAACAGCATTCTGCTTTATCCCTGTACAGGATCAGAACTACTACACAGACTCAGATGCTTACTTTGGAAGCGGACGTGTATTTGGTGTAGGCTCAAAGGTTGACCCAGCTAAATATGATAGAATCATGAAGTTCCTCGACTGGTATGCTTCTCCAGAGGGATGTCAGTATCAGCACATTGGTCTTGAAGGCTTCAACTATAAGAAGCTTCCTAACGGAAAATATGAGCAGATGAATGACAATGCTCTTATGGATAACCTCCCAGTTCCTGCAGAATTTGGTGGCGGCGGATACAGCGATGGTAACAACGCTATCAACCAGTGGATTTGTAAGTCTGAATGTACAAACCCTATTACTGGCGAAATCTATGCTCCTCAGTACTGGGCTTCTTACAAAGAGAAGAATATGACTCAGATGAGAAAAGACTGGGAAAAGAAATATGATGCAACAGACGCTACAAACTGGATGTACAAGAACAGAAAGCTCGTAGTTTCTCCATCAGTTTCTGTAAGTCTCCCATCAGATACTCCAGACATTTCTGTTATCCGTAACCAGGTTAATCAGGCTGTTTGTGATGCTTCTTGGCGTATGATTTTTGCTAAAGACGATGCAGACTTCGACAAGATGTGGGCTGAATTAGGCAAAGAAGTAAACGGTTTCGGTTTCGAACAGCTTTACAAGTTTGATACAGCTAAACATCAGATTGAAGTTGATGCTAAAAAAGCTGCAATGAACTAATAGCAAAACTTACCACTTAGTAAAAGGGGCTATCCGTAGTTTCGGGTAGCCCCTTTTTTGTTTTTTTATTCATTTTTTGTGCAGTTTCATTATTTATTAAAGCCCTATTGTAACTTATAATAAATGTAGAATTGAAACGCTGTGCCACTGCTCGCGTTTCTTTAAACTCAGGAGAAATTATTATGACATATTATGTAGATATTAAAGCTAACGCAAACGGAAATGGAACAAAAGAAAAACCATTCAATAAAATACAGCTGGCAGCAGATATTGCAATACCAGGTGATGAAGTAATTGTTGCACCTGGTATTTACCGCGAAAACGTTAATCCAAAAAACGGCGGAACAGAAGCAAAGCGAATCACTTATCGTTCAGAAAAACCACTTGCCGCCCACATTTCTGGTGCAGAGCCTCTTACAAACTGGACCAAGCTGGAAGGAAATGTTTACACAGCTCGTGTTTCAAATAAGATTTTTGGAGACTATAATCCGTATAAAACTCTGGTAAGCGGTGACTGGTTTATTGCCTATATGATTGCACACACCGGAGATGTTTTCCTGAATGGAAAATCTATGTACGAGGTTCAATCCCTCGATGAAGTAAAAGAAGCAAAGATTTTTGTACCTTCCTGGGATCATGAGTTTTCTATTTACAAATGGTATTCCGAACAGGACGAAGCTAAGGACGAAACTATATTCTATGCAAACTTCCAGGGAAAAGATCCTAACAAGGAAAATGTAGAAATCACTGCCCGAAGAAACTGTTTCTATCCTTCTGAAGAAGGACACGGCTTTATCACCTTCAGCGGTTTTACTGTTTCTCAGGCTGCAACCCAGTGGGCACCACCAACCGCATATCAGGAAGGAATGATTGGTCCTCATTGGTCAAAGGGCTGGATTATAGAAGACTGCGAAATCTATGAATCAAAGTGTTCCGGAATCTCTCTTGGAAAATACAGGCAGCCGGAAAACGACAACAAATGGCTTAAATGGAAGTTCAAGGATGGTACTCAAACAGAGCGTGATTGCATTTGCCAGGCTCAGATTGAAGGCTGGACAAAAGAAAATATTGGCTCCCACATAGTACGCCGCTGTAATATCCACGATTGCGGACAGACAGGAATTGTTGGTCACCTTGGCGGAGTTTTCTCACTCATCGAAGACAATCACATTCATCATATAAACAACAAGCAGAACCTTGCCGGTGCTGAAATTGGCGGAATCAAAATGCATGCCGCAATCGACTGTATCTACCGCCGCAACCATATCCATGATTGTACCCGCGGCTTATGGCTCGACTGGCAGGCACAGGGAACCCGTGTTACCCAGAACTTCTTCCACGACAATGTTCTTCCAAAAGAATACAATCAAAATGATGAAAGCATGGGCGGCTGTGCTGAAGACTTATTTATAGAAGTTTCACACGGACCAACTCTAGTAGATAACAACATCTTCCTTTCTGATAAAGCTGTAAAAATGTGTACTCAGGGTGTCGCTCTTGTTCACAATCTTATTGCAGGAAGCTTTGTAGCAGTTGGTAAGGGCGTAAACAATGGTGCCGCTACCCTCTCCTCTCCACGCTACACACCTTATCATATGCCACACAGAACAGAGGTTGCCGGCTTTATGACAATCCTTCACGGAGACTGTAAGTTCTACAATAATATTTTTGTTCAGCAACCAATGCGCCCTGCCCTTAAAAAAGGAATGGACAATTGTATAAACAACGAATGGGACGACGGCAACATCATCACCGGAACTTTTAAGTACGATGATTATCCTACATACGAAGAATGGCTCAAGCAATTTGAAGGCTACTGCGGAATGGGTTCTCCAGCTTCCGACCGATATTACAGCAAGCTTCCAGTGTGGTCAGAAGGAAATATTTATTTCAACGGTGCAAAAGCAATGAAAAAAGAAGTAAATGCTTACGTTGACACAAAGAACAAGGTTGAACTTGGTTGGGAAGAAAAGGATGGAAAAGTACAGCTTAAAACAAACTTGTACGAACTGCTAAAATCTCTTCCAAAAGAAACCGCAGAAAAATACAGACTTCTTAGAACAGATGATATTATGATGGCTTTTGAACCTGAAGAAAAATACGAAAATCCAGATGGTTCACCAATCACATTTGATACAGACTTCTTTGGCAAAAAACGAAGCGGAACAATTATTCCAGGTCCATTTGCCGGTACAGATGAAATTAGCAAACCGTTGTTTTAGGTGTCACTCTGTCATA
Organism: Treponema sp.; assembly: GCA_017619795.1. Classification (GTDB taxonomy): domain Bacteria; phylum Spirochaetota; class Spirochaetia; order Treponematales; family Treponemataceae; genus Treponema_D. The sequence goes on from JAFZRP010000110.1 coordinate 123,555, forward strand.
GATTGCCGCATCAAGTGCGGCAATGACAAATGTCGTGCTCTCAAACTGTCATTATCGGGCTCCTATGATATTTGTCAATAGCATGGAACTCCCGATTCCAAAAATTACGATGCTAAAGCTTCATCTACAAGTTTTTCTATTGAAACTGTAGGTGAAGTTCTTTTTTCATATGATGTTCCATTTTTTAATAATGTA
>JAFZRP010000111.1 GCA_017619795.1 Treponema sp.
ATTTGTTCCGTCCTTCTGTAATTCTTACAAAGCAGAATAAGTTCACGCTGCCTATTATGGTATCGCTCCTTAATGGTGATATTTATAAACGTGAACACGGTGCTATTTATGTAGGACTTACACTTACTGCATTACCACTTATTATTGTATACTTTATTCTTTCTAAGTACATTGTAGCTGGTGTTGCACTTGGTTCAGTTAAGGGATAGCGAGCCTGTCTGCTTAATTTGAAGCACTGACTTTTACAAGGCTCGCTTCAAGTTTTGCTGAGCAAAACTTGGGACACTTTTGAAAGCCTGGTTTATCGGAAGATAAATCAGGCTCTTTTTTTATAGAGATTTATACAATTTATATAACAATTTTTTGATTGAACATATTGAACATTGCATTTATAATGGTTTTTACCTATGTTTAGGAAATAAAACAATTCATACATATATATGTGAGGTACGAATGAAATACGGTTATTTTGATGATGACAACGCGGAGTATGTTATTACGCGTCCGGATACTCCTACATCCTGGAGTAATTATCTTGGTTCAACAGTTTATGGTGCAGTAATCACTAACAACGCTGGTGGATACGGCTTCTATAAATCTGGAGCACAGGGACGCTTTTTAAGGCTTCGCTTTAACTCAATTCCTATGGATCAGCCTGGACGATATTTTTATCTTCGTGATATGGAAGACGGTGATTTCTGGTCTGCATCATGGCAGCCTGTAGGAAAACCGCTTGATCAGTACAAATCTGAATGTCGTCATGGTACAGCTTACACCACAATCACATCAGAATACAAAGGAATCAAATCAGAAACAAAATATTATGTTCCACTCGGACAGAACTTTGAGTACTGGAGACTTAAGGTAACAAATACTTCAAACAAGGCTCGAAAAATCCGTTTGTTCTCTTACTGTGAGTTTACAAACCAGTGGAACACAACTCAGGACCAGGTAAACCTTCAGTACTCTCTGTTTATCTGTAAGGGAGAAAAGGTTGGCGATAGTCTTCTCCGCTTCTCAATTCAGGACAATCTTTATGTTCAGCATCCAGACTGGGAGGTTGGTGGTGCTTACATGAGCAACTGGGTTGCTTTAGTTGGTACTCCAATGACTGGTTTTGACACAAGCCGTGAAGCATTTATTGGAACTTATGGTTCTTATGCGAATCCTAAGGCTGTAGCTGACGGTGCATGTACAGGTTCAGAAGCTTTTGGCGATAACATGTGCGGTACAGTACAGGGTGATCTGGAACTTAAACCGGGCGAGACAAAAGAAGTTATGCTTATGCTTGGTATTGATGATGCTCGTGCTGTTGGTCAGAAAATTGTTGCTGAATACGGAAATTTTAAACGTGCTGACGAAGAGTTTGATAAGCTTGTAAAAGCATGGCATGCAAAGCTTGGTTCATATAAAGCAATCACTCCAGATGAGGATATCAATCATACTGTAAACGTTTGGGGCTTGTACAACTGTCTTATTACTTTTGCCTGGTCACGTGCAGCTTCTCTTGTTTATAATGGTGAGCGCGATGGTCTTGGCTACCGCGATTCAGTTCAGGATATTCTTGGTGTTTCTGCTGCTATCCCTGAAGAAGCAGAAGAAAGACTTGTTAGAATGATAAGCGGTCAGTGCCAGAATGGTGGTGCTGTTCCTGTAATCTCTAAGGACTTTAATGCAGGACACGAAAAGGCTCCAAAGCCTGAAGAGTTCCGTTCAGATGACTGTGAATGGTTCTTTAATGCTGTTCCTTGCTATGTTGCAGAATCTGGTAATTTTGATTTCTATAATAAGGTTGTTCCTTATGCAGATGGTGGCGAAGCTACTGTTTACGGTCACCTTAGACGTGCCCTTGAGTTCAACCTTGAAAGAATGGGTGTAGATGGACTTCCTTGTGGTCTTTTGGCTGACTGGAATGACTGTCTTAAGCTCGGCTATCATGGAGAATCTTTGTTTGTTGCTTTCCAGCTTCGTCTTGGTCTTACAACTTATGCTGATATTTCTGAACGTCTTGGCAAAAAGGATGAAGCAGCCTGGGCTTTGAAGCAGCGCGATACTCTTGATGCAAATATTCAGAAGAAATGCTGGGATGGAAAATGGTTTATCTGGGCTGTTGGCGAGGATGGAACTGTTTACGGAACTCAGACAATCGAAGAAGGACAGATTTACTTTAATACACAGGTTTGGGCTGTTATGTCTTCTGCTGCAACAGCAGAACAGGCTAAAATCTGTATGGAAAGCGTAAAGGAAAAGCTTGCAACTCCTTACGGACTTATGCTTTGTGCGCCACCATTTGTTAAGACTCGCTCAGACATTATGTCTTCTGTAGTATTCCTTCCTGGTATTAAGGAAAATGCAGGTATCTTCAACCATACACAGGGTTGGGGTGTTATTGCTGAAACAATGCTTGGAAACGGTGACCGCGCTTACGAATACTGCAAGGCTTCTATTCCTGCAGCTTATAACGATAAGGCAGAAATCCGCCAGAGTGAACCTTATGTAGTTGGTCAGACAACTTATTCAACCTTCAGCAAGAGACCTGGTAATACAAGAACTTCATGGCTTTCTGGTGCAGGTACCTGGAGCTACTACGCAATTACTCAGTATATGCTTGGAATTAAGCCTCAGTATGATGGACTTTTGATTGATCCATGTATTAAGCACGACTGGGACGGCTTTACTGTAGAACGCCGCTGGAGAAAGATGAACCTCAAGATTGAGGTAAAGAATCCTCAGCACGTATGCAAAGGCATTGAGTACATTGAAGTAGACGGCAAACGAATTGATTCTGCTGTAATTCCTGTAAGTGCACTCAAAGATGGTTCAAAGATTGTTGCTTACATGGGTAAGAATGCTAAGGTTGCACCAGTAGAAAGAGTATAATTATTTAGGGCAAATGACACGGTCAGCAAGCCGTGTTATAAAGCCTGCTTTTTGAATTGAGCGGTCGGCGACGAGTGGAATTGTTTCCAACAGGTAGTTGCCGACCGTTATTTTTATACAGCCGTATTCTTCGGTTTCAGTAATTTCGCCGTCAATATATTCCGGCAATTCAACATCAACAATAACATTCTGAAGATTTTCTGCAATTGAGTTTCCAGAAACAAAAGGAACGCAAACTGCTTCCGGTATATAAGCCGGAACAAGGTTTATTGCCTTTTCTTTTGCGTTGTACACCTTCACAAAATAGCTTTTAACATCATCAAGTCTTGTAAAGTCTGCAAAGGACTGGAATGCAAACGACATAAGCTCAGTGCCGTCGTGGATTCTTCCCTGCTGTCCTTCTTTTGTAGTTTTACCGGGACCCTTGAGCGTAACCGAAAGAAAACGTGTGCCGTTTCGTTTTGCTGTAAGCGCAAGATTGTAGCCGCTTTCATCGATGTAGCCTGTTTTTAATCCATCGCAGCCTTCAATAAGGTCGAGCAGAGGATTTGTGTTTTTCTGGGTAATGCCCATTGTTATATGGCGAGGAAAGCCGTTTGAAAAATCCTGCGGACCGTAAGTATCGCCGGGAGCCATGTTTCGTTTTTTAGGATAAGTAAACTCGCGGACAGCATGAAACTTTTCCAGCGATTCCGGGTGCTCTGAAAGATAAACTCTGCAGAAAGCTGCCATTTCGCGTGCGGTGGTTGTATTGTTTTCGCTGTAGCCGGAGGCTTCTTCAAAATGAGTGTGAGTCAGACCTAAATCTACGCAGACCTTATTCATGCGTTCAATAAAGGCTTCCATGCTGCCGCTGATTGTGTAGGCGAGGGCATAGGCAGCATCGTTACCGGAAGCAACTGAAAGTCCAAGAAGAAGCTCGTTCAATGTTACAATCTGACCTTCGCCTAAAAACATAAGTGAAGAATGTGGCGGCATGTTACAGGCCCAGCTTTCTTCCGGCAGAGGAATTACCTGGTCGTAGCTAAGGTTACCCTTTGAAACTTCTTCATCAACAATATACATTGCAAAAAGCTTTGTCATGCTGGCAGGCGGAATTACTCTGTCGGCATTTTTCTCATAGATTACGTTGCCGTTTGAAACATCAATAAGGATTGCAGATTCAGCAAAAATATTCAGATTTGGTTGCGCAAGTGTATAGGGAAGCGGCTTTAACGGCTCATACTGGGCGGCATATTTTAGATGAAGCTCCTGATTCAGATTGAGCTGCTGTTCGGCAGAAAGAGGTTCAGCATAATATAACTTTGAAAAATTGTATGCGCGGATTCCAACAAACGTAAAAAAAGAAAGCAGCAGCAAGGCAGGGATACCGGCAAAAAGTGATATAGTCAGGATTTTTTGTTTGTGTTCGAGTTTTTTCATAACAGCAAGATTATATCAAAAAAGAAAGGAAAACAAAACTGATTTACAGTGTGATATTTTTAACTGTAGATTGTAAAACCTTTCCATATTAAGTATAATCTTTGCTTATGTCAGGTTTTTATGATTATTATGATGTTGCAGTAGTTGGTGCAGGACATGCCGGAATTGAGGCAGCACTCGCGAGCGCACGAATGGGATTAAAGACAGTTCTTATTACTCAGACTCCGGATGCAATCGGACGAATGAGTTGCAATCCTTCAATTGGTGGAATTGCTAAAGGAAATATTGTACGCGAAATAGATGCCCTTGGCGGTGAAATGGCAAAGCTTATAGACCGCAGTATGATTCAGTTCAGAATGTTGAACAAAAGCCGTGGACCAGCTGTTCAGGCACCTCGTTCTCAGGCAGACAAAATCACTTATTCTCAGCTTGCCAGACATATTTGCGAAAGAACTCCAAATCTTTCAACACTGATGGACACTGTAACTGACATTCTCACTACAGCATCGTCAACTCCACTTCCTCCAAATGCCGACAGCTCTGCCGATTCAGGCTCAATTCCTGGCGAAGAGCGTGGATACAATGGTTCAAATATAGAAAAAGCGGATTATGCTTCTCAGGCAGCCAGAAGCGGTATGCGCCAGAAGGTTACCGGAGTTGTTACCGAGCGTGGAAGAATTATTCCGGTAAGAGCAGTTGTTCTTACAACAGGAACGTTCCTTGGCGGACGAATTTTTATTGGTGAATATGATGCACCTTGTGGCCGACTTGGCGAATCAGGTGCGTATGGACTTACTGCAAGTCTTCATCGGCTTGGTTTTACAACAGGACGCCTTAAGACTGGAACTCCTCCGCGAATCTTAAAAAGTACAGTAGATTTTTCTAAGCTGGAAGAACAGCCTGGCGACGAAGATGTAATTCCTTTCAGTTTTGATGATGAAAAAATTGACCGCCCGATGGTTAATTGTCACGTAGTTTATACAAACGAAAAAACTCACGAAATCATAAGAAATAATATTGGACGCTCACCTTTGTACAGTGGAAAAATCAGCGGTATCGGTCCGCGCTACTGTCCTTCAATTGAAGATAAGGTTATGCGTTTTGCCGAAAGAGACCGTCATCAGATTTTTGTTGAGCCGGAAGGTCTCGGTACAGATGAAATCTATTTGAACGGACTTTCTTCTTCGCTGCCGGAAAGTGTACAGGATGCTTTTATGCGGACAATGACTGGTTTTGAAAATGCAGTGCAGAGTCGTCCGGGTTATGCTGTTGAGTATGATTTTGTTGAGCCGACTCAGTTGTTCCCGTCACTCGAAACAAAAAGGGTAGCGGGCCTTTTCAATGCGGGGCAGATAAACGGAACCTCTGGTTATGAGGAAGCTGCGGGGCAGGGACTTATTGCCGGAATGAATGCAGGTCTTTATTCTCGTTCTCACAAGGAGCTTTGTGGCCCATTAGCACCAGTTCCAGAAACAATTAAGACTGCGCCGGCAAGTATGGAAGAAGGTGCCTTTCATCCTACAAGCAGAATGTCTGTTCAGGAGCTTTCGAGCTTTGCGCAGATTAGTGAGCGCGAAACAAAGGAACTCAACGAGTTTGAAGCTTCTATACAAAAGGCTGCCGGTTACGAAAACTTTCTGGCAATTCCAGAGTACAAGCCTGTAATTCTTGGAAGAGACGAGGCTTATATTGGTGTTCTGATTGATGATCTTGTAACGCTTGGAACTAAAGAGCCATACCGAATGTTTACGGCGAGGGCAGAGTACAGACTTAAACTCCGTCACGACACCGCAGACAGACGTCTTGCTAAATATGCGTTTGAGTGCGGACTTAAGACACAGGCTCAGTTTGACAAGATAAACGAAAAATATGCACGGCTTGAAGAAATTGAAGCTCTTCTCCTTAAAAAGCCGGAAATGGAGAATCCTGGTTATGATGAAAAGGACTGGGAAGAAGCTAAGATTGAAGTAAAATATAAGTATTATATAGAAAAGCAGGACAGACGTGTTGAAAAGCTTCATAAAATGGAAAACACTCATATTCCTCCTGATTTTGATTACGGAAGCATTCCGTCACTTTCCTCAGAATCACGCATGAAGCTTGAAAAGGTTCGTCCGGTTACGTTGGGGCAGGCAAACAGAATAAGTGGAATCCGCAACAGTGATATTATGCTCCTTATGGTTTATTTGAAGAGATAGAATTTTGCTTATTTAAATTTCCGTGGTATAATACTGTATCGGAGAAGTTACCTGCGGAGGGGTTGATGCAAAAAGACAGTGTCCATTCAGAGATAGGAAAAAGCATTGACAATACACTGGAAAAACTTTACCGGAAAAAAGAAGCACCCAAATGGGGATTTATTGTAATAGTCCTTGGATTTTTCCTCTGTTCAATTTTTACAACAAAATTAGCCCGCAGCCAGGAGGTTATAAACCTGTTTGGCAATAAAGTTCCGCTTGCTATTTTTACAGGAGTTCTTTCTGCGCTTACAAATATGTGCATTGTATCTCTGGTTGTTTTCTATAGAAGAATTGGATATTTTACTGCAGTGGGACTTCTTGTAACTCAATTTCCGTGGCTCCTGTTTAATTTTGTTGTACATCATAATAATAACGCAATACCGGGAATGTTTTCGGGGCTTTTTGCAATTATTGTATGTACTGTAATCTACATAAATAAGACTGTTATTGATAAATATCAAAAGCGTTTTCGTCATCAGGCGGTAACAGATTCTCTTACTGAATTACCAAATCGTTTTGCCTGCTCTGAGCTTATGGACGATTTAATCAAGCACGGTATTAATTTTGTTATTGTTTCCATCGACCTGAATAATTTCAAAAGTATAAATGATACAATGGGGCACAACGTTGGAGATAAGGTTATTATTGAAATTGCTTCACGCTGGAAAACTCTTGCAGATTCTCATAAGACTGCAACTAAAGATTTTGTTGTGCGCCTTGGTGGAGATGAGTTTGCAATCATTATCAGAGGATATAAAGCTAACGAAGATATAATTAACACAATCAATGCTTACAGGGCAGAGCTTGAAAAAACAATTACAATTGATAACTGTGACTATTTTATGACAGCCTGCTTTGGTTATGCAAAGTTCCCTGATGATGCCGATGCTACGGCAAATCTGTTCTCCTGTTCAGATGCTGCAATGCACGAAATAAAAAGACAGAACCTTAGCAACTGTATTCTTCGTTTTAATTCGGCTTTGCTAAAGAAAGAACAGGTTCTTGAAATTGAACGAAAGCTCCGTGCAGCTCTAGACAACGATTCTGTTTTCTTCTGCCTGCAGCCTCAGTTTGATATGTCGCATAAGCTCCGTGGTTTTGAAGCTCTTGCCCGCCTTAAAGATACAGACGGAACAATTATTCATCCTTCTGAGTTTATTCCAGTTGCCGAAGAAACAGGACTTATTGACCGCGTAGATTTATGTGTATTTAGAAAGTCAGCACAGTTTCTGGCAGAGCTGCTCAAAAAAGCTCCTAAGAATAAACAACCCGATATTACAATAAGCTTTAATGTTTCTGTTCGTCATCTTATGAGGAATAACTTTATAGAAGAAATTGAAACTGTAATGAAGGAAACGGGCGTTCCTGCAAATAATCTTGAGCTGGAAATCACCGAATCTATAATGATTGATTCTGCGGAAAAGGCTTTGCAGCGTATAAATGAAGTAAAGAGACTTGGAATAAAAGTTGCAATCGACGATTTTGGAACTGGTTATTCTTCTTTGAGCTATCTGAACAAGCTTCCATCTGACCTTTTGAAAATTGACAAATCCTTTATAGATGCTATGAACACAAGCGAATCTTCCAAGCAGTATGTTGCTTCTATTGTTTCTATCGGACATATTCTTAATCTGAAGGTTATTTCAGAGGGTGTGGAAAAGCAGGCTCAGCTTGAAACCTTAAAATCAATCGGCTGCGATTATATTCAGGGATATCTTTGGGGGCAGCCTCTTATGCCGGAAGAAGCAATGTCCTTGGTGGACGTGATTGGAGAATCTGTATGAAAAAAGTTGCATTTTTAAGTTCTCTTCTTTGCATTTTTTTATGCAGCTTTTCTCTTTATGCACAGATTCCTACATCATCATCACCAATTATAAAAATATCCGGTAATTCTGCGGGTACTCTTCTTGCAGTTTCAGATGAAAAATGTGTTACGGTTTACGATACAGCGGATTTTTCGCAGGTTTGCGTGTTTGATGAACCGCTGGCTTCCAAAACAGCTTTTTTTACGGAAAACGGCGAAGAACATCTTTCTATTATGACGAATGATGGACAGCTTTCGGTAAGGAAGATTAGGCGAAAGGTGACTTCCTGGTATTATGAACCAAGAGAACCGTATTTTTCTGCGGTATTAGGTAATTCTGCAAGATTCAGCAATGTTGTATGTTCGGCATTAAGCGATAATTCAGATTATGTTGCAGTTGCCTTCGGTGATAATTCCATAAAACTATATTTTAGGCTGCGGTTTACTCAAAATGCAATTGCAAAAACAATTTCCAGTCATACATCGTCAATTTATGGACTAGAGTTCAACCCGACCGGTGAATATCTTGCTTCTGTTTCTGAGGACGGTAATGCTTATATTTGGGATACAAACAGTGGTGCAAAAATTGGCGATATGAAAGCTATTTATACGCGCGCAAGAGTTCCTGTTTATTTTACAAGCGATTCGTCTGCCATTATCAGCCAGGACGGAAAAAGCACTTTCCGCATTTCAGACCTTTCTGGTAATACGCTTTATTCTATCGCTACAACACAGGTTATTACCTCTCTCTGTCCTCTTAAGGATCCGGATTTAATTGCAATCGGAAACGACAGAAAGGAAGTTGTTGTATACAGTATTTCGGCAAGAAAGGTGCTGTCTGTTTACGAGGTAAAAAGAAACTCCCTGCTTTCTGCCTATGAGTTTGACCGCAAGGCCGACAGTATTTATGCAGGCTACAGAGATGGTATGGTCCTGATTATAGACCCTAGAATTGGAATAAAGGATTCTGCCGTAAAGGTAACTGAGTCTACGGAAGTTGCAGAAAGTGGAAAAAAGGGGAAGAAAAAGGCTAAGCAGGTAGAGGATGATGCTGCTGTGCCTGAGACCAAAAAAAACACTGTAGCAGACAAAAAGAAAAATAATCAGCAGGGTGATGTCTTTGTAAACTATAATAAAGCATCAGCGGCTTTGTATTTTGGTGCCGGTTATACCGTGATTTCTACTGATTATTTTATTGGTGAGTTTGATGCTGATATTGGCTTTGAAAAATCCTTTAAGAAGCTGCCTTTGTTTGTTGCACTTGATATAAAGGTTGGAGGAGCGGTTCCAAAAAAAGATTTCCCTTATGATTATTATACAACAGAAGGCGAACAGAAAAAGGCTCCATGGTTTTATTGCGCAAATCCAACATTAACCTTTGGATATGAAGCATACGGTTCAAAAGGTATTCGTTTGTTTATTGGCTTATGCGGTGGCGCTTCTTTTAGAATGATATGGAATAATTCTATAAAAGAAAATGTTAATTCTCCGTTGCATTACGACGGCTTTGGCGGAATTACTGCCGGAATTGATATTAAAGGCTTTACTGTAAAATTATCTTGTGTTTATGATTCTATGGTTGGCTTACAGAACTCCTGTTCCGTTGGGGCGACAATAAAGTTTTATTCAAAAAAGAAAGGTTCGGGGGGAGAAGAATGATAAAGGGGATTCGTTTGGGTATTAAGGTTTTTGTAACAGCTGTATTATTATGCTTAATTCCTGTTATATGTTTAAGCTCCTGCAACCAAAGCTCTATAGATGATATGTTGAATGAGTATAATGAAGCTTTTGACCCGGAGTTTGGGAAAGGACCGAGGACAATAGAAGATGAGGATTTAATTCCTCTTGATTCTTATGAGATTGACTATCCTGATGAATTGTTAGTAACAGCAAGACGTGGATACGATAAATATTTATGGACATTAAAAGATTCAAGTGGTAAAATGTACAATTGCGATACAGGAATGTATGTTGTTTATATAAATACTGCTTTGCTTGAATTAGCTGAAGGCGAATATACTTTGAATGCAACCGCGTTAGACAGTAAAAAAAATAAATACATAGATTCTGCTATTGTAATTGTAAAATAATTAAAAATAATACTCCTATATAAATATGATTATAGGAGGGAGGTAAAAAATGAGTAAAACAAAACGATTTTTATCTGGAATAATTGCTTTGTCTGCAGTTATTTTCTTCTCTTGTAACAATCTTTCAAATGGAAAAGTAATCTCAAATGAAAAACCTGTTGTTTCAAATGAAAAGGTTACTCTTACAGTTGCGGTTGATGGAATGTATACTTCTGCTGAAAAGCCTGGTATTTCAAGAAACATTATGCCTATAGATTGGAGTGATACCAGACTTGGAAAATTAAAGTATGTACTTACAGGTTCTCCGGTTGATGTTTTTGAAATGACAGCGGTTCCGGCAACTGCTGTATGGGATTATGCTAATATTAGTGCTACTCCTAGTACAGCTAAAATTGATTTGGATGCTAAAGAGTGGAATTTAACATTAACTGCTTATCAGGGATATACGGATGCTGATAATCCTGGAGAAATTGCTTTGCAGTCTGGAGTTACTCCTGTTGATTTAAGAAATGGTGCGACAACTGTAACATTTGATCTGTTGCCTCCTACAACAGATACCAATGCAACTGGTGATGTTGATGTAAAAGTTATTTTTGAAATGCCAGCTTCCTTTGACCATGTTATTTATGGTATTTATGACGGAAGTCTTCCAACCTCAGATCCTGTTGCATCTACGGTTACTTCAATAACACCAATTACAGCAAAGATTGTTAATGGGGTTGTCGACGGATTAACAGATTTGACTGGTGGAAAATACAGCTTTGAGTATAAAACTGATGATTCTAATAAAGTAAAAGCCGGAAAATATTCTTTTAATGCTACTTTCTATGCTAAGGTAGATGGTGTAGATAAGGTTATTTGTTTCTATAGTGATTCAATCCAGATTGATGGCGGTAACTCAACCGAGAAAACAATCAATATATCTAAAGAAGCCTTCAACTCTCCTGCAGTAAATCCAACATCATTGGCTATTGATTATTCTTACAACAACAATGGCTTAAATCCTGTAGAATTAACAACTAATACTGTTAGTGATAAGTTCTATGCGACATTCACCTGGACTGATGCTTCTGATAATGAAACAGGATTTGAACTTGTAATTAATGATGGAACTACAGATACAACCTACAATTCATCTTCCACGCTTGTTGCTGGTAGCCTTGCAGCTGCTTCTTCAACAGCTACCATTGAACTTGATACCGGTAAAGAGTATTCTGCAAAGATTCGTGCTACAAATAGCTTTACTCCAAGCACTGCTGGTTATTTCTCTTCTTCTGACAGAATATTCTTGTTTACAGTTGCTTATAAGCTTGATGGTGGTAAAATTAAGAAAGTAGCTGATTCTTCTACTGCTGATTCAATAGTTACTTATGTTGTTCCTTGTGCACCATATACAACAGTTCCTTCTAATACTCCTGATTTGATTGAAAAAGAAGCTTCTTCTGTTGTTTATCCTTATGTATACAGAGATAATTTCGTATTCAAGCATTGGTACGCTGATGAAACTGCTAAAGATACTGCTTATAATGCTATTACAATTCCAACAAGTGGTAATATTGTTCTTAATGCTTACTGGCAGTCAACATTAGGAGTTACAATTACAACACCTGATTATTCATCTGTTTCAAATTATGCTCTTGTATTAAATCAGGATCCTAGTGTGCTTCCAGCTAATGCTGCTGTTTATTCTGTAAATAGAATTACAAATACTTCAATAACACTTACTCCAAATACAGGACTTACAGGTGTAGACTGGAAAATCTTAAATCTTGCAGGTACAGAAATTACAACTGGAAAAACTGTTGATGGCGCAACAGAAGCATTAACTTGGACATTTACTGGCTTAGAGGCTGGTACTTACCCTGTTGTAGTAACTGGTACTTATGACGGTCAAGCTGTAACTGGTAATGTCTACATAAAGCTTACTAATTAAAAATAGTATTTCTTAATCTTTCAAATTACACGCTCCTTGTATTTTACAGGGAGCGTTTTTTATTTAACGAGCCTCTGCAAAAAAACAAGGTAAAAAAAACATCAGAAATACTTCCTAATTGAATTTATATTCAAAATCATTTATTATCTTCAATTAAATTAAGAAATTAATTGGGGGTAAATTATGACAAAGTTTCGTGGTGCGTTTACAGCAATGATAACACCGATGTTTGATGACGGTTCTGTTGATTTTGAGGGATTCCGAAAAAATGTCAAATTCCAGCTTGAAGAAGGAATTGACGGATTGGTGCCTCTTGGAACAACCGCCGAGACCCCGACTCTTGATGAAAGACCGGGCAGCGAAGAAGACAAGATTATAGCTATTGTAAAAGAAGAAGTTGCTGCTTTTGAGAAAAAAACTGGTAAAAAGATTCCAATCATTATTGGTGCAGGCTCTAACAACACAAAGGATGCTGTTATGTACTGCGAACGTGCTAAAAAAGCAGGTGCAGATGCAGCTTTGGTTGTAACTCCATATTATAACAAGCCTTCAAAAGAGGGTATTTTCCGTCACTTTGAAGCTGTAAGCAAGGTTGGTATTCCAATCATCGTTTATAATATTGCAGGTAGAACAGGCTTGAACATTCCTACTGATTTGCTTGTAAGAATTGCAGAGCTTCCAAATATTGCCGGTGTAAAAGAGGCAAGTGGTTCTGTTGCTCAGATGATGGAAGTAATTGGACAGATTAAAAACAAAAAGCCTGATTTTGCAGTTATGTCTGGAGATGACAGCTTTACACTTCCACTTGTTGCTGCTGGTGGTGACGGTGTTATTTCTGTTGCTTCAAATATGATTCCACGCCTTATGCACGAGCTTGCACAGGCTTGTCTTGACGGTGACTTTAAGAAGGGTCGTGAGCTTCATTATCGACTGGCTCCGTTCTTTAAGGCTGAGTTCTGCGATGGAAATCCTAGCTCAATCAAATATGCAATGAACCTTAAGGGACTTCCTGCCGGTGCATTACGTCTGCCACTTGTAGAAGTTACAGATGCTGCAAAAGAGACTATCCAGAAGGCAATCAAGGATTGTAATCTGTAAGAGATCTGCGGATGATAGATTTACATTGTCACCTGGATGGAAGTATAACTCCCGAAATAGCTAAAAAGCTTGCCGCTCTCCAGAATATAACGCTTCCTGCTGCAAACGATGCAGAGCTTTTAAGGAAGCTTTCTGTTCCTGAGGATTGTGAAAGCTTGAACGAGTTTCTTGAATGCTTTGGCCTGCCGTGCAGGTTGCTGCAAACTAAAGAAGGAATTGCAGAAGCTGTCCGACTTGTTCAGGAGGATTGTCTTTCACAGGGGCTTGAATATCTGGAGCTGAGGTTTGCTCCGCAAAAGCATTGTGCAGAAGGTCTTTCTCAGGAGGATGCAATACTTGCTGCTCTGGACGGACTTTCAAAATCAAAGCTGCATACAAATCTTATTTTGTGCCTTATGCGCGCTGACAATAACAAGGAAGATAATGCCGAAACTATCAGACTTGCACAAAAATACCTTGTAAAGGATGAGGGAGTTGTTGCCCTTGATCTTGCTGGTGCAGAGGCACTTTTTAAGACAGCTGATTTTGCAGAGGAGTTTGCCGCTGCCAGAAAAGATGGAGTTCCTTTTACAATTCATGCAGGGGAGGCCGACGGTCCTGATAGCGTTAGATCTGCCCTTGAGTTTGGAGCTGTAAGAATCGGACACGGAGTAAGAATTGCAGAGGATGCTGAGCTTGTAAAATATGTGGCTGAGCATAACATTCCGCTTGAAATGTGTCCAAACAGCAACCGTCAGACAAAGGCTGTTTCTGACATGAACGCATGGCCGTTGAGAAAGCTGCTTGAAGCGGGAGTAAAGGTTACTATAAATACAGATGACCCTGCTATCTGCCGGACAAACCTGGCAGGCGAGTTTAAGTATATAGAAAAAATGTATGGAATAACTGCTGAAGAAAAAAAGCTTTTACTGCAGAATGCGGCAGAAGCAGCTTTTTGCAGCGAAGAATATAAAAAAGTTTTGAAAGAGAAAATCTGGAGGTAAATATGAATAAGATTAAGGTTGGAGTTCTTGGTGCTACAGGTATGGTTGGTCAGCGATATGTAAAGCTGCTCGAAAATCATCCCTGGTTTGAAGTAACATACGTTGCTGCAAGTCCTCGTTCTGCCGGAAAATTATATAAGGAAGCTGTTGAAAACCGATGGCTTATTGGTGCTGATATTCCGGCAACTACTGCTGAACTTATGGTTGAAGATGCAAATCTTCCGGAAAAGGCAATCGGTAAGTGTCAGTTTGTTTTCAGTGCACTTGAGCTTCCTAAAAAGGATGATATTAAGGCTCTTGAAGCTGCTTACGCCGCAGAAGGTATTCCTGTAGTTTCAAATGCTTCTGCAAACCGCTGGACAGAAGATGTTCCTATGCTTGTTCCTGAAATCAACTTTTCACATCTTGATGTAATTAAAGATCAGAAAAAGCATAACGGCTGGGACAAGGGCTTTATTGCAGTAAAACCAAACTGCTCTTTGCAGACTTATATGATGCCTATTCACGCTTTGATTCAGGCAGGCTATCCAATTAAGAGAATGATTGTTACAACCTTGCAGGCTACTTCTGGTGCCGGTTATCCAGGTGTACCTTCTTTTGATATGATTGACAATATCGTTCCATTTATTGGCGGCGAGGAAGAAAAGACTGAAAAAGAATGTCTTAAGATTCTTGGTACAGTAAAGGACGGAAAGATTGTTAATGCCGCTGGTCCAATTGTTTCTTCTACTTGTACACGTGTTCCAGTTGTAGACGGACATACAGCATGTGTAAGCCTTGAGTTTGATTTGCCTGAAGACAAAAAGCCAAGTCTTGAAGAAATTGAGCGCGTATGGACAAGCTATACATCACTTCCACAGGAGCTTAAGCTTCCAAGCGCACCAGAGCATCCTATTGTAGTACGCCACGAAGAAAACCGCCCACAGCCACGCCGCGACCGCGAAACTGAAAAGGGAATGGCTTGCGTTATCGGAAGACTTAGACCATGTAATGTTTTTGATGTAAAGTTTGTTGCTTTAAGTCATAACACAAAACGAGGAGCTGCTCTTGGTGGTATTTTGAATGCCGAGCTGCTCAAGGCAAAAGGCTTCTTTGACTAATTTAAATTAGTTTTATAGCAAATAGATAACAGCCGATGAAAACAAAGTTTATTGCCAATATGACAAGACTCTACGGACTGATTGTTGTTCTGTCGAACATATTGGCAGTTGTTGTTGCTACGGCTGTTTCTATGCCGGTCAGCGATTCTGATAATATGCAGCGATGGAGCCAGTTTCTGGATCAGTTGCATGTCGGTACTATAGTAATTATTGCAGCCTTTTCTGTTCCAACAATTGTCTGCTTCAGGTATGCTGCAAAGGCTCTGAAGACAGAAGAACAATTACTGGAAAATATTGCAGAGATTCCTTCTGTTTTTTCACTTTCATCGGTAATTGGCTGGAACCTTTATTATTTTATTGAAATCCCTTTTGTAATCTATGCAAAAGTAAAGCTTGGAATCTTTGTTAAGGATATTCTTATAACAAGCTGGACTTTTTCTTTCTTTTCCGGTGTTACAGCCTATACAATAGCTTATCTTACAATTGAAATCTTAAACAGACTTGTTCTGCTGCCAAAGGTTTTTCCTGATGGTCACATTAAACATAAAAAGAAATCGGTTAGACCAAAGTTTTCTCATCTGATATTTTTTAGCTTTATTGTTTCTTCGGCTTTTCCTACAGTTCTGCTGCTTGTAAATCTTATTTCTGTGCAGCTTACAAATAATCTGGAAATGAATAAGGGAATAATTTTTGTAGCCTGCTTGCTTATGGTTGTTTCCTTTTCTATCTGTATTGCACTTTCGCGTATAATTGTAAAGCCAATTAACAAACTTACGATTGCCGCCGGTAGAATTAAGGATGGCGATTACAAGACTAAGGTTGATGTTGTTACAAACGATGAGCTTGGCGTACTGGCCGACAGCTTTAACGATATGGCTGTTTCCCTTGCCGAAAAAGAGTTTATGCGCGACACCTTTGGTAAAATTGTAGACCCTGAGGTTCGCGACTATCTTATGAACAAGGACATTTCTCTTGGCGGCGAAACCCGCGAGGTAACCGTTCTTTTCTGCGATATCCGAAGCTTTACTTCAATGAGTGAAAAAATGGCAGCGGCTGATGTTGTATCGCTTTTGAATAAATATTTTACTGCTCTTGGCGAATGCATTACCAATCATCACGGAATTATAAACAAGTATATTGGTGATGCGATTATGGCAATTTTTGGTGCGCCTGTAGAATCTGAAAATAGTGCACGGGATGCTTTCCTGGCTGCGCTTGATATGAGGAAGGCTCTGGTATCGGTAAACAAAGAGTTTGCAGACTTAGGATTGCCGCAGCTTCGTTTTGGCATTGGCATTCATACCGGTCCTGTTTTCGCCGGAACAATAGGTGCGGCAAACCGAATGGAGTATACCGTTATTGGCGATACTGTAAATACTGCCAGCCGCATGGAAAGCCTTTGTAAAACTTATCAGACAGATCTGCTTATTTCAGAAGCCTCTGCGAAAAAGATTGTTGGTGACGTTGGTGACACTGGAACTGCTGGCGGCAGCTTTGAACCTCGTTTCCTTGCAGAAACAGAAATCCGTGGTAAAGAAGAAAAAATGAAGTTGTACACAGCTTAAGGATTCTGAAAAGCTCTTATTTCTTAGCGACTATAATCATTGTTCGCGCGTGCTGGTCATACGGCGACAAATCAAAATCACCGTAAGCTTTTGCAGAAGAAAATCCGCACTCAATCATCCTGTTACACAAGTCCGGGGCAGAGTAGAGCCGCTGAGTATAAGTGTGATCAAAGACTTTTGAGGCGTCGCAATGGCCTGTAGTTTTGGTGTCTGAAAGTGGTGTCAAAATCCAACGGGAGCGTAAGCCTTCCCAAGCACCTTCTACCGTAAACTCTGTGTGAACCTTAAATCCGGCACGCTCAAACTCTTCACCTTCTGTAAAATACATTACTGCTGTTTCGCGGCTTGTACATTCCATTATAAAGGTGGCGCCTTGTTTTAGTACCGCAGCAATATTTTGTAAAATCTGCATGTCTTCTTCGATTGTGTCGCAATAGCCAAAGGAAGTGTATAGATTTACAGCGCAATCAAACTTTTTTTCAGAGGTAAAGGTTCGTAAGTCCTGGTGGAGGAGTGTAAGCGGAACGCCTTCATCTTCTGCACTTTGGGCCGCTGCCTCAAGAACTGATTTTGTAATATCAACGCCGGTAACGTTCATGCCAAGCGAAGCAAGCTCAACGGCAATTCGTCCTACACCGCACGCCGCATCCAGTACAGAGTCGCCCTTTTTTAAACCGGCAATTTTAGTCACATAATCTGCAACCGTGGGCGCTTCTTCCCAAAGGTTGTCGTCGTACATGATAGGTGCGTAATCTGTCCAAAAATCTTCAGATTTGAACCAGTCTTTCATAAAAACTCCGCGGGAATCAGTGGTGTATTATTCAATTTCAGCTGCGGCATCCAGACTCTTTTGTGCCATTTGTTCCATACCGTTACCTGCAGCCGTAAAGATTTCTGCCGAGTGGGTAAAGGCATATTTAGCTTCTTTTTTTTCTGCTGCTGTTGGCGAACCCTTTAATAAGATAATACCTTTTACGTAATAGTCTGTGCCCAAAGCAAGTGTGTTTTCTGCGGCGCGGTCGTAAAAGATTGCATTATCAAGGGCAGTGAGTGCCGGCTGTTTTTTATTTCCAAGTGAGCGGACCTGAGCAATTTTATACCAGGTAATTCCAATTTCGGAAAGGTAGCTGTTATCGGTATAGAGCTTTGCGGCTCTGGTATAAGATGCTTCAGCAACATCATATTTTTTCTGAACACGATAAATGTCGCCCATTGTACTTTCAAATTGTGCTTCGTTGTAAGGGTCGTTTTTAAGAACCTTCTGGTATTTTTCCAGCGTTTTGATTACGTTAGAATAATCTGCCTTTTCATCCTGTTCAGCGATGATGATTCTGGCTTCGTTCATTGCACAGAGTGCTGCATTTTTGTCTGCGGCCACAGAATAGGAAGCATAAACCTTTGCTTTTTCAAGATAAGCTTCTGCGTTTTTTGTGAGCGGCGGATTATACGAAAGATTCAAGCTTATGTAAGCCAAGGCTACCGAGGTAAGCAAATCATAATCATCTACTGTCATTGCAAGCTTAGAAGCCTGATCCAGAAAGTATGAGGCTTTATCATATTCACCCGAAAGAATGCTTGCATTTGCAGATTCGAGCATTTCGTTTGCGTTGGAATGGATTGTCGTAATCTGCATTTCGCGTTTTGGTTTTGAGCCGCAGGAAAGGGAAAGTGCAATAAGAAGGATGATGATGATATATTCAATTTTTTTCATCAGAATGATTCCTCCCTGAGTTTTGGAGTAGCACTTGTCTGTTCTGCACGCTCCGTAGCATTTCCTTTAATCAGAGGATTATTCTTAAGGGCAACAACAACATCCTGTACCTGTTTAATAAGTGTCTGAACCTGAGTAAGAATTACTGTAATCTGCGGCATATTATTACCAAGTGATGATGAAATTGTGTTTATATCAGTTATTGTTTGATTAAGACTTGTAAAGAGGCTATCTATTGCACCCTGAGATTCTTCTGATTCAAGAAGCTTAGGAATAAGTCCCTGAGTATCCTGGAATTGATTTACAACACCGTTTACGTCAGACAAAATATTGTTGAGCTTGTTGATTGGAACATTAAGGCTGTCAACAATTTTTGCAAGAGGAACAGAATCATCACCAGCAAGGAATAGACTAACCTGATTTAAGATAGTGTTGATTTCGCCAATTGTTTCTGAAAGCGGAGATTCTGTTTTTGTACCGTCAAGAATACCGTTCAAATCCATTACAAGTGAATTGACGTTGTTTATAAGCTCTGCTACAGAGTTGAAAACTGCAGTAATTGAATCTGCCTGGTCGGTAATGATTACCCTGCGCGAAGCTATGTTATTTTTACCTTCATCACTTGCTTTTTCTGGAATAAGGGAATCGTCTTCTATTATAGTTGATGAAACTCCCTGATGGAAAATAAGCGAAGAACCAAGTCCAATTGGGTTTACAGCAAGCTCAAGAATAGAACCTTCTGTAATTCTGTCTATGTATTCATCAGAAATGTAGAAGTTAACTACTACCTGGTCTTTTTCATCAAGCTCGATTGTGGTTACCTTTCCAATTCCAAAGCCCTTGTACTGAATGGCCATTCCTTCAGAAACGTTTGAAGCGGAGTTTACAATTGTATGATAGGGATGCTTTGGTACAAACCATTTTTGTTTTGAGCCGATAAGAAAAAGTATAAAAATGAGTGCGGCTATTGCCAGAAGGGAAAGTGTTCCCACAATCTGGTCTGCATACTTAATCCTGAATTTCATTACTTTTTGTCCTTATGATTTTATCCGTTACCACGCCGGAATCGAAAATATACCGGTTGCCGTCAAAAGTTTTTACAAAGTCAGCATCGTGGCTAACGTAAATCAATGTATGTTTTTTATTATAGCAGAAATCCTTGAGCATTGAAACAAATATATTTGTAGTCCTTTCATCAAGAGACTCTGTAGGTTCATCTAAGAAAAGAATGTCGGGATTGCAGATTATTGCTCGGGCAAAGCCAATCATTTTTCGTTCACCAATTGAAAGTCCGGCAGGTCTGATTGTGATTGGTTTTTCGCAGCCTACGAGTGTATAAACTTCGTAAATCCTTTTTTTGCGTTCTGCGGCGCTCATTTTAGGGTAGTGTATGCGTAATGGAAGCTCAAGATTCTGGTATACGTTCTGATTCTGCCATAAAGCGGAGTTCTGGAACATAAAGCCTGTTCGAACGCGGTAAGCTTCATTTTCCTTTCGCGTCATCATAGAAACATCTTTTCCATTATAAAGAAGCTTTCCTGATGTTGGTGTGATTATTCCTGCAATAAGCTTTAGTGCAGAGGATTTTCCACCGCCGGGTTCTCCCAAAAACGCGGTAATTGTTCCTTCCTCAACCGTTAACGACAAATCTTCTATAATAGTATAATCGTTTGCAACAAAAGAGATTCCCTGCATTTCGAATAAAGGAGTTTTATCAGAAGACATAAGACAACACCGTTATAAAAGCATCTGCAATAATACACCAGACAAAGGCTTTGGAAACTGCCCGCAAGCCAGCCATTGGGATTTCTGTTGTTGCATAACCTGCATTAAAGCCATAAAGGGTAGCAGCACCAGAAATTATCATGCCAAAAATCAAACTCTTTCCCAGGGAAATTAAAATTGTTTCTACAGTCATTGCCTTAAAAAGGCTGTTAAAGTATTCGGGTATATCGGTTGTAGAAATGAACTGTACTACAATTGACGGTAACATGAGTCCGAAGATTGAAAAATAGATGTTCAGGAAAAAGAGTGATAAAGTTACGGCAAGGAAGCGGGGAGCGGCCAGGTGGGTGATTGGGTCTACACCGGTAGCGATGTAGGCTTCGATTTCGTGGCCAACTACCATTGTGCCAAGCTCGGTTGCGATTGCAGTTGCAGATCGGGCTGTTACTACAAAGGCAATTAGAAGCGGCCCAAGTTCCCGCATGACAATTAATACCAGAAGGTCGTACGTGAGCTTTGCCTGTCCAATTGAAGCCAGAAAGGTATTTCCAAGCAGGATTACCGAGGTTCCAATTCCTACTGCAAGTACACCGCAAATAGGAAGTGCCTCAACATATGTAAAAAGCAGCTGCATAATAAGGATTTTTCTAGAAGCTTTACCGCGGAACATAAATATAAACGAACTGATAATGAGTTTTCCCAGGTAACCCACAAAATAGAAAAAATCAGAAATGTTAGTTCGTATTGATTTTCCGAGCTGCTTTACCATGCTTTTCTGCCTTTTTTAATTTATAAAGATAGTTTTACTCTTTAATTATCGGCAGGAATAGATAAAAACTGTTGCATTATTTTAAATTATGCGTTTTGAAAAAGCTTTATTTAAGCTCTTTCAGCCAGCTCTTCCCAGCGAGCGTATTTTTCTTCCAGTGTTTTCAGAAGTTCGTTGTATTTTTTTGTCGTTTCTGCAAGATTTGTATTTTTACCGGACGACATCTGTTCTTCAAGTTCTGTTTTTTCTGCTTCCAGCTGTGGGATTTCTGCATCCAAGGCTTCGAACTCTTTTTGCTCTTTAAAAGAGAGCTTCTTTTGCGGGGTTTTAGGGGTGCAACCCCTAGGCGAGAGGGTAGCCTGCGACGAAGTGCAGGCGGAGGGAGAGACTTCTCCCTTTTTATTCTTTTCTTCCAGAAATTGTTCGTGCTGAAGCTCGGTGCGGTAATCGATATACTCGGAGCATTTGCCGACAAAGCCGCTGATGCTTCCGTCTTCTTCGAGAATAAAAAGCGAGTCTACGGTTTTGTCCATAAAGTAGCGGTCGTGGCTTACAAGCAGGAGACAGCCCTCGTAATTCATAAGGAACTGTTCGAGGATGTTCATTGTAAAAATGTCAAAGTCGTTTGTAGGCTCGTCCAGAATGAGGAAGTTTGGATTTTCAAGCAGGAGGCGGACTAGATAAAGTCTTTTGCGTTCACCGCCGGAGAGGGTGCTTACAGGAGAATGCTGGATTTTGCCTTCAAAGCCGAACTCTTCCAGAAAGCGGGAGGCACTAACATCTTTTTTGCCGTCGCTGAGGGTCATTCTTTCTGCGGTTTCCTTTATGTATTCAAGTACGGTTAAGCTTGTATCCGGGAAGGTCGGGTTCTGTGTGTAGTAGCCGATTTTTGTGTTTATGCCTAGCTCTATGCTGCCGGTGTCTGGCTGGAGGTTTCCGGTGATGATGTTTAAGAGCGTTGTTTTACCGCTGCCGTTATCGCCGAAAATGCCGATTTTTTGTCCTTTATTGAAATTGTAGGAAAAGCTTTTTATAACTGGTGTAGCTTCTTCGGTAGAGTCTGCCTTTACATAACCTTTAGGATAATTTTTGCTGATGTTGTGAAGGATAAGCACTTTTCCGCCAAGTCGCTTGCCTTTTACCTCAAAAGTAAAGCCTTTATCTGTCTGGAACTTTTCCCTGTTTATAAGCTGTTCGTCCCGCTGGATTCGGGCTTTTATTTTTGTACCTCGCGCACACGGTCCTCGTAAAAGCCAATCCCGCTCAAAACGAAGCACAGATTCAATACGGCGCTCGGTGTTTGCCTCAATTTCTGCTTCTGTTTCCTTTTTTTCAAGATACTGCGAATAATTTCCCTGATACAGCTTGAGCTTGTTTCGGGCCAGCTCATAAATGTTTGTACACACTGCATCCAGAAAGTAGCGGTCGTGGGTGACCATAAGCACTGAGCGTTTTGTTTCTTTAAGATAATTCTGCAGCCAGGAGATTGTCGTGATGTCCAGATGGTTTGTAGGTTCGTCAAGCAGCAGAACCTTTGTGTCTTCTACAAGAACCTGGGCAAGGGCAACCTTCTTTATCATTCCGCCGGAAAGGGTTCCCATCTTTCGTTCCAAATCTGTAATGCCGAGTGTAGAAAGGATTGAGCTTATCTGGGCTTCGTAATTCCAGAGGTCCTGGCGGTCCATTTGCAGGAGGATTTCGTCGTAACGTTTCTGTGTGCCGGAACCTGCTAGTTCCTCGCAGAGCCGCGTATATTCATTTATTATCTGCAATTTCGGTGAATTATTCTTAAAAATGTGCTGGCGGATTGTGTCGTTTTCGTTAAATTCCGGATTCTGCGGTAAAAAAGAAACTCCGGCTTCCTTATTAAAAACTACTGTTCCTTCGTCCGGCTGGAGTACCCCTGCAATAGTGTTAAGCAGCGTAGATTTACCAGTACCGTTTCGTCCAATCAAAGCGGCTTTTTCGCCATCCTGCAGCCCAAAGGTAACTTCCGTAAAAAGCGGCTTTTCCCGCCCAATTTTTGCCAGATTATTTATAGAAAGCAGATTCATAATCAAATTATAATAAAAAAAAACGTTATTGAGAATCAATAGATTTGTATTATTCTAGAAACAGTGGTAAAATATATATTTAATAGATACATTTAAAGAAGATTTCTAAAAAGAGGAGTTTAGTATGAAATCATTTTTCTTTAACAAGAGTTTATTAAAAAAGTCCTTAAGTGTTTTTGTAATTATGTTAATGGCTGGCTTTGCTTTTGCACAGGGTAAAAAATCTGTGGACACAAAGGTTATTTCAATCGACAAGCACGGAAACTTGAATCTGGATATTACAAACTCAAAGTTTGCGGCTAAAGGTTTTGCTGCCAGCGATATGGTTACAGTAAAGGTTGGCAACTATAAATTTGATGCCCCTGTTGTACAGGATTATTCTGATGTAGAAAATGGAGAATTTCTTCTTAGAATTAACGGTGAAGAGGTTTCTCTCGCAATCAATATGGGAAATCTTGCCGGTGTATCTGGAGCAGAAATTGGTTCTTCTGTAAATATTACACTTAAAGATAAAAAAGGCTATCTTATTACTTATCAGCTCAAACATCTTAAAAAGAGTGATGATAGAAACGATTACGCAAGTGATGAGGTTTTTGCTAATTTCCGTCAGATAAAGATGGGTAGCATTGGAGCTGGAAAGCTTTACAGAAGCTGTACTCCTGTAGAAGATGGTAATGCACGTGCTCCTTATGCAGCAGCTCTTTTTGAAAAGAATAAGATTACTGCTGTAGTTAATCTTGCCGATTCAGAAACAAAATATCTTTCCTGGGAAGAAACAAATCCTTATTGTAGAGCTCTATATGATAATGATAAGATAATGTTCCTTAGCATGGGTGCATCTTATTCAACAGAAGAGTTCCCTGAAAAATTAAAGTATGCCCTTAAGTTTATTGCCGAAAATCCTGGTGAGACCTATTGTATTCACGCAAAGGATGGAAAAATCAGAACAGGTTATATTTGTGCAATAATTGAAGCGCTCTGTGGTGCTTCTATGGAAGAAATGCAGGCTGATTATATGATTACTTTTGAGAATTACTATAACCTCAAAAAGAATAAGCAGCAGTATGAAAATCTTGAAAAGACAATTCCTGATATGTTCAAGTATTTGAACGGAGGCAAGAATGTTAATGCAAAGAAGCTTCAGCCGACAATCAGAAAGTATCTGACTACAAAGGTTGGCCTTACTGACGCAGAGCTTGATCAGATTGTAAACAACCTTAAATAGTTTAAAAGTTTAATTTATTTATCAAAAGTACTCGGAGTCAGTTTACATCTATTTCGAATTTATTTCGAAATAGATATCGGTTTTAACTTTATTTTTTAACGGAGTATTTGATGTCTTTTGAAATCAGGCAGGTTATTAATGTAGACAAGGATAAGTGTGTTAATTGTCATCTTTGTGTCTGGGTGTGTCCTGCAAAAATGTGTAATGATGGTTCGGGCGACCACGTAAATGTAAACTACAAGCTTTGTATTGGCTGCGGCCGCTGTCTGGATGCTTGTATTCACGGTGCAAGATACGGTATAGATGATTTTGCAGCATTTTTAAA
Source organism: Treponema sp. (assembly GCA_017619795.1). GTDB lineage: Bacteria > Spirochaetota > Spirochaetia > Treponematales > Treponemataceae > Treponema_D. Next base: position 24,925 of record JAFZRP010000111.1, read on the forward strand.
TGATTTAAGAAACGGCACAAAAATGATTGCAATAGTTGCTCCTGCTGTTTCTGTTTCCTTTAGAGGACGAGATTTGGAGCTGAACGGCTGGCTTAAATCAATTGGAGTAGAAGCCTTCTTTGACGTAAGCTTTGGTGCCGAACTCACTACAAAAACTTATGTTGAGCACATTAAGAAAAATAATCCAAAACTTACTATTGCTCAGCCTTGTCCTGCACTTGTTACCTTCTGCGAAATATACAGACCAAATCTTTTAAAATATCTTGCTCCTGCAGACAGTCCTATGGGACATACAATGAAGATGATCAGACGTTATTATCCGCAGTATAAGGATTACAAGATTGCGGTTATTTCTCCATGTTATGCAAAACGTCGTGAGTTTGATGAAACTGGTCTTGGCGATTATAACGTTACTATGAAGTCGCTTTCTGCATACTTCAAGGGACACGATATTCATCTTTCTAAATTCCCTAAGGTTGAATATACAAACCCTGCTGCAGAAAGAGGTGTTGGTTATTCTACACCTGGTGGACTTTTGCATACTGCCGAAAGATATGTTCCAGGTATTTCAGCTATTACCAGAAAGATTGAAGGTCAGCCGGACATTATTGAATATTTTGTTCAGCTCAATAGTTCTCTGGAAAGGGGCAAACAGCCTGTCTTTAAGCTGATCGACTGTCTTAGCTGTGGACGAGGCTGTAATTCAGGTCCGGGTACTGCTGTAGATAAGATGACTCTTGATGATATGGAAGGCTATATCGAAGAGCGAAAGGCAGAGCGCGAAAAGTACTGGAATACTTCTAATCGAAAAAAGAAGCTTGCCCTTAAAAAGCTTAACAAAACAATCGACAAGTACTGGGATAAAGATCTTTATGTACGAAAGTATACAGATAACAGTGCTTACTTTAAGGCAACAATCAAAAATCCTTCAGATGAACAGATTGCAGAAATCCACTACAACATGGGTAAAAGAACAAAAGAAGATATCTTGAACTGTGGTGCGTGTGGTTACCGTTCCTGCGAGCAGATGGCTGTTGCAATCTATAATGGCTTGAACAAACCTGAAAACTGTCGTCACTACAAGAATTATCAGCTGGAAGAAGCTACTGCAGCTCACCGTGTAGAGGTTCAGAATGCTATTGATCGCGTAAAGAGAACTTCTATTATTAAGCTTGGCGAAAGCGACCGCGATGTAAAGGCTATTGAAGCTGTATCCGGCAATATGTTCGAAAGCGTTAACAGTTCTGCTGCCGCTATTGAAGAAATGATTGCCAATATCAATTCAATTAACGCAATCCTTAAGAATAACGAAGGTGCAATGCATGCTCTTTCTGATGCAACAAAAACCGGTAAGACAAGTATTGAGGAAATCAGTGTTCTTGTTGGTGAAATTGAAAAGAGCTCTAATGGCTTGAGCGAAATGTCGAGCGTAATTCAGCAGATTGCTTCCCAGACAAACCTTCTTGCTATGAATGCCGCAATTGAGGCTGCACATGCCGGTGAATATGGAAAGGGCTTCTCTGTTGTTGCAGATGAAATTCGTAAGCTTGCCGAAAACTCTGGAAAAGAGGCACGTCAGATTTCTGATGTTCTTAAAAAGGTTAAGACTCTTATTGATTCAACATTCGGAAAGACAATTGATGTACAGCAGAATATAGATAACATTGTAGCACTTGCGGATAAGGTTTCTGATCAGGAAGTTGAAGTAAAGAATGCTGTTCAGGAGCAGAATGATGGTGGACAGCAGCTGCTTGAAACTCTCCAGGTTGTTAAAGCCAGTGCAGAAAGCGTTACAAAAGCAGTTGATAACCTGCGCAATTCTACCGTTGCTGTAAAGGATGCAATCAATACTATCACTTATTAGCACATAAAAAATGCTGGAAGTCACGCTGGAATTGTGTTAATATTCTTTGTATGGCTACAAAGAATATTAACACTGCCGGTGATTCCGGTACCGTCAAAAAGAGTTCTAATACGGCTGAAAAAGCAAAGTCCGAAACAAAATCAGAAACAAAAAAAACTTCAACTACAAAAACTGTAGCTAAAACCGAAACAAAATCAAAGTCAGAAACTAAATCTGTAGCGGCAACAAAAACTGCAACCAAAGCAGAAACTGCATCAAAAGCAAAAACTGAGCCAGCGGGAAAAGCAAAAGCAGAGTCATCATCAAAGTCAGAAACAAAATCTGAAGCTGCGTCAAAAACTGAAGTGAAATCAAAATCTACAACAAAAGCAGAACCAGCTGCAAAAGCGAAAACAGAAGCTGCGCCAAAATCCGAAGCCAAAACAAAATCATCATCAAAACCCGAACAGAAAAAGCCAGCCGCAGAAAAAAAAGAAGCAAAGCCGGAGCAAAAAAAGTCAGTAGTAAAAACTGAAGTGAAAGCCAAATCTACGACAAAAACAGAACCAGCTGCAAAAATAAAAACTGAGTCTACATCAAAATCAGACGCAAAGAAAACTTCAGTAGAAAAGAAAACTCCTGCGCAAACAGAGTCTCAGCACAAAAAGGTTGATGAAAATGTTAAAGAACAAGTTGACGAAGTTGAAAAAGAAGCTGAGGAAGAAAATCAGAAGGAAATAAAAATCAATTTTACTGCAGCAGAAGCCGTTGAAAAAGCAGAAAAAGCAATGTCTGCAATAGAAGAATATGTTCCGGAATCTGCAAAGCCTAAGTTTTCAAAGGTAAAGAAAATTGTTATTGCCGCAGTTTCTGGATTTGTTGTTTTGTTATCGGCAGCGTGGTTTTTCTGCGGGAAACCGATTGTAGAAATTGGAGCAGAAGGCTTTACTGTCTATCCAACAGAAGACCCAATTCTTTACCATATACCCGAATACCTTTCAGGAGAATATCCGCCGGAAACAAATTATGGTGAAATAAACGGAACTGGCGGGGTTTTCAATACCTCTATCGTTTTAAGCCAGGGGAAAATAACACTTTCGGGTGACATAATACGAGACAAGTCTACACAACCGGCAAGCGACGGTGCATATAGCGAAAAGCCTTCTTCAAAGTCTGGCAGCGGAATAAAAGGCTCAAATCCAAAGGCAGATTCGGGGCATGCAGAAAACAGTCCGCTTTATTTTGGTAACCCAACAGACTCAATGTCCGATTCCGAAATGTATGCGAATTATCTTATGGTAAAAGACCAGTATACGGTGTCTTATAATACAAGAACCTTGTGCCCAAACTGGGTAGCCTGGCATTTGGATAAATCAAATATGGGTCCTGCCGACCGCTGTGATGATTTCCGCCCTGATGAAGATTTGCCGGAAGCCTGGTACGGTGTAAAAAAAGCTGACTATCAGTACAACAAATACGGTTTTGACCGCGGCCACGTTTGTCCTTCAGCAGACCGCACTGCAACAAAGCTGGACAATTCAATGACCTTTCTTATGACAAACATGGTTCCTCAATCACCGGACAACAACCGTGTTATATGGATGCACTTTGAAAACTATGAACGCGAGCTTGTTAATAAAGGAAACGAAGTTTACATAATTGCCGGTCCTTACGGAACTGGTGGCACAAGCCAGAAGGGCACGTTTGACGAAATCCCAATCACACTGAAAAGTAAGGAAGTTCTTCATATGAATGTTCCTGCCTACACCTGGAAGGTTTTAATTGCACTTCCCGATGGCGAGGATGATGTTTCGCGAATTGGTGAAGAGGCAATTGTAATTGCAATAAATGTGCCAAACCGTATGGGAATGGGTAAAACCGGCGACTGGGAGCAGTATATCTGCTCAGTTGATGAAATTGAAGATTTGACAGGTTACGACTTTTTTGAGCTTTTGCCAGATGATATTGAAGATGTACTCGAAAGTCGTGAATATGTTTATACTAAATAGAAATACTTTTATTCAAAGAACAATTGAAAAAATACGGTAACGTAAGATTTATTATAGAACACGGATTGTCGGATCAAGTCCGACAATGACATTTAATAGGAGAAACAATATGAATAAGAAAATAGAAAAGCTTTTGAAAGAGCTTACCTTGGAAGAAAAAGCAGGACTTTGTTCTGGAAAAGATTTCTGGCGCTCAAAGCCTGTAGAACGACTCGGAATCCCATCTATTATGGTTAGCGATGGTCCGAGCGGACTTAGAACTCAGTGCGAAAATGGAGCAGACGAAAACGACTCGCGAGTTGCAGTAAGCTTCCCTTCTGGTTGTGCAACTGCTTCTTCCTTTGACAGGGATTTGCTTTACCGCGAAGGCGAGATTCTTGGTGATGAAGCTAACAGCTTTGGTATTTCAACACTGCTTGGTCCTGCAATAAACATCAAGCGTTCTCCTTTGTGTGGCCGTAACTTTGAATATCTTTCTGAGGATCCTTATATTTCTGGTGAGCTTGGAGCTGCTTATATAAACGGTGTTCAGTCAAAAAAGATGGGAACTTCGCTTAAGCATTATGCCGCAAACAATCAGGAAACAAACAGGTTTTCTGAGTCTGGTGTGATTGATGAAAGAACTCTGCGCGAGATTTATCTTGCAGGCTTTGAAACTTGTGTAAAGAAAGCGAGCCCGACTACAGTTATGTGCTCGTACAATGCGGTAAACGGCGAGCTTTCTTCGGAAAACAAGCTTCTTTTGAATGACATTCTTCGCGACGAGTGGGGCTTCAAGGGTATGGTTGTTTCCGACTGGGGCGCAGTTTATAACCGTGTAAAGGGAATTAAAGCTGGTTTAAACCTTGAAATGCCTTACAGCGGCGGTCTTACAGATAATGATATTGTTGAAGCTGTAAAAAACGGTACTCTCTCAATGGAAGAGCTTGATAAATCTGTTGGACACGTGCTTGAATGGGTTTTCAACTTTGTTGATAATAAACAGCCAGGTGTATTTGATATGGATAAAGACCATATTGAATCTGGAAAAATTGCAGAAGAGTCGTGTGTTCTTCTTAAAAATGAAAACTCTGTGCTTCCGCTTTCTGAAAAAGAGAAGGTTCTTTTTGTCGGAACATTTGCAAAGGAACCAAGATACGGTGGCGGTGGAAGCTCAAAAATCAGATGTTATAAGCTTACAGATGCTGTTACAGCGGCAAAGGCTGCAGGCATTGCTGTAGAGTATGAGCAGGGCTATGGTAAGGATTTTGTTACTGCGGACGAAAAGCTTGTAAAGGCAGCAGTGACGGCGGCTAAAAAAGCTGATAAGGTTGTAGTTTTTGCTGGACTTCCAGACAGCTTTGAATCGGAAGGAGCTGACAGAACAAGCCTTGATATGCCGGCGGCACAGAACGAGCTTATTGAAAGGCTTGCGGCTGTTAATAAAAATGTAATTGTAGTGCTTCACAACGGTGCTCCTGTTGCAATGCCTTGGGTAGATAAGGTAAGCGGTATTCTTGAGTGCTATCTTGGCGGTGAAAATATTGGTACTGCACAAATCAATCTGTTGTACGGAAAAGCAAATCCTTGTGGAAAGCTTGCAGAAACCTTCCCGTTAAGACTTGAAGATACTCCATGCTTTATGAACTTCCCTGGAAACGGGCGCGAAACAATTTATGCAGAAGGTATATTTGTTGGCTACCGCTGGTACGACTGCCGCAAGATGCCGGTTCTGTTTCCGTTTGGTCATGGATTGAGCTACACCAAGTTTGAGTATAAGGACATTAAGCTTAGTTCAAGTTCCATAAAGGATACAGATGGCGTAGACGTTTTTGTTACTGTAAAAAATACAGGAGCCTGTGCCGGTAAGGAAATCGTACAGGTTTATGTTTCAGATAAAACTGGTGTAGAAATAAGACCTGTAAAGGAACTTAAGGGCTTTGAAAAAGTATTCCTTAAACCGGGCGAAGAAAAGACTGTAAAAATCACCCTTGATAAGAGAGCCTTTGCTTACTGGAATACAGACACAAAAGAATGGTATGCACCTAGCGGCGAGTACGAAATCCTTGCAGCTGCTTCTTCTGCAGATATAAGGCTTTCTGCTAAGCTCAACGTTACTTCATCTTCAAAAAAGGCCTTCAACATCACTCCGCAGACAACTATGGGCGATATGCTCAAAAATAAGGAAATGGCTGCACTCATTGAACCTGATTTTAAGAAGTCCTGCGAGTTTATGGATAAAATGACTGATGAAGAGTTTGAGAGAAAGTTCCCATTCCCTAAGGTTGCTATGATTGGTATGATTTTGAGTTATCCATTCCGTTCAAAACGTGGTCGTGACGGCTTTAATACCTTTGAGGATATTCAGAAATACGTTGATAAATTGAATGGAAAACTGAAATAGTGCGCAGAGTACACTAAAACGTACTGGATTGCACTAAATCGCATGAAGGAAGTAATCAAAAATGATTCGTTTGCTTGCTAAGTTGTTCATAAAAAACAACAAGGATTATAAGAATCAGACTGTACGAGAAAAGTACGGTATTCTTTGTGGTGGCTTTGGGATTTTCTTAAATGTAATTTTGTTTGCACTAAAGTTTATTTTTGGTACGATTGCGGCTTCGGTGGCTATGGTGGCAGATGCGTTCAACAACCTTTCCGACGCCGCTTCGTCAATCGTGCAGATTCTTGGGTTCAAGCTTGCTTCTAAAAAGCCGGATTCACAGCATCCTTTTGGACACGGGCGACTGGAATATGTTTCGGGGCTTGCAATTTCGTTTTTTATTCTGTTGATGGGCTTTGAGTTGATAAAATCTTCTATTACAAAGCTCATTAATCCTGAGCCGCAGAATTACAATCTTTTTTCTATTTTGGTGATGGGGTTCGCAATTTTGATAAAGTTCTACATGTATTTGTATAACCATCAGATTGCAAAAAAGATTGATTCTGTAACCATGGAAGCAACTGCAAAAGACAGCTTCAGCGATATGATTTCGACTTCGGTTGTAATTGTTTCCATCATTATTTCACGCATTACGAGCTTCCCTGTTGATGGTATTGCCGGAATTATTGTAGGGGCATTTATTCTAAAAACAGGCTACGAGGCTGCAAAAGATACAATTGGACCTTTACTTGGTAATCCGCCGTCCAAAGAGCTTGTTGATGAAATTGAAAAGGAACTTTTAAAGTATAAACCAATAATCGGTATGCACGATTTGATTGTTCATGATTATGGTCCGGGGCGAATGATGATTTCGCTTCATGCAGAAGTTCCCGGCGATATGAATATTTTTGATTTACACGATGTGATTGATGTTGCCGAGGTTATGATTTCCAGAAAGTTTAATTGCAGCGTTGTAATTCACATGGATCCGATTGATACGAATAATACAAGGCTAGAAGAGCTTAAAAAGATTCTGGCTGAAGAACTGCCGAAAATTGACAAGAACCTCAGATTCCACGATGTACGAATGGTTCCGGGACCAACTCATACAAACCTTATTTTTGATGTTGTAAAGCCGTTTGAATGTGCGTTAGATAACGAGCAGCTTATTGCAGAAATAAACGAAGCGGTTCAGCAGCGTGATAAAAGTGTTTTCTGTGCGGTTACAGTTGATGCGCCATATGTGTAAGCGTTCGCGTTATTTTCTTCTATAAGTTACGTAGGTATATTTTATATTATTTTCTTCACAGTTGGCTTCCACAGATTTTGTCCATTTGCCGGTTAGTTTTGGAAAGTGGCGGTCACCTGGGAAAGAAGCGTCTATTTCTGTGGCATAAATTGTTTTTGCGTAGGGAAGAGTTTGTCTGTAGATTTCTTCGCCGCCTGCAATAAGGATTTCTTTATCGGCGGAAGTATTATTTGTTGTATTCGTACCAGCGGTGTTTTCTTCTGCTTTCACACAGTATTCAATTGCTTTTTCAATGCTATCAGCAAGCACGCAACCTTCCGGTGCATTCTTCATCGTTTTTGAAACTATTACGATAGTGCAGTAGGGAAGTGCGCGTCCAATTTCTTCAAACGATTTGCGTCCCATTATAATATGTTTGTTATGGCAAACCTGTTTAAAACGAGTTCGCTCAGACGTTAGACTCCATGGAATCTTGCCGTCTGAGCCGATTACGCGGTTTTTATCGTAAGCAACAAGAATTGAAATATTCATTAAAGGATTATGCTTCAACTTCTACTAGAGATGCAACCTTCTGTGGCTGTGCGTAAACACTTCTTGCATTTCTGTATGGGTTTTTGAAGTTCTGAATCTGTGTTCGGATGCTTTCAATATGAACTCTGAGTAAATCACGGTTGATTTCGTTCTGCTTAAGAACCTTTTCCTGCAAGTCTGTAAGCTCGTTCTGAAGCTGAAGAATAGACTGAGCTTCCTTGTCGTTGTTGTTTGCAGATACAGATTTGTACATATTTGACATAGGAACAATTACCTTCTGAAGGCTTGCAATGTTCTTTACTACCTGCTGTTCAAGCTCTGTATGTGCAATAAGGCTTTCAGGATTTTCTTCAGAAATTGATTTCTGCTGTTTTTCAAGCAGGTCAAGATATTCCTTGAACTTTCCTCTCTGCTGCTCGAGCAGTGTTCTGAATCTTCTTAAAATTGCAACTCGTTCGTTTAATTCTTTCTGTGAAATCTCAGCCATATAGTTTCCTCCCATATAGAATCAGGTTATTAGCCTGTTATATTAAGTACATTCTCAACTTTTGTTGCCGGTGCGTTTGCCGTGCTGCTGGCAATCTGTCGCCAGGATTCTACAAGCTCGTTAAGCATCTTCAGAATAAAAGCAAGCTTCTCTTTGTTGTGAGTGATATTGATAGTAAGCAGCTCTTCGTTGAAAAATACGTACAAAGACATAAGATTCTTAGCGATTTCTCCGCCTTTATCCATATCAAGCGATACCTGAAGCTCAGTAATAATAGCCTGTGTTTTCTGAATGCAGATACCAAACTTTTCAATATTGCCCGGTTTGATTCTTCCATCCAGCTCAATATAATTCATTGCAGCTGTAAGCTGTTTAATTGCACCCTCGTAAAGCAGAACAACCAGTCTTCCCTGACTCGCAGTGCTTATGTTCGTTTTTTGATAAGCGTTATAAGCGTTCTGATATCCCATAAAAACCTCCTGATGGGACCTCTAAAAGTCACTCTTTTAGAGATACTTTAAAGACGGTTTTGGCAACACGTCAGTTCATTGTCGGAAAATAAAAAAAATACTTAAGAAAAAATTACAAAAAAATTATAACTTTAGTTTATTGTGCTTTTTTAGTGACAATTTAAATTATTATCAGTATATTTAAGGAAGAATATTATTAATTAGCGAAATAAATAGGATTTTTCAAATGGCAGAGAACCAGACAGAAAACAAAGACGACAAACAGAATGATGAAAATGATCCGTACAAATTCTTTAAATTTGCAGGACCAGAAGACAATAAAAACAATAACAAGGACAAGAAAAAGAAGCCTAAAATCTCTTTTATAGGCGTGCTTTTGCTTTTACTTTGTGCCTTTGCGGTTGTAGATATCTTTTTCCTTTCAAAAACAGATAACCTGATTGATTATTCCGATTTCAGGGAAATGGTAGAGAATGGTAAGATTGTTTATGTAGAAATCGGCGAAAACTATATCACCGGTTACGGACCTTCTTCTTCAGTAAATCTTGGTTCTGGAAGTGAGAAAGGACTTCAGCTTTTCCAGCCAAAGACAATTAAAAGTGCAGAGCAGTACAAAACAGCTTCCGTTCTTATGCAGAATTTTATAGATTTGCTCGACGAAAAGGGAATTAAGTACAAATTCGTAATGAAGCAGAATAATTATTTTATTCAGCTGCTTATAAACCTTATCCTTCCGTTCGGACTTATCTTTATATTCTATTTCTTTATTTTCCGCAAAATGGGCGGTGGAGCCGGTGGCGGCGGAATGGGAAGTATTTTCAATGTTGGTGCTTCCAGGGCAAAGGTTGTAGAAGAGGGTAAGATTAAAACCCGTTTTTCTGATGTTGCCGGTGTTGATGAAGCAAAAGAAGAGCTTGTAGAGGTTGTAGACTTTTTGAAGTCGCCTAAGAAATATACTGATATTGGTGGAAAGATTCCAAAGGGCGTTCTGCTCGTTGGTGATCCAGGTACCGGTAAGACTTTGCTGGCACGCGCCGTTGCAGGAGAAGCCGGAGTTCCGTTCTTCAGCATTTCAGGTTCTGACTTTGTTGAAATGTTTGTCGGTGTTGGTGCAAGTCGTGTAAGAGATTTGTTTAAGCAGGCACGCGAAAAAGCTCCTTGTATTATTTTTATAGATGAAATTGATGCTCTTGCTAAGAGCCGTGCTAATGGTTTTAGCAGCAACGATGAACGTGAGCAGACTTTAAACCAGCTGCTTGTAGAAATGGACGGCTTTGATAATGAAAAAGGTCTTATTGTTCTTGCCGCTACAAACCGTGTTGATGTTCTTGATCCTGCAATTCTGCGACCAGGCCGTTTTGACCGCCAGGTTCCTGTAGAAAAGCCTGATGTAACAGGTCGTGAAGCAATCCTCAGAATCCACGCAAAGAACGTTAAGCTCGACAGCGATGTTGATTTTACTTCACTTGCACATGGAACAACAGGCTTTGCCGGAGCAGATCTTGCGAATGTTGTAAACGAAGCTGCAATCCTTGCCGTACGCAATGGTCGTAAAAAGGTTACTATGTCCGATTTCAACGATGCAATTGATAAGGTAAGCATTGGTCTTAAGAAAAAGACTCGCAGCGAAAACGAAAAAGAAAGAAAGATTGTTGCATACCACGAGACAGGACATGCTCTTATGGGTGCGTTTACACCTGAATATCCTCCTGTAAACAAAATAACTGTTGTGCCACGCTCTCACGGAATTGGTGGTTTTACACAGTACCGCGACGAAGAAGAAAAAACTCTCCAGACTCAGCGCGACTTAATTAATGAAGTTGACGTAATGCTTGGTGGACGTGCCGCAGAGCAGGTTGTATTCGGCGAGATTTCTACAGGTGCTGCAAACGACATTAGCCGTGCTACCGATATCCTTAAGCGAATGATTACCGATTTTGGTATGAGCGAAAAGTTTAAGAATATGACGCTTGGTAGAGGCGTTCGCGGTTACAGCGGTGGTGAACCGGAGCTTATAAGAGAGTTCAGTGAAGAAACTCAGAAGTATATTGATGAAGAAATTGCCCGAGTAATGAACGAGCGCTATGAATATGCACTTAAGGTTCTCAGCGATCATAAGGATTTGCTCGATTATATTGCAAACCGTCTTATGGAAAAAGAAACTATGGACGGAAAAGAGTTTGCAGAAATAATCAAAGGTGAACAGCATTGCAAGGAGCTTTGTGAGCCAGTGGCAGAAGAAGCAGCAGCATCAGCAGAGACAACAGCTGCTTCCGAAACTCCAGCTTCATCAGAAGAAACTCCAGAACAGAAATAGTGACAACATCGCGATTTAACGCTATAATCTATTGCTATGAAGAAACGAATGATTTTGTGTGCTGCCGCTTTTTTTCTTGCCGCAGCACTTTCTGCTCAGGGAATTACAACTGCAAGCGCATATTTTAAGCAGATATCTGAATATTACGGCTCTCTTAAGGATTACGAAGCCGATTTCGAAATAAAAATTGAAAAGCAGGAGACAGCCGGCAAACTGTCCTTCAAATCACCAGATTTATTAAGAATGGATTATTCATCACCGGCAAATCAGGTAATCTGTTTTAACGGCGACATGCTTACAATTTATCTTCCAGATTCTTCCGCTGTACTTCAGCAGGCAATTACTCAGGAAAACGGAAGTGCCGCTTCTTTATCAACCCCACAGGGACTTTCACTTTTGAGCCGCTACTATACCGTGGCCTACGAAACAGGACAGACCGCAGAACCTCTTGAAAAAGGCTCCGACGAAATGGTCGTAAAGTTTATCCTTACAAAGAAAAGCAATACAGAAGCCTTTAAGTACATAAAAATCGCAGTTGTTGAGGAAACAAAGCTTATTCGAAGAATTGAAGCCGTAACTCCAAAAGGCGAAACCTTTATCTTCAATTTCTTTGACTATAAAGTAAATCAGGACATTTCAGATGCAAGGTTCATTTATGATCCTCCATCCTCAGCGAATAACTTTAATAATTTCCTGTTTGCGGAGTAATTGTAATGGACAGTTTTGGTGAGATTCTTCATAACACTCGTGTAGAAAAAAGTCTTGACATTGATAAAATCGCAAGGGAAATATCAATAGAAAAAAAGTATCTTCAGGGACTTGAAGACGAAGACAGCAGTGTTTTTCCTGGCGAAGCCTATATGATTGGCTTTTTAAGAAACTATTCTGCTTATCTTGAGCTTGATACCGAGCTTATGCTCAAGCTTTACAACAACAAAAAGATTCAGGAGTCGCCTGTACCGGAAGGACTTATTGCAAAACGAAGACCTCGCTGGCTTATTCCTGCAATTGTAATTCCTGTTGTTTTTCTTGTTTCTGTTGCAGTTACAATTACAGCTTTGCTGCTTTCAAGGAAAAATACCGAGGACGATTCTCAGGTTGTCGTTACAAACAGTTCAAAAAATGCACAGTATGTGCTTGATGATTCTAAGTTTACACAGCGCGTTTACAAGGGAGACCAGTTCCTTGTTCCAACCGAAAATGGTCAGATTGTCCTTACAGTAAGAGACACCCTTTCTTCCTTTGGCTTGGACACTCCATCCGGCGTATTCTACACAGATCTTGCAGAAGAATCAGAGATTGATATAAACGGCGACTCAATTGCAGACTTAATCGTCTATGTATCAGACATTTCCTATACCGACGAAAATCGTGGCGTAGAGCTTAGTATTCTTGCAAGACACGGAATCCAGTCTCAGCCACAGAACGAAACTTTGATAGAAGAAATTCCGTTTATCACAGATATAAAATCTAAACATCCTCAGAAGATTATTCTTGAAGACAACCGTGCTTATCCGTTTACGCTTAATGCAAGCTTCCGCGGACCTTGTCTTTTCAGAAGCCGCGTAGACAATTACGAATCTTCAGAAACTTATTTCTCTCGTGGTGAAGTTTTCACTGCAAATCCTCATAACGGTATCAGACTCTGGATTTCTAACAGCAATACAGTTAAGTTTACGATTATTGCAGATTCCAGAACCTTTGAGCTTGATATTGGTGTTGCCGGACAGGTTCTTGTAGAAGACATTAAGTGGATAAAAGATACCGACGGAAAATATAAGCTTGTGGTAATTGAACTTGACTAGTTTTTATATCGATTTACACGGCTGTGCCAAAAATCAGACGGACGCCGAAATAATTGTTAGTTTTCTTGAAAAAGAAGGATTCCGTTATACTCAATCTCCAGAAAAAGCAGATTTTATTCTAATTAATTCATGCGGCTTTATTCAGTCAGCAAAAAAAGAATCAATAAACGCAGTATACGAGCTTAAAACCGCTTATCCGGCTGCAAAGCTTATTCTTACAGGTTGTCTTGCAGAACGTTATTCGCAGTTGTTTTTTGAATCTATGCCGGAGCTGGACGGAATCTTTGGCAACGGTAATTTAGCTGAAATTGCCGGCTTTATGAAAAAGTATAAAAAAAATGATGATGATGAGCGTTTTGTCCAGACGTTTCCGCAGGAAGGTATTTCAACGGCAGAACGTCCGCTGTTATTTAATTATCCTGGCAGTGCGTATGTTAAGATTACAGAAGGCTGTTCTAATCATTGTTCGTTCTGTGCAATTCCACTTATCCGCGGTGAGCTAAGAAGCCGTCCTGTTTCAGAAATTGTAAACGAGATTAAAAAGCTTGCAGAAAACGGTATTTACGAAATCAACCTGATAGGGCAGGATATTGCGGCTTACGGTACGGGAAAAGAAGATGGTGCTATTCGGGAAGAAGTAAACAAAGCTTGTGCAGAATCAGAAAAAACAACTCTTTCTCCAATCGCTTACCTTATTTCTAAAATTGCAGAAATTAAAGGTAACTTTATTGTAAGACCGCTTTACATTCATCCGGACCATTTTAAGAAGGATATTCTTACCGAAATGAAAAAGGATTCCCGCTTTGTTCCGTATTTTGACATTCCTTTCCAAAGCGGTGATGATAAAATCATTAAGCTGATGAATAGAACTGGAACAGCAGAAAAATACCAGAAGCTTATTTCAGATATCCGCAAAAGCTACCCGGAAACTGTACTCAGAACAACATTCCTTACCGGTTTTCCCGGCGAAACTGATGAAGCTGCAGAAAATACAGTTAAGTTCTTACAGAATATTTCTCCAGACTGGGCAGGCTGCTTCCCATATAGCCGCGAAGAAGATACTCCTGCATATTCAATGAAGCCGGCTGTGCCTGCAAAAGTTGCAAAAAAACGGGCTGCGGCAATCGAAAAAATCCAGTCTGAAATAACGTATCAGAAGCTTCAGAAATATGTTGGAAAAAAGCTTAACGTGCTGATTGAAGAGATAATTGAGCTTTCTCAAGACGAAGAAAGTGATGAAGGACTTGCAATTGGACGAGCCTGGTTCCAGGCACCAGAGGTTGACGGCTGCGTTGTAGTACGATATGAGCGAACCTTTGGCAAGGAAGCAGAATGTGTAAAGCCTGGAAACGTTGTAGAGGTCCAGATTCTGGCTGTTACAGGCGTAGATTTGGATGCAAGGTTCATTTCTTTGAAAAAATCTGCTAAAAGTTTGTTAAAGTTTATAATTTAATTTTATTCTTCACGAATTATCGTGTATAATGTAAAATATGAAAACTATTGCCGTTATCCTTCCAAATCTAGTAATGGAATACAGCTACGACTTCCTTAGGGGAATTTCGTCTTTTGCAAAGGATAAAGATGTTAAATTTATCATTGCGCAGACCAAAATACCTCACAGTACAATCTGTATTTTTGACTATCAGTATTGGACATCGATGGAGTTTCTCCGCTCCGATGAAATTGATGCAATAATTGTTGCAACAGGAATTTATTGCGGAACTCCAGAGCTTGAATACGATAATTTTATAAATGCGGTAAAAAAGTTCAGCTCAAAACCGGTAGTTTCAATTTCTATTGAGCTGGAGCTTGAAGGCGATAATTTTCATTCCGTTCTTATTGACTGTAAAAAATCCTTCCGCCAGACAGTAGAGCACCTGAAAAATGTTCATAACTGTAAAAAAATCGGTTTCTTGTCTGCCAATTCAACAAACTCAAGGGAAGCCTTTGAACGCTTTGACGCATTCAAGGAAGCTCTTGCAGATAACGGACTTGAGTTTGATCCTGAATTAGTTTGGGACGGCGGTTTTACAGACTTTAATGCAGAAAAAGTATTTGGCGAAAAAATCAAATCGCGAAAGGACGTTACTTTTGATGCAATTGTTTCTGCTAACGATATGATGGCTATAGGCTGTATGCGCGTTCTTGAAAAAATTGGTATAAGGGTTCCGGGCGAGCTTAAAATCATAGGCTTTGATGATTCTCCTGTAGCAACTCTTTCAAAACCGAAGCTTTCTACAGTCAATCAGCAGATTATGAATCAGGGCTACGAAGCTGCAGAAATGGCCTGGGACCTTGTTTGTGACGTTTCAGTTCCTAAAGTTCATTATACCCAGCTTTCTGCAAAGTACAGACAGACTTGTGGTTGTGTTTCTATGACAAACCAGCTTTGTGAATACAAGGATTTCCGTGGAGTTACCTGTGGTGAAGTAGACCGAAACAGTACAAATCTTTTTAAGTTTGTAAACGATCTTGATTACAAAAACAACCTCATCACCATTATGGATATGCTCCGTGGTGCAAATACACTGCGTCAGCTTTTCTACAACCTTAAGTTTATTATTCGCGAGATTGATTTTTCATCAATATCACTCAATTTCTACCGCGAACCTATTTTCCTCGATTCTACAGATGATATTACGCTGCCAAAGGAAATGGAAATGTATATGTTCTCCGATAGAGATAACGATAAGGATTATTTCCGTCCGGGTATTTTCTTTAATCCAAGGGAAAAGCTTTTTGCAACGAACGAGTTTTCAGATAACCCTGGCGTATATGTTTTCCAGCCGATTTTCTGCGGTGAGTCGAATTACGGCTTTATGATTTGCCGTGTTACTGGAACCGAGTTTGCAAATTACAACGTTTACTTGAAGATTATAAGTACAGCCGTTTCTCAGGCATTTGAGTATACCGAGAGGATTAACGAAACCGAACAGCTCGAAAACGAAAATGCAAAGCTTATGCAGGAAACAAAGCTGGATGAACTTACCGGAATCAGAAACAGGCGCGGCTTCTACGAGGCTGGTCAGCAGACGCTCGATATTATGCAGGAAAAGAGTTCTGCCGGTATTGTTTTCTTTATGGATGTTGATAATCTTAAGACAATAAACGATACCTATGGCCACGATATGGGAGACAGAGCGCTTAGACTTCAGGCAAAGGTTCTGAAAGAAATCTTTGGTGCGTCTGACGTAATTGGAAGAATTGGCGGTGATGAATTTGGTGTTGTTG
Organism: Treponema sp.; assembly: GCA_017619795.1. Taxonomy (GTDB): domain Bacteria; phylum Spirochaetota; class Spirochaetia; order Treponematales; family Treponemataceae; genus Treponema_D. The sequence goes on from JAFZRP010000111.1 coordinate 41,229, forward strand.
CCCTTGGTCTTTTGAAGGAACAGGTTGAAGAGGTTAAACAAAAGATTGAAGAGGCAGATAAAAAAGCTGCCGAAAAAGAGGGACTTCCGTTTACGCTTTCAATTAGTGTTGGTGCCGCCGACCTTGAAGCTTCAACTGTTCTTAAAAAGCTGCTTACTGTTGCTGACAAAGAGATGTACATAGAAAAGAGAAAAAAGCATGGAAAACAGTGATAGTTCTACTGAAAAGGATATTGAACAATATCTTTCCGTGCTGAACGAAGAACAGCTTGCTGCAGTTACTCACGAAGGAAATCCACTGCTCATTCTGGCTGGAGCCGGCTCCGGAAAAACCCGCGTAATTACTACAAAAATTGCTTATCTCATAAATCAGAAAAACGTAAATCCGTATTCAATTCTTTCGGTAACGTTTACTAAAAAAGCCGCCGACGAAATGCGAACTCGTGCAGTTGCCATGGATGAACGGGCAGCTTATTCACAGATAAGAACCTTCCATTCGTTTGGTTCCTGGTTTTTGCGCCGCTATTCCGAAGAAGCAGGGCTTGTCCCGTCGTTTACAGTTTATGATGATGATGATATGGCGATTCTTGTAAAAAAGGCAGTGCCAGCTCTTTCGAAAAAAGAAGCACAGGCAGCGGCTCGCGAGATTTCGCTTGCTAAGGATTACTGTCTTTTACCCGGTGATGATTTAACCTTCATCGGC